>NZ_VTPZ01000020.1 GCF_008638305.1 Pseudomonas profundi
AAACCTTGATGAGCTGCCTCATCGCTGCGAACAACCGATCCATCCAGCCCTTCGCAGAGCGGCGCATTCTACGCCTTATCTCCAGCCTGTCAACCTCTAAGTTATCGCTAACTTATTGATTGCAAAGCGCTTATTCCGTAGCGCCATGACTTGAGAGAGGCGCATTATAGGCGCTTGAATTGTGCCGTCAAGGCGTTTCTACTCGGATACGTGCAAATTTCTTCTTACCGGCCTGGCACACATATTCAGAGCCCGGATTGAACTCGAAGCTGCGCTCGACAACCTGCCCGTCTACCTTTACAGAGCCAGCTGCGAGAAGGTCCCGTGCAGCGGCCGCATTCTTTACCAGTCCAGCACGATTCAACACGGCGGAGACCGGTAACGGTCCATCAGATTCCAATGCAACCTCCGGCATATCGTCGGGCAACTCCCCGTCAGCCAAGCGGTTACCGGCTGAGCGATGTGCATTGGTAGCTGCCTCCTCACCATGGAAACGCGCTACCAGCTCTTCGGCCAGCCTGATCTTGATATCCCTTGGGTTCGCGCCCTTCTCGACATCAGCACGGAAACCCCCTATCTCGGCCATGCTGCGGAAGCTGAGCAGCTCGAAGTAACGCCACATCAATGCATCTGGCATCGACACAATCTTGCTATACATCTCGCCGGGCACATCGTTGATACCAACGTAATTGCCCAGCGACTTGGACATCTTCTTGACGCCATCCAGCCCTTCGAGCAAAGGCATGGTGAGTGTGATTTGTGGCTCCTGACCGTACTGCCGCTGCAGCTCACGCCCCATCAGCAAGTTGAACTTCTGATCCGTGCCACCCAACTCTACGTCAGCCTTCATCGCTACCGAGTCGTATCCCTGCACCAGCGGATAGAGAAACTCATGGATTGCTATCGACTGACCACCCTTGTAACGCTTATCGAAATCATCTCTCTCCAGCATACGGGCTACGGTGTATTTGCCCGCCAACTGGATCATGTCGGCCGCACCGAGCTTATCCATCCATTCGGAGTTAAACAGGACCTGGGTCTTTTCCGGATCAAGAATCTTGAAGACCTGCTCTTTATAGGTTTCCGCATTAGCCATAACCTGATCGCGCGTCAACGGCTGCCGGGTGATGTTCTTACCCGAAGGATCACCAATCATTCCAGTGAAGTCACCTATAAGGAACAGCACCTGATGACCAAGCTCCTGAAACTGGCGAAGCTTGTTAATAAGGACGGTGTGTCCCAGGTGCAGATCCGGGGCAGTCGGATCAAACCCGGCCTTGATTCGCAGCGGTACGCCACGCTCAAGCTTGGCGCGAAGTTCGCCTTCTACGAGAATCTCTTCCGCACCGCGCTTGATCAGCGCCAACTGCTCGTCAACCGGCTTCATGTCGGGAATCCTGTGGCTGTCTGGAATAAAAAAGGAGCAAACCTTACAACATTGCCGCTCAATTTCAAGCTTGCACGGCCGATGAACAGATTATGCGGCGCCCGGCATGACGGAAAAACGTCAAGAGCCTGCGTTGTAAAAATGACGGATGATGCACATTATGACTTGCGCCTTCAGGGTTTCAGTTATAATTTAGCAAGTTAGTCAACATTCCATAGAATCAATCACAAGAGCGCTTATGCCTCCTCAAAAGACAGAGACGCCGCGATACCCAAAAAGCCATATTATGGCAGCCAGCGGAATCGCTGCAGCGCTGAGTATCTTCCTGCTAGTCATCCCTACGGCGGATGTCGAAGCGCGCCGGACGTTCGTTCCACTTGAACTTGAATCGTCCCCCATACTGGAAACCCAACCCTCTGTTTCAGAACAGCTGGATGCGCTGATCGGCGAGACAATTACCCCACTCCAAGTGGCCGAGCCTGTTGATGCCCCCGTTCAAGCTGAAGCGTCTCCCGCGATTCTGCAATCGCTTGCTCTCGCTCCGCCGATGAGCCCCGAACCTGCCGAAGCGACAGCAGCGCCCCCAACTGACTGGATCAGCGTCACCGTGGCCGCAGGCAATACGCTGTCAGTATTGTTCAGCCAGCTCGGATTCTCCGCTGCCTCGCTTCACTCTGTGGTATCCAGCAGTAAAGATGCACAACGGTTCACGCGGCTCAAAGTAGGCCAGGTCGTTGAATTCAAGAAGGACGACACAGGCGACCTGTTAGCCATCCGCTCCAAGCTCAACGATCTCGAAACGATCCGGCTCGACCGAAAGGGGGACACCTTTGCTTTCACGACTGAAAGCATCAAGCCGGATGTTCGGACACGGTTTGCCAACGGGGAAATCAACAGCTCGCTGTTCCTTTCAGCCCAGAAAGCCGGTTTGTCGCACAACCTGACCATGCAGATGGCCAACATCTTCGGCTATGACGTCGATTTCGCCAGAGAAATCCGTAAGGGAGACTCCTTCGAAGTGCTTTTCGAAGAGCTACATGTAGGCGAAAAGCGCGTGGGCACCAATAACATCCTGGCGGCCCGCTTTACCAACCGCGGCAAGATTTTCACAGCTGTTCGGTACACCGACAAAAACGGAAATAGCAGCTATTACCGCGCAGACGGCACCAGCATGCGCAAGGCTTTTATCCGGACACCGGTCGAGCTGGCTCGCATC
Organism: Pseudomonas profundi; assembly: GCF_008638305.1. GTDB lineage: Bacteria > Pseudomonadota > Gammaproteobacteria > Pseudomonadales > Pseudomonadaceae > Halopseudomonas > Halopseudomonas profundi. Next base: position 2,604 of record NZ_VTPZ01000020.1, read on the forward strand.
AGCTCGCGCTACAACCCGAACCGCCGCCATCCGGTACTGAAAACCGTGCGCCCACACCGTGGTGTCGATTACGCTGCAGTGACCGGCACGCCGATCCGCGCGACGGGCGATGGCCGTGTCGTACATGCCGGACGCAAAGGCGGTTATGGCAACACTGTAGTGATCAAACACGGACAGAAATATCAGACCTTGTACGCTCACATGAGCCGCTTTGCCAAGGGTCTGAACGCCGGCGACAACGTCTCACAGGGTCAGGTAATCGGCTATGTTGGCACCACCGGGCTTTCTACCGGGCCGCACCTGCACTATGAATTCCTGGTAAACGGGACGCACGTGGATCCGCTTAACGTCAAACTGCCGGTATCCGACCCTATTCCAAAAGCCGAGCGCACAGCCTTTCTGGAGATCAGCAATAGCCTGATGGCCGCGCTGGATCAGCAAGGCAGTACTCAGCTGGCATCGCTGGCAGAATAATGTCCGAGCTTTATGTCGGTATCATGTCAGGCACCAGCCTGGATGGTATCGACATCGCGCTGGTTTCCTTCGAAGGCCAGCAGGCCGCATTGATAGGCGCGACCTGCCTGCCTTTTCCCGATTCTCTCCGTAACAATTTGCTCGCACTTTGCAAACCCGGCCCTGATGAAATCCAGCGGGCCGGGCATGCCGGTATCGCGTGGGCCGAACTCGCGGCCAGCGGAGTGCGTACGTTACTCGCCGAGCATTCAATTGACGCGTCACAGGTCAGCGCTATCGGCAGCCACGGCCAGACGATTCGACACCATCCCGAGCTGGGGTTTAGCTGCCAGATCGGCGCTCCTGCCCTGCTCGCCGAACTTAGCGGGATTTCCGTTATATGCGACTTTCGCAGCCGCGACGTAGCAGCCGGCGGCCAGGGCGCACCGCTGGTTCCGGCGTTTCATCATTGGCTGCTCAGCTCCCCGCAAACCGTTCGCGTTCTGGTCAATATCGGTGGCTTTGCCAACCTGACGGTTCTGAGGCCCAACCAGGCTGTATCGGGTTTTGATAGCGGCCCGGGAAATGTGCTGCTTGATCACTGGATCAGTCAACATCATGGCGAAGCCTTCGATCGCGATGGAGACTGGGCACGAAGCGGCACAGTGAAAGACGAAATCCTCAGCCGAATGCTGGATGATCCCTATTTCCAGCGTAAGCCGCCGAAAAGTACTGGCCGTGAATATTTCAATGCGTCCTGGCTGGAAAGCATACTGCAGCAGGCAAGCGAAACCTTCGATCCTGCCGATATTCAGGCAACCCTGCTAGAGCTCACCGCCCGATCCATCGCTCAGGATGTTTTCACCAGCGTCACCGATACGGCAGACATCTACCTGTGCGGCGGCGGTGCACGCAATGGCTGGCTGATGCAACGTCTCGAGCAATTACTGGCACCGCTATCGGTCAGCAGCACTCATGCGGTCGGTGTCGACCCCGACTGGATGGAAGCTATCGCCTTCGCCTGGCTGGCGTGGCGCTTTGATAAACGAGAAACCGCGAGCCTACCCGCCGTCACGGGAGCGCGAGGCAAGCGGATTCTCGGGGCGTTGTATCCGGCTTGATCAAGGTCGTGCTGTTTTGCCGGGTACGTTTCTGAACCTGAGCAGGAAAACCAGCAAACCGAGAAACGCCACACTCCAGCCAGTGGCAGCCAACACATGCATTTCCACGACCGGAATCAGCGTACCAGCGAAGATGCGGGCTACGGCAGCGAGACTGATCAACCCTGTCGCAAGGTAGATTGCCGGCGCAGCGTTGGGGTCCTTTCGAGTCCGCTGCGCCTGGCTACGCGCCATGACAGAAAGCGTCAGGCTCCCCAACGCTCCGACGCTAACCCCATGCAACGCCGTCGACAACGGCAGCGCCTGGAAAAGCAGCGCACCACCGATCAGGAGCCATCCAACAACCAACCAGGTATAACCTGCCGTCAAAGCAAGCAGATCCGACCGATCCAGACATTGCCAGACAGGCCAACGCAGCAGCCGGACCAGGGCCACACCCGCTGAAACAAGGAGTGAAATCCCCACAATTAACTGTGCCGCTTCGCCTGGAAGCAGATTGGCGGTCAGAGCCGAAGCCAGCAACAGGAGCACATATCCCTCCAACCGCGGCTGAAGTCGGGCTTGAAGCTCGCGGTTCTGTTTCAACAGATGCGTCGCTATGGCGGGCGCGAGCATTCTTCCGCTCATGAAGAACATCAGCGCACTTAATAACAGAATGGCTTCGAACAACAATCCATGCGCCGGTCCAGGGTGATCAGCCAGCAGCAGCGTCTGAAACACGGCCGCAGCCACACATAGTCCAAGCAAAATGGGCGCAAGCGTTTTGTTGCGCCATTTTTTCGCGGCAGCGAAGCGCGGCACCACTTTGTAGGCAAGAACCGCAGCAAACAGAATATTGGCCAATGCCGACAGGTAACTTGCAGGCCAGCCGAGAAAAGCAACACGTGCAGCAAGCCAGAGCGAGAGCATTGTCCCCAGCCACCGCCGAGGCTGCGGACCAAGCACGTACCCCGCCACAACCGCGATGGCAAAGCCAAACAGCATTTCGTGGGCGTGACCTAGAGAACCGACCAGACCAGGAGGAGCAGCCAGTATTCCAAACTGTGCCAGCACGGACCACGGCAGGATAAATGCGCCGTAGGCGGTGGCGACAGGAAAAAAGATCAGACTGGCCAAGGGTTGTTTCGCTTGCTTGGACAAACCCTTTCTCCTACTCAGCGAAGGGAAGCCGGCGCTGCATTTGTTCGGATTTTCAAAGGGGGTACGACAACCACGAACACCGGTTATCGGGGCGGCGCCCAATGAGATGAGAGGACACCGGTACGGCCCGCCGTAGCGGACAGGCTACTGACTCAGATAGAGAATGATGAACCGCAGCCGCACGTGCTAGCCGCGTTAGGATTGTTGATCACGAAACGGGAACCTTCGAGACCTTCCTGATAATCAACTTCTGAACCAGCGAGATACTGGAAGCTCATCGGATCCACTACCAGCCTCACACCGCCACGCTCGACAACCGTATCGTCCTCGGCCAGCTCATCGTCGAAGGTGAATCCGTATTGGAACCCCGAACAGCCGCCCCCCGTAACAAACACACGCAGGCTCAGGCGCTCATTGCCCTCTTCTTCGATGAGAGCACGCACCTTACCAACCGCGCTATCCGAGAAGTTCAGCGGAGTGGGGGTAAAGATTTCAGCAGTCGACATACAACCTCCAGCAGCGGGTACCGCAGCACAACAGACCCGGTATTATGGTTAACCCGAGTCTTTTGGTCAACTATTCACCCGGCTCGCTTCCTATCGAAGCCAGATTGACCGGCAGCTCGTCATTGGCCAGCTCGTTGCCCAGATATTTCAACTGACCGCTTATCTGTGCGCCCATTACCATTTCCATGAAACGGTAGTGCAGATCTCCGTTGATGCGGGCGTTGGTGTCCAGCTCCAAATGCTCGAACGCATACACATCACCCATTATCTGGCCATTCACTTTCACGCTGGGCGCCCTGATCACGCCTTCAACCTGACCGTGCTCGCTGACCCGAACCAACCCCTGCTCGGCTTCAATGCTACCAATCACACGCCCATCAATTTGCAACGCTCCCTGGAAGCGGATATCACCACGCACCACCGCATCCTGGGCAATGACGGTCGTCTTCCCACCAAACTGACTGATGTCCATTTTTTTTAGCTTTTCGGTTTTCCACATCAGGATTTTGCTCCCGTTACTGTCCAGTCGAACATCTGTTCCACCAACGTCTTGCCGTCATGCTCGGCACGTAGATGCACACGTTTAGGTTGAAACCCTTCTGGAAGCGACAATTCGGCTTCCCTGCCACTGGCCGGCAGCACCTGAAAATAGCGAAAATCCAGCGCCAGCCCTTCATCGTCTCCGACCGCAGTCATGCTCGATAAAGGTATCACTACTTCCTCACCGTCGCGCGAGCCGTGCACCTCAATAAACAGGGTCGCCTGTGTTGTTTCGCTCTCGCTGCCTACCCGGCTGACCATAACCTTGTAGCGAAACACATCCGGGCGCTCGGTGGACTGCAACTCAAACGCCTGGAAGCGCAAGCCCGGCACCATCGCATTGGGTGCCAATGCACCCTGATAGGTAGCAAGATCCTGCTGCAGCTTGAAGAGTTGCTGTTCCAGATCAGTGATAATCTTCCGACCATCTCTCACTGCTTCGCGGGCGACCAGCAGATCGACTTCCAGTTGCTGGTAACGCTGCTGCGTCTGGTCCAGCTCAGCCCGAAGCGTTTGATGGCTGTCACGCAGCTGGGAATGATTTTCGACTAATTGCGACCGCAGGGCGGCATCCCACCCAAGCCAGGCGGCAGCCGGAAATGCCAGTAACACAAATATCGCCAGGACGCGCCTGGCCAGGCGGGCGAACCGTGATTCCACCGGAACCACGGCAAGACGATGTCCGCGCCGTAACGGAACCCGGCGCAGCAACTGGTCGGTCAAGGCATCAGCGCCGGATGAGCGAGTCCGAGGCTTTCTTCGAGCCCCAGCGCAATGTTCATATTCTGGATCGCCTGTCCGGATGCGCCCTTGACGAGGTTATCGATCACCGAGAGGACCACCACCAGGTCGCCTCCCTGCGGACGATGAACCGCCAGCCGGCACTGGTTCGCGCCGCGTACGCTTCGCGTTTCAGGATGACTTCCTGCCGGCATCACATCGACGAAAGGCTCGTCTGCATAGCGGTCAACGAATAGCTGCTGCAGATCGACAGAATGATCCGTGACTGTGGCATAAAGCGTAGCGTGAATACCGCGGATCATGGGCGTCAGGTGTGGTACGAATGTCAGACCTATCTGCCCCCCTGACGCAATGCGCAAGCCCTGGCTGATTTCTGGAAGGTGCCGGTGTCCTATTACGCCATAGGCTTTCATGCTTTCACCCGCCTCGCCAAACAGCGCACCGACGCTCGCGCCACGTCCAGCACCGCTAACACCAGACTTGCAATCGGCAATCAGTCGCATGGTATCGGCCAATCCGGCTTCAAGCAGAGGCAGTAGCCCCAGTTGCACGGCGGTCGGGTAGCAACCTGGCACAGCGATCAGCTGCGCGCTGCGTATTGCCTCCCGGTTTACTTCTGGCAGACCATAGACGGCCTGGCCAAGCAAATCGGCAGCGCCATGCGGCTGGCCATACCATTGCGCCCACTCCTCGGCATCCTTGAGCCGGAAATCGGCGGACAGGTCAATCACCCGAACGCCCGTGGCCAGCAACTCGGCAGCCATGGAATGGGCAACACCATGTGGCGTGGCGAAAAACACGACGTCGCAGGCGCCGAGCCGCTGTACATCCGGAACACTGAAGGCCAGATTGTCATAATGGCCGCGCAAATTAGGGTACATGTCGATGACGCGGACGCCCTCTTCCGATCGGGAAGTGATGACCTCAACCTGCGCTTCAGGATGCTGAGCCAGTAACCGAAGCAGTTCCACTCCGGTATACCCGGTGCCGCCGACAATGCCGATCCTGATCATGATTGCTCCCCAAAACGATTGAACATGGCAAATAGACCTCTATGATAAGAGTCCGCTGGAGCAAATTACCAGTAAAGCCATCCCATCATCGGCAGCGTGCCGAAACTTGTTAAGGATCGTCAGGTGTATCTCTGGATCAAGGCATTCCATATCATCGCTGTCATCACCTGGTTTGCGGGCCTGTTTTATCTGCCTCGCCTGTTCGTCTATCACGCCGCTGCAGATGATCGGCTGAGCCTGGAGCGGTTCAAGGTGATGGAGCGCAAGCTTTATCGGGGCATCATGATGCCGTCCATGCTGGTAGCGGTAGTGCTGGGGCTCTGGATGGTGATGCTGCAGCCCGGGTATCTTGAGCAGGCCTGGCTACATGCCAAGCTCACGCTGGTCGCGCTGATAGTGGTCTACCACTTCGCCTGCGGTGCCCTGCTACGAACCTTCGCCGCTGACCAGAATACGCGCTCGCACGTGTTTTACCGCTGGTTTAACGAAGCTCCGGTATTGGTATTGATGGCCATCGTGCTGCTGGTAGTGCTCAAGCCATTCTGACCGACCGCTTTGCAATATGCCGTGGTTTCATTCTCGCCACGGTTGGTTAAACTGAAATTCTGCACGCGATAACGAGGAGCACCTAGTGGACTGTCTGTTCTGCAAGATAGCTGAAGGCAAGATCCCGGCTAAAACCCTGTTTGAAGATGACCAGGTCATCGCCTTTCATGACATCAATCCACAGGCGCCGGTGCACTTTCTGGTATTGCCTAAAAAGCATATCGCCACGTTGAACGACATGACCGAAGATGACCGCGCGCTGGTCGGGCATATGACCTACATCGGGCAGAAACTGGCGCTTGAACAGGGCTGTGACCAGGGGTTTCGGACAGTTTTCAACTGCAAGGAATTCGGTAGCCAGTCGGTATACCATATTCATCTGCATGTGCTCGGACAGCGGCAAATGGGCTGGCCGCCGGGCTAAACGGCCGCATCAGAACAGCCGCCGACCCATCTACCTGCCCTAGGAGTACGCGATGAGCGCTTCACGTCATTACAGTCTGATTGATCGATTACTGGTGCAAGCTGATCAGTCGCTGCGCACGCTGATCCCCGGCGCGGCTCAAGCCAACCGACCATCCCCGGCACAGCACATCACCAGTGATGATATACCCGAAAACGCGCGACGGCATATTGCCGGCCTCATGCGTATCAATCACACGGGAGAAGTCTGCGCGCAGGCTTTATATCAAGGGCAGGCTCTCACCGCGAAACTTCCGGATGTGCGAGGCAAAATGGAGCAGGCCGCGGCCGAGGAAATAGACCATCTGGCCTGGTGTGAACAGCGGCTGCGCGAGCTGCGCAGTCATCCCAGCGTTTTCAACCCGTTGTTCTATGGACTGTCATTCGGAATGGGGGCTGCCGCAGGACTGGTCAGCGATCGAATCAGTCTGGGCTTTGTTGCAGCAACCGAGCAGCTGGTAGAAAAGCATCTCGATGATCACCTCGAAGACCTGCCCGGGAAAGACGCAAAATCGCGCGCTATCCTCGAACAGATGCGTGAAGACGAGATCGAACACGGGAACCAGGCCCTCGATGCAGGGGGGGCAGTGTTCCCGGCGCCCGTCAAATTGGCGATGACATTGATGTCACGGGTCATGACAAAGGCCAGCTACCGCGCCTGAGGCGCAGCTGGCCATGGCGGGTCAGTCTACTTCGATGATCTCGTAATCGTGCGACATCTTCACGCCAGCGCGGCCAAACATGATCGAAGCAGAGCAGTACTTCTCGGCTGAAAGCTCCACCGCACGTTTGACGTGTTGCTCCTTGAGGTTCTTGCCGCTGACGATAAAGTGCACGTGCACCGCCGTGAACACCTTTGGCTCAGTCTCGGCGCGCTCGCCTTCAAGCACGGTCTGTACATCCCGGATATCCTGCCGCGCCTTGCGCAGGATGCTCACCACATCATAACTGGCGCACCCCCCCAGACCGATAAGCACCGTTTCCATCGGCCGGACACCCATGTTGCGTCCGCCTGCCTCAGGCGGACCATCCATAACCAATGTGTGGCCGCTGCCGGATTCGCCGACGAACATTGCCCCATCAACCCACTTGATATGCGCTTTCATATGCTCTCCAGCGGCACCAATTCACAATTCGAAAGACCGGCAGAATAACACAGGCCAAACGGGCCAGTGGCGGTATGGTCATTTGCAGTGAAACTGGACATAATCAGATTTGGTCTCGGAAATGAGGCTGCATGGATGCCAGGCATCCTATGATAAGGACCACAATAACGGAGCAAAAGGATAGTCCGGTTTTTTTGTCCAAGGACCCAGTTTATCAGCCCACTGCAAGGACACATCACATGGTTGCTATAGCCCCCATACCAAAAATAAAGAATATCGACGCTTACCTCTCTTATTGTCATCGCCGCCGCTTCGCCGCACGCAGCACCATCATCCACGCTGGCGACTCTTCCGAAACCCTCTTCTATATCGTCAAAGGATCGGTGACCATCCTCATCGAAGACGAGCACGGCCGGGAAATGATCATTGCCTATCTGAACCAGGGCGACTTTTTCGGCGAGATGGGCCTGTTCGATCAGCATCTCGCGCAACAGGACCGCAGCGCCTGGGTGCGCGCCAAATCGGAATGCGAAGTCGCGGAGATGAGCTACAGCAAATTCCGCGAGCTAAGCCAACGCGACCCCGAGCTGCTCTATGCGGTCGGTCGACAAATGGCCGAGCGCTTACGCAACACCACCCGCAAGGTAGGCAACCTGGCATTCCTCGACGTGACCGGTCGCGTCGCAGGCAGCCTGCTCGAGCTGTGCAAGCAGCCTGATGCGATGACCCATCCTGACGGTATGCAAATCAAGATTACCCGACAGGAAATCGGTCGTATCGTCGGCTGCTCACGCGAGATGGTCGGCCGAGTGCTGAAGAATCTTGAAGAGCAGGGTCTTATCGATGTGAAGGGCAAGACGATGGTGATCTTCGGCACCCGTTGAGGGCCTGCAGCAACATAACGGCTCATGTACAATCGCCGCATCATTTTCTCGTGGTGAGGCGATTATGGGCTTGAACAATCAGTGGATGCAGCGCGATATTTCTGTGCTCTGGCACCCCTGCACCCAGATGAAAGATCACGAACACATGCCGGTCATCCCGATCCAACGGGGTGAAGGGGTATGGCTGCATGACTTCGAAGGCAACCGCTACCTCGATGCCGTGAGTTCCTGGTGGGTCAATATTTTTGGCCATGCCAATCCGCATATCAATCAGCGAGTCAAGGATCAGCTCGACACCCTTGAGCACGTCATTCTGAGCGGCTTCAGTCATCCTTCGGTAATCGAGTTGTCCGAACGGCTGGTCCAGATAACGCCGGCCCCGCTCACCCGCTGCTTCTATGCTGACAACGGCTCGTCCTGTATCGAAGTCGCGTTGAAAATGAGCTTCCATTATTGGTTGAACATCGGCCAACCACGGAAAAAGCGCTTTATTACCCTGTCCAACAGCTACCACGGCGAGACCCTCGCCGCGCTGGCTGTGGGCGACGTAGCGCTGTACAAGCAAACCTATGAACCGCTGTTGATGGATGTGATCACCGTCCCTTCGCCCGATTGCTACGAGCGCGAAGAGGGCGTCAGCTGGGAAGCCCATAGCCGGCAGATGTTCGAGCACATGGAGAAAACCCTCGCCGAGAATCATGAAGAGGTCGCGGCTGTCATTGTCGAACCGCTGATCCAGTGCGCCGGCGGTATGCGGATGTATCATCCCGTCTACCTCAAGCTGCTGCGCGAAGCCTGTGATCGCTACGGCGTGCACTTGATCCATGATGAGATCGCCGTCGGCTTCGGCCGAACGGGTTCGATGTTCGCCTGTGAGCAGGCCGATATCAGTCCGGATTTCCTGTGCCTGTCCAAGGCGCTCACCGGAGGGTATCTCCCCATGGCTGTGTGCCTGACGACAGACAAGGTGTACGACGCCTTTTACGATGACTATGAGAACATGCGCGCGTTTCTGCATTCTCACAGCTATACCGGCAATCCGCTGGCCTGCGCCGCGGCCCTGGCGACTCTGGACCTGCTCGAGCAGAACGATGTAATCCAGGCCAACCGCAGCCTGGCAGCGCATATGAACAAGGCGACCAGCCATTTCACTGACCATCCGCACGTAGCGGAAGTGCGCCAGACCGGCATGGTACTGGCTATTGAGCTGGTCAAGGACAAGCGCAGCCGCACGCCCTTCCCCTGGCAGGAGCGCCGCGGCATCCGTGTCTACCAACACGGCCTGAAGAACGAATCCCTGCTGCGCCCGCTGGGCAATGTGGTGTACTTCATGCCCCCCTACGTCATTACTCCGGATCAGATCGATCACCTGGCAAGCGTTGCCTGGGAAGGTATCCAGCTGGCGACGCGGGACTGATTGCATGCGCGTATCCCGCTTCTATCTGGACCAACTTCTGACTGAGGGCGAACATTCGCTCGCGGGCGATGTTGCCCATTACATCGGGCGGGTGCTGCGCCTGGCACCCGGAGCGCCGGTGCAGATTTTCAATGGTTCAGGCCAGGAGTGGGCGGGAGAAATCATTCAGGTCAGCAAGCGGGAAGTGATCGTGCGGCTGGATGCACCCATACCCGGTTTGCCGGAGTCGTCTCTGCGTATTCATCTCGGTCAGGCGATGTCCCGCGGGGAACGCATGGACTGGGTGATTCAGAAGGCCGTGGAGCTTGGAGCGGCCGAAATCACGCCGCTGTCTACCGAGCGCTGCGAAGTGAAGCTGCAGGGTGAGCGGGCAGAAAAGCGGCAGAACCACTGGCAACAGATCGCTGTCAGTGCCTGCGAACAATGCGGCCGTAGCGTCGTGCCGCGGATAAACCCGCCTACTGCAGTGGATGACTGGCTCACCAGCGTCGAGGCCGACCTGCGCCTGGTACTGCATCACCGTACCGATGAGAATCTGGCCAGCATTCAGCCGCCCAAGAGCCTTGCTCTGTTGATAGGTCCCGAAGGTGGGTTAAGCGCTGATGAGATAGCCCGCGCCGAAAAAACGGGCTTCCATGCCACGCGTTTCGGCCCACGGGTATTACGTACCGAGACCGCTCCGGTTGTCGCTCTGAGCATTGCCCAGCATCTCTGGGGTGATTTCTAGAAACAGGTACCCTGTTCGGTGGAACCGGACGAAAACAGCTGGTGCTGAGATAGGGATCACATGGACTTCTGGCACGTAGTATTGATCGCCATGGGAGGCTTTGCCGCCGGCGCGATGAACGCTTTGGCGGGAGGCGGCACCTTCTTCTCGTTTCCCGCCCTGCTCGCCGCCGGCATCGCCCCCGTCAGCGCGAACGCAACGAACGCAGTTGCCCTGTGGCCGGCAAGCCTTTCCGCTGCCATGGCCAACCGCCGCGTATTGCGTCGATTACCGCTGCGCAGCTATCTCCTGCCGCTGATGCTTGCTGCGCTGATTGGCGGTTTAGTGGGTGGCCTGATCCTGCTGATCACCACTGATCAGACCTTCACGTTATTGATCCCGTGGCTTCTGCTGGTGGCTACGCTGTTATTCACTTTCAGCAGGCAACTCGGCCGACTTGTACGCAAAGGCGAAGAACTCCAAAGCGAAAACCGCATTGGACCGACAGGCTTCATCTGCCAGTTACTCGTATCAATCTACGGCGGATTCTTTGGTGCCGGGATGGGCATTCTGATGATTGCCAGCCTGGCCATCTCCGGCCGTACCGAAGTGTTGGAAATCAATGCCATCAAGAACCTCATGTCTTCTACTATCTACAGCGTAGCGGCCGTGACTTTCATCATCGCTGGTGCGATTCACTGGCCGGCCTTGCTGATCATGCTGGTGGGGACGGTCAGCGGCGGCTATGCCGGCGGGCTTTTTGCTCGCGCTTTGCCTGATGCCTGGTTGCGCTGGCTGGTCATCGCCATCGGCTGGGGCCTGAGCCTGTATTATTTCTATGTCATATACGGCTGATTGACCGGCTCAGCGGGCTTGGGTAAGGTTCAGCCCGAGCGGATCAGCCCAACCGAGGTAATCATCATGGCCCGAAAGAAACCCATCGATTTCGAGCAGTCACTAGATGCATTGCAGCAACTGGTAGAACGCTTGGAAAGTGGCGAACTCAGCCTCGAGGATTCCCTCACTGCCTTCGAGCAAGGCGTGGCACTCACGCGCGATTGCCAGCTCGCGCTCACACAAGCCGAGCAGAAGGTCCAGCAGCTGATAGAGCAGAATGGCACCCCAACGACGCTGCCGCTGGATAACACCCCGGATGAGTGACTTTGATAGTTACCTGCGCCATTGCCAAGCCCGTATCAATGGCTATCTGACTCGGCGCTTCGACAATAACCACCCCCGTCTCGAACAGTTGTTTTCGGCGATGCGTTACAGCGTCACCATCGGTGGTAAGCGCGTGCGTCCGCTATTGGCCTATGCCAGTTGTGAAGCGCTCGATGGTCAGCCGGAGCAGGCCGATGTCGCCGCAGCCGCGGCTGAGCTGATTCACGCCTATTCGCTGATTCATGACGATCTACCGGCCATGGACGACGATGATTTGCGCCGCGGCCAACCCACCTGTCATCGCGCCTACAACGAAGCGACTGCGATATTGGCAGGGGATGCCCTCCAGGCTCAGGCTTTCGAATGGCTGAGCGGCGCGGAGCACATACCCGCAGAAACGCGTCTGCGCATGGTGCAGATACTCGCCGCAGCGGCCGGCCCCCGCGGCATGGTCGGCGGTCAGGCTATCGACCTCGCTGCAGTGGGCCAGCAGCTGGACGTACAAACCCTGGAAGATATGCACCGCCACAAAACCGGAGCCTTGATATGCGCCAGCATTCAGCTTGGCGCCCTGGCTAGCGGCAAGGCTTCCGAGCAACAGCTGACAGCACTCAACGACTATGCCGGTGCCATCGGTCTCGCCTTTCAGGTTCAGGACGATATCCTGGATGTCGAAAGTGAAACCAGCATACTCGGCAAACAACAGGGCGCTGATGCAGCCCGCGACAAGCCGACCTATCCTGCCCTGCTTGGCCTGCAAGGGGCACATAATCTGGCGAGTGAGCTGCGCGACCAGGCCATCTCAGCCTTGCAGCCCTTCGATGCCGGTGCCGACCGGCTTCGGCAAGTGGCGGACTATATAATCAAACGCCAATTCTGAACCGCCGGTAAGCCAAGGTTGGGCTATTGACCTGCATCGGGTAAACTGCTCGTTTATTTTCTTGCCACCGGGCGTGGCCACAAGAGCCCTGTTTGATGCCTAGCACTTTCCACGAGATACCTCTTGAGCGTCCCAGCACTCCGCTGCTGGACCGCATCAGCGACACCGACGTTCTGCGCGGTATGGATGAAGAATCCCTTCCGCAGCTGGCCGACGAGCTGCGCGCCTTTTTATTGTGGACCGTCGGCCAGACCGGCGGGCATTTTGGTGCCGGGCTGGGCGTCATCGAACTGACCCTCGCGCTGCATTACGTCTACCAGACGCCTGAAGATCGGCTGGTATGGGACGTCGGCCATCAAGCCTATCCGCATAAAATCCTGACCGGTCGCCGCGAATTGATGCATACCCTGAGACAGAAGGAGGGTCTCGCAGCTTTCCCCCGGCGCGCTGAAAGTCCCTACGACACCTTTGGTGTCGGGCATTCCAGTACCTCAATCAGTGCCGCTCTGGGCATGGCTATCGCATCGCGCCTGCAAGGACTGGATCGCCGCTCGGTCGCTGTGATTGGCGATGGCGCGATGACCGCCGGCATGGCCTTTGAAGCCCTGAACCACGCCTCCGATGTCGGCGCCGACATGCTGGTGGTATTGAACGACAATGACATGTCGATTTCGCGAAATGTTGGCGGACTGTCCAACTATCTGGCGAAGATTCTTTCCAGCCGCACTTATTCGCATATGCGAGAAGGCAGCCGCAAAGTACTTTCCAAGATTCCCAAGGCGTGGGAACTGGCGCGTCGTACCGAAGAGCACGCCAAGGGCATGCTGGTACCTGGCACTCTGTTTGAAGAGCTGGGCTGGAACTATATCGGCCCCATCGATGGTCATGACTTGCCGCTGCTGATCAGCACCCTGCGCAATATGCGTGGGTTGCCCGGTCCGCAACTACTGCACGTGGTCACACAGAAGGGCAAGGGCTTCTCTCCTGCCGAAGCAGATCCCATTGGCTATCATGCCATTACCAAGCTGGAGCCCTCCCGCTCCGCCAGCCCTCCAAGCGGCCCGGCGAAGCTGAAGTACTCAGCAGTATTCGGTCAATGGTTGTGCGATATGGCTGCGCTCGATAAACGCCTGGTCGGTATCACACCGGCTATGAAAGAAGGCTCGGATCTGGTCGCTTTCAGTGAGCGCTTCCCCGACAGGTATTTCGACGTCGCCATCGCTGAGCAGCATGCAGTGACCCTGGCGGCGGGCATGGCCTGTGACGGTGTGAAGCCAGTGGTCGCGATCTACTCTACCTTCCTGCAACGGGCCTATGACCAGGTCGTTCACGATGTCGCCGTGCAGAATCTTGACGTGTTGTTTGCCATCGACCGTGCCGGATTGGTAGGCGAAGACGGCCCGACCCACGCCGGCAGCTTCGATCTGTCGTTCCTGCGCTGCCTGCCGAACATGATGATCATGGCGCCAGCCGACGAGAATGAGACCCGGCAGATGTTGACGACCGGCTTTCTGCACCACGGCCCGGCCGCCGTGCGCTATCCGCGCGGTACCGGCACAGGCGTAGCCATAGATTCCATGCTTCAGCCCCTCCCCATCGGAAAGGGCATCGTCACCCGTCAGGGCCAGCGAGTAGCCATTCTGTGTTTCGGCACCCTGCATGCCAATGCGCTGGTCGCTGCTGAAGCGCTCAACGCAACAGTGGCCAACATGCGCTTTGTGAAACCACTGGACACCGAGTTGCTCAATCAGCTGATCGAGCAGCACGAGCTGCTGGTCACGCTTGAAGAAAATGCCGTGATGGGTGGTGCCGGCAGTGCGGTGAATGAATGGCTCATGGCTCAGGGCATCAATCAGCCGGTACTCAATCTGGGATTGCCGGATATCTACGTCGAACATGCCAAGCCCTCGGAAATGCTTGCCGAATGCGGGCTGGATGCAGCCGGCATCGAGCGCTCGATTCGCGACAGACTTTCCCTCCCCCCCGTCATCAACCACGCTTGACCTCTACTGGCAAAGCGCCTAGAGTCCTCTCCGCTTCCAGTCGCACTGGGTGCCTGGCAGTTCAAACTGCCAGGTGAAACGGGAAGTCGGTGCAACCCCGACGCTGCCCCCGCAACGGTAAAGGATCGCAGGCCTGCCTGCCGGTAATGTCATCCGCCACTGTGTTTCGTACATGGGAAGGCGACATTATCCTGGGGATTTTCACCAAGAGAATCCCACGATCCTGAGCCCGGAGACCGGCCCTGTGCGAAGACTCTATTCGGTGCGATATGTCCTTGTGGGCGCGCTGGATGGATTCGTAGCTGAGGTGTCGCGGAGGGCGTCACCCGGTCGGTGCATGCTGCCCTCCGTCACAGGCAACTCCACTGGCTCCTCGCCCTCCTCAAAAGCTTCTTTTGAGGATCAACATGAACAAGTTCGCCCTGTTTTTTCCCGCCATGCTGGCGTCCGCCGTCACTGCAGCCAATAGCCTCGACTTGCCGGATACGGTAGTTACTGCCTCGCGCATGGCACAGCCGACAATGAGCAGCCCCGCCGCGAGTAGTATATTTGATCGCGCCGATATCGAACGTCTGCAGCCGTCCAGTGTGGCTGATCTGCTACGCCGTGTACCAGGCGCTTCGCTGACCACCAATGGCGGGCTTGGGAGCCTGACTACATTATCGTTACGCGGGACCGGTGCAACCCAGACGCTGGTGCTGGTCGACGGACAACGCATCAGCAGCGCTTCAGCGGGACAGCCAAGTCTCGAGTTCCTGGATATCGAACAGATCGAGCGTATCGAAGTGATCCGCGGCCCTCGCTCAGCCGTTTACGGATCTGATGCAATCGGCGGCGTGATTCAGATATTCACCCGCCAGGGCGAGCCCGGTCTTCGTCCGCGACTCAAACTCGGAGTCGGCAGCAATCAGAGCTTCGTTCGCAGTGCCGGCCTTTCCGGCGGCGACCAACGTACCACCTTCGACCTCGGCGCCACGCTCAGCGAAACAGCCGGCATAGATCGCACCCGCCATAACACCGGCGGCGATGAAGACCGCGACGGCTTCCGGAACCGCGCTTTCAATCTCAGCCTCAACCACAACTTCAGCGACAGACTTAGCGGTGGCATCAAGCTCGCCGAACAGACAGGCAATACTGAATATGATCTGTTCGGAAACCCCGAGGATGATTTCGCGCTGAGCACGGTCTCGACGCACCTGCAGTGGGATGTAAGCGAAGCCTGGACGACCCGTCTGGAGGCCGGACATGCCGAGGATAAACGCGACAGCATCTATGACCTGGCCACTTATACCTACAACACCTACCGCGACTCAGCCAGCTGGCTGAATACGTTGAGCGTAGGCGATCAGCATCGGCTACAGCTGGGCATCGACTGGTATGAAGATCGCTTGCGGAGCAACTCCGCATTCACGCAGACCGAGCGCTACAACAATGCAGCCTTTATCCAGCATCAGTTCAAGGGCGAAGGCTTCACCACCGAGCTCGGCTGGCGGCATGATGATAACGAGCAGTTCGGCCACCACAATGCTTTCAATGCCGCTGTGATCCTGCCTGTGACCGCTAACCAGCAGCTTGTCGCGTCCTACGGTGAAGGCTTCCGCGCACCGACCTTCAACGACCTGTACACGAGCTTCGGCGCTAACCCGCTGCTCCAGCCTGAAGAATCACAGACCTATGAGTTGCAATGGCGCGGCCAGCACGATGGCGCTGAGTTGCAGGTGGCGGCGTACCGCACGGATATTGACGACATGATCCTTCTGGATCCATTTTTCGTTGCCCAGAACATCAGCCAAGCGCGCATCCACGGACTTGAAGCCAGCCTTGGCAAGCATCTGTTTGGCTGGGATACCTTGTTGGCCGCTGCCTGGCTGGACCCGCGTGAGCGCAGTACCGGCAATCAACTGCCACGACGCTCCAAGCGAACGCTGAGTCTGGACGCAGACCGTCAGCTTGGCTCGTTCGGCGTAGGCTTCAGCGTGATCGCCAATAGCGAGCGATTCAACGATCGTGAAAACGAGCAGCGGCTGCCTGGCTTTGGCACTCTGGAGTTGCGCGGTCATTGGCGCGCTACGTCCAGCCTGCGTCTGGATGCCAAGCTTAGCAATGTGCTTGAACGGGATTACGGCGTGGCGAACTACAGCACCGGCGGTCGAACCTATGCGTATCAAGAGGAAGGACTGAATGCACGACTCGCTGTGAGCTGGACCCCGGAGATCTAGCGTCAGGGCAGCCGGCAGCCGCAAAGCTGCCGGACGCCTGCAGGCGCTCCCCAGGTGCCTGTAAGGCTGACGTTTCCGACAGAGCTGATCACCCTTTGTCTAGCACTGAAAACTTCCTGCAATAAAGACTGTCGATACTTGGGCTAACCCCCAAGTCGCCGGCAGTCTTCCATGTTCAACAACCGTACCCGCGCACTCATCGTCGTTCCCTTGCTGGCCATCTCCTGGCTGGTTTACACAGGGCTCGACAGTACACCTGAGCCCGAAGAGGCCTTGCAGACGCTGGTTTTTCTACGGCATGCCGAGAAGCCTAACGATGGGCTTGGACAGCTGAACTGCCAGGGTCTGAACCGTTCCCTGGCCTTGCCCGCATTACTTCCGGAACGCTTCGGCGCGCCTGATTACGTATTTGCCGCCAATCCCGACAGAAGGGTGGAAGAAGGACCGGACGACGCGGAATTCAACTACCTGCGCCCACTGCTGACCATCGCCCCCACTGCTATTGCCCACGGGCTACCGATAAACACCTCGTTCAATGCCAACGACGTCGGGGATATCGTGGATGAGCTGACCGACCCGCAGTACCGCAACAGCACCATTTACACCGCCTGGTCACGGGGATACGTGTCGGAAATCATGAACGAGCTGCTGGAGGAGGTGGACGCGGACGAAAGCCTGGCCGTCGACCGCTGGCACCGGGAAGACTTCGACAGTGTCTATGTCATCAAATTGCATTGGAGAAATGGTGTTGCTAAAGCCTCGCTGGAAGCTCAAGCGCAAGGCCTGAACGATACCGGATCAGCCTGTCCCGGCGAGCCACAGCAAGCGACGCCTCAATTGGCGGCCCGCGACAATTCGCGCTGACGCGCGATCAATTCGCAAAGTTGCGCAACGCCATCCAGCACATCTGGCGTCGGTCGAACCAGGCGGTCACTGTCGAGCACATGCAAGCCATCCTGGCGCACCGCATTGAGTTGCGGAAACCGCCGCCAACGGTCGAGCCATTCTGTTACGGCCTTGCCGTCGTCTGCCAGAACCAGAATCAGATCAGGGTTAGCCGCCAGCACGCCCTCCCGGCCGACCTGCGGAGCCAATCCTGGCAAAGCATCGAATACATTGATCCCACCGCAGTGATTGACCGCATCACCAATCAGCTGGTTTCCGCTGACGGTGTATATCGGATCGTCCCATAGCTGGATAAATACGCGGGGCGCATCATCGCCCACCGGCACCGCGAGTTGCGATAGCGCCGCATTGTAGCGCCCAGTCACAGCAGCGGCCCGCTCGGCAACCTGAAGTACATTTCCCAATTGCTCGACCGCCGAGGCGATACTCTCGAGATCCTTCGGGTCAAAACGCAGCACCTGGATGCCCCAACCCTCCAGACGACTGAGCAAAGCCGGCGGATTGCCGGACTCCCATGCCAACACCAGGTCAGGTTTCTGCGAGACGATCAATTCCAGCGACAGGCTTTGATGGCCACCCACGCGCGGTACAGCGTCGAGCTCCGCGGAACGTTGCCCTTCGTCGAGCACACCCACCAACCGCTCCGTTGCGTCGAGCATGATGACAATGTCGGTGAGAAACGGAGCCAGACTGACCACGCGCTCGGCAGCGGGTACGCAGATACTGTGGAAAAACAAGCCAGCCAAGAGCCAGCCACGCATCACTGCATCCGGGCCGTCGGAGGACGATAGAGCAACATGGCGCCCTGGCTGGCCAGTACCAGCAGAATCAACGGTACGATTTCACCAACGGCAACGTAATGCAGCATCCCGATCCAGCCAGGCAGCTTCGCATTCAGCAGCCCGAGCAATTGTTGATGGTGCAATCGAGCCCAGGCCTGTTCGGCTGCAGGGGAGTCGCCATTGTTATCGGCTTCGACCAGCGCGAACCGGTATTGTCGGAAGCGCCACACCGTGAGCAATGTGCTGGCCAGTCCGACTATGAAGATGGGCACGGCGGCGTTGTCCAGCACCGGCTGCCAGTTATCACCCAGCAACCAGACCAGGGCAATGGGCAACAACAATGAGGCGGCGCACTGCATGCGCCAGTTACGCTGCAGCGCCTTCCAATGAGTATGAGTGTCCAGCATCAGTCTGCCTCGGCTTGATGAAGCTTGCCGAGCAGATGGCCCAACTTGCCCGCCTTGGTCGCGAGATATTTGCTGTTGTGGGGGTTTTCGCCAAACTGCAATGGCAGACGCTCGACCACCGGAATACCGAAACTTTCCAACGCCTTGACCTTGCGTGGATTGTTGGTAAGCAGCTTGAGACTGGTAATGCCCAAGTGGGCCAGCATGGGCTTGCAGATGGCATAATCGCGCTGATCCGCACCGAACCCCAACTGGACGTTGGCTTCGACGGTGTCGGCGCCGTTATCCTGCAAGTGGTAAGCGCGAATCTTGTTCATCAGACCGATGCCGCGACCTTCCTGTCGCAGATAGAACAGCGCGCCGCGGCCCTCTTCGGCAATAGCCTTGAGTGCGGCTTCGAGCTGAAAGCCGCAATCACAGCGCAGACTGAATAGCGCGTCGCCGGTCAGGCACTCGGAATGCAAGCGTCCCAACACCGGGCGGCCATCCGCTACATCTCCCATTGTGAGCACCACGTGTTCCTTGCCAGTTCCCGGTTCGAGGAAGCCATGCATGGTGAAAGTACCCCACTGGGTGGGGAGTTGGGATGACGCGACGAAGGTGACAGGCACACCGGTCTCCTGTGTGGACCACTGCAATAAAAGGGCATACATATTATCAGAGTGACGGGGGCGCGGCGATTGCAGTCGTAGGCGAAGCAACGCTGACGGAGATCAGTATCGGCGCTCCATGACCAATATATTGCCCTCGTCGACCAGGCGCAGCCGGCTGAGAAACGTCATACCCAGCAGAACTTCGGTGGGGTAGCTGCCCTCAAGCACCATTCCTTCGATATTGTAGAGCTCGATCTCGCCGGCCTTGATACGGTCCAGCCGTACGCGATACCCGTCCGCGATGCCGCTGGCGGTGGTCACGCCCACTCGGGTACCGGTCACCTTGTAGTCGATACCCAGACGCCGCGCATGAGCGGAGTTCATCGCCACGCTGGTGGCGCCGGTATCGATCAGAAAAGGGACGCCGTGGCCATTGATCGAGCCCTGAATGCGAAAATGACCACCCTGCCCGCGCGGCACCATCACCCGTTGCTGCTCTTGCTGCGCATTGCTCTGCGAGAAATCCTTTTGCAGCCGAAACTCCCGAGGCTTGCCATTGATAGCCAGGCGAGCGCTGCTGCTGTCGGCCGAGAGCAGTTCTATGCCCTGCGGTCCCGGCTTGCCAACACGGAGCATATGCCGCTGGCCATCGATGGTCACCACCGCCGCGCCGGAGAACAGCCCCACAACACGTATGGCGGGTTCGGCCAATGTCGGGCCAGCAATCAATAGCAAGGTGAAGAACAGTGCGCAGCGGTGCGGGATATTCATTGAGCGGCATCCATTGTCAGTCTCAAGGCCGCGGCAATGATCAGCCGCGAGTATGCATCCTACGGTTAATCAAATCCAACCCAGCGCGAACTCGGCAATCAGCAGCACGATCAACGCCATGAACCCGGCGAGAATATCATCGAGCATGATACCCAGCCCGCCGTGCACCTTTCTATCCACCCAGCCAATAGGCCAAGGCTTCCATATATCAAACAAACGGAACAGCACGAAGCCGGCAACCAGCCATCCCCAACCGTCCGGCGCCAGCCACAGGGCAATCCATACGCCGACAAACTCGTCCCAGACGATACCACCATGGTCATGCACACCCAGATCAGCCGCGGTGCGGTGACACAGCCAGATCCCGAGTAGCGTGCTGAGCACCAGCACCAGGCTGTATCCACCCGGCGGCAGCTGCTGCCACAGCAATATGAATGGCATGGCAGCCAGCGTGCCAAAGGTACCGGGCGCCTTGGGCGCAGCGCCGCTACCGAATCCGAACGCCAGAAAATGAATCGGATTACGCCAGATGGATGCGGGCGTTGGCTCGCGTAGGTCAGCCATATTATTCGGCTCCTTGAAAATGGTTGTAGCCGGCTGGCCGCCCGACGCGCTGCGGGCCCGTGCCCTCATCCAGCCAGACGCCCTCTCCGGCCCGGATTTCGCCGATTACGCTGACGCTCCAGCCGCGCGCCTGCCATTCATCAAGCGAAGCACGGTGGCTGGGCGGCAGACTGAACAGCAAAACGTAATCATCGCCACCGCCTAGCATCCGCTGCAACCGTTGTGATGCGGTCCAATTACCAAGCGCTGGCGAATGCGGAAGATCATCAGCCCAAATATGCACGGCTACACCGCTACGGCTGGCGAGATGCCCTGCGTCAGCGAGCAGACCATCCGACACATCCAGCCCGGCGCTGGCGATACCTGCCAAGGCCTGTCCCAGCTCGCATTGAGCCTGTGGCCGCCAGAAGCGCTGATAAAGGTAATGCCGGTCGGCAATCGATAGCGTCGCGGGCATATCCTGCCCCAGCACGACGGCCAGACCGCCGGCGCCATCACCCAGCGGGCCTCCAACACAGAGCAAATCGCCGGGCACGGCGCCGCTGCGCTGTAAACCGAGCCCCCGCGGCACATCACCGAACACGGTAACGCCGATATTCAACGGACCGCGGGTGGTATCGCCGCCGATCAGGCTGATCTCAAATGCCTGTGCCGCCTCAGCCAGGCCGCGGGCAAAATCGTTCAGCCAGTCTTCTTCAACGTCGGGCAGGGTCAGAGCAAGCGTGAAAGCCAGCGGCCGGGCAGCCATCGCCGCCAGATCACTGACGGCAACCGCCAGCGCGCGGTAACCCAGATCATCCGGTGAACAGTCGGAGGGAAAATGTGTGTTCTGCACCAGCGAGTCGGTGGAGATCACCAACTGCCGGCCGGACGGGATATCCAGAAGGGCCGCATCGTCACCGATACCCAGGGCGATGGCCGACTGATCGCCGGCAGCTTCCAGGGCAGCGCCCCGGAAATAGCGTTTGATCAGTTCGAATTCACCTAGGGTCTGTTCCCGTTTCATCGCGAGCCGCGTTGCTGTGTTAAATGGCGCCAGGCCGGGCGGCGATCCGCAAGGCGCGGGACGCAGGTAATGNCGCGTCATTTGACACGCAACCCGAAGGGACGCGGCCGTGATGAAACGGGAACAGACCCTAGCGGCATGACTGCGGCTCCAGCCGTTGGCTTCAACGCCCTCGGCGGGATGCGTTGACCTCGACACTGCGCAGGCGTGGCGCCAGCTTGTCGAGAATGCCATTGACGTATTTATGGCCATCGGTAGCGCCAAATATCTTGGCCATCTCGATGCCTTCGTTGATAACGACCTTGTAGGGAACGTCGATGCGCTTGCTCAGCTCATACACGCCGATACGCAGAACCGCCAGCTCGATCGGATCGATATCCTTCACCGGACGGTCCAGCACGCTATCGAGATAGCCGTCCAGTTCAGTGAGATTGCGCGGCACGCCGGTGAGCAACTCGTGAAAATAGGCGCCATCAACCTTGCTGAAGTCATTGTCGGTACGGAACTGCGCCTCGATGTCAGACAGCGGCATACCCGCGATCTGCCAGGAATAAAGCGCCTGCACCGCCATGCTGCGCGCCTTGCGACGCGCTGAAGCCTTGGGGCGACCGGCCGCCGGCGGTTGCTGCTCGAAATCGCTCACTTAAGCCCCCAGCTGCTTGATTACGCTGACCATTTCGATTGCGGACAAAGCTGCCTCAGCGCCCTTGTTGCCAGCCTTGGTGCCGGAACGCTCAATGGCCTGCTCGATGCTGTCGACAGTCAATACACCGAAAGCTACCGGCACGCCGAAGTCCAGCGACACCGCGCCGACGCCCTTGACGCATTCGCCAGCAACATACTCGAAGTGCGGGGTGCCGCCACGAATGACCGCGCCCAGGGTGATGATGGCGTCGAAGTCCTTGAGCTCAGCTACCTTCTGCACCATGAGCGGAATCTCGAAGGCGCCGGGAACCCGAATGATAGTGATATCGGCTTCCTTGACGCCGTGGCGCTTGAGCGTGTCAACGGCGCCAGCGACGAGGCTTTCCACCACAAAACTGTTGAAGCGACCTACAACCAGTGCGTAACGTCCGTCGGCTGCAATGAAATCGCCTTCAATGGTACGGATAGCAGTCATGTTTACTCTCTCTTAAAGAACCGGCTGCACTCCATGGCGCAGCCGCAAATCGATGCGTTTATTCGCAGGGCAGATATTCTACTACTTCCAGGTCGAAGCCGGATATGGCGTTGAACTTCATCGGCGTGGACAACAGGCGCATCTTGCGTACGCCAAGGTCGCGCAGGATCTGCGAGCCGGCGCCCACAGTGTTGTATGTCGCCGGGCGCCGCGCCGGAGCTTCGTCGCCGGTCAGCTGCCTGACATGGTGCAACAGCTCTTCACCGTTCATCTGATTACCCAGCAGCAGGACCACGCCATTACCCTGTTCGGCCAGTTTGGCCATGGCGGCGCGCAAGCTCCAGCGGCCCGGCTGCTTGACCATGAACAGATCGCGGAGCGGATCCATGTTATGGACACGCACCAGGGTCGGCTCTTCGGGTTCGATTTCGCCAAGGGTCAGCGCGAGATGCACCGAACCGTCGAGGCTGTCGCGGTAGGTGACCAGGTTGAAGCTGCCCAGCTCGGTATCCAGCGGTTGTTCCGAAAGGCGCTGCACGGTGTGCTCGTTGAGCAGGCGATAGTGAATCATGTCGGCAATGGTGCCGATTTTCAGACCGTGTTCTTCGGCGAAGGCTTCAAGCTCGGGGCGGCGTGACATGCTGCCGTCCTCGTTCATGATCTCGCAGATTACGCCGGACTCACCAAACCCGGCCATCCGCGCCAGATCGCAAGCCGCTTCGGTATGACCGGCACGCGCCAGCACGCCGCCGGGCTGAGCCATCAGCGGGAAGATGTGGCCGGGGCTGACAATATCTTCAGCAACCGCATCACGCGCTGCGGCAGCCTGCACGGTGCGCGCCCGATCGGCTGCGGAAATACCTGTTGTGACCCCTTCAGCCGCCTCGATCGAAACGGTGAATTTGGTGCCGAAACCGGAGCTGTTGCGTTGAACCATCAGCGGTAACTTGAGCCGCTCGCAATGCTCCAGGCTCATTGGCATGCAGATAAGGCCGCGACCGTGCCGCGCCATGAAGTTGATATGCTCTGCCTGGCAGGCCTCGGCGGCCATGATCAGATCGCCTTCGTTCTCGCGATCTTCGTCATCCATGAGGATGACCATCTTGCCCAGACGGATATCTTCAACCAGTTCTTCGATTGTATTCAGTTTCATAAGGCCCTCCCGGGCTCGCAATTCAGGGCTTGAGAAAGCCGTTTTCGGCCAGAAAAGCCAGGTTGATTGTGCTGCCTGAGCCGGACTCGGCAGCCTTGTCGCCGAGCAACAGGCGCTCCAGATAACGGGCAATAACGTCTACCTCCAGATTGACCGGGTGTCCGGGCTGGTATTCACCCATCACCGTCTCCTGAATGGTATGCGGCACGATATTCAGATCGAACACAGCGCCATCGACCGAATTCACGGTGAGGCTGGTGCCATCAACCGTAATCGAACCTTTCTCGGCGATGTATTTGGCCAGTGCCGCGGGCGCTTCGATACGAAAACGCACCGAGCGTGCTTCTTCGCTACGCGACAGTACATGCCCGACTCCATCAACATGACCGCTGACCATGTGACCACCCAGACGCGTACTCGCAGTCAGCGCCTTCTCCAGGTTGACCTGGCTGCCGATCGTGAGCCGGGTAAACGCAGTACGACGCATGGTTTCCTGGCTGACATCCGCCCAGAACCCGTCGCCAGGTAACTCTACCGCCGTCAGACACACGCCGTTTACGGCAATGCTGTCGCCCAGCTTCACATCGGCAAGACCCAGTTTGCCAGTCTTTACATACACTCGCACGTCACCGCTGCGCGGTTGCATGCTCTGAATTTGGCCCACCGCTTCGATAATGCCGGTAAACATAGACGCCTCTATTGGGGTTGGATGTCAGCCCGCGGTCACTCGATCATCAATCCGGTTAAATATACCGCCACAAAACCGACGGCGAAGGAAAGGAACAGCAGGCCGAAGCTGCGTAGATAAGACATGAAGGTCAGCCCCGGCACCTTGCTCATCGCCACGATGCCTGCGGCAGAGCCAATTATAAGCAGGGAACCGCCCACTCCGACAGCATAAGTCAGCCCCATCCACTCAGCCACGCTCATCTCCAGGTCGGATTTCAGCAGCGCGGCGGTCAGGGGTACGTTGTCGATCAGTGCCGACAGTACGCCCATCAGGAAGTTGGCCACCAGCACCGGCACCACGTCATATAGCGCAGTGAGGCCGTGCAACACCCCAATAAACTGCAACATGCCGACCAGCAACAGGATGCCCAGGAAAAACAGCAGCGTCTCGAATTCGATGGCGCGGATATATTCCAGGATCGGATCCTTGGAAACATCTTCGTGTAGAAAATGGGCCACAAGAAACATCAGCGCCAGCCCGCCCAGAAAACTGAGCAGCGGTGGAATGTCGAACACCAGGCTGCCGAGGATTGTCCCGATGATCGTCAACAGGAAAATAGCCGCGATGACGCGCTCTACCTTCTGCGAGTGCACCTTGGAGCTCTTGTCGATGACCACCTGATCGTTCATGCCGATGGACAACAGTGTTGCCAGCAGCAGCACAGCAGCCAGTGACGGAAGTATCAGAAACAGCAGATGGGTAATCTCAAGCTTTCCGGCAAGAAATATCATCAGGGTGGTGACGTCACCGGTAATCATTGCAACGCCGCCGGAGTTCACCGAGAACACCACCAGGGTGGCAAATCGCAACGTCTTGCGCAGCTCCAGGCGCAGGCTCAGCACCAGCGCCATGGATACCAGCGTGGCGGTGATATTGTCGGCGATCGATGAGAAAAAGAAGCAGAACAGCGCGGTAAGAAACAATAGCTTACGCTCGCTGACATGGGTCGGCAGTATCTTGAAGATAACGCTGTCGATGAGCCCTTTCTTATTCAGGTACGCCACAAAAGTCATGGTCGCCATCAGAAACAGCCAGAGGCCGGCGATATCCAGAATATTGTGATTCAATGCTTCCTGCACTCGGGCACGGGCCAGTTCATCCGGCGCGGCAATAAACATCAGAATCCACGCCAGCGTGCCAAAGAACAACACCACCATCGCCTTGCTGACGTGGGTAACCTCCTCCAGCACCACGCCTGCCACAGCCAGCACCGCCAGCAGAATCAGAACGACTTCAAATGCACTCATATCACTGTCTCAGGAAGGAAAAACCGGTCGCGCGGTGATGCGCCAGTCCCGACCGACCGCACGCATGTCGATAATGTCGAGATCCTGGGCTTCACTCATGGAATCAAAGGGCAGCTCGACCAGCGGACGGCCGCGACTGCCAAGTAAGCGGGGGGCCATATACACAACCAGTTCATCTACCAGCCCGGCCCGGTAGAACGCGCCCGATAATCCGGCGCCGGATTCAACCAGCACCTCATTGCAGCCACGGCTGACCAACTCGCGCAATAAGGCGTCGAGATCAACCTTTTCACCGGCCTCGTCCGGCAAGGACAGCAATTCGGCACCAGCGAAACCGTAATCCGGCACACGGCCTCGCGGTGTGCGACAGGCCACCAGCACCGGACCAGACTGGCGAAACAGCCTGCTCTCCAGTGGCACCCGCAGTCGCCCGTCAACCAGGACCCTGAGCGGTTGGCGTGCTGCGGCGGCGATTGCTTCGGCCTCAGGTAATCCGAGCTCGCTGGCACGCACGGTCAGCGTCGAATCATCCAGCAGCACGCTGTCGGCGCCGCTGATCACCGCACCGCTGCGCGCCCGCAGGCGCTGCACATCACTGCGCGCATCCGGGCCGGTAATCCATTGGCTTTCACCGCTGGCCATTGCCGTGCGCCCGTCGAGGCTCATTGCCAGCTTCATGCGGACCCAGGGCAGACCGGTTTCCATGCGTTTGATGAAACCTGGATTCAGCGCCCGCGCCTCGCTCTCCAGCACGCCGCACTGCACGTCGATACCCGCGTCGCGCAGACGCGTAAGGCCTCGACCTGCAACCTGTGGGTTGGGATCCTGCATGGCTGCGACGACCCGTGCCACACCCGCCTTGATCAGACCATCAGCGCAGGGCGGCGTCTTGCCGAAATGACTGCAGGGTTCAAGCGTGACGTAGGCGGTTGCGCCCCTGGCGTTATCACCCGCCATGGCCAGCGCATTGACTTCTGCATGGCCTTCGCCTGCCCGCACGTGCCAGCCTTCGCCAACGATTACGCCCTCGCGCACCAGCACGCAGCCAACGCGCGGGTTAGGATCGGTGGTATAGAGTCCGCGCGCTGCCAGCTGCACGGCGCGGGACATCATCTGGCGGTCACAAATTTCCAGATCAGACATCCGGCTCAGCCTTTTCACGGCGCGACAGGCGTTCGATTTCTTCCCGGAACTGATCCAGGTCCTGGAAGCGGCGATACACCGAGGCAAAGCGGATATAGGCCACTTCGTCCAGCTGCTTGAGCTCGTCCATCACCAGTTCGCCGACCACCATGGCCTTGATTTCACGCTCGCCGGTGGCGCGCAGTCGATGCTTGATACGGCTGATGGCAGCCTCGATTTCCTCCACGCTCACCGGGCGTTTCTCCAGGGCCCGTAGCAGGCCGGCACGCAGCTTGTCTTCATCAAAGGGCTGACGGCGGCCGTCCTGCTTGACCAGCCGCGGCATCACCAGCTCGGCAATCTCGAAGGTGGTAAAGCGCTCCTGACAAGCCAGACACTCGCGGCGACGGCGTACCTGATCCCCGTCGGTCACCAGCCGGGAGTCAATCACCTTGGTGTCGTGAGCGCCACAGAACGGACAATGCATAGAGGAATCCTGAGGATGAAATAGCGGCCCCCATGTTACTCCCAACCAGACTGCTAATAAATCGTTGCGAAGGGTTACACTGCCCGTCCTTACGACCTACAAGATGCTCTCGATGCTGTTGAATCAACTCGAAACCACGCTGCAAGAGGTGCTGACCGAGGCGCGCTTGGTGCCTACCGAGCTGCCGGGGCTGCCCGAATTGCGCCTGTGGCTGCTGGATCCGGTCAATCTGGATCGCGCCTTTGCCGAGCAGGAGACGCGCGCCCTGCTCGATAAACCTCCGTACTGGGGATTCTGCTGGGGCAGCGGCCTTGCGCTGGCCCGCTGGGTGCTGGACCATCCCGAACAGGTACGCGGCAAGCGCGTGCTGGATTTCGGCGCCGGGTCGGGCGTTGTCGCCCTCGCCTGCCGTGCCGCCGGAGCCAGCGCCAGCATCGCCTGCGATCTGGACGCTCCGGCGCGCTGGGCCAGCCAGTTGAATGCTGAACTCAATGAGCTCGACATCGAGCTCGCGGAGGACTTTTTCGCGGTCGACGGCAAGCTGGATATGATCCTGGCTGCGGATGTGCTTTACGATGCGGACAACCGCGTGTTTCTCGATCACTTCGCCGCGCGCAGCAATCAGGTGCTGGTCGCCGACTCACGCGTTCGCGATCTTCGTCACCCGGGTTATCGACGCCTGGACACGCTGGTCGGCCAGACATTGCCTGACCTCGGCGAACCGCTGGAATTCCGTCAGGTTGCGCTCTACTGCGCTGGTCTTGAATATCCCTGACTCGCCACCATATTACTCCGATAGCCACCTTTGC
Organism: Pseudomonas profundi; assembly: GCF_008638305.1. Taxonomy (GTDB): domain Bacteria; phylum Pseudomonadota; class Gammaproteobacteria; order Pseudomonadales; family Pseudomonadaceae; genus Halopseudomonas; species Halopseudomonas profundi. The sequence goes on from NZ_VTPZ01000020.1 coordinate 31,199, forward strand.
CCTGGAAGCCCCATGAGCCAATCGCCTTATATTTTTGATGTTACCGCCGAGGATTTCGACCGCTTCGTTCTGGAAAACTCTTTCCATAAACCTGTACTGGTCGATTTCTGGGCCGAGTGGTGCGCGCCCTGCAAGGCACTGATGCCGGTCTTGGCATCCATCGCCGAGAGTCTCGGCGGCGAACTCTTGTTGGCCAAGGTGGACTGTGACGCACAGGCGGCTCTATCGGAGCGCTTCGGTATTCGCAGCCTGCCCACCGTGGTGCTGTTCAAGGACGGCCAACCGGTCGATGGCTTCGCGGGTGTGCAACCTGAAAGCGCAATCCGCACGATGCTCGCACCGCATATCACCGAGCCAGCCGAAGTCCCGCAGGACGAGTCGATGGATGTGGCTGGCCAAGCGCGGGAACTGATCGCAACCGGCGCCTATCAACAGGCCCAGTCGCTCTTGCAACAGGCGATTGACGCACAACCGGATGACGAGTTACTGGTGTTGCTGGCTAAAGCTCTGGTAGCGGGCGACCAGCTGGACGATGCTGAACAGGTGATTGGTTCGGTTACCGATAAGGACGCCCATAAACAGGCCATCAACGGGTTGAAGGCCCAGATCAAGTTCCTGCGGGAGGCAGCCGGTTTCCCCGGCCGAGCCTCGCTTGAGGCCCGCAGCGCGGCCGATGCAAGCGACAGCGAAGCTAGCTATCAACTGGCAATACTCGATCTCGCCGATGGGAATTACGAGTCCGCTCTCGCTACGTTACTGCTCCTGTTCCAGACCGACCGCGGGTATGCAGACAACAGTCCGCAGCGCAGCATGCTGGAAGTATTCGATCTGCTCGGGAACGACGACCCGCTGACCATTCAGTATCGGCGCAAGATGTATCAGGCGCTATATTGAGTATTGCGGGGGACCGGCTTCTTCCATAGCGCGCGAGGGTCGGCAGCACTGGCAGCCTGAGACCACGCGTGCCTTGGAGGGGTCAGGTTCCATCCTGACCGGCTTGCTAGCCGGCGATATCGCTCGTCGAGACGGAGCTCGACACTCCATAGCGCC
>NZ_VTPZ01000021.1 GCF_008638305.1 Pseudomonas profundi
GGCGGACGTACCGTTGGTGCCGGTGTGGTTGCCAAGATTATCGCCTGATAATCTGATGCCATAAACAAAAGCCCCCGTTCAACGGGGGCTTTTGTATTTTGGTTGACACTGGGTAGGTGCATCAGTAGAATTGCGCCTCCCTTGGATGGGCCTACCTGCGGTATTGAGGTGTGCTCTGAAGAATTGAAGCTTGGAGTTTCTGGTCAAATGCAGAACCAACAGATTCGTATTCGGTTGAAGGCTTTTGACCACCGCCTGATAGATCAGTCAACCCAGGAAATCGTGGATACCGCGAAACGTACTGGGGCTCAGGTCCGTGGTCCGATACCTTTGCCGACGCGCAAAGAGCGTTTTACAGTGCTGGTTTCCCCGCACGTCAATAAAGATGCCCGTGATCAGTACGAGATCCGCACCCATAAAAGGGTTCTGGATATCGTTCAGCCTACCGACAAAACTGTCGATGCGCTGATGAAGCTGGATCTGGCAGCTGGCGTTGAGGTTCAAATCAGCCTCGGCTGATAGCCCCACACGACGGGGGCTATAAGTCGTGCAACGCCCTGAAATGGGCGGCCATAGCGGGTAATAGCCCCGTGCACTCATGAGGTTTACAAGATGACTATTGGTTTAGTCGGCCGGAAATGCGGTATGACCCGCGTTTTCACTGAAGATGGCGTTTCCATTCCGGTTACGGTTGTAGAAGTAGAGCCGAACCGCATCACCCAGGTAAAATCCCTCGATTCGGATGGCTATCAAGCTGTTCAGATCACCGTGGGCGAGCGTCGCGCCAAGCGCGTCAGCAAGCCGATGGCAGGACATTTTGCCAAGGCAAACACCGCAGCAGGGCGTCAGGTATGCGAATTCCGTTTGGAAGGCGATACCGAATACCAGGCTGGGGCTGAAATCACTGTCAGCATTTTTGAAGCGGGCCAGAAGGTCGATGTCACCGGTCAGTCCAAAGGTAAGGGCTTCGCCGGTACGATCAAGCGCTGGAACTTCCGCGGCCAAGATGCTACCCACGGCAACTCCGTATCCCACCGTGTACCAGGTTCCATTGGCCAATGCCAAACTCCGGGCCGTGTATTCAAGGGCAAGAAGATGGCCGGGCACATGGGCGCTGAACAAGTGACCGTGCAGACCCTGGAAATCGTACGCGTTGACGCCGAACGTAACCTGCTGCTCATCAAGGGCGCGGTACCTGGCGCACCCGGCAGCGACGTAGTCGTCCGCCCGGCTGTCAAGGCCAAGGGTTAAGGGGGAGTTACCATGAATTTGAATGTAGCTGGCGCAAACGCGATCGAAGTTTCCGATCTGACCTTTGCCACAGAATTTAACGAGACTCTGGTTCACCAGGCCGTAGTTGCCTTTATGGCTGGTGGTCGTCAGGGTACCAAGCAGCAGAAGACACGTTCCGACGTTTCCGGCGGCGGCAAGAAGCCATTCCGCCAGAAAGGTACTGGCCGTGCCCGTGCTGGTACTATCCGCAGCCCGATCTGGCGTGGGGGCGGTACCACTTTCGCTGCACGTCCGCAGAACCACGAGCAGAAGTTGAACCGCAAGATGTATCGCGGTGCACTGCGCTCCATTCTGTCCGAACTGGTTCGTCTTGAGCGCCTGGTGGTGGTTGAAGACTTTTCCGTTGACGCTCCGAAGACCAAGACATTGGTCGGCAAGCTCAAGGATCTGAACCTGGAGAACGTGCTGATCGTTACTGACAGTCTTGATTCCAACCTGTACCTCGCTGCGCGCAACCTGCCGCATGTTGATGTACGCGATGTTCAAGGTTCGGATCCGGTCAGCCTGATCGCTTACGACAAGGTACTGATCACCGTACCTGCTGTTAAGAAGTTCGAGGAGATGCTGGGATGAACCAAGAGCGCATTTTCAAAGTACTGCTTGGCCCGCATGTGTCCGAGAAGGCTACCGTGCTGGCTGACAGCAAAAACCAGTTCGTGTTCAAGGTGGAAAACACCGCGACCAAACTGGAAATAAAGAAGGCCGTTGAGCAGCTGTTCAACGTCAAGGTCAAGACCGTTTCGACCTTGAATGTCAAAGGCAAGACCAAGCGAACCGTACGCGGCCTGGGCAAACGTAATGACTGGAAAAAGGCATATGTAAGCCTGCAGCCCGGTCAAGACATCGATTTTGCCAGCGCTGAATAAGTTAAGGGGTACATCATGGCAATTGTAAAATGTAAACCTACTTCCGCTGGCCGCCGCTTCGTTGTCAAGGTCGTGAACGCTGACCTGCACAAAGGTGCTCCGTATGCGCCTTTGCTAGAGAAGCAAGGCAAGTCAGGTGGTCGTAACAATAATGGCCGTATCACCACGCGTCATCGTGGGGGCGGTCACAAGCAGCACTACCGTATGGTTGATTTTCGTCGCAACAAGGATGGCATTCCTGCTGTCGTTGAGCGTATCGAATATGATCCAAACCGTACCGCTCATATTGCTCTGCTCAAGTACGCCGACGGCGAGCGCCGCTACATCATCGCCCCCAAGGGCGTGACTGCCGGTGATCAGCTGGTATCGGGTGCCGAGGCGCCGATCAAGCCGGGTAATACGCTGCCGCTGCGCAACATCCCAGTGGGTAGCACTATCCACGCGATCGAACTGAAGCCGGGTAAAGGCGCTCAGGTAGCTCGCAGTGCTGGTGCTTCCGTTCAACTGGTTGCGCGTGAAGGCGCATATGTAACTGTGCGTCTGCGTTCCGGCGAGATGCGCAAGGTGCTTGGCGAGTGCCGTGCCACTATGGGCGAAGTGTCCAATGGTGAGCACAGTCTGCGCTCCCTGGGTAAGGCTGGTGCCAAGCGCTGGCGCGGTGTTCGTCCGACCGTTCGTGGTGTTGCCATGAACCCGGTTGATCACCCGCACGGTGGTGGTGAAGGCCGCACATCCGGTGGTCGTCACCCGGTGTCGCCATGGGGCTTCCCGACCAAGGGTGCCAAGACTCGGTCAAACAAGCGGACTGACAAGATGATTGTCCGTCGTCGCAGCAAGTAATTAGAGGGGAAACGACAGTGCCGCGTTCTCTGAAGAAAGGACCTTTTATCGATCTTCACCTGTTAAAGAAGATCGAAGTTGCAGTTGAGAAGAACGAGCGTAAGCCGGTCAAAACCTGGTCGCGCCGTTCGATGATTCTGCCGCAGATGGTTGGTTTGACCATCGCAGTACATAACGGTCGTCAACATGTACCGGTAATTATTTCCGAAGACATGGTCGGTCACAAGTTAGGCGAATTCTCTGCTACGCGTACCTATCGCGGTCACGCTGCAGACAAGAAAGCCAAGCGCTAAGGGGTTAGAAGATGGAAGTAGCCGCTAGTCATAAAGGCGCCCGACTCTCTGCCCAGAAAGCGCGCTTGGTCGCTGACCAGATCCGCGGGAAGAAAGTTGAAGAGGCCCTGAATCTGCTGGCTTTCAGCAACAAAAAGGCCGCTGAAGTCATCAAGAAAGTGCTCGAGTCGGCAATTGCCAACGCAGAGCACAACGATGGCGCGGACGTGGATGACCTGAAGGTCTCCACCGTGTTTGTAAACGAAGGTCGCTCTCTGAAGCGCATCATGCCACGCGCCAAAGGCCGTGCTGATCGCATCGTAAAGCGGTCTTGCCACATCACGGTCAAGGTTGCTGACAAGTAGGAGTCGATCATGGGTCAGAAAGTACATCCGACGGGCATTCGCCTGGGTATTGTTAAACAGCACACTTCGGTGTGGTATGCAGATGGCCGCACTTACGCGGACTATCTGAACACTGATCTGAAGGTACGCGAGTACGTTCAGAAGAAGCTGAAAAGCGCTTCGGTCAGTCGCGTTGAGATTCAGCGTCCGGCTCAAACCGCCAAGATCACCATTCACACTGCCCGTCCAGGCATCGTGATTGGCAAGAAGGGCGAGGATGTCGAGAAGCTGCGTCAGGAACTGACACAGCAGATGGGTGTGCCGGTGCATATCAACATCGAAGAGATCCGCAAGCCGGAGCTCGACGCTGCCCTGGTAGCACAGAGCGTTGCTCAGCAGTTGGAGCGCCGCGTGATGTTCCGGCGTGCCATGAAGCGCGCCGTACAGAACGCGATGCGTATTGGTGCCAAGGGTATCAAGATCCAGGTTGGTGGCCGCCTCGGCGGTGCCGAAATCGCCCGGAGCGAATGGTACCGTGAAGGCCGTGTGCCGTTGCACACGCTGCGTGCCGACATCGACTACGCAACGTATGAAGCCCACACCACATACGGTGTGATCGGTGTGAAGGTTTGGATTTTCAAAGGCGAGATCATTGGTGGTCAGCCCGAAGAAATCAAAACCGTCGCGACCAAGAAAAAAGCTGCTAAGTAAGGGGTACGCACATGTTACAACCCAAGCGTACGAAGTTCCGCAAGCAAATGACCGGCCACAACCGTGGCCTGGCGCATCGCGGCAGTAAAGTGAGCTTTGGCGAATTTGGACTCAAGGCCGTCGGCCGCGGTCGTCTGACTGCCCGTCAGATCGAAGCCGCCCGTCGCGCCCTGACTCGTCACGTTAAGCGTGGCGGTAAAATCTGGATCCGTGTCTTCCCGGATAAGCCGATTTCCAAGAAGCCTTTGGAAGTGCGGATGGGTAAAGGTAAGGGTAACGTCGAGTACTGGGTAGCCCAGATCAAGCCTGGCAAGGTCCTGTATGAGATTGAAGGTGTTTCCGAAGAGCTGGCGCGCGAGGCATTTACTCTTGCCGCTGCCAAGCTGCCTCTCGCTACCACCTTTGTTAAGCGGACGGTGATGTAATGAAAGCGACAGAACTTCGTGAAAAATCTGCCGAGCAGCTCAACGAGCAGCTGCTCACCCTGCTGCGTGACCAGTTCAATCTGCGCATGCAGAAGGCAACCGGTCAACTCGGTCAGAGCCACCTGCTGAAGCAGGCCAAGCGTGACATCGCTCGAGTCAAGACCGTGCTCAACCAGAAAGGTGGTAAGTGATCATGGCCGAGACCAATACAGTTCGTACCGTTACTGGCCGTGTGGTCAGCAACAAGATGGAAAAGACCGTCACTGTGCTCATCGAGCGCCAGGTAAAGCATCCGCTGTACGGTAAGTACGTGCGCCGCTCTACCAAGCTGCACGCACATGACGAGAACAACGAATGCCGCATCGGTGATCTGGTAACTATTCGGGAAACCCGTCCCTTGGCTAAAACCAAGAACTGGACCCTGGTACAGGTCGACGAGCGCGCGGCGCAAGTTTAAGCCCGCGCTTCTTGGCGGAATTTTCAAGGGTCGGAGAAAGTTATGATTCAGACTCAATCCATGCTGGATGTGGCTGACAACAGTGGTGCACGTCGCGTTATGTGTATCAAGGTTCTGGGCGGTTCTCACCGCCGCTACGCTGGCATTGGCGATATCATCAAAGTGACCGTGAAGGAAGCGATTCCCCGCGGCAAAGTAAAGAAAGGCCAGGTGCTCAATGCGGTCATCGTGCGTACCCGTCACGGTGTACGCCGTACAGACGGTTCGTTGATCCGTTTTGATGGCAACGCAGCCGTTCTGCTCAACAACAAGAATGAGCCGATCGGTACCCGCATCTTTGGGCCAGTGACGCGTGAATTGCGTAACGAGCAGTTCATGAAGATCGTTTCCCTCGCGCCCGAAGTGCTGTAAGGAGCCCGGTCATGCAAAAGATCAAACGTGACGACGACGTAATCGTCATCGCCGGTAAAGACAAAGGCAAGCGCGGCAAGGTCCTCAAGGTCCTGGCTGACTCTCGCCTGCTGATTTCCGGCGTCAACATTATCAAGCGGCACACCAAGCCAAATCCCATGGCTGGTTCGCAAGGCGGTATCGTTGAGAAGGAGGCGCCCATCCACGTCTCCAACGTGGCAATCTTCAACGCCGAGACCAGCAAGGCCGACCGTGTCGGCTTCAAGGTCGAAGACGGTAAGAAGGTTCGTATTTTCAAGTCGACGCAAAAGTCCGTCGACGCTTGAGAATCTAGGTGCTTACCATGGCAAGATTGAAAGAACACTACCGGACTACTCTCGTTCCCAAGCTCAAGGAAGACCTGGGCCTGCAGAATGTGATGGAAGTTCCGAAGCTCACCAAGATCACCCTGAACATGGGCCTTGGCGAGGCAGTTGGTGACAAGAAAGTCATCGAAAACGCAATGGCTGACCTCGAGAAGATCACTGGCCGTAAAGGCATCGTGACCTATGCTCGCAAGTCTATCGCCGGTTTCAAGATTCGTGACGGCTGGCCGATCGGTGTCAAGGTAACCTTGCGCCGTGAGCAGATGTACGAATTTCTGGATCGTCTGTTGGCTATTTCTCTGCCCCGCGTGCGCGATTTCCGTGGCCTGAACATCAAGTCGTTCGACGGTCGCGGTAATTACAGCATGGGTGTCAAAGAGCAGATCATCTTCCCGGAAATCGATTACGACAAGATCGATGCCCTGCGTGGTCTGGACATTACTTTGACAACCACTGCACGGACGGACGACGAAGGTCGTGCGCTGCTGCGTGCGTTCAACTTCCCGTTCCGTAACTAGGAGTCAGGTAATGGCAAAAGTCAGTATGAAGAACCGCGAGTTGAAGCGCACTCGTACGGTTGCCAAGTACGCTGTTAAGCGTGCTGAGCTCAAAGCCATCATCGGCAACATCAACGCGTCTGTTGAAGACCGTTGGAATGCTCAGATGGCATTGCAAAAACTGCCGCGTGATGCGAGCCCTGTCCGCCAGCGTAACCGCTGCCGCATGACTGGCCGTCCACACGGCGTATATCGCAAGTTCGGCCTCTCGCGCATCAAGTTGCGTGAAGCTGCGATGCGCGGTGATGTACCCGGTCTGGTTAAAGCCAGCTGGTAATCCAGACCTCAATTACTCAGTTTCAGGAGCAGAAAGCCCATGAGTATGCAGGACCCGTTAGCAGATATGCTGACCCGCATCCGTAATGCCCAGATGGCTGAAAAGTCCAGTGTCAGCATGCCTGCGGCAAAGCTGAAGGTGGCTGTCGCCAAAGTACTTAAAGAAGAAGGCTATGTAGCCGGTTACGAAGTTCAGGGCGATGCAAAGCCTGTGCTGTCGATCGACCTCAAGTACTTCGAAGGCAAGCCGGTTATAGAAGATCTCAAGCGCATCAGCCGTCCAGGCCTGCGGCAGTACAAGTCCGTTGACCAGATTCCCAAGGTCAAGGGTGGACTGGGTGTTTCGATCGTCTCCACCAATAAAGGTGTTATGACTGATCGTGCCGCTCGCGCAGCCGGTATCGGCGGCGAAGTTCTTTGCACCGTATTCTGATAGGGGGTTACGATGTCTCGCGTCGCTAAAGACCCTGTCAAATTACCGCAGGGCGTAGAAATAAAGCTGAACGGTCAGGAACTTTCAGTCAAGGGTGCCAAAGGCTCTCTGGATCTGAACCTCCACTCGACAGTAGAAGTTGTTCAGGAAGACGGCGTACTGAAGTTCACCGCACGTCCTGGCAGCCCAAACATGGCCATGGCCGGCACGACTCGTGCGCTGGTACAAAACATGGTTACCGGTGTCACCCAAGGTTTCGAGCGTAAGCTGCAGCTGGTGGGCGTGGGTTACAAGGCGCAGGCCAAGGGTCAGACTCTGTCCCTGGCGCTGGGCTTTTCCCACCCGATCGACTATCAGCTGCCTGAAGGTGTTTCTGCGGAAACCCCGAGCCAGACTGACATCATCATTAAAGGTATCGACAAGCAACTGGTCGGTCAGGTAGCCGCGGAGATCCGTGATTTCCGTCGTCCCGAGCCTTATAAAGGCAAGGGTGTACGCTACTCCGATGAGGTCGTGCGTCGTAAAGAAGCCAAGAAGAAGTAGGGCATAGCAAATGAGCGATAAAAAAGTTATCCGTCTCCGTCGCGCTCGCCGTTCGCGTCTCAAGCAGCGCGAGCTGGAAGCCGTACGTCTGTGCGTGTACCGTTCTTCGCAGCACATGTACGCGCAAGTGATCTCAGCCGACGGTGGGAAGGTATTGGCCAGCGCATCCACTCTGGATGCCAGCCTGCGCAGCAGCGGTACTGGCAACGTCGAAGCCGCCAAGAAAGTCGGGCTCCTGGTAGCCGAGCGCGCCAAGGCCGCTGGGATTAGTCAGGTCTCCTTCGACCGTTCCGGCTTCAAGTATCATGGCCGCGTGAAAGCGCTGGCCGACGCCGCTCGTGAAGGCGGGCTGGAATTCTAAGGGTAGAGCTATGGCTAATTTCGAGCAGAAGCGCGACGAAGGTTATATCGAGAAACTGGTTCAGGTTAATCGCGTCGCCAAAGTAGTAAAAGGTGGCCGTATCTTCGCTTTCACCGCATTGACGGTGGTTGGCGATGGTAATGGTCGAGTGGGTTTCGGTCGCGGCAAGGCACGTGAAGTGCCAGCTGCGATTCAGAAGGCCATGGAAGCCGCACGTCGTAACATGATCCAGGTGGATCTGAATGGTTCGACTTTGCAGTATCCGGTCCGTGCTGCCCATGGCGCCTCCAAGGTGTTCATGCAGCCTGCTTCCGAAGGTACCGGCGTTATCGCCGGTGGCGCGATGCGTGCCGTCCTCGAAGCTGCTGGTGTGCATAACGTCCTGGCCAAGTGTTACGGTTCCACTAACCCGGTTAACGTCGTCCAGGCCACCTACAAGGGTCTGAAGTCAATGCAGTCTCCCGAGTCTGTAGCGGCCAAGCGCGGCAAGACCGTTGAAGACATCGTGGGGTAACCTGTAATGGCTAATGCAAAAATCAAAGTGACCCTGTACAAGAGTGCGATTGGTCGTCTGCCGAACCACAAGGCCTGCGTTAAAGGTCTGGGTCTGCGCCGTATCAATCACACCGTCGAGGTCGAAGATACCCCGTCTGTGCGTGGGATGATCAATCAGATCGCCTACATGGTTCGGGTTGAGGGTTAAGACATGAAACTGAATGATCTGCGTTCCGCGCCGGGTGCACGCCGTGAAAAGCTGCGCGTCGGCCGTGGTATCGGCAGCGGCCTGGGCAAGACTGCCGGCCGCGGCCACAAAGGTTTGAGCTCGCGTTCGGGCGGCACCGTCGCTCCGGGTTTCGAGGGCGGTCAGCAGCCGCTGCATCGCCGTTTGCCGAAGTTTGGTTTTACTTCCAAGATTGCAATGGTCACCGCTGAAATCCGTACCAGTGAGCTGAACAAGCTGGACGTTGATGTGGTTGACCTGCAGGCTTTGAAAGATGCCAACATCATCGGCAACAAATTCGTACGTGCCAAGGTCGTTCTCTCCGGTGATGTGACCAAAGCGGTCAACATCAAAGGGCTGATGGCCACCAAAGGTGCGCGTGCAGCGATCGAAGCAGCTGGCGGCAAGATCGAGGACTAAATGGCTAAGCAAGGCGCTCTCTCTGGAATGAAGCAAGGCGGCCTGACGGAACTGTGGGGGCGCTTGCGCTTCCTGTTCCTGGCGATCATCGTATACCGCATCGGGGCACACATACCCGTGCCCGGTATCAATCCTGATCGACTGGCTGACCTGTTCAGGCAGAACGAGGGAACCATACTTAGCCTGTTCAACATGTTCTCGGGTGGTGCTCTGGAGCGGATGAGTATCTTCGCTCTGGGCATCATGCCGTACATTTCTGCATCGATTATCATGCAGCTGATGACGGCGGTTAGTCCGTCGCTGGAACAGTTGAAGAAAGAGGGTGAATCCGGGCGTCGCAAGATAAGCCAGTACACCCGCTATCTGACTCTGGTACTGGCATTTATCCAGGCGATCGGCATGTCCGTTGGTCTGGCCGGACAGGGCGTGACATTTGATACTGGGTTCAGCTTCTACTTTGTAGCGGTGACAACCTTCGTAGCGGGTGCCATGTTCATGATGTGGCTGGGCGAGCAGATCACCGAACGGGGTATCGGCAACGGTATCTCCATGCTGATCTTTGCCGGTATTGTTGCCGGATTGCCAAGCGCTATCGGCCAATCTTTCGAGGCGGCACGTCAGGGCGATATCAATATTTTCGCGCTGATCGCGATCGCTTTGCTGGCAGTAGCGATGATTGCCTTCGTGGTATTCGTCGAACGCGGTCAGCGTCGGATTACGGTCAACTATGCCAAGCGTCAGCAGGGTCGCAAGGTATTCGCTGCCCAGACCAGTCATTTGCCCCTCAAGGTGAATATGGCCGGTGTGATTCCAGCGATCTTTGCCAGCAGTATCTTGCTGTTCCCGGCATCTCTGGGTACCTGGTTCGGCCAGGGCGAGGGCATGGGTTGGCTGCAGGGCTTGTCGCAGGCAATTGCCCCAGGGCAGCCTTTGAACATTATTCTGTTTAGCGCAGGGATCATTTTCTTCTGCTTCTTCTACACAGCGCTGATGTTCAATCCCAAGGATGTGGCTGAAAACCTGAAGAAGTCAGGCGCGTTTATCCCGGGTATTCGTCCGGGTGAGCAATCAGCTCGTTATATTGACGGGGTGATGACTCGACTGACCATGTTTGGTGCCATGTACATGACTGCGGTGTGTTTGTTGCCGCAATTCCTGGTGGTATCGGCTAATGTTCCCTTCTACCTGGGCGGGACGTCACTGTTGATCGTAGTTGTTGTTGTGATGGACTTCATGTCCCAAGTACAATCGCACCTCGTTTCTCAGCAGTACGAGTCTCTTATGAAGAAATCGAACCTGAAAGGCTACGGCAGCGGAATGCTGCGCTGAGAATCTGAAGGTTCTAGGAGTCGGTTATGAAAGTTGCAGCATCAGTCAAGAAGCTTTGCCGTAACTGCAAATTGGTCCGTCGCAATGGTAGCGTGCGGGTTATTTGCAGTGCTGAGCCCCGTCACAAGCAACGTCAAGGTTAATAATCCTTCCCGTTGATTGATGACTACGTCTCAGGATAACCGCCGCCCGGCCAGATAACTGGCTGGGCGGTTGATTTTTATTTTTGTTAGCGCTACCCTACTGCACCCTTTTTCACACACAGCTCGTGTTCGTTTTGGGTTGAGTCAGAGTAGCTGTCAGACGGAGTAAATTTGGATGGCCCGTATTGCAGGCGTCAACATCCCGGATAACAAGCATACTGTTATCTCTTTGACCTATATCTTTGGTATTGGTCAAACCAAGGCACAACAGATCTGTGCCGCAACCGGTATTGCGCCGGATGCAAAAATCAAGGATCTCAGCGAGGAGCAGGTTGATCTGCTGCGCACCGAAGTGGGCAAGAGCAACACTGAAGGTGACCTGCGTCGTGCGATCAACATGAACGTCAAGCGTCTCATGGATCTGGGCTGCTATCGCGGTCTGCGTCACCGTCGGGGCCTTCCGGTCCGCGGTCAGCGCACCAAGACCAATGCGCGTACCCGTAAGGGCCCACGCAAGCCGATCCGTAAGTAATCGCGAAGGAATATACAGATATGGCTAAGCCTGCTGCTCGTGTTCGTAAGAAAGTCAAAAAGACGGTGGTCGATGGGATTGCCCACATCCACGCGTCTTTCAATAACACCATCATCACCATCACCGACCGTCAGGGCAACGCTCTGAGCTGGGCGACTTCTGGTGGTTCCGGTTTCCGTGGTTCGCGTAAAAGCACCCCCTTTGCTGCCCAGGTTGCAGCGGAGCGTGCTGGTCAGGCTGCTCTGGAATACGGTCTGAAAAACCTCGACGTTAATGTGAAGGGCCCAGGCCCGGGTCGTGAATCGGCTGTTCGTGCTCTGAACTCTTGTGGCTACAAGATCAGCGGCATCACCGATGTCACCCCCATCCCACATAACGGCTGTCGTCCGCCTAAAAAGCGCCGCGTGTAACCAGGAGACGGAAATGGCTAGATATATTGGTCCCAAATGTAAACTGTCTCGTCGCGAAGGCACCGATCTTTTTCTCAAGAGCGGTGTTCGCGCCCTTGACTCCAAGTGCAAGCTGGAAAGCCCTCCGGGCGTCCACGGCCAGCGTCGTGGTCGTTTGTCCGAGTACGGCACTCAGTTGCGTGAAAAGCAGAAAGTCCGTCGTATGTACGGCATTCTGGAGCGTCAGTTCGCTAATTACTATAAGGAAGCTGCCCGTTTGAAGGGTGCGACCGGCGAAAACCTGCTGCAGTTGCTCGAACGTCGTCTGGATAACGTTGTTTATCGCATGGGCTTCGGCTCAACGCGTGCCGAAGCGCGTCAGCTGGTTTCGCACAAAGCGATCAGCGTTAACGGCAAGACTGTGAATGTTGCTTCGTTCCTGGTTTCTCCGGGCGACGTGGTTGCTGTTCGCGAAAAGGCCAAGAACCAACTGCGTATCAGCGGTTCTCTGGAGCTTGCTGCACAGCGTGGTCAGTCCGAATGGCTGGAAGTTGATGCAGCCAAGAAGGAAGGTGTCTTCAAGGCCCTGCCTGCACGGAGTGACCTGTACGCCGACATCAACGAAAGTTTGATCGTCGAGCTTTACTCCAAGTAAGCGTCAGTAAGCAAAAGGTGCCCCCATGCAGAGTTCGGTTACCGAGTTTCTAACACCACGTCATATCGACGTACAGGAAAGCTCGCCTACGCGTGCCAAGATTACCCTTGAGCCGCTTGAGCGTGGTTTCGGCCATACCCTGGGCAATGCGCTGCGTCGCATCCTGCTCTCCTCCATGCCCGGTTGTGCCGTGGTAGAGGCGGAAATCGACGGCGTTTTGCATGAATACAGCGCCATCGAAGGCGTACAGGAAGATGTCATCGAGATCCTGCTTAACCTGAAAGGGTTGGCGATCAAGATGCACGGCCGTGATCACGTTACCCTGACTCTTTCCAAGAAAGGGCAGGGGCCGGTCACCGGCGCAGACATTCAGCTGGACCATGACGTCGAGATCGTTAACCCGGATCACGTCATTGCCAACATGTCTGACAATGGTGTCCTGAACATGAAGTTGACTGTGGCACGCGGTCGGGGCTATGAGCCCTCCGATGCTCGCCAGTCTGAAGACGATGAGAGCCGCTCGATCGGCCGCTTGCAGCTTGACGCTACCTATACCCCGGTTCGCCGTGTGGCCTATGTAGTGGAAAGCGCTCGTGTAGAACAGCGTACCAACCTGGACAAACTGGTCATCGACCTGGAAACCAACGGTACCCTGGATCCCGAAGAAGCTATTCGCCGCGCTGCTACCATTCTTCAGCAGCAGCTGGCCGCTTTCGTTGACCTGAAAGGCGATCACGAACCTGTGATTGAGCATCAGGAAGACGAGATCGATCCGATCCTGCTGCGCCCGGTTGATGATCTGGAGTTGACTGTACGTTCGGCCAACTGCCTGAAAGCGGAAAATATTTACTATATCGGCGATCTGATCCAGCGTACCGAAGTGGAATTGCTGAAGACCCCGAACCTGGGCAAGAAATCCCTGACCGAGATCAAGGATGTCCTGGCTTCACGTGGTCTGTCACTGGGTATGCGTCTGGACAACTGGCCGCCTGCAAGCTTGAAGAAGGACGACAAGGTTTCGGCCTGATCGTCTCGACACCGAGGAATTGAGAGATGCGTCATCGTAAAAGTGGTCGTCACCTGAATCGGACCAGCTCACACCGTAAGGCCATGTTTCAAAACATGGCGGTGTCGCTGTTCGAAAACGAATTGATCAAAACGACTCTGCCCAAGGCCAAAGAATTGCGCCGTGTAGCTGAGCCGCTGATCACCCTGGCTAAGGAAGACACCGTAGCCAACCGTCGTCTGGCATTTGATCGTACCCGTAGCAAGGAAGCGGTTGGTAAATTGTTCAACGATCTGGGCAAGCGTTATGCCGAGCGTCCCGGTGGCTATGTCCGTATTCTCAAGTGCGGCTTCCGCACTGGTGATGCGGCTCCCATGGCCTATGTGGAGCTGGTTGATCGTCCGGAGCTGAGTGCAGCTGCCGACGAGTAAGACGTAAAGCGCAAGAGAAAAGCCGGATCCTTGGATCCGGCTTTTTTTTGCCTAAATTTTTTCTATTACATGCCTTGATTTATGTCATTGGGGTCGCTGCGCTTGTTTACCTATCATCGCACCTACGCAGAAAGGCAGAACACCGCACTGGATGCACCGAATGCTGACAACCTAAGGAGCTTCCCCATGACAGATAAACCTAAACTCACCACCGTAGCCGGTGCCCCGGTTGCCGAAAACCAGAACTCGATGACAGCCGGGCCGCGCGGTCCCATGCTGCTGCAGGACGTCTGGTTTCTGGAGAAGCTTGCCCATTTTGATCGCGAGGTCATACCTGAGCGCCGCATGCACGCAAAAGGTTCCGGCGCCTTCGGCGACTTTGTGGTCACCCACGACATTACCCGTTATACCAAGGCCAGGATATTTTCTACCGTAGGCAAGAAAACCTCCATGTTCGTGCGTTTCTCTACGGTCGCCGGTGAGCGCGGGGCTGCTGATGCAGAGCGGGATATTCGTGGTTTCTCCATGAAGTTCTATACCGAGCAAGGTAACTGGGACCTGGTGGGCAACAACACGCCTGTATTCTTTTTCCGCGATCCCCTGAAATTTCCTGATCTGAACCACGCCATCAAGCGTGATCCGCGCACCAACATGCGCAGCGCCAACAACAACTGGGATTTCTGGACCAGTTTGCCCGAAGCCTTGCATCAGGTGACCTACGTTATGGGTGACCGCGGCATCCCGGCTTCTTATCGGCACATGCACGGTTTTGGCTCGCATACCTATAGCTTCATCAGCGCCGATAACGAGCGTTACTGGGTCAAGTTTCACTTCAAGACCCAGCAGGGCATCAAGAACCTGACGGACGAAGAGGCGGCGGCGCTTGTCGCCGGTGACCGTGAAAGCTCCCAGCGTGACCTGTACGAAGCCATTGAGCGCAAGGATTTTCCGCGCTGGACTATGTTCGTGCAGATCATGCCCGAGATGGACGCGGCGAAGGTGCCTTACCATCCGTTCGATCTGACCAAGGTCTGGCCGAAGGGCGATTATCCGCTGATCGAGGTGGGCTATTTCGAGCTCAACCGCAACCCGGAAAACTACTTTCAGGACGTCGAGCAGGCTGCGTTTACACCGGCCAATGTGGTTCCAGGGATCAGCTTCTCGCCAGACCGGATGCTGCAAGGCCGGTTATTCTCCTATGGGGATGCTCAGCGGTATCGCCTGGGGGTAAACCATCACCAGATTCCGGTCAACGCGCCGCGCTGCCCGTTCCATAGCTATCACCGCGACGGCGCCATGCGGGTGGACGGTAACCAGGGCGGCCGCGTTTCCTATGAGCCGAACAGCCATCAGGAATGGCAGGAACAACCTGATTTCAGCGAGCCCCCTCTGGCTCTCGAAGGCGCTGCAGCGCGCTATGACTACCGTGCTGATGATGACGACTATTTCACCCAGGCAGGCAACCTGTTCCGTTTGATGTCATCGGAAGAGCAGCAGCGTCTGTTCCAGAACACTGCCCGGGCGATGGGCGGAGCTGATAGGCACATCATGATCCGCCACATACGTCATTGTATCCAGGCTGATCCGGCCTACGGTCAGGGCATGGCCGGTGCGCTGGGAATCCCGTTGACGGAAGTTCTCGGCTAACAGGGGAGCTCGGTCCGTAGAAGCCTGCAGCGTTCAGCTTCAGGCTTTTTTGTGCGCCGTCTGCAGGCAGTGAAAGGGGTTATGCGGTGGGATATCACAGCCCATAATCGTGGTTACTGGACGCCAGACGGTGGTCAACTTTTACTGTTGGCCCTATGAGCGGATAACGGGACAGCGTCTCTCGGCGCTGTCCCGATTCCCTGGTGCAGAAATCAGCTATCACGCTCCAGCAAAGGACCAAGGAAATGCCCGGTATGGGACTGTTTGGCCTTGGCGATATCCTCCGGCGTGCCGGTCGCGATGATCTGCCCCCCTTTAGACCCGCCTTCAGGACCGAGATCCACTAGCCAATCGGCTGTCTTGATCACATCCAGGTTGTGCTCGATCACCACAATGGTATTGCCGTGATCACGCAGACGATGCAGCACATCCAGCAGCTGTTGAATATCAGCGAAATGCAGTCCGGTGGTCGGCTCGTCGAGGATATACAGCGTCTTACCGGTATCACGTTTGGACAGTTCCCGAGCCAGCTTTACCCGCTGCGCTTCGCCACCCGACAGCGTCACCGCCGACTGACCCAGACGAATGTAAGACAGGCCTACATCCATCAGCGTCTGTAGCTTGCGCGCCAGCGACGGCACGGCATCGAAGAACTCGCGGGCTTCCTCGATCGTCATTTCCAGCACTTCGTGGATATTCCTGCCCTTGTACTTGATCTCCAGCGTCTCGCGATTGTAGCGCTTGCTCTTGCAGACATCGCAGGGCACGTAGATGTCCGGTAGAAAGTGCATTTCCACCTTGATCAGGCCATCACCCTGGCACGCCTCGCAGCGTCCACCCTTGACGTTGAAGGAAAAACGCCCGGCTTTATAGCCCCTCGAACGTGCCTCCTGGGTGCCGGCAAACAGATCCCGTATCGGCGTGAACAGCCCGGTATAGGTGGCCGGATTGGAGCGCGGCGTACGGCCGATTGGGCTCTGGTCGATATCGACCACCTTGTCCAGGTGCTGCAGGCCATCGAAGCTGTCGTAGGGGGATGCCTCAAGGGTGGTGGCGCCATTGAGTGCGGTGGCACTGATCGGATATAGCGTGTTGTTGATCAGTGTTGATTTGCCTGAGCCGGAAACGCCTGTCACGCAGGTCATCAGGCCGATCGGGATTTCCAGATTGACGTTCTGCAGGTTGTTGCCACAGGCACCCTTCAGGCGCAGCCATTCATCCTTGCGCGGCGGATGCCGTTCGGCTGGTACCGGTATCTTGACGCGTCCGGACAGGTATTTGCCTGTCAGGGAGTCGGGGTGTTCCATCACCTGAGCAGGCGTGCCCTGCGCCACTATCTGGCCGCCGTGCACACCAGCGCCCGGGCCGATATCCAGCACATAGTCGGCCATGCGAATAGCATCCTCGTCATGCTCAACAACGATGACAGTATTCCCCAGATCGCGCAGGTGAATAAGCGTGCCCAGTAGTCGTTCGTTATCGCGCTGGTGCAAGCCGATTGAGGGCTCATCGAGAATGTACATGACGCCCACCAGGCCAGCGCCAATCTGGCTGGCCAGACGGATACGCTGAGCTTCGCCGCCCGACAGGGTATCGGCGCTACGGTCCAGGCTCAGGTAATCCAGCCCGACATTGACCAGAAACATCAGCCGCGCGCGGATCTCCTTGAGAATTTTCTCGGCAATTTCGCCGCGGTTGCCGGGCAGATGCAGCTGCATGAAATATTCTGCCGCAGCCCCCACCGGCATGGTGGTGATACCCGGGAGGTTGCGATCGTCAATGAACACATGCCGCGCTTCGCGGCGCAAACGCGTGCCATGGCAATCCTGACAGGGCTGGGTGCTGAGAAACTTGGCCAGATCCTCGCGCACGGTCTGCGATTCGGTTTCCCTGTAGCGGCGCTCCAGATTGGGCAGAATGCCCTCAAATGGATGCTCACGCTTGACGATGTCGCCACGGTCATTCAGATAACGGAAGGGCACCTTTTCGCTGCCGGTGCCGTTCAGCACAAGCTTGCGGTGTTTGTCTGACAGGTCATCAAAAGCTGTATCAAGGTCAATGCCGTAATGCCCGGCCAGCGAGCTGAGCATCTGGAAATAGTAAACGTTGCGCCGGTCCCAGCCGCGTATGGCGCCTTCGGCCAGCGTCAGCTCGCCATTGACCAGCCGCCGTGCATCGAAGAATTGCTTTACCCCCAGTCCATCACAGGTACTACAGGCGCCGGCTGGATTGTTGAACGAGAACAGGCGCGGTTCCAGCTCGCTGATCGAATGACCGCAAATCGGGCAGGCAAAGCGGGCACTGAAGGTCACTTCATCGCCGTCTTCGCCCTCCATGGGAGCAACTATCGCAACACCGTCGGCCAGCTTGAGGGCGGTCTCGAAGGACTCTGCCAGACGCAATTGCAGGTCTTCGCGGACCTTGAACCGATCCACTACGACCTCAATGGTGTGTTTGCGGTTTTTCTCCAGCACTGGCGCTTCGTCCAGGTCATGGATGCGGCCATTGATCCGTGCGCGAACGAAACCCTGGGCGCGCAGCTCGTCAATCAGCGCCAGATGCTCGCCCTTGCGATCACGCATGACCGGCGCGAGCAGCATGAGCTTGCTTCCCTCGGGATACGCCAGCACCTGATCGACCATCTGGCTGATGGTCTGGGCGGCGAGTGGTTCGCCATGATCCGGGCAAAGTGGGATGCCTACCCGTGCAAACAACAGCCGCAGGTAGTCGTAGATCTCGGTAATGGTGCCGACGGTCGAACGCGGGTTGTGCGACGTTGATTTCTGTTCAATGGAAATCGCCGGTGACAAGCCTTCGATATGGTCGACGTCGGGCTTTTCCATGATCGACAGAAATTGCCGGGCATAGGCAGAAAGTGACTCAACGTAACGACGTTGGCCCTCGGCATAGAGCGTATCGAACGCCAGAGAGGATTTCCCGGAACCGGACAGGCCGGTGATGACGATGAGCTTGTCACGGGGCAGGTCGAGGTCAATGTTCTTCAGGTTGTGGGTACGGGCCCCACGAATAACGATGGTATCCACTGTACATCCACCCAAGGCCAGCAAAGCTGATTAGTATACGTTGCTCATGGCATACGCGCCAAAAACGGATGCGCTCGGATCATGGCGCATCGATCTGAAGCGCCCGTGAGTCGCGCTCGCAAAAGCTGCCTGCAAGCATGCTAAAATGCGCACCTTTTGTTCAGGCAGGAGTTTCCATTGAACCAGGCCGATAGCATGATGCCCGCCGAGCGCCGTGCCGCCGCATCACTGGCAGCGGTGTTCGCCTTCCGTATGCTCGGACTGTTTATGGTGCTGCCGGTTCTCGCGATTTACGGGCAGGCACTCGACGGCGCTACACCTCTGCTTATAGGGGTGGCAATTGGTGCCTACGGCTTTACCCAGGCCTTCCTGCAGATCCCCTTTGGCATGTTATCCGACCGTATCGGTCGCAAGCCGGTCATCGTTGGCGGGCTTGTGTTGTTCACACTTGGCGGATTGGTGGCGGGGCAGGCTGAGAGTATTCAAGGGGTGATCGCCGGCCGCATATTGCAGGGTTCGGGCGCCATTGCTGCGGCAGTCATGGCGCTGGTGGCTGACCTGACCCGTGATCAACATCGCACCAAAGCCATGGCAATGATCGGCATGAGCATTGGGGTATCCTTCGGCCTGGCGATGGTCGCCGGCCCGCTGATCGCCAGCATGGCCGGCTTGCAGGGCGTGTTTTATGTGACCAGTCTGCTGGCAGTTGCTGGCATGCTCCTGGTGCTATGGGTGGTGCCCACTCCTGCTCATCACGTCGCACGCCACCGCGATGCAGGCATCGTTCGTTCCGCAGTATTGCCTGCTTTGCGCAATATTGAATTATGGCGGCTCAACTATGGCATCGCGGTGCTGCATGCGATTCTGATGGCGAGTTTCGTAGCGATCCCGCTGGCGCTGAGCGAGCAGGCCGGCTTGCCCAGCGAGCAGCATTGGTGGGTGTACCTCGCAGCGCTGGTCATTTCATTCGCCGCCATGGTGCCCTGCATTATCTACGCTGAGCGTCGCCGCCGGGTCAAGCAGGTCGTGTTGGCGGCGATCCTGTTGCTAGCGCTCGTACAGCCGATGCTGTGGGCGAGCATGTCGTCGCTTGGCTGGCTGGTTGCAGCAATTGTGCTGTATTTCGTCGGCTTCAATTTGCTGGAAGCCACTCTCCCGTCCTTGCTCAGCAAGCTTGCCCCGGCTGGCGCGAAAGGCACTGCGATGGGCATCTACTCAACCAGTCAGTTCATTGGGGCGGCCCTGGGCGGCGTGCTCGGCGGCGCGGTATACGGGGGTTATGGCCTTGGCGGGGTATTCGTCTGCTGCGCCGTGCTTGCCCTTTCATGGCTGCTGATTGGTGTTAAGATGCGTCAACCAGCCTATGTAATCAGCTACCGTCTGCCGTTGCCCCTCGAGCTAGTCAGGGATGAGGATCTGCTCCGGCGAATACTTGCCGTACCGGGGGTGGCTGAGGCGGTTATCGTGGCGGAAGAAGCCGCTGTATACATCAAAGTAGACATTCAAGTGCTGAATCGTGAGCAGCTGGACCGCGTGTTGAGTCCGGCCTGAATCAGGCAGCACACAGGAGATTAGTGAGATGGCCAGAGGCGTCAATAAGGTAATTCTGATTGGTAACGTAGGCGGCGATCCGGATGTGCGCTATCTGCCTAATGGCAATGCGGTCGCCAACGTGACTCTCGCGACCAGTGACAGTTGGAAGGACAAGCAGACCGGACAGCAACAGGAGCGGACCGAATGGCACCGCGTGGTGTTCTTTGGTCGCCTGGCTGAAGTCGTTGGGGAATACGTGCGCAAGGGCTCGAAGATGTACATCGAAGGGCGCCTGCAAACCCGCGAATGGGAAAAGGACGGCGTCAAGCGCTACACCACCGAGATTGTGGTGGATATCGGCGGCCAGATGCAGTTGCTCGACGGTCGTCCGCAGGGCGGCGAACAGGGCATGGCACCGCGGCAACAGCCCCAGCGTCAGGCGCCCCAGCAGCAGCCGCAGCAATCTGCTCCGCAGCAGCAACAGCGCCCACAACAGGCTCCGCAGCAGCCTGCACCGGACTATGACAGCTTTGACGATGATATCCCTTTCTGAGCGGGCATCGCTGAACTGGGGTTGACTGCCAGACCGGACCCGGTTTGACCGAGAGGATATTTCGGTTGCCGGGTTTTCTTTTGCCTTTTTATAGAGCGGGACGGATATGTCCGAAGTGTATTTTGTACGCCATGGCCAGGCTTCCTTTGGTTCCGACAACTACGACAAGCTTTCCGAGACCGGCCACGAGCAGGCCCGACTGCTGGGTGAGTATTTTCGTGAACGTGATATGCAGTTCGATCACATTCTCACCGGCAACATGGTGCGCCACCGCGAAACGGCCGAAGGGATCTGCCAGGGGTTGGGTTTGTCTGACACGGCCTTCGAAGTATTCGAAGAGCTTAACGAATTCGACTTCCATTCCATTCGCGCGGCCTACTGTGCGCAATTCCCGGACGAAAAGCTGCCCGAGAAGCCGGCGATAGCGGATTTTTTCAAGCAGCTGCGCAAGGGCATTCTTCTCTGGTCGCGGGACGAACTGGCGGGCGAACTGCCGGAAACCTGGTCCTGTTTTGAAGCCCGGGTGCAGCGCTTGCGCGAGGATCTGATGGCGCGTTGCGTTGGCAAGCGCGTGCTCGCAGTGAGCTCCGGCGGCGCAATAGCGATGGTGATGCGCCAGTTGCTGCAGGCCCCCTGCGAAACCATGATCGAGTTAAACCTGCAAACCCGTAATACAGCACTGATACATTGCGTATTCAATGCACGGTCAATGCGTTTATGTGGGTTCAACAGCGTCCCGCATCTCGATCGGCCGGACCGAGCGTCACTGATCACCCATGCCTGAGCGATACGCTCGTAGCCCGGCAGTACGGCTGGGGTGACGGGAGCGGGGCAAACACTGCACAATGTGCGCCTACGAGCAGAAACAAGGGCAAGTGAATGCGAATGCGGGTATTGCTGCTTGGAGGGGAGTCCCGGCTGGGACAGGCCTTCCTGTCCCAGGCGGCGACAGAGTCAGTCAGAGTTGACGCACCAGCACGCCCACAGGGTGGCTGGTTGGACGGCACGATAGACGATTGCCTCGACATCTTTCAGCCTGATCTCGTCATCGACCTTGCCTATTACCATGAACAGTTCCAACTGAGCCTGCACAATGAGCCCCAGCTGGCCAGCCAGCGGGCTTATGGTGAGCAACTGATCACGGCGTGCTTGTCGCGCGGTATCACCCCTTTTATGGTATCAAGCACCCGCGTGTTTGATGGCTTGAAGAAAACCACCTATACCGAACGGGACAAGCCGGCCCCGGGCGAATCGGTGGGTGAGCTGCACGCGACACTGGAGAAGCTGATTCGCAATGCCGGCGACAGGTATTTGATTCTGCGCTTCAGCTGGCTGCTCGATAGTTCGCCGGACGGTCAGCTCGGTCGCCTCCTTAACCAACTGCAACACCAGGATCCAGTCCAGCTGGCCGAGGAGTGGCGCGGTAATCCGACGCCGGTCGCGGACGCAGCGCGAGTCATGCTGGCCGTACTCAAACAGCTGGATTGCGAGGCGCCGGTGCATGGGGTCTACCATTACGGCAGCACCGAGCCCACCACCTGGATCAGCTTTGCACAGAGTGTGACTCAAGAGTTGTTGGCTACCCACCGGCTGGACAAGGATCCGGTAATTCAACCCGTACCGTTCAATACTCAACCGATGGCAGGCCTGGAGCCGCAGAACGCCTCGTTGGTGAGCCGCAAGATTCTGATGACCTACGGCATCAAGCCACGTTCATGGCGTAGCCAGTTGCCGGAACTGCTCAAGAGTTTCGAGTCCGCATAACGAAACGGCCGCATCAGCGGCCGTTTGCTTGTGGCAGCTCGAGAATACTTAGAACTTGTAGCCCAGGCCGACCATGTAGACCCATGGGTCAACGTCAACATCCACTTCTACCCGGGCGCCGCCAAGGCTGGTTTTGCCGGTGGTGCTGATGTCGATATAGCGCACCTGCGCGTTCAGCATGACGTTATCAGTCAGCATGAAATCCGCGCCGACTTGACCGGCCAGGCCCCAGGAGTTATCGAGTCGGAAACCATCAAACCCAACGGCCTCCCGGGCGCTGCTCAGTTCCTCGTCGAAGAACCAGGTGAAGTTCACGCCCGCGCCGACATAAGGCTGGAACGCGGAACTGTTTTGCATCGGGTACCAGACGGCGCTCAGAGTCGGTGGCAAGTGTTTGATAGTGCCTAGCTTGCCATCAAGACCCCCGAGCCCGGATATCCCAACGTCATGCTTAAATGGCGTCGCGGCCAGCAACTCAATCCCGACATTATCGGTCAGCATATAGGCGAAGTTCAGGCCTAGCTGGGTATTGCTATCCAAGGTCGCCTTACCGCCGAGAGTCTGCCCGCCTGCTTCGATGCCCGAACTATCTTCCCGCGGATCAACCGTCACCGCACCGGCACGGACGATAACGTCCCCCGCCTGATGAGCCTGAGCGACGGAAGCGGCGAGAAGTGCCGGGGCAATGAGAAGGCTGGCGGCGATTGTAGCGAAGCGTGACATATGGGTACTCCTGGATGGGTATCGATGGGCTGACTTTACGTGGTTCAGACCATCCAAACATTGACCTGGAGCAATGGACGCCCGCTCTGACCTGCGACGGGGCGCCACGCACGGTTGAAGTCTGCCGGCGCACAGATGATAATGAGTCTCTTTTGTGGTCGAGCTCAATCGAGCCGGCGTCTGGGAGACGTTTAATGAAGGTTGTCTGGTTGTTGATCCTGGCCTGCATGCCAGGTGCGTTGCTGGCGCAGGATGCCAGCGACCGAGCGTTATCCGAAAGTGAAAGACTGATGGGCGAGGCTCGCGAGTCCCAACAACGTATCGAGGCGCTGGACGACGCCACCCGTGATGCCCTGCAGCGATATCGCCAGGCCATACAGCAGCGCGAGCAACTGGTTGAATACAATCAGCAGCTGGCTGAAATGGTGGAGACTCAGCGCGGCGAACTCGAGTCGCTGCAAGCCCAGCTGGAGAGCATCGAGGAAACCCAGCGTGAAGTCTTGCCAATGTTGCAGCGCATGCTCGATTCGCTGGGAACATTCGTTTCGCTTGATGTGCCGTTTCAGCTGGATGAGCGCAACGAACGGCTCGCGCAGCTGCGCGAGTTGATGGCGCAGCCCGATGTCAGCGTGGCGGAAAAATACCGCCGCGTGCTCGAGGCGTATCAGATCGAAAGTGACTACGGCCGCACCCTCGAAGCCTGGCGCGGCCCGCTGGAAGTGGACGGCAGCCAACGCGTCGTCGACTTTCTGCGATTGGGCAGGGTGATGCTGTTCTACCAGACGCTCGATGGGCGTCGTCAGGGTTATTGGGACGCCGCCGGAAAGCAATGGGCTGAGCTGTCGGATGATTATCACCGCACGTTACAGCAAGGGCTGAATATCGCTAATCAGCAACAGACGCCGGTCATGCTGCGGTTGCCGTTGCCGCCGGTTGAGTCGCAGGGAGACGCACCATGAAGCGCCTCGTCATCAGTTGTATCCTTGCCACGCTGGCGCCGCTTGCCGCGGCTCAACCTGTCAGCCTTGATGAGTTGCTGCGCGATATTCGCGAAGTGCGCAGCCAGGAGCAGCAGGCCATGCAGGCCCGCGAAGCGGCGTTTATTGCCGAGCGTGACCAGCAACAACGTAAAGTTGAAGCGGCTGAAGCCGAGCTGGCGGAAGTTCAGGCCGAGGCTGATCGGCTGAAGGCCGAGTTTGATGAGCTGGAAGCGGCATTGGCTGAAGGCGAGGCGGAGCTTGCCCAGCGCAGCGGAAATCTTGGCGAGCTGTTCGGTGTGGTCCGGCAGATCGCCGGCGATACCCAGGGCCAGTGGCAGGATTCGCTGTTGAATCTGCAGTTCCCCGAGCGCATGGATCAGCTGGAGGCGTTATCGCAGAGCCGCGGTATTCCTACTATCGAATCGCTGGAACAGTTCTGGTTCATGCTCCAGCAGGACATGACCGCCAGCGGTAAGGTCAGCCGCTTTGAAGCGCCAGTCGTCGGCCTGGACGGTGAACAGCAAACCTTGCCGGTGGTCAGCGTCGGTCCTTTTACTGCGCTGCAGGATGATCAGTATCTGATCTATCAGCCCGAGGCTGACCGGCTGCTTGTCGCAGCACGCCAGCCTGCCGGGCGCGGCCTGGTCGAAGATTTTGTCGCGCCCCGCGACTCGCTGGCGGATCTCCACGTCGACCCGACCCGCGGCAACGTGATCCAGCAGATCCAGTTGACTCCGTCACTGCTGGAGCGAGCGCGGCAGGGCGGCGTAGTGGGATACGTGATCATGGCGCTGGGGGTGCTTGGTTTGCTATTGGCGTTAGCCAGGCTGGTATGGCTGCACCGCACCAATGCGCGGGTCGATCGGCAGATTGACAGCCTGGATCGCCTGAGCGACGACAATCCGCTGGGCCGTGTGCTGGGCGTTATTGGCAGTCAGCCGAAGCTTGAGGAGTTGGACACACTCGAGCTCAAACTGGACGAAGCCATCCTGAAGGAAACCCCCAAGCTCGATCGCTGGCAGGGGCTGATCAAGCTGCTTGCGGCCGTGGCGCCGCTGCTGGGTCTGCTGGGGACGGTTACCGGCATGATCGCCACCTTCCAGGCGATCACGCTGTACGGCACGGGAGACCCGAAACTCATGGCCGGGGGCATTTCCCAGGCGTTGGTCACCACGGTACTGGGCCTGGTCGTGGCGATTCCATTGTTGTTCCTGCATGGCCTGGTGGCGGCACGCAGCAAAGCCCTGATCCAGGTGCTGGAGCAGCAAAGTGCCGGCCTGATCGCGCTGCATCTCGGCGGCGAGGAGCGCAAGGGTGAGTGAAGGCCTGCTGCATTTGCAGGACTTTTTTGACAGCGGCGGCTGGGTGCTGTGGGCCATTCTGTGCGCCACCATTCTGCTGTGGACGCTGATGCTTGAGCGGCTGTGGTTTCTTGCTCGGGTCTTCCCCAGGGAAGCCCGCGCGCTTCGCAGTGATTGGCTGGGGCGAACCGAGCGACGCAGCCTGGCAGCGCGCCATATCCGCACTGCCTGGCTATCGCAGGCGCAGATGCGGCTCAACCGCAGCGTGCCGATGGTGCGGGTGCTGATTGCTCTGTGCCCGCTGCTGGGGCTGCTGGGAACGGTAACCGGCATGATCCAGGTATTCGATGTCATGGGGTTGAGCGGCAATGGCAACCCGCGCGCCATGGCCTCCGGCGTTTCCCGCGCGACCGTGCCGACCATGGCCGGCATGGTCATCGCCATCAGCGGACTGTTCTGCCTGGCACGGCTGGATCAACAGTCCCGTCGCGCCTTCCAGCGCCTGACCGACAAACTGCGTCACGACTAGGGTTTATTTTTATGCGCATGCGCAGACATACCGCAACCAATGATGAAGAAGCCGGGATCGATCTGACCCCGATGCTGGATATCGTTTTCATCATGCTGATCTTCTTTATCGTCACGAGCTCTTTCATCAAGGAAGCTGGGATTACCGTGCAGACGCCCTCGGCCGCCAGCGCCTCCGAGCAGCCCAAGGGTAATATTCTGATTGCCGTCAGCCCGAGCGGTGAAATCTGGATGGATGGCCAGCAGGTGGATATTCGTGCAGTGCGTGCTGCGGTAGAGCGCATGCGCGTAGACCAGCCCGACAGCAGTGTGGTGGTGCAGGCCGATCAGGATTCACGCAGCGGTCTGGTGATCCAGGTGATGGACCAGGTGCGTCTGGCCGGTGTGCAGGATGTCGCCCTGGCTGCGACCGCCGGCAACGGAAGCCGCTGATGCGATTGCTGTTGAGCTTTCTCGGTGCGCTGCTGATAGCCCTGGCGCTGTTTGCGCTGATGGTGGTGTTGGTGATGCCGCCGCGTGATGACAGTACCCCGGATCAGGAGCTGGCGCGGGTCAGCTTCGTGCGCAGTGTCAGCGATAGCACCAGCGAAAGCCGCGAGCGTCAGCCGCGCGAAGCGCCTGACCGGCCGCAGCCGCCTGAGCCGACGCCCCAGCCCACGCCCCCACAACAGCAGCCGCAAGTCAGTGCAGAGCTTGATCTGAACATCGAGGTTCCGAGTATTGACGCTCAGATCAGCCTGAGCACTGCTCCCAAACTCGAAGGACTGACCGCCGCGGAAGTTCAAAGCACTCCGCCGGCCCCAGTAACGGCGCCGGCGATGGACACCCAGCCCGCGCTGGCGGAAGAGGTTACGCCGCTGAACGACGTCCCGCCCAACTATCCGCAACGGGCATTGGCGGCCGGTATTGAGGGTGAGGTGACGCTGGCTTTCACCATAACTGCAGAGGGCAGGGTGGATAATCTGCGGGTGACGCATGCCGAGCCACGGGGTGTGTTTGATCGTGAAGCGCGCCGGGCGGCAAGCCGTTGGAGGTTTGCTCCCCGTAGGGAAAACGGCCAGCCAGTGGCGAGGGAAGCAACCAAGACGCTGTACTTCAAACTTGATGGAGGACGCTGATGAATCGCCTGCGCTATTCCCTATCTGTTCTGAGTTTTTGTCTGGTGCTCTCTGCTGGCGCTGCACACGCGCAGCAGGCCATTAATCCCGGCGTATTCAGCGCCCTGAATTCGGCGCAACAGGCGCAGGAAGCTGGCGACCACGCCCGCGCTGAGTCCCGCCTGGAATCTGCCCTGGAGCAAGCGGGCGACGGCAGCCTGGAGCGCGCTCTGGTGGAGCAGCGGTTGGGATATCTGGCCATCGCCCGCGACCGCAATGCCGAAGCGATCGATTGGCTGCGCAAGGCGCTGGCGCATGATCAATTGTCTGATGAAGCCGCACGACAGGACCGGATCAATCTGGCGCAGTTGCTGATCATGCAGGAGCGCTACCGCGAAGCCGTCACCTTGCTGGAGCGCGAACATGCGCAGGAGGCATTGAGTAATCAGCCGAAGCGATTGTTGGTTCAGGCGTACAGTCGCTTGCAGCAGTACAGCAAGGCGATCCCCATTGCCGAGCAGGTAGTCGCGGTGGAGCCGGGTGTCGAATCCTCCTGGTATCAGTTGCTCGCCGGCATGAATCAACGCCTGGAACGCTACCGTGAAGCGGAGCGCTGGCTCAAGGTATTGCTCAAGCGTGAACCGGAGAATATGCAAACCTGGCGACAGCTGGCGGGCGTGCAGAGTCAGGGCGGCCGCCAGGTGGCTGCCGCGGCGACACTCCGGCTGGCCTATGAGTCGGGTATCCGGTTCAGTGCGTCAGATCTGGATAACCTGGTGGCGCTACAGGTACGCGCCGGTGCGCCCTGGCAGGCCGCGCGGCTGTTACAGGCGTTGCTGGATGAACAGTTACTGACCGGCAATGCGACACGCAGTGAGCGTCTGGCGCAGCTATGGCATCAGGCACGCGACCACGAGCGGGCCCACGCTGCCTGGCTGGCGCTCGCGTCGCGCAGTGGACAAGCCGAACATTGGCTGCGTGCGGCGGGCATACAGTTGGAACAGGGGCAATGGGATCAGTTGCTCAGTAGTCTCAAACAGGCTGAACCCGGCGCCAGTGCCGAGCAGCGTGATTTGATACGGCAGTGGCAGCAGTACGCGCAGAATGCGCTGGCTGTGGGCAATAGCTGAGCGACGACCGCGCTATCGCGCACACTGGTTTGTATGAGACAGGCCTTCCCGGGAAGGTAGAACGCCAACTCGACCAAAGGCACTGCCGATGAGCACATTGCTCCGAAATGAAACCGGGCGCTATGGAGTGTCGAGCTCCGTCTCGACGAG
>NZ_VTPZ01000022.1 GCF_008638305.1 Pseudomonas profundi
CAAGGTCGGGGTCGCGAGTTCGAGTCTCGTTTCCCGCTCCAAATTTTGATCCACAGACTTCTACTGGGGTCTGTAGGTCATTGAAAAAAGGAGCTTCGGCTCCTTTTTTCATTCCAGCGAGTGCCACGGAAATCCACCCACAGCTACCGTTTTTGAGTGACCAAATAAGGCACAAGAATACGGGTGGGTCGGCTACCGGATAGTTGCTGGGGCTGAGCGGGGACCATGACGAGCATAGGGCCTAAGTCATTACTTAGGAGTCTCGAAATGGCGCTCTCTGATCTGACCGTCCGGCAGGCGAAGACCACCGGAAAACGCTACACCCTCTCCGACAACGACTGCCTGGGCCTGATGGTCTCAGCCGCAGGCGGCAAGTCATGGCAATTCCGCTACTACTGGCTGGGCAAGCAAAAGCGCCTGTGCCTGGGCGGCTATCCTGCTCTCAGCCTGCGCGAGGCCCGGATCGAGCGAGACAAGGCCCAGGCCCTGCTCGCCAGGGGGATCGATCCTCAGGTCGAGCGCGACCAGAAACGGCACGCGGCCAAGCTGGCGGGCGAATACACCTTCAAGACCGTCTTCGATGCCTGGGTCGAGCATCGCCGCAAGGAACTCAAGGAAGGCCGTCAAAGCACGCTGTCGCAGATCCTGCGCATCTTCAACAAGGACGTGTTGCCCACCCTGGGAAGAATGTCGATCTACGACATTCGCCGCCCCCAACTCCTGGGCGTCTTGGCGGCGATCGAGAAACGCAAGGCGTTCACCACCGCCGAGAAGGTCCGCACCTGGTTCAACCAGTTGTTCCGCTATGCCCTGGTCATTGCCGAGGGGTTGGAAGTCAACCCGGCCGCCGACCTGGACGTGGTGGCAGAGCCCAAGCCCCCCGTAGCCCACAATCCCTACCTGCACCTGCCCGAGATGCCCGAGTTCCTCCAGAAGCTCCGGCTCTACAACCCCCGTGGCTGGCAGACCCAGCTTGGCGTCCGGCTGCTGTTCCTGACCGGGGTGCGCACCGGCGAACTGCGATTGGCCGAACCCGAACAGTTCGACCTCGACAGGGGCTTGTGGATCATCCCACCGCAGATCGTCAAGCAGCTCCAGGATGAAATGCGCAAGGCAGGGAAGCGGCCGCAGGATGTGCCCCCCTATATCGTGCCGCTATCCCTGCAGGCCATCGAGATCGTGCGCTATCTCCTGGGGGTGATGCGGCCGGCGCAGAAGTACTTGCTGTCACACCGCAGCGAACTCAAGAAGCGCATCAGCGAGAACACCCTCAACAAGGCCGTGCAGCTCATGGGCTATGAGGGGCGCCTGACCGGCCACGGCATCCGCGGCACTATCTCGACGGCGCTCAACGAGATTGGCTACCCGAAGATTTGGGTGGACGCGCAGCTTTCCCATTCCGACCCCAACAAGGTGAGTTCGTCCTACAACCACGCCAAGTACGTTGAGCCGCGCCGTCGGATGATGCAGGACTGGGCCGATCGGCTCGACCTGCTCGAACAGGGCGAAGTGGAAGCCGCGAGCGCGCATCTGACCATCCGTATCGACGGGGTGCCGGCGATGGCAGAAGTGGAGGAAGCGGTGGATGCGACCCTCGCGATGGCCGAGCCCACTCCTCCCGGCGTCCCGCCCGTCGTGGCCACGCCTATTGTCGTAACCCCGAGCAACGGCGGCATCACGTTCCAGCGGCTGTCTCAGGTACCGCCGCCTCCGACGCATGCCCCAGAGCCGGAAGTGTCCGCGATCCAGCGCGAGCGCGAGGAAATGCTGACCATCTACGAGTCTCCAAGCAGCTTGCCGGTCCCGCTGTTCGGCAAGCTGGCCGGAAAGTCCAAGGACCAGATCAACCGCGAACTGAAAGCGGGCAAGTTGCTGTCCATCAGTTTGGGCAATCGGGGGCAGCGTGTTCCCGATTGGCAACTGGTGCCGCTCAAGCACAAGCTGGCCCAGGTGCTCATGAACCAGTGCCCGCACGCGGATTCGTGGGATCTGTACCGCATGCTGACCCAGCCGCACCCTGACCTGGGGGACCGCGCGGCCATTGATGCGGTCACGCCGACCAACGTGCCGGCGATCATCCAGGTCATCATGGGCGACTACCAGCACTATGCGGATATGCCCGAGGCCATTGCCCCGTACCCCATCCCCGAGGATGTGCGGCAAAGCGTTCGTCGGCTGGTGGATAGCGCAGTAGTTCTAGACGGAGCATAGGGCTCTCAAACCTTGCAGGGGCCTTGCGGCCCCTGCATTACGCTTGCACCGCCTCCACGAGTTCGCTCAGCGTGCGCGGTGCGGGAGCGAAGAACACGGCGCCGGTGTGCGCCGTCGAGAAATCGAGCAGGCGGTCGTGCATGCCTGGCGGATCGCCGAGGAACATGCGCTCCAGCATCTTCTGCGTCACCCACAGATGCCTGGAGTAGCCGATGAAGTAGGTGCCATATTCGCCCTGGCCGGGGCGGCCGAAGGGCATGTTGTCGCGCAGGATGTCGTGCTCGGTGCCGTCGTCGTCCACGATCGTGGCGAGGGTCTTGTGCGATTTCTGGCCGCTCGTCGCGTCGGGCAATTCGACATTGCTGACGATCTCCCGGCCGATGATCCGCTCTTGCTCGTCCTTGGCGAGCCGAGCCCACGGCTGCATTTGGTGCAGATACTTCTGCACCACCAAGTAGCTGCCGCCGGCGAACGCCTGATCTTCACTGCCGACCAGCGTCGAGGCGCCGATGTCGTGCCCGGTCGGGTTGGCCGTGCCATCGACAAAGCCAAGCAGGTCGCGGGAGTCGAAGTAGCGAAAACCGACCACCTCGTCGGCCACCGTCACGCTGCTGCCCAGTTGGTCCAGCAGCAGGCGCTCGAATTCAAAACAGAGGTCCTCGCGTTCGGCACGGATGTGAAAGAACAGGTCGCCGGGCGTGGCAGGCGCGGTGTGCTTGGCACCCTCGATGGGCACGAAGGGCCGTAGTTCCTTCGGGCGCTTCCCGGTCTGGAAACGGTCCCATAGCGCCGATCCCAGTGCAGTGATGCACGACAGCCGGCCGTTGAGATCGCGGAAGCCCACCGTTTTGATCAGGTCGTCCAGCCCGTCCAAGACGCCGGCGACCGCCTGAAGGGCCTCGTGGCCCTCGGCGACTGTCAACGTGAGAAACACCGCCGCGCGCGACAGCGGCGCATCGATGCTTTGCGAGTCAATTGGTACTCGATCCCAACCACTTCCAACCATTCGTGCCTCCAAAGACCATGTTAATTCATCATATTGCCAGAGATGGAAGCGCTATCACTGGCGCGCTAACAGGCGCGTGCCGCTGCAATTACCCGCACGCAGCCTCGGCGAGAGCGGGCTATGGGGTATTCGAGCAAGCCGCCCTGTCCCTGGCAACCAACATTGCCCTGTGCTCGAACCGCTCAGAAACAACATTGGCTCGTCCGTGGGGCCGCTGCAGATATGTCACGATCTCGTAGGGGCCGTCTGAAAGCGGTCGCATAGTGATCCCCCACGCATGGGCACGCTCAATGCGCGATTGCGCGGAGAGCCCCACTCCGTAGCCAGCGGTCACCCAAAGCGCCATCATCTCGAACGAAGTCACGTGCTGAATGCTCTGCTGGCTCAACGGAAGAAAGGACAGTCGCTGATCCAGCAGTAGGCAAGCCTCCGCCGGCCAGCGAAACACCGGATAGTCCAGAAGCTCGGCAAGCGTGATCTTCGCCTGGGCAACTAAGGGGGACCCCAGCGGCACTGCAACAGCCACGTTCTCCACCCAGAGCGGTTGGCTTTTCACGGCCGGAGCACCAGCGTTCCGAAGCGTCATTCCAGCGTCGTAGCGGCCTTCCTCAAGGCCCGTCAACAGATCATCGGCTGAGGTCTCAAAGAACGTGATGGTGACTTCTGGTTCCTCCGCGCGCTGTAGGGCAAGAAGCGTTGTGAGGCAAGAGGATGGCACTCCGGGCGCGATAGCAAGCCTGAAATGGGAAAACTGGCTGGTGGCGTCATGCATGAGGGCCCCCAATAAGCGATCTGTCCAGAAAGGCAAACCAGCGTTGCAGGAAAGAGTGAAGTTTAACGTCGTTATCTTTAACGTGGTTAATTGTGGCAGATTGTTTGACGCTTCTGCTAATGCAGAAATCAACAATTCAGCCAGGCCGTCCTTCTGGCACATCGACGTATGAATCCGAGTCGGCGTTAGCCTTCGGACAGGCCGTGCGCGCTGCGCGCGTCGCTCAAGGAGTCGCGCAAGACGAGTTCGCATCTCGGGCAAGCATTTCGCGTTCTCACATGGGTAAGATCGAGCGTGGTGAGCACGTGCCCACGCTTCCGCTCATACTGAAAATTTCTACGGCACTTGGAATAAGCGCGGCTGACCTGATGACGGCGACCGAACGCAATCTGCGTGCCGACACTGATCCCTGAGTGTCTAGCCTGCCAGGCTCCGTCAACCGTCCGAAGAGTCGCGAAGGCGAACGATAAATCGCTCCACCGAAGCCGATAAATTGCCGCCGTCGGGCCGAAGCAGGTAGGTGGTGATCACGGCAGAATCCATCGCCAAGGGGCGGATCACCACATCCGGCCGTTGGGAGATGGGAATCTTGGTCGCCGTCATGAAGCCGATGCCGTAGCCGGCGCCGACCAACGTGAGCATCATGTCCAGCGAGGACACTTCCTCGACAACATTCAGCTTGTGCTCCAACGTGTTGAGCAGCCGCTTGAGTTCGCGGCAATAGCCCTCGCATACCTGCGGGTCGCACAGGACAAGTGGATGGCCTTGAAGTTCTTGAAGTGGCACCTCCTTGTAGGTGAGCAATGAGTGACGAGCTGGCACCGCAATCACCAGCGGGTCGTGCCAGATTGGTTCGGCAGCGATACCGTCGCCGACATCGCCCGTGTGCGCGAACCCGATCATGAAGTCGCCCGAACGCAAGCCACGCACTTGCTCTGCCAGAGGCACTTCTGACAAGCGTATTTCGATCTCCGGCTCCTCGGCGCGGCAACGAGCCAGAAATGCCGACAGCCGTGGATCGATAGCCCCATCTGATACAGCGATGCGCAGGCTACCGCGCAAGCCCGATGCCACAGCCTTGGCATTTTCACGAGCCTGTTCCAGCACTGTGAATAGACGGCGAACATCTTGCAAGAAGACCGCGCCCGCCGCCGTTAGAACTGTTCCTCGTCGGTTTCGGTCGAAGAGCACTACGCCCAACTCGTCCTCAAGTTCCTTGATGGCTCGTGATAGCGGTGGTTGTTCGATATGCAGGCGCTCAGCCGCCCGCGTGAAATGTAGCTCCTCAGCAAGAACTACGAAGCAGCGAAGATGGCGCAGCTCCATAGGCCACCCTCCCGTTCCGACTTATCCAACACTGTGCTATCTCCCTATAGAAGTGACTGCCATTCTGGCGGCGGCGAGTTCGGCCACATCATTGGAAACTTCTGGCTGAATGAGCCAGGGCTGGGTTGACCGTGCGATGGCCCGAGGCAGGCACAACACCAGGCGAGCCTGTCAAGTCCGTGGGGTGATAAGGATCAGACGAAGGCTATCTCCAGCCACGCACGTCAATGGATGCCGTGCATCGTCCCCGTCTGACCCTTGGCCGATTGCGAACCAAGCGCTTGAACACGCTTGCGGTTGATCATCACCTGCGGATTGCTGAGGCTCTGCTCCTGGTCCGAGCCAAGGCAAGTACCCTGGGGCAGACGGCAAATGCCGGCGAAAATATTCGCCGGCTCCAGTTGCTGCCCGGAGACTGGCGGGACCAGAATGCCTCTCACCAGAAAGTGTGAGACATCCTGATGCTTAGCCCGCGCCGGATGCTTAATGCCGCACTGAACCATGCGGGTCGATGACGTACTTGTATGCAGAACCCGCGTCGAACTCTTTGTACGCGGCGGGCGCGTCTTCGAGCTTGATGAACTTAGTGTTCATCATCGGCGAAAGGTAAGGCATGCGATCGTTCAGTATCGCCCGCATTAACGCGTGGTTGTAGTTGGCCGTCGGAGATTGACCAGCCGACATTCGCGGCGACTTGATCCAGGCGTTGGACCATTCCAGATCCATATGGCCTTTCTTGGCTTTCGGGTCTTTCGAGATCGGGTTTGCGCAGTACACACCGACCGTACTGGTCATTCCGCCGAAGCGGACATATTTGAGCATTGCGTTGGTAACAGCGCTCTCCACGATCTTGTCAGCCTCCGCGCCAAACCCGCGGCAGTCCACACCAACATAGTCGATGACGCGATCCACCTCCCTGTGCCCGGTAATGCGTTCGAGATGCTCCTCGATCGGCACGCCGTCGGAAAGGTTGATGGTTTCCACGCCGTGTGGCTTGAGAAGGTCCAGCCGCTCTTGAATGTAATCGGCAACGATGATGGCGCCTGCACCCAGAAGTCTGGCGCAGGCGGCACCCGCTCTGCCGACCGGCCCGGCACCGAAGATCAGGATGTTTTCGCCGACGACGTAGGCCGGCGCGGCTGGCCAGTCTGGGCCAGCGAACCCATGGAAAGCTGTGGGTAATACGTCAGAGAGAAGGGTCAGGTCGCGGATTTTTTCCATGGCGGCATCCTTGTCAGGGAAGCGAAGGAGATTGAAATCCGCATACGGTACGAAGAGATAATCACCTTGCCCCCCCGTCCAGCCACCGAGGTTGAACCCGTAGGCTCCGCAGTCGATTTCGGGGTTGGTGTTCTCGCATACATCGGAGCGCATATGCTTGCAGTTGTAGCAACGCCCACACCCCACATTGAAGGGAACGGAAACGATGTCGCCCTTCTTCACGACTTCGACGTCTGATCCCACTTCGATCACTTCGCCGGTCATTTCATGGCCCATGGTCATTCCCTTGGGAACAGCAAACGAACCGCGATAAATGTGAAGGTCGCTGCCACAGATATTTGTGGTAACTATTTTGAGGATAGCGCCATGGGGTGCGCTTTTCCCTTGAGGGGTTATCAGCTCTGGAAATTTGAAGGTGTTGACCTTCATTTCCAAGGGCTTCTCGAAAGTCACGATTCGGTTACCGGTCGGAGTCATTTCGTCACCTCTGTGCGTTAATGTTTCCATCTTCTAAATCGAAGTGGGAAACGAAATTTACCGCTGTCAAGAAGAACGATCGTGGTATTGCCTAGCCGTTGGTCGCGTCTCCTTCTGCGGTCTTGACAGCATCGGATCAAGCTCAGAAGTGGTCAAACTGGAATAATCTATGTGCAGATAGGCACGATCTATCTACGCGGGATCGTCGAGCCGTGCTCGTCTCCTAGCCGGGAGAGGGCAACGATCATCGCTACATCGCGCCTCCTAGCTTGATCTAGGAACAGTCAGCTCGACCCAGCGAGACATGAGGAGGCCGCATGCAGCAGGTACTCCTGCCCCCCGAGTTGCCCCTGGACCTAGTGGCCTTCGATGGGTTGCTCAGCACGTGGCGCCTGTTAGCGGCGCACACGGCATGCCTGCAATCTTCGCCTGGTTGAAGCAATACAGAGTTGCTCTTCAAGACTCGCTATTTCAGGGGGCTTTGAGATGAGTCTGCTTTGGGCTGGAACCGACGATGGATCGATATAACGGATTGAAGAGTGGCGGCGAGTTCGGGGGTGTGCACCATTTCGAGCAATGCACGCGATGACGGTGCCTCGAACGCATTTTTCCCAGCAACGAATCCGACATTTGAGTGCGACATTGGTCCATTGATTGCGATTGCGTGGAGATTTGGAATGTGCGCGAGTTGGCCGGCGAGAGATTGCGGAAGAACTGCCGAATATTTTCCTGTCGCCACGTGTGCCGATAGCACGTCAATTGAATCAGTGCGAATAGTCTGCGCGGTACATTGCATCAGCCTATCTTGAATGGGTTCAGGTACTGCCGAGTTCAGCACGCAGAGTTGTCTATTGAGAACATGGTCCCACGTTGTGCTTCGGGGTTGCTGTGTTCTCGCGGCGTGAAAAAGGAAAATGCGTTCACGGTACAGAAGGTGAGTATCGAAGTCTTCCCCTGGGATATCCTCCAAATGCATGAGTGCGATATCCAAATTGTTTTCTCGAATCGCCTGTAGCAGGGAAGAAGCGCCGGAAACCAGAACTGATTGTTGAAGTAAGGGTGTTTTTTCAGCAAGGGCGATGCTTAATGTGGGCGCTACACCGGCAGTTCCTGGGAGTATCCCTAGCCGGAATTGCCCCTCTATACCTCGCCGTAGTGCGGAGAGTTCTCGCTCCAGCCCTTTGCAGACGTCATACATCTGCTGAGCCCAAGACAGTACGCGCATCCCTTCAGAAGTGAGGCCGTCATAGCGTCGGCCATGACGCACGATCTCGACACCCATGTCTTCCTCCAATTGCTTAATGCCCGCGGAGAGTGTCGGCTGAGAAACATTGCAGCTTTTGGCCGCGTTGCCAAAATGGCCTTCACGGTGCAAAGCAAGCAAGTATTCAAAGTTTCTTACGATCATATATTTTCTTCTGATAAAGTTGATTGGATTTTATACTTTCACGAAAAACCCTGCGCACGCTTCGATCCGCGTCCAACCTTGGGCACGTAGCTGGCACGCATGAAAGGCTGCCGCGCGCAGTGTCCATACAGTAGGTTCGACTCGTCATCGACGGTCAGCACCACAACGCACGGGACAGCCAATAGCGCGAACACAGGTGCTTTGCGCTGTGGGCGAGTCGTCCTCATGTAGCTTAGCAGTTGGCGCGTTCTGGAAGGGAGTAAGCGTGAGTGGTGAGGCACGCAACCGCAAAAGGCGGTGCTAAGCTCTTGAGCTGTTCGGGTCGTGGCCGTTGAAGCGGCGAGAGAATGGAGCCTGCCATGGCCGTTGTGGCGCAGCTAGTACACCATGCCCCCAGCGTTTCCTTAGCTGCGATTGACGGGCATGCCTGGCGGTAGCTCAATAACAGCCATTTATGGATGAAGGAACGAGGGGAATAAGGCAGATGAAGATATTCACGATTGGATTCACTAAGACCTCCGCGCGGTCCTTCTTCACCAAGTTAAGTGCTTCTGGTGCCAAGCGCCTTGTCGATGTTCGCCTGAATAATGTTTCGCAATTGGCCGGATTCGCTAAACGCGAGGATCTTCGATATTTTTCCGAGGCGTTGTGTGGGATGGAATATGAACATCTACCAGCACTTGCTCCAACCAAAGACATGTTCGAGGAATATAAAATAAAAGGGGGAGATTGGGATATCTACGCCAGTAAATTTCTGGATTTAATGTCGTCCCGAAAGATTGAGTCAATCGATAAAGAAAAGATTGATAACAGTTGCCTGCTTTGCAGCGAAGACAAGCCCCATCACTGCCATCGGAGGCTAGTGGCCGAGTACCTTGCAGGCAAATGGCCGAATGTTGAGATCGTGCATCTTTAGAGGGGCGACGTAGCTCCCAATGTCATCAACTTAAGCCCCCAGCCCTGGCCGGGGCAAGAAATCCCGGGGCTTGGACGCGCGGTTGCAGCAGTGCCTTCACTGGTTTTGCTCCCCAGTTCAGCGCATGTGCGACCCAGACGCCAGCTTAATGGATGCCGGTTCGCCTCGGCGGGCGGGATTTCTCGTTTTCCGGGCGAGCGCGTGCCGGCCGCTGTCTGGCCAGCTTTTTTGCGGTGCAGTTCGGGTGCTGCTTGTTCTTAGCGCGTCGGTTTGTAGCCCTCGCAGCCGCGACTGGCCAGGCGCATACGCTGGCGCGGGAAGCTGCGGCCCGGGCGCACAGCGCTGAGGCTGTTGGCCATCAACTCCATCACGTTGGCCAGCCCCTGCACACCGGGGCGTACCAGCAGGTCGACCAGGGTGTTCTTGAGGCGTGACACCCCTTGGGTGAAGTTGACCTTCCAGCGCAGCTTGCGGCCTTTGTGGCGCTGCTCGATGACCGGTTGCAGCAGATGTTGCATCAGCAGCGCTAGGTTTTTCAGCAGTTGCCCGGCATGAAAGTCCTGCTTCACGGCCGTCACGCTACGGCCGCTAAAGTTGTCGAGGCAGAGGGTCTGCTTGAGGCGGCGGTAGTCCGTTTCGATGCCCCAGCGGCGGTGGTAAAGATCCGCGAACACCTCGGCCGGGAAGGCCTGTCGATCCAGCAGGGAGGTCAGCAGCACTTCGCTTTCACCGCTGGCTAGCTCGACCCGGATCAGGCGCAATTCGACCCGGCCCGCGGGATCGACGCCGGCCTCGGTACAGAACAGGCGCGCCTCGGGATGACTGGCAGAGAAGAACTGCGTGTCTTCTGTCTGCCCCGAGCGGAGAAACTGTTTGACCTGCGCGTTGTAGCCACACGGCAGGCGCATCAGGAAATGTCGCCGGTGCTGCTCGAACAGCGCAAACAGCCAGTGTCCGGGGTAGCCGCGATCAAACAACGTCAGGCTGTCAGCGGGCAGATGCTCGAGGTGCAGATGGGCGCAATCGCGCTCGCCGACTGCGGATGGCACGATCAGGCTGTGTAGCGTCTGGCCGTCGGCGACGTCGTAGAGCATGGACAGACGGGCAACGGGAAACTCGCTATGGCAGCCGAAAAAGCGCGTCATGACCGACTCCAGCGGTAAATGGACGGTCGAGCCGTCCACGGCGAGTACCCGTAACCCGCGCCACGTCTGGCGCAGCCCGAGGCTGTCGAGCTGTTGCTGAAGGGTTTGGTTGAGGCTCTCGAAGACCTCGGGCTTGAGCTTGCCGCGCGCCTTGCTGAAGGCCTGCGCGGTGACCACCTGGGTCTCGGCCGAGGCCTGGTTGAGCACGCGATAGAACTGATCGAGCTCGGTTTGCAGGGCGGTGCGTGGCTGATTGAGCAAAAACAGGACGAGGTTCTTGAAGGTCAGTTGGCGTCGGCGGGTAAAGTCGTGAGGGCGCTGGCGGTGGGTATCGATGAAGTCGGGACAATCGAGCTGACTGGTTATTTTTTGTACAATTTTCAAGCCAGGGTTTGCTGGGCGGTGTCAAACGGTGTGGAATGAGGGGCCAAAAGGGTTTCTCCTATGCGCTGAATTTAGCGCTAATTATATGATATTTATAGGAAAAATTCCTTAAGTTGATGACATTGACGTAGCTCCACGTTTCCAACGCCTCGTCTGGAGGGCTGAGAGAGACAAAGGCGCGTATCGGCGGGAGCCGGCGCCACACATTGGGCGTACAGAGCA
Organism: Pseudomonas profundi; assembly: GCF_008638305.1. Lineage (GTDB taxonomy): Bacteria > Pseudomonadota > Gammaproteobacteria > Pseudomonadales > Pseudomonadaceae > Halopseudomonas > Halopseudomonas profundi. Next base: position 11,089 of record NZ_VTPZ01000022.1, read on the forward strand.
ACCTCGCCCGCCACGGCTCGATGTCAGCGCTCAACGAGGCGAGTGGCTCCAGGTGCATTGGCAGACGGGCCGCTGGCTGACGTCGTGGCGATCGGCGGATATGCACTGGGAAGCCCGCCCATGTGCTGGGCTATCATGTTGGCGACGCCTACGCCCAGGTGGGGCGCGGCAGGATCGCCGTCATTTACACCCCAGTTTGGTACTGCTATAGGTCTTCTGGAATAGCCGATACATCAGGACAAATTGAAGTAGCTCAATTAGGAGATATCTAATGTCAACCGGTATGTTTATTCTGCACTCCAACTATACGCCGGCGGGGGACCAGCCAGAGGCGATAGCGCGCCTGCTGTCGGACATAGAAGAAGGTGCGACGCACCAGACGCTGAAAGGTATCACCGGCTCAGGTAAGACCTTCACCATGGCCAATGTGATTCATCGTCTGAAGCGGCCTACGTTGATCTTGGCTCCTAACAAGACGTTGACCGCGCAGCTTTATGGTGAAATGAAGCACTTCTTTCCTGAGAACGCGGTCGAGTACTTCGTTTCCTACTACGATTATTTTCAGCCCGAAATCTATATGCCGGGCACCGATCGTTTCATTCCAAAGGACTCGGCCATCAATGACCACCTTGAGCGCCTGCGCCTGTCCACGACCAAATCCTTGATTGAGCGTCGTGACGTGATCGTCGTCGCTTCGGTGTCTTCAATCTACGGCCTGGGTGATCCAGATGCATACCGAGCGCTACAGATCGCTCTGTCCCCTGGGGTCAAACTAAACCAGAGAGAGCTAATTCGTCGCTTGGCTTTGCTGCAATATGATCGCACGGAGCGCACTCTCAAGCGTGCAACGTTCCGCGTCCAAGGTGATGTGATTGACATTTTCCCCGCTGATTCCGAGTACAGGGCGGTTCGGGTGGAACTGTTGGATGACACTGTTGCGTCTGTCCAATGGATGGACCCTGTTACCGGCAAGACGTTGGGAGAGATAGACCATTATTTGGTTTCGCCAAAAACGCTTTTCGCGCCGCCCACGAACAAAATAGATTCTGCATCCAAAAAGATACTCGCTGATATGGAAGAGCGGGTTGCCGAGCTGAACAGGAATAATCGCTTGGTCGAGGCAATCAGGCTGTACGAGCGGATCACGCATGACGTGGAAATGATGCGCGAGGTCGGCTATTGCTCGGGGATGGAGAATTATTCCTGCTACTTCAGCGACCGAGACGCAGCTTCTCCTCCGATCACGTTGCTGGATTATTTGCCGAAAGACGGGCTGCTGTTCGTCGATGAATCTCATGTCATGGTGCCACAGATATCCGCAATGTACCGGGGGGATCAGGCGCGCAAGGACACGCTGATCGATTACGGGTTCCGTTTGCCTTCATCGAAGAACAACCGGCCATTGAACTTTGACGAGTTCGAGAAGGTCAAGCCTCAGACCATCTTTGTTTCCGCTACTCCGGGCGACTACGAGCTGAGGGTGTCGAAAGGCAGGGTTGTCGAACAGGTTATCAGGCCAACGGGACTGCTTGACCCCAAGGTTGAAGTGCGGAAAGCGGATGGATACATAGATGACCTGCTTGCCGAAATATCGAAGTGCGTGAAGAGAAAGAATCGAGTGCTTGTGACTACGCTGACGAAGGTCAGTGCAGAAGAGCTAACGGATTTCTTGACGGACAACGGGATTCGAGCGCGCTACATGCATTCGGACATAAAAGCGGAGGATCGTGTTGAGATCATCAATGGCCTGCGCGCAGGAGAGTTCGATGTTTTGATTGGGATTAGTCTTTTGCGCGAAGGGCTGGATATTCCAGAGGCATCATTGGTTGCCATTCTCGATGCAGACCGTGCAGGGTTCTTGCGTTCGGCCCATGCGCTCATTCAGATGATCGGTCGAGTCGCTCGGAATGAAAACGGCAAGGCGATCTTGTACGCCGACGCGGTGACGCCGGCGATGAAGCAGGCGATCGATGAGACCAATAGGCGCAGGCAGCTTCAAATTGCCTTTAACGAGGAAAATGGGATTTCTCCAGCCTCGTCTGTGCGAAAACTAGCAGGGGAAGAGACGAATACGGAGGAGCCCACCGTTCATTCCGAGGCTTTCTGCGAGAACTTGTCCGACCTTTGCGATCAGATCACTGCCAAGGAACAGCAGCTACTCGAATTTACCGATACCGGTGACGAGCAGCGCGTCGAAGACATTCGTCGTCAGTTGGATGGGTTGTACCGGCAATTCATTTACATCTAATCGTTCGCCGGCATTGGGTTGCATGGCCGACCGATCTGCATCTGGGGCAAGCGGGCAGACGGTCGGTTCATCATTCAACCGGAGGGGTGAGCCGCCGAGGCTCAGTGCCCCGCTTTCCAAGATGTGTGCCCTACAGCGTCTTGCGACGTGTCAGCGCAAAGCTGGCAACGATCCAACGGCGACCAGCATTTCATCAAATACCGCTCGAACCCTTCCCGGAATGGGGCCACGCTGAGGCCGATAGACGTACAACCCCCATGCCGGAGGTTCTTCGTTCTCCAGCACTCGCACGAGCTTCCCGCTGGCAATGTAGGGGGCGGCCATGTAGTCCGCCAGTTGCGCGAACGCGATCCCGGCCAGCGCCGCTCCCATTTCCATGTCGGCATTGTCGGCGACGAGAGTGGGTGCGGTAGGTGTCCACTGGCGTCCCGCCTTGAAGTGCCAAGGCCAGGGACGGCCGGTATTGATATCCAAGGCCACGGTAACTGGCAGGCTGCTTAGCGCATCGATGTTTGCAGGTACGCCCACTTTCTTGATCAGGCGCGGAGCGGCAACGATGGGGAGTCTCATGTCGGCGGCCTTGCGTGCGACGAAGCGGCTATCGCGCATGAATCCGACCCTGATCCCGACGTCAATCCCTTCGTCAACCGTATTGCTGATGCGATCGGACAGGCGCACATCCAGCGTGATGCCGGGATGACGCGCGGCCACGCGCTCCAGTGCCGGTAGCACCGCTCTGGTGCCCAAGCTGTGCGGTGCGGTGATGCGAACCGTACCGGACAGAGAGGCCTGCTGGTCGGAGCTAGGCGTTCGCCACAGATCCTCGAACCGCTCCAATGCGGGGCGCACTTGGTCTAGCAGCCCTTCGCCGAAGGCGGTGATGCGCACCTGGCGCGTGCTTCGATGAAACAACACCTCGCCGTAGTGTTGCTCCAGTTGCTGGATGGCACGGGTTACACCTTGCGGAGAAGTCCCCAGCCGGACGGCCGCATCGCGAAAACTGCTGCTTTCGGCCGCCACCCGAAAGATGCGCAGTAGTTCCATTTCTTTGTTCATGACGCACGCCTCATGGCCGGTTTCGCTGCTCGTTAATTGTTCCAGATTGTGGAATTATAAAATCGCAACAATTCCATATACAAGGAGAGCGCGGTTGCCCAGACTGACAACACCCCGGAATGCTCCGCTCCGAACAACCCAACAAGGAACGCGAATGAACGCTGCGACTCTCATCACTGCCTACTACGACGCCTTCAACCGCGGCGACCGCGAGGCCATGCTGTCAATGTTGACCGATGACGTCGCGCACGACTTGAACCAGGGCGCTCGTGAGGTCGGTCGCGAAGCCTTCCGCGCCTTCCTGCAGCGCATGGACCGCTGCTATGGCGAGCAACTGCGCGGGATCGTGGTGATGGTCAGCGCCGACGGCCTGCGTGCAGGCGCGGAGTACGTGGTGCATGGCGAATACAAGGTGACGGACGACGGGCTGCCGGAAGCCCAGGGCCAGCGCTACGTGCTGCCGGGCGGCGCGTTCTTCGAGATCCGCGATGGCAAGATCGCTCGTGTCACCAACTACTACAACCTCGGCGACTGGATCGCACAGGTTGGAGGGGACGCCTGAAATGACCAGCGACGTGCAGGTGCTGGTTCGTCGTGGCCCGGACATTGCCGAATGGTTCGATGCCGTGGCAGGCCTGCGGGCGAGCGTCTTCCGCAGCTTTCCTTACCTGTACGAGGGCGACACCGAATACGAGAAGCACTACCTCGCCATGTACGCCCGTTCGGCAGACAGCCTGCTGGTACTCGCGCTCGCTGATGATGTGGTCGTGGGTGCGTCCACGGGGTTGCCGCTCGGCGATGCGGAGCCGGCCTTCCATGTGCCGTTCGCCGATCGAGGAATCCCGGTGGAGGCAGTGTTTTACTGTGGCGAATCAGTCCTGCTCCCGGCCTTCCGGGGCCTTGGCCTGGGCCATCGCTTCTTTGACGAGCGCGAAGCGCATGCCCGTTCGTTGGGCGGCATGCAGTGGGCATCGTTCGCGTCGGTGGATCGTGCAGACGACGATCTCCGGCGTCCTTCCAACTACCGCAGTAATGACCCCTTCTGGACCCGTCGCGGCTACGTGCGGCAGTCGGACATGAAGGTTACGCTGCCCTGGAAGCAGGTGGGTGAGCCGAGCGAAACCGAGCAGACGCTCACGATGTGGCTGCACTCCCTGGAGAACGCGAAATGAAAGTAGCAGTTGCGAAATACTCAGTGGGTCAGCCCGCGGGCTTCGAGGCATTTGCTGCGCGGCAGCGGCTGGTTCTGGAGGAGGCGCGCCGTGGCGGGGCGGAACTGGCCGTGTTGCCCGAGTATCTATCCCTCGAACTGGCTGCAACGTTCGAGCCTGGCATCCGCCATGATTTCAACGCCTCTCTGGCCGCGCTGCAGGCCTTGCAGCCTGCGTGGCTGGCACTGTATGCCGACCTGTCGCGCGAGTTGTGCATGACCATTCAGGCCGGTACGTTTTTGACCCAGGTTGGATTGGACCGCTACCGCAACCGGGCTTGGTGGTTTGCGCCTGACGGCACACGCGACTACCAAGACAAATTGCAGTTGACGGGGTTCGAGAAAGACGCCGGCGTCATCGAGGGTGGCGACGAACTGAAGGTGTTCGATTTGAAAGGCGTGCGTGCCGGCATCGCTGTTTGCTATGACAGTGAGTTTCCATTGCCCGTGCGAGCCCAGCGAGAGGCGGGAGTGCGCCTGCTGCTGGTCCCGAGCTGTACCGACACCCAAGCAGGTGCAACCCGGGTCCGTGTGGGCTGCATGGCGCGGGCACTGGAGAACCGAATGTTCATCGCGCAGGCCGTGACGACCGGAGCTGCTGACTGGAGCCCGGCGCTGGACACGAATACTGGCGAGGCCACGATCTATGCACCCATGGATCGCGGATTCCCGGAGGATGGCATTCTCGCGACGACTTGCGGCACGCAGACATGGGCGATTGCTGATCTGGACGTTGAAGCCCTCGAACGAAACCAGGAACAGGCCCAGGTTGCGGTCGATCGTGACTGGGACGGCCAGATGTTGCCTGCACTGAGGAAGGCTCGGTACTCGGGTCGTCAGGTCGCCTAGCCGGTCTCATCTTGATAGCTTCAGCTCGATGAGTTGGCTTAGATAGGCCATATCTATCTGCGCATAGATTTTTCCAGTTTGACCGGTTTTGAACTTGCCCCGATGCTGTCGATACATGCAAGAAATATTCATTGATTTGAATGTTTTGCGCTTCTTGGGAACAAATCTGTACTAGCCTGTAATAGTGCTCGAAGAGCACAGAATTTGTGGCGAAGTTCGGCCGCATATACTATGGTGGAGTATTGTATAATGCGGCGGTGTACCCAAGTAGAGAGGTGTTCGATGCCACACAGCCCGGAAGAAAAGAAGCAAGCCCTGACGCGCATCCGGCGCATCAAAGGTCAGGTAGCGACTCTTGAGCAAGCGCTCGATGCAGGTGCGGAATGCCCTGCAATTCTTCAGCAGCTTGCGGCCGTTCGTGGGGCAGTCAACGGATTGATGGCAACCGTTCTGGAGAGCTATCTGCGGGAAGAGTTTCCCAGTAGCGAAATCAGGAGCGATTCGCAGAACAAGTCCATTGACGAGACCATCTCTATCGTCCGCTCCTATCTGCGGTAGAGGCACCAGGGTGCCCTCGGTGAGGGCAAATTTAGTTAGCTAGTAAAGGAAGCGACATCATGAAATCACGTGCAGCAGTTGCCTTCGGGCCAGGAAAGCCGCTGGAAATCGTCGAGATCGACGTCGAGCCGCCGCGCAAGGGCGAGGTGCTCATCAAGATCACGAACACCGGCGTTTGCCATACCGACGCCTTCACCCTGTCGGGCGACGACCCCGAAGGTCTCTTCCCGGTCGTGCTGGGTCATGAAGGTGCGGGTATCGTCGTGGAGGTGGGTGAAGGTGTGACCAGCGTGAAGCCTGGCGATCACGTCATTCCCCTCTATACCGCCGAGTGCGGCGAGTGCCTGTTCTGCAAGTCCGGCAAGACCAACCTGTGTGTCGCGGTGCGCGCCACCCAGGGCAAGGGCGTGATGCCCGATGGCACCACCCGCTTCAGCTACAACGGCCAGCCGATCTACCACTACATGGGCTGCTCGACCTTCAGCGAATACACGGTGGTGGCCGAAGTCTCGCTGGCCAAGATCAACCCGGACGCCAATCCCGAGCATGTCTGCCTGCTGGGTTGCGGTGTGACCACCGGCATCGGCGCTGTTCACAACACGGCCAAGGTTCAGCCGGGTGACTCTGTGGCCATCTTCGGCCTCGGCGGCATCGGGCTCGCTGCGATTCAGGGGGCACGCCAGGCCAAGGCAGGTCGCATCATCGCCATCGACACCAATCCAGCGAAGTTCGAGCTGGCTCGTACCTTCGGCGCGACCGAATGCCTCAACCCGAAGGACTTCGACAAGCCGATTCACGAGGTTCTCATCGAGATGACCGGTTGGGGTGTCGATCACACCTTCGAGTGCATCGGCAACGTCAACGTGATGCGCTCGGCACTAGAAGCAGCACATCGTGGCTGGGGCCAGTCGATCGTCATCGGCGTGGCTGGTGCAGGCAAGGAAATTTCGACGCGCCCGTTCCAGTTGATCACCGGTCGCACCTGGAAGGGCTCGGCTTTCGGCGGGGTCAAGGGCCGCACTCAACTTCCCGGCATGGTGGAGGACGCAATGAAAGGCGAGATCGATCTCGCCCCGTTCGTCACCCACACCATGGGCCTCGACGACATCAACAAGGCCTTCGACCTGATGCATGAAGGCAAGTCGATTCGCACGGTGATCCACTACTGACCGCCCACTACCCATTCAACACCAACCACCAAGGAAATTAATCATGTCCACTCCTGTCATTTCTGGCGATGGCATCTTTTCGCACATTTTTATCGGCGCTGCCGACCTTCAGAAGTCGGTCGCGTTCTACGACGCCGCTCTGGGTGCTCTTGGCATCAAGAACCTCGGTCCTTTCAACAACGGATGGGTACTTTTCGGTCGCGAAAAGCCGGCTTTCATCATCGCCCGTCCGGGCAATGGTGAAGCGCCCTCCAGCAACGGCGTGACGATCGGCTTTGCGGCCGCCACTCCCGCCGAAGTGGATGCCTTCCATGCTGCCGGCCTTGCCGCAGGCGGCACCGACGAGGGCCAGCCTGGCGCACGTGGTCACCTGCCGGGTGCCTATGCGGCCTACCTGCGTGATCCGGCGGGCAACAAGGTCTGCTCGTACACCTTCGTCTGAAAGCAAGGAAGCTGAGGGCGTTCTGAAAGGGCCAGCACAAGCCTCTATACGGCGAGCCTATTAGACGGACCGTGTAGAGCGGTGCCTGCTCATGAAGATCGGCCCGCAGCCATGTGCGAAACGCATGGCTGCGGGCATTTGCTTTGAAGCGTGTTTTTCAACCAATGAGAAATGAGGTCGTTATGCAAGAGCCGGCCAACATCAATGCGACGACCGTACAACCCGCCCCGACCGCCACCGTGTACGGCATGCCGGCCTATGCCGATCGTGCTGCGGCCGTGGGTGAAGTGCATGCGCGCCCGCATCTGTTGATTCAGGCCCCCCGCGGCATATTGCAGCTCGCTTTCATGACCGAAGGCGATCAGGCCAGGGATCAGATGGCGATGAGTGAGTTGTCTCATCGCTTCGGCGTTGCCGAGCCCGACCACGCTACGCCGCTTCACGGCATGACATGGGATGAGGGAGACCTGCACTGTGAAAAGCACACCGAGTTCTCAACGTATCTCTGGTGCGCTTCGCTGGATTCCGAGACGGGAGAGCCGTGCGGCGAAAATCCGTTCAAGCATGGATTTGTTCCTCCCGGCCCGGTCGTATCCGGCATCCGTTTGAGACTTCTTCCATGGACGCCGGAAACGGAGAAGGAGGCCGATCGCTTCGATCCTGCCAGCCTGTGCTACTCGCTGGTGGAGAACGGCTCTGCCGCCATCCTCACCGACTTCCGACAGGATGAGGATGGCCTGACGCAGATCCTCGTCCTTGCCCGCGATTTGACCCCGGCGCGGGCGGGTGCGCTGGCTCAACGTCTGCTGGAGATCGAGACCTACCGTACCTTGGCGTTGCTGTCCTTGCCGTTGACGCGGTCGATGACGTCGGAGCTGCGGCGCATGGAGTCGCGCCTTGCGGCGATCACCGACGAGATGTGTACGAGCTTGGTGGAACGGCGCGACAGCGACGTGCTGCTGTCCGAATTGACCGGCCTGGCTGCCGAACTGGAAGCTGGCGTTGCGGCGAATCTCTATCGCTTCGGCGCCAGTCGTGCCTACTACGAGATCGTCGAGGAAAGGCTGGCAGCGCTTTCGGAAGAGGCCGTATCCGGGTACTGCACCTGGGCGGATTTCCTGCAGCGTCGCATCGCTCCCGCCATGCGGACATGCCAATCCGTAAAGGAGCGCCAGACCAAGCTCTCCGACAAGCTGACCCGGGCCATCGCGTTGCTGCGTTCCTGGATCGACGTCGAGCTTGAACGCCAGAACCGCGATCTGCTTGCGTCGATGAACAACCGGGCCAAGATGCAATTGCGCCTTCAGCAAACCGTCGAAGGCCTGTCGGTCGCGGCAATTTCTTATTACGTCGTGAGTCTTCTCGGCTATTTGCTCAAGGGCATTCCGATGGTTCACGACAGCGTGGCGCCGGTGATGGCGGTTCTGGTGCCTGCGGTGATGCTGACGATCTGGTGGATCGTGCGCAGGATCAGACACGCCCACGGCGACACGGCAGCGGAAGAGAAATCTTCCTGACGAGCTGCCGTCCTGGCGCGCGAGAGCTGCGCCGTTCCTTTGAACATAGGAGAACTACATGGAACGCATCGAACATCACGCCAGCTTTGATGGTTGGCAGGACGTTTATCAGCATGAATCCACGACGCTCGGTTGCACGATGAAGGTCGGCGTCTATCTGCCTCCGCAGGCACAGCACGGCAAGGTGCCGGTGCTGTACTGGCTTTCAGGCCTCACCTGCACCGAGCAGAACTTCATCACCAAGGCCGCCGTCCAGCGCTACGCGGCCGAACATGGCATTGCCGTCGTCGCGCCCGATAGCAGTGCTCGCGGCGAAGGCGTTGCCGACGATCCTGCCTATGACCTCGGACAGGGGGCGGGTTTCTACGTCAACGCCACACAGGAACCCTGGGCTGCGAATCATCGGATGTACGACTACGTCGTGCAGGAATTGCCGGCGCTGATCGAGGCCCACTTTCCCGTGACAGCGGAGCGGAGCATCAGCGGCCATTCCATGGGAGGACACGGCGCTCTGGTCATCGTCCTGCGCAACCCGGGCCGTTATCGAAGCGTCTCGGCCTTCTCGCCCATCGTCGCCCCCACCCAGGTTCCCTGGGGGCACAAGGCCTTCGAGGCGTACCTGGGCAGCGATCGGGAAGTGTGGAAGCAGTACGACACCGTGGAGCTGATTCGCACCGTGCAGGAGCGTTTGCCGTTGCTGGTTGATCAGGGCTTGGGCGACGAGTTCCTGGAGAGCCAGCTTCAGCCCGACCTGCTGCGCAAAGCCTGCGACGAGACGGGGCACCCGCTCACGTTGAATCTGCGCCCAGGCTACGACCACAGCTACTACTTCATTGCCAGCTTCATTGGCGAGCATATGGCACACCACGCATCGGCGCTGAAACGCTGAGAGAGGAGATCAGGTCATGACAAAGACCTCCAAAAACCGACATCACGTCGTCATTATCGGAGCGGGCTTCGGCGGGATCGAGGTTGCCAACCAGCTTGCTGGTGTCGAGGTCGATGTGACGATCATCGATCGGCGCAATCATCACCTGTTCCAACCCTTGCTTTACCAGGTCGCAGGTGCGTCACTTTCGACATCCGAGATCGCCTGGCCTATTCGCTATCTCTTCCGAAATCGCCCGGAAGTGAACACCTTGATGGCGGAAGTGGAAGGTATCGACCAGGACGCGCGTCAGGTCATTCTCAACAATGGAATGCGGCAAACCTACGACACGCTCGTGCTCGCGACAGGTGCTACCCATGCCTACTTCGGACACGACGAATGGGGGGCTTTCGCGCCGGGGTTGAAGACGCTGGAAGATGCCACGACCATTCGGGGCCGAATCCTCGCGGCTTTCGAGGAAGCTGAGCGCACGAGCGATCCTCAGCAGCGTGCCGCGCTGCAGACGTTCGTCATCATCGGTGGTGGTCCCACCGGGGTTGAATTGGCCGGAACCATCGCCGAGCTGGCACGAGACACGCTGGCGCGTGACTTCCGCTCGATCGACCCGAGCACATCGCGGGTTGTACTGATCGAGGCTGGCCCGCGTCTGTTGTCGGTCTTTCCAGAGGATCTTTCGGCCTATACGCGCCAGGCACTCGAAAAACTCGGGGTCGAGGTCGTGCTGGGTACTCCGGTCACCGAATGCTCGGCCGACGGCGTGGTGTATGGCGGCAAGCCCCTTTCGGCCAAGACCATCGTCTGGGCCGCCGGAGTCCAGGCGTCTCCCGCGGCTCGCTGGTTGGGCGCTGCGTCTGATCGTGCTGGTCGAGTGGTCGTTGGCCCTGACCTGACGGTGGCCGGTCGCCCGGAGGTCTTCGCCATCGGCGATACAGCCTCGTGCACCATGGCCGATGGGAAGCCCGTGCCGGGCATCGCCCCGGCCGCCAAACAGCAAGGGAAGTACGTCGCTAACCTGATTGGACGGCGTTTGAAGGGCAAGCCCGCTGACGGGCCTTTCAAATACCGGCATCAGGGGAACCTGGCCACCATCGGCCGCAGCCTGGCGGTGATTGACATGGGGCGGGTGAAGCTGCGTGGTGCCTTTGCGTGGTGGATCTGGAAGCTGGCGCACATCTACTTTCTGATCGGCACGCGAAATCGTCTCAGTGTCGCTTTGAGCTGGGTATGGAACCACAGCATCGGCTACCGCGGCTCTCGCATCATCATGCATGCGATTGCCGACAAAGAGCCCACGGCGTTGGATAAATCCGGCTCTCTGGATTGAGGTGCCCACCTTATCGGAACGTCAACTATCAGAAATGCCAGGGAGAGGAACTTGACCGATCTATTCACGACAAAGCCCAAGCCTCCCTTGGCCGAACTCCTGCGGCCCAAGACGCTGGACGAATTCGTCGGGCAACGGCACTTGCTCGGCCCCGGCAAGCCGCTGCGTCTCGCGTTCGAGGCGGGCAAGTTGCACTCGTTCATCCTCTGGGGGCCGCCAGGCGTGGGCAAGACCACCCTAGGGCGCCTGGCCGCCAGTGCGACCGACAGCCGATTCATCGCCATCTCGGCCGTGCTGGCCGGGGTGAAGGACATCCGGCAAGCCATCGACGAGGCCCAGGCCGAACTGGACAACCATGGTCGATCGACGGTGCTTTTCGTCGATGAGATCCATCGCTTCAACAAGGCGCAGCAGGATGCCCTGCTGCCCCATGTCGAGTCGGGGCTCCTGACCCTGGTGGGGGGGACGACCGAGCATCCGGGGTTGGCGGTCAATTCCGCACTGCTCTCGCGCGCGCAGGTCTATACCCTCGAACCGCTGTCCAGCGACGAACTGAACCAACTCTACGAACGCGCACTGCCGCATCTCCAGGGCGTCACGTTGGACGCGGACGCGCTGGATCTGCTCAAGGGCTTTGCCGATGGCGATGGCAGGCGCTTCCTCAATCTGCTTGAGCAGGTGACGAATGCGGCGTCGGGCGCTGGCAAGACCGTGGTCGATGGCCAGTCCGCCAAGCTGTCCACCAGTCCATCGCTGCGCAGGTTCGACAAGGGCGGTGACGAGTTCTACTGGCAGCTCTCAGCCTTCCACAAGTCGCTACGGGGCTCCGACCCTGATGCGGCCCTGTATTGGCTGGCCCGCATCCTTGACGGTAGCGGCGACGTCAGCCAGGTGACCCGCCGCATGGTGGTAGTGGCCAGCGAAGACATCGGCAATGCCGACCCGCAGGCGCTGCAACTGGCGCTCAATGCCGCGCTGGCTTATGAGAGGCTGGGTTCCCCCGAAGGCGAAATACCGATTGCCCACGCGGCGACCTACCTTGCTGCCGCCCCCAAGTCGAACGCTGCCTATGCCGCCTGGAACAAGGCGAAGACCTTCGTCAAGAACAGCGGCTCCCTGCCTGTGCCTCTCCATCTTCGCAATGCGCCGACGAAGCTGATGCAGCAGATGGGGTATCACGAAGGCTACCGCTACGCTCCTGACGAGCCCAACGGCTACGCCGCTGGGCAAAGCTACTTTCCCGAGGGCGTGGCGCGGCCGGGCTGGTATCAGCCAACGGACAGAGGTGTTGAGCGCAGGCTGGGAGAATGGCTTACTTGGCTGCGCTCGCTGGATGATGGGACGCTGCCAGAGGCGGACGCCTGACCGGTCGCCTCCGAAACCTGCCCATCGTGATCTCACAAACTACAGGATAAGCACATGCCAGCCTCTTCTTTTGGTGAGTCCTCGGCGCATATCAGACGGAGACGCGTTGCCCACTATCTACGCACGGAGTCTGGCGCTGCGGTGCTGCTGGTGATCGTCACGGTTGTGGCGCTCGTGTGGGCGAACTCGCCGCTATCTAACGCCTATTTCGAGTTGTGGCACCTAGACGTCGGGTTCAACTTCGGGCCACTGCGCCTACACATGGATCTGCATCACTGGGTCAACGACGGCCTGATGGTCGTCTTCTTCTTCCTGATCGGACTGGAGGTGCGTCAGGAGTTCGCCCACGGATCGCTCCGTGACCGCAGCCGTGCCCGCCTCGCCCTGATCGCGGGGGTCACGGGAGTCGTGCTTCCCGCGCTGGTGTATGTCCTGATCGTGAAACTAGCCGGAAGTGAGGGCCTGCACGGGTGGGGTGCGGTGGTCGGCACCGATACGGCGTTCATGCTGGGCACCTTGGCGATCGTCGGCCCGCGGCTATCGGGTCAGTTGCGCGTGTTCCTGCTCACCCTGACCGTGGTCGATGACTTCCTCGCAGTGTCCATCATCGGCATCGTCTATAGCGAGGAGATCCGGATCGTCCCGTTGCTTATCGCCCTCGCCAGCCTCGTTGGATTGTGGTTGTTGGGGCGCACCCGCCAGTGGCGGGCGACGCCGTATGTGTTGATCGTGATCGTGCTGTGGTTCGCAACCGTGTATTCCGGCATCCATGCCTCCCTCGCCGGGATGGCCGCGGGGCTGCTGATCCCCGCCTATGCGACGCAACGTCACGGGGTCGTTGCGGCAAGACAGTTGTTCCGTGACTTCTGGCAGTCGCCGAGTGCCGCATCGGCCCGCGCGGTGGACTGCGGGCTGTCCCGGGGTATCTCGGTGAACGAGCGATTGCACGAGTTCCTGCGGCTGCCGACGGCGCTGCTGATCGTGCCGATCTTCGCCTTGGCGAACGCCGGGGTGGACGTGCGTGGCGGGCTGCTCGCCGAGGCCTTTGGCTCGCCAGTCACGTGGGGCGTCATCGCAGGGCTCGTGCTCGGCAAGCTCTTGGGCATCGGGCTCACCACGCTCGTCGCCGTCCGTCTCGGCCTGGGCCGGCTGCCCGAGGGCGTCGGGGTGGGGAGCGTGTTCGGTGGGGCGGCGCTGTCCGGGATCGGCTTCACCGTGTCGCTGCTGATCATCGGGCTCGCGTTCGGCACGACCTCCGACCTGGGCCGCCAGGCGACGGTCGGCGTGCTCGTGTCGATGGTGTTCGCCACGTTGCTCGGGTGGCTGATCTTCAAGGTCGCCGCCCAGCGGTGGGGTGAGAAGACCGCTGACCTGCCGATGGTGCTTGAGCCGCCGGTCGATCCGGAGATCGATCACATCCGCGGGCCGGAGGACGCCCAGCTCACACTCGTCGAGTACGTGGACTTCGAGTGCGCGTACTGTGCGCACGCCACCGGTTCGTGGGACGATCTTCGCGCCCACTTCGGTGACGACCTGCGGTATGTGGTGCGCCATCTGCCGCACCACCCGCACGGGCCGATTGCCGCGCGGGCGTCCGAGGCAGCGGCGAACCAGGGGATGTTCTGGCCGTGGCTGGACTTCGTGTTCACCCGTCAGCATGCGCTGGAGCGCGAGCATCTGATCGGCTACGCCGCCGAGCTTGGGCTCGACGTCGAACGGTTCATCGCGGATCTCGACAGCCCTGCGGTGATCGAGCGTGTCGAGCGCGACCTCGCCAGTGCGGTCGCCAGCGGTGCGCACGCCACGCCGACGTTCTTCGTCGAGGGTCGTCGTCTGCGCGGCAGCTACGACGCCCGCACTGTCACCGCAGTGCTCGAAGCCAGCCGCCGCGGCACCCGAACTCAGGAAGTCCCGTCCTGAGCGGGACGAACTACAGGATAAAAACTTGCCAAACAATTCTTTCGGTGAATCCTCTTGTACCGCTGCGGCCAGCGGCATGGTGGAAGTGCGCGGTGCGCGCGAGAACAACCTCAAGGAGGTGGACGTCTCCATCCCGCGTAACGCGCTGGTGGTGTTCTCGGGTGTCTCCGGCTCCGGCAAGTCCTCGCTGGCCTTCGGCACCATCTATGCCGAGGCCCAGCGACGCTACTTCGAGTCGGTGGCCCCCTATGCGCGGCGACTGATCGAGCAGGCCGGCGTGCCGGACGTCGATGCGATCGACGGCCTGCCGCCGGCGGTGGCGCTGCAGCAGCAGCGGGGCTCCAGCAACGCGCGTTCCTCCGTGGGCAGTGTGACCACCTTGTCCAGCCTGGTGCGGATGATGTATTCGCGCGCCGGCGCCTATCCGGCCAACCAGCCGATGCTGTACGCCGAGGATTTTTCGCCCAACACGCCGCAGGGAGCGTGCCCGACCTGCTACGGCCTGGGCCATGTGTACGAGGTGACCGAGGCCATCATGGTGCCCGATCCCTCCCTGAGCATCCGCGAGCGGGCGATCGCCTCCTGGCCCCCCGCCTGGCAAGGCCAGAACCTGCGCGACATCCTGGTCAGCATGGGCTACGACGTTGACCGACCGTGGAAGGACCTGCCGAAGAAGGATCGCGACTGGATTCTGTTCACCGAGGAAACACCGACGGTGCCGGTGTACGCCGGCTTCACGCCCGCCGAAACCCGCGCCGCGCTCAAGCGCAAGATGGAGCCGAGCTACATGGGCACCTTCACCGGCGCCAGGCGCTACGTGCTGCACACCTTTGCCAACACCCANAGGCGCTACGTGCTGCACACCTTTGCCAACACCCAGAGCGCGTTGATGAGAAAGCGCGTGTCCCGGTTCATGGAGGGCAAACCGTGCCCCACCTGCCACGGCAAGCGGCTCAAGCCCGAGGCGCTGTCGGTCACCTTCGCCGGCGTGGACATCGGCGCGTTCATGCAGATGCCGCTGGACCAGTTGGCGGCCTTGCTCGAACCCATCGCCCAGGGCGATTTCCGCGCCCATGCAGCGGGGGCGGCTACGGACAAGGAAGCGACCCGACGCGACCGTGCCGAACGCGCGGCCTCCGGCCGCGCCGTCCATGCGGTATCGCCCGACGTGCGCCGCACCTCGGCGCTATCGGAAGAAAAGCGCCTCGCCGCGCAGCGCCTGGCCGGTGGCGTGATGGCACGCCTGCGCCAACTGCGTGGGCTGGGCCTGGGCTACCTGACGCTGGACCGGGCCACGCCGACGCTTTCGGCCGGCGAGTTGCAGCGCCTGCGGCTGGCCACGCAATTGAGTTCCCTGCTGTTCGGTGTCGTGTACGTGCTCGACGAGCCCTCCGCGGGCCTGCACCCCTCCGATAGCCAGGCCCTGTACGACGCGCTCGACCGGCTGCGCGACGCCGGCAACTCGGTGTTCGTGGTGGAGCACGACTTGGACCTGATGCGCCGCGCGCAATGGCTGGTGGATGTCGGGCCGGATGCTGGGGAGCGTGGCGGCCGCGTGCTCTACAGCGGCGAGCCGGATGGCCTGCGCAAGATTGCCGAATCGCGTACTGCACGCTACCTGTTCGATGAGATCCCCGCGCCGGGAAGCCGGGCACGCGAAGCGACCGGCTGGCTGGAGCTGCAGGACATTCACCGCCACAACCTGCATGGCGTGAATGCGCGCATTCCGCTGGGCGTGCTGACGGCCGTCACCGGCATCTCCGGCTCGGGCAAGTCCAGCCTCGTCGCGCAGGCCCTGCCGGAGCTGGTGCTGCTGCACCTGGGCCACGAGCCGGAAGACGATGTAGCCGAAAGCGCCACCAGCGAAGGGCCGGCAGTGATCGAAGCGACCGGCGGCCATCTGGCGGGCGACGTGGACGCCGTACAGCGTCTGGTGCAGGTGGACCAGAAACCGATCGGGCGCACGCCGCGGTCGAACCTGGCCACCTACACGGGCCTGTTCGACCATGTGCGCAAGCTGTTCGCTGCCACGCCCGATGCTCGACGCCGCCGCTATGATGCCGGACG
>NZ_VTPZ01000023.1 GCF_008638305.1 Pseudomonas profundi
AGCCAGCGCGGCCGAAGCCTGTACGTGCTCGACGAGCCGACCACCGGGCTGCACGCGTCGGATGCCGACCGGCTGCTGGTGCAGTTGCAGCGCCTGGTCGATGCCGGTAATACCGTAGTGATGATCGAGCACGACATGCGTGCGGTGGCCCAAGCCGACTGGGTGATCGACGTAGGGCCAGGCGCGGGCGCTGCCGGCGGCAGCATCGTGGTGGCGGGTTCCCCTCAGCAGGTGGCCCGAAAGTCTGGCAGCCGAACCGCTCCGTTCCTTGCACGGGAGTTGGCGCGGGCCGAGTAGCTTAGTTCGCCAAATGTTGCCAGCTTCGCGGGGCATTGATCGTCGCCACACGGTGGTGACGGTCGCTGCCCGAGTCGCGTCATCCTTCCTGAGTCAGAGCAAGATAGGGATTGTTGGGCGGTATTTCGGCGAATACCAAGGACCCATTTTCGAGGAGGTAGCCATGCAGTCGGCGGGACTTCCTCGGGCCCGTGACTTCACAGGTCCAAATGTTCAGGCCATTTGGGTGCTTGCGGTATAGCTGCAGTTTCTAAAAGCGCTNTGGGTGCTTGCGGTATAGCTGCAGTTTCTAAAAGCGCTTTTGCACCCACTGCCAATCCGGTTGCTTGTCCTGCCTGACCAGCGCATCCACCTGGGGATGTTCCTACGCATAGCGCTGGAACACGCTGGGACTGACCAGGTAGGCGGTGTCGCTCACCGTATGCACGAGCGCCTTGGCGTCGTTGATGATGAGTCGCCGCGCGGCGACTCCCTGTTGCAGCCACGTCATGAAATGCTCCCCGGATGGTATCGCGACTGTTGGAGTTGATGCAGGTCCAGGCGCAGGGGTAAGTGGCAAGGGAGACGCTGCGGCTGTGGTTGGGGCAGGGACTTTCTCCACTGGATCTTCACCCTTCCCCATGTCGGCCGTGCGATCCAATCCAACCATCGCCAGCATGTCCTCCATGACGTCAGGCACGGGCGGGGCCGCAGTCGGCAAGGCGGTATCGCTGCGAGGGCATTCCCAAGGGGGAGTCTCCAGACCTTCGGGGGTTGGCTGCCCCACGACCGCGGGCGGTGTGCCTGGTGCACTGCCGTTGGTTTCCGCTGGCGTCGTGTCGATCGCCACCGTGCCTGCGAAAAGCGCTGGCCGCTCGCCGGATTCCCAGATCAGCGCGGGCGCGAGGCGCAACAGGGTGAACGAGTAGGACCAGCCGGTCGCACTGGTCACGGTCGCGCGCCAGACCGCCTTGCCGTCTGAGGTGGGCTGGAGCATGCCGTGGTTCTGCAGCACGTTGAAGACGGCGGTGTTGTTCACAGGAATGCCGTCGATCCCCTGAGACAGCAGGTGCGCGCGCAGCTTGTCCGAGACAGTCTTGCTCACCAGCCACAGCCCATCCTCAGTGAGCCAGCCATCGGAGGCTTCCGGCTGATTCAGCTTCAACGGTTCCTTGAGCAGGAAGCGCAGCCCGTCCAGCAGCTTGCGTTGCAGCGCGTGCCTGGGCGCGGCCATGGCGCGCGCGGGATCGCCGCCCAGTTCCTGTGCCACAGAAGCGCGATCAGCCTGCACGACCAGTTCACTCAGCACGCCGGCGTGCTCGTACTGCCCGGCCAAGACGTAGAGCAATGGTGCCCACAGAGACGGATAGCCGCTGAGCCAGTCTAGGAGCGGACCATCGAGCAATTGGCGGTAGAGCAGCCCTGTGCGGCGCTTTGCAACCGGTACTCGCGGTCTTCGCGGTAGCGGAAGCGGTAGGGTTCTACCCCGCTTCCACGGACGGTTTTAAAAGAGCCGAAAACTTCAGATCTTGCTGAGCAACTCTACGACGCATTCGTGGGTTATGAAACCGCTCAATATAGTCGAACAGATCCGCTCGCGCTTCATCAAGTGTCCGGCACGATTGATAAGCAACACGCTCGCGCTTGAGTTGGCCGAAGAAGCCCTCACAAGCCGCGTTATCGGCACAATGGCCAACGGCACTCATGCTGCAAACCAGCGTGTTTCGGCTCAGAAAGCGCTGATAGTCGACGCTGGTAAATTGGCTTCCCCTGTCAGAATGTAAAATGACCGACCAGTTACCCTGACGCTGCCAAATCGCCATCTCCACTGCCCGGATGACCATCTGCCTATCTTGGCGATGATGCATCGACCAGCCAATCACTAGCTTGCTGTACAGATCCAGCACTACACACAGGAAGAGCTTGCCCTCCAGCGTGGCTATCTCCGTGATATCCGTGACCCATTTGCGCTCCGGCTCCAAGGCATTGAAGTCGCGTTCCAGTAGATTTTCCACACCTGCTGGGCGGCCAGACGTTACTCGGCCAAAGCCACGTCTCTTCCTGCGCGGCCAACCTTGAATTTGCTCTGCGGCCATCAAGCGAGCAACACGGTTCAGGCTGGCGGTTTCACCTTCGAATAGGAGATCCTCGTGCATGCGAGGCGCACCTATTGCACCGCGGCTATCCTCATGGATCTCACGAATACGCTTTATCAGGCGCGCATTATCCTGAGCGCGTGGGCTTGGCTCACGATCTTGCCAGTCGTAATAGCCACTGGCAGACACCTTCAAACAACGGCACATCAGTCGGACTGGGTACTCGTTGCGGCAGCGCTGGATCACCGAGTACCGTTCGATGATTCCCTGGCAAAGTACGCTGCGGTGAGTTCAACCGGTCGTTGCAACTATTTCATTTAGCTTCTCAGCCGGCGATAAATATCTCAACGTCTTTCTCGGACGCTGATTCAGTCGCAATGCAATTTCGTCAAGCTGCTCTTGTGTCCATCCCGACAAATCAGTGCCTTTCGGGAAATACTGACGTAGTAGGCGGTTGGTGTTTTCATTGCTGCCTCTCTGCCAAGGACTTTGAGGGTCACAGAAATAAACCTGAACATCGGTAGCCACGGTGAATTTCTTGTGACCACCCAGCTCGCCGCCGCGATCCCAGGTCAAGGTTTTTTTCAGCTCCAAAGGCAACCTGTTAACTTCTCTACAAAGAGCTGAAATAACACTCTCGGTATCTTTGCCGTTGACCTGTACAAGCATCGTGAACCGGGACTGTCGTTCCACCAGGGTGGCTATATGCGAGTTCTTGGAGCCCGAGATTAGATCGCCTTCCCAGTGACCCGGAACTGCGCGGTATTCTACCTCTGGGGGGCGCTCTCGAATAGACACGGCATCAACAATGCTCGTCTTGGGCACTACCGCTTCGGTAGTCGAATGCTTTGATCTTCGCATCCCTCGCCGAGAGCGAAGATGTCTCACCAGCTCTTTCTTTAGCACGCCTCTTGCCTGAACAAAGAGGCTGCGGTAGATGGTTTCGTGGGATATCTGCATCAATGAGTCGCCCGGAAATTGGCGCTCAAGCCAACCTGATATTTGCTCCGGAGACCAGTCTAGCTGAAGTTTCTCTGCCACAATCTGTTGAAGGGCTTGATTTTCAGCAAGCAGGCACCGCTTGGGTCGCGTCGCTTGGTCCCAGGCCCTCTTATCAGCTTTGCTCGCCCGATACGTTTCACGACCACCGTTACGATCAACTTCTCGACTTACCGTCGAAACTGGCCTGCCAATTAAGTTTGCTATACGTCGAAGCGAAAACCCGGCAGACAATCCTCGCGAGATGTCTTCACGCTCTGACAAAGAAAGAGCCCTGCTAGATCTAGTTCGGTTGGGTGGGGAAATACCGCCATGAATGGCCAGTACGCCGCTGATAGAGCCGGCATGTTTGCCTAGAGCACGACCTATCTCACTGAGGGACTGACCTCTTCTCCATCTATTCCAGAGTTCTCGTTTCTGCGGAGCTGAAAGTCCGCGCGACTTGGTGGCGGTCATAAGTGGATGTCCAACGTTTGGATGGTCGTAGTATGTAGCATTGACCGGTTGAACCCACCGCCGCGTCTTTTAAAAAATCACGTTCCTTCATCACTCGGGCCAGCTCGCGCTTGAGGCGGGCAAGTTCTTCATCTCGCGGGTTGCCTGTGCCGGGAAAAGGCTTCTCAGCTGCTCGCGCCTCACGCACCCAGCGATTTAGCAAGCTTGGCGCCACCCCGATCTCTTGAGCTATCTGACGACAGCTGGTGCCTGAGCGACGGGCCAGTTCTACGGCCTCCCGTTTGAACTCCGGGCTATATTGTTTGCGCTTGGACATGAACACTCCTATGACTCCACATGAGTCTACTTGAAAGTGTCCGTGTTAGCGGGGTAGAACCCGTCGTCAACTTGTGACTGCTTCTGGCCCAGAGTGTGTAAAAACGCTGTCTCAAAACCCTTGCTATGCTTTCTGAGGATTTCACCGCAAGGATTGTCCATGAAGCGCTTCATTCAGGGTGAGCATCGAGGCCAAAGCACCTTACTTCCAGAGAGTCTCGACGACTACGTCACCGATACCAATCCGGTGCGAGTGGTCGATGTCTTTGTCGACGAACTCGACCTAGTGAAGCTGGGTTTTGAAAGTGCCATTCCCGCTGATACTGGTCGGCCTGCTTATCATCCCTCGATCCTGCTGAAGATCTACATCTACGGTTACCTCAACCGGATTCAATCCAGCCGGCGTCTTGAGCGGGAAGCACAGCGCAACGTGGAGTTGATGTGGCTGACCGGACGTTTGATGCCTGATTTCAAGACTATCGCTAATTTTCGAAAGGACAACGGTAAGGCTATCCGTGGCGTCTGCCGTCAGTTCGTTGTGCTCTGTCAGCAGTTGGGGTTGTTCGCCGAAAGCCTGATCGCCATCGATGGCAGCAAATTCAAGGCGGTCAACAACCGAGATCGCAATTTCACCAGCGCCAAACTGAAGCGGCGGATGGAGGATATAGAAGCGAGTATTCACCGGTACCTGACTTCGCTCGATGCTGCCGATCAACAGGATCGTCCGGCCTCTGACGCCAATGTTGTGCACCTCGAAGAAAGAATCGCCAAGTTGAAGGCGCAAATGAAAGAGCTTCAATCGATCGAAACTCGGCTCAATGAATCACCGGATAAGCAGGTATCACTGACCGATCCAGACGCCCGCTCCATGATGACTCGCGGCACAGGAATCGTTGGCTACAACGTACAGACAGCGGTCGATACCAAGCACCATTTAATCGTCGCTCATGAGGTGACCAACGTCGGGTCCGACCGCGACCAGCTCAGCCCTATGGCCAAGCAAGCCCGCGAGGCGATGGGGACAGAAAAGCTGTCGGTGGTAGCTGACAGAGGCTACTTCAAGAGTGAGGAAATCCTGGCTTGTCACGACGCGGAAATCGTCGCCTATGTACCCAAGCCAATGACCTCCGCAGCCAAAGCCGATGGGCGATTCAATAACGACGCATTTATCTATGACGCGGCGGCAAACGCATACACCTGTCCGGCTGGCGAGACTTTGATTTGGCGTTTCTCCAGTGTTGAGAAAGGCATGAAACTGCATCGGTACTGGAGCTCGAAATGCCAAAGCTGCGCATTGAAATCGCAATGCACGCCGAGCAAACAGCGGCGAGTTCGGCGTTGGGAGCACGAAGCAGTGCTGGAAGAAATGCAGCTCCGGCTCAGCAGTGCACCCGAGATGATGCGGATCCGAAAAAGGACCGTTGAGCATCCCTTCGGGACGCTTAAGCAATGGATGGGTGCGACGCACTTCCTGACCCGGAAGCTCAATGGGGTGAGTGCTGAGATGAGCCTGAATGTGCTCGCTTACAACCTGAAACGGGTGATGAAAATCATAGGCACCGTTAGCTTGCTAGAGGCCCTGACAGCGTAAAAGCTCGTGTTTTACCCACCTATGCTGCCTCTGAGAGGGCTCCAGGGCGTTGCTAGGTTGTCTGATGCGCTATTCGCAGCGGTCATAAGCTTGATCAGATTCCAAGCCCGAGAAAGGTCTGCTATAGACGCTGACGGAAACCCGTTCTGACGTTTTTACACGCTCTGGGCCAGAAGCGGTCATAGCGAAGGAAGAGGTGCTAGATTAGGGCACAGATCACTTTCAGCCACACCGCCTCCACCAAAATCGGTGGCTCACCCATGGTAGGGATAGTCGGCTTTGAAATTGGCTTAAGCAACCGTGTACGTCAAGTCTTCTCGTGACGTCTATATGACATTTCTCTGTGCGGAGTCCTCGTTCTTTTCGACCTACACCGTTCTAGCTGCGCTCACGCACGTATCGAAGCGCGACCCGCAAATACTCGGACTGACAACGCAGGTATCGGTTAGAAAGGTGTTGCCGACCGACGGGTGGAGACGCATTATTACGATGGGTGGCGCAGAGGTGGACATCAGGCCCGCCAGGTGGATGCTGCTAGGTGCGCGCTCCCCGCATCAGTATTCGGACGCTCGCCTGAGTTAATGAGGCCGATGTGGAACACGGGGCGGAACGCTGCGAAAGCTTTTGTCCCCTAGCGACTGGCAGCATTTTTGTTCGGTTCGTTACTTCCTTCTGCCCTTTGATGGTTCGGAGGCGGTCTAGAAGGCGCAGCCGCTGGGCTAATCTGTGTGGCGAGGCCTGTTTAAGGTACCCCAAGATGAACCGGGCTACGCCGCCACGCCAAACACCTGTTCGGAAGTGAGCGCTAGACTTCACTTCTGTTTAGACGGGTAAGTAATGGAAGGGACTCCGTAGCCTAATACGTGACTGGTTGGTGTGAGCTGTCTAGGAGCGATCGCTCCATTAAGCGACGCGATACCCAGACAGGAATAATGACTTTCAGGGCAGGCAAATAAATGGCGAATGGAAAGATTCTCCGGCAGTTGTTCCGAGCTGGCACGATGGGCGATACAGATGCATTCCGCCGTGCGTCGGAGGCTGTTATCGAAGAAGAGCGCCAAAAACAGCACCACCTTCTCGCCAACGACTTGGAGCAGATTCTCTACGGCGGCGACATTAACTCGCGCGCGGACAGCAATATCCAGCGAGCTCACTACGACATTCCGAAGGATAAAGAGCGGGGCTTGCCGCTGTTGGATATCCGGACGCCCAAACGCTCCTTAGACGAAGTCATCCTTCCCCCTAGCAGCGCTGCTTCCCTAGAGGAGATCCTGGAAGAAAATAGACGAGATGATGTCCTGCGCAGCTATGGAATGAAGCCTGCCACCAAGGTCATTTTCTTCGGCCCTCCAGGATGTGGGAAGACGCTGGCAGCCGAGGTCGTTGCGTTTGAGCTTGATAGGCCTTTGGCCATCGTGCGATTGGACGGCTTGGTTTCCTCATTTCTTGGTGAAACCGCTGCAAACCTACGGAAGGTTTTCGACTTTATCTCCCAGCACTCACTGGTTGTTCTGTTCGATGAGTTCGACGCCATCGGGAAAGAGCGCGGCGATAGTGGCGACCATGGCGAGTTGCGCCGGGTGGTGAACGCTGTGCTTCAGATGATGGATTCGTATGAAGGCAGCAGTTTGATCATTGCCGCTACGAACCACGAGAAAATCCTGGATTCGGCCATTTGGAGGCGATTCGACGAATCCATCGAATTCCCGCTTCCAGATGTGGACCAGCTGTTAGAGATTCTGTCCTTGAAGTTACGCGGGATCCGGCGCCAGTTCGATATTGATGACAAGTCAGTGATACAGGAATTTAAGGGCAAGAGCGGCGCAGATATTGAGCGAGTCATACGACGCGCTGCGAAGCGAATGATCCTGAGAGGGCAGGAGTTCCTGACCATCAAGGAGCTGAAAAGCGCCCTTGTACGAGAAGATCTCAGGAAGTTTTAAGATTCATCCTTCAAGGAAGAAGCAGTGGCTACCTACAAGCATCTGAGCATCACCCGAGAAATTTTGGACAACCAACGCCGGACTAAGAACCCGCCGCCATTTGTAACTCGCTCTGATCTACGTGGCCACGGCCAGAAGCTCAATGGTTACTTCGCAACAGCAGCCGGACAGGCCAGAACGCAGATTGGCTCTAACGTTGATTCCCCCTTCGTCCTTAAGCTCAGATATGAGGGCGCACTGACCTTCAGCAACCTAACGGCCCACGGGTTAGAGTTCATAAGCCAAGAAAACAAACAGCTCTGCGTGGTGTTTGCTACAGAGGCTGGTTTGGCGCGTTTCGCCGATCACTTGAACAAGCTCGGCGTGCTCGGTGCGGCCTTGACCTACAAGCAGATCCTAGAAGCGATTGAGGGCATCGAGGCGTGGTCTGCGGAAGATCGGATGAGCTGGGCGCTTACCCATTTCGGTTTGCCCCAATATGAAAATTTCATGCTCGATGTCGAGCTGTGGCCTGTCGAGGTCGCGAACCATCCGAACCGAATTCGGTTAACGACTGCCTTTGAGGATTGGCTCAACGGCGCGGGCATCAGAAGGCTCGACAGGATCAATCTAGACAGCCTCCTCATGTACCGAGTGGAGGTGAACTCAGACCACGCGCAACTGTTGCTGAATCACCGCGATGTACGTCTAGTTGATCTCATTCCTGCAACAGGCATCAGCGTTCAGCAGCTAAGCAGAGATATCAACGCACTACCCCGGGATGTTCCTTCTCCGGCTGTTGGGGCATCTCGCGTCTGCATCCTGGACAGCGGCATCAACGCGAACCACCCCTTGCTTCGGCCAGCAATGGCTGAGAGCGCCTCCTTCGTTGATGAGGAGGGAGACGCGGATCAGGCTGGCCATGGCACGGCTGTGGCGGGTGTAGCACTGTACGGCGACGTTGAGGCGTGCGACATAGGTAATTTCTGGCAACCTCGGCTTTGGATTTACAACGCCAAGGTGATGAAAAAATGCGCTAGGACCGGTAATGCAGTTTACAACGAGCACACTCTTGAGGCGTCATTGACCCGAGCTGTTGAGCATTTCGTCGAACTTGGTTGCCGAATATTCAACCTCTCGCTCGGCAACAGCAATGCACCCTACGATGGAATGCATGTACGCGGATTGGCCTACATCCTAGATGTCCTCTCCAGGAGGCATAACATCTTGTTCGTAGTGTCGACCGGTAACTTCTGCGGGTCGGTGGACCCGGCTGTTCCGGTCAGTAGCTGGCGAGATGAGTACCCTGAGTATCTGCTAGCGGAGCAGAGCACGATCATCGACCCTGCTCCTGCAATGTCGGTGCTGACCGTTGGGAGTATTGCCCGGCACAACGCTACGACCGACACCCAGCGCTTTCCCGAAATCCATCAGCTCTCGCCGGCAGCCGAAAAACAGCCATCGCCGTTCACTCGGCACGGGCCCTCGGTCAAAGGGGCGTTCAAGCCTGAGCTCGTTGCAACAGGTGGCAACTTGGCCTGTCCCATGAGGCCTACGGGTGGTCAATGGCGGCAGGTCGAGAGAGGACTCGGGGTTTTAACGTTTAATCATGAGTTCGTAGGCAACACGATTTTTAAGGAAGTCAGCGGGACAAGCTTGGCGGCCCCCTACGTCACGCACCTGGCTGGACGCCTACTTAACGAATACCCCGAATCGTCTGCGAACCTTCTTCGCGCCATGCTTGTGAACCAGGCATACTTGCCTGATGAAGTGGCTACGACGTTCTCAGAAGATTTCAGGGGCGCCTACAGAGCCGACAAAAGTACGCTCAACCGCGACGTAGCACGGGATTTAGCTGGCTACGGCGAAGTGAATGAGAGCGATTTATTCCGGTCGTCTGATAATACTGTTGTATTGATCTCGGAGCAGACCATTGAAAAGGACTCCTGCCAATTCTTTGAGCTGCCTTTGCCTGCCGACTTCCTGCGCAAGGATTTGGCCACGCGCGAGCTCACCGTTACGCTCGCGTACTCGCCGGCGGTCCGTACGACCAGGCTCGAATATCTGGCGACTCAAATCAGCTTCCGCCTGGTCAAAGGGGCTTCGTTGGAAGAGGTTCAAAAACACTTCAACCAGGCCAACAAGGCTGATGTTGAGGCCCGAAATGATGATGCGGTATCTAACCGGGACATTTCTGCTCAGCAGCGAAGTCGCGGTACTGTTCAGTCATCGCGCTGGACGTTCAGACGGCGCAACCCTAATGAAAAATGGTTTGTAGTGGTGGTCAGACAGGACCGTGAATGGAACCATCCTGACGTGCTGGATGACGAGCCATACGCTTTGGTGGTCACTGTTGCGGATCGGGACAACGAGAACGCCCAGCTCTACGCGCAGATCCAGGCCATGATCGTCCAGCAGGCAGAAGTTCGGGAGCAGGAGCGGGCAGCGCGCTTGCGGGCACAGAGGTAGTGCGCACTCCTTCGGGAATCGGGGTCAGATGACCCTATCCGAGCTCTACGGCGACATAAGCGAGCGCGTAATTTCCGTGATAGAAAGCATGGTCCCCGCCCTGGAGGTGTACAGCATCGATAAGAGCAAGTTCGATAGTACCGGCATCCAAACAATATGTTGCCGCCTATGGACCTTGTCAGGTGCGTTATGGGAGACGTGAGAGCGCATCCTTTCGCATTTACTACGCGGAGCAGAGACGCCGGCCGGCCAGTTTCTTAGATCCAGCGCCTCACACGACTGCAATATTGAGTGAAATCGCTTCCGAAAAGGTCCCTGAGCGCTCGCTCCTCAGGCTCGATTTGGAACTGGTTCATGTACGACACGAAGCCCATCACACCCAGCAAGGATGCTGGCGAGGCAAGGAAGATCGACCACGCCAGCAAAGCGGCTGCGAAACCCAGATACATGGGATTGCGCGTATAGCGGTAGACGCCCGAGCGGACAAGCGTCGACGCCATTTCTGGTTTCAGTGGGTTCACTGTTGTGCGGGCACTTCGGAAGGACAATACGCCTGCTAGGCAGATGAGTCCGCCTGCCAGTAATACCATCAGGGCGAGGCCGACGCGCCATCCGGTGCTAAGCCCTAGCGCGCCGGGCAGAAAGCGGGCGGAAAGCCACATGAGCAAACTGAACAGAATAGCGACCAAGAGCGGCGGTAAGCGTTTCTCCAATGCGTTCATGGCATTACTTCTCCAGCTTGGCGACTTCGCTCTTTACCATCTGACGTAACGGCCCAGGCCCGAACTCATTCAACGGGCGGCCATTAACGAAAAAAGTCGGGGTGCCGCGGATGCCTACTGCCTGCACATCCTGCATATCGCGCTCAATGATGGCATCTACGGCAGGGTTGAGCATATCCGAGCGAGCCTTTTCCAAATCCAGTCCCACCCGTTCGGCAGCAGCCCAGGCTGCCTGCACCTGAGGATCGTCATGCCAGCCGGGCTGGGCTTCTAGTACGGCGTCCAGGACTTGCACATACAGGTCTTGCTCGCGAGCAGCTTCCAACATACGCACGACTTTCTCTGAACCTCGATGGAACAGCACATAGCGCAGTACCAGTCGCACGTTATCCGGGTTCTCGGCGAGGATCTGCTTTACGTATGGATGAAAGGCGCGGCAGGCCTCACATGAAGGATCGAAGAACTCGACAATGGTGACAGGTGCTTGCGCCGGGCCGAGGACTGGCGAGTGAAAGCGAACCAGATTTGCCTTGTTGGGCACAGCCTGCTGGGCGGATGACTGCGTCTGAGCAGACGGCTCGGCGGGAGTCGGCGACGGGGAATACAGGTACGCAGCTGCAGCAAAAGCGATCAGGATCACGACGCTAATGAGCAGAACCAGGGTGCGGCGGTTCATGGGGTGGTTCTCCGACGAATGACAATAAGCAAAATGATGATGAGGACAAAGGCAAACAGCGCAAGTCCAGGCAAGGGTATGCCGCCAAAGATGGTCATACCGGCGCCCGAACAGGACGGTCCTGTAGCAGTGCAAGGCTGGATCGGTTGGGGGATTAAGCCGATGTAGAGCAGTACATGGGCAGATGCCAGCAATGCACCGATGACGGCCAAAGGCAGCGCATAGCGCCAGACCAAAAAGTCCGAGCGGTAGCAGGCAATCGCCAACACTATCGCCAGGGGGAACATGAGCGCGCGTTGGAACCAGCATAATACGCACGGGGCTTGGCCCATGACTTCACCGATAAATAACGCGGAAAGCGACGATACCAGTGCTACCAGCCAGGCCAGAAGCAGCAGTCCCCAGGAAGTGGTAGGAGTCTTATGGTCCATTGTATTTCCTTAATCTACGTGGCCCGCCGCTGCGGTACCGGTCCCCGGTGAGCTGTGTGCGTGTGAGAGCAAGCTCGATTTCCCGTTTCGGGAAGCAGCAGCTCTGTGCCGCCGGATCCTCGGTCGAACGCCGGAAGATTGGAAGCGCAACACGAATTTGACTCGACTTGCGATACGTTGGTGGCACATGTCGCTGTTGGCTGGAGCTGCTGAACGGTAGGGGCATTGGCGCGCCATTCTCTCCAAGCATCACGAAGTATTTGCCAAGCTGAATGCAGAAAGAGCGCCGCCATAGCCAGGCCGACAAGAATGTCCGGCCACTTGCTGCTTGTCACTACGACCAGCCCGGCGGCCGCGATTACGCTGGTGTTGGCCAGCAAATCGTTACGCGAGCAAAGCCAGGTCGAGCGCATGTTCAGGTCATCGGAACGGTGGCGATAGAGCAGTGCAAAACAGTAAGCGTTTGCGAGTAATGCGACTGCGCCTATGACCGCCATCCAGTCGGCTGCCGGTACCTCCTGCCCCACGAGCTTGCGCAGCGCATCAGCCACTACCAGCATCCCGAACAGTAACATCAAGCTGCCCTTGAAAAGCGCTGCGCCTGCACGAGCACGTGCGCTGCGGTGCAGGACAAACAGCGTGAGGGCATAGACGGAGGCATCGCCGAACATATCCAAGGAGTCGCCAAGCAAGGCCGTAGAGTTGGCGATCCAGCCAGCGATGAATTCGACCAAAAACATGGCACCGTTAACGGCAAGAGCAATGTAGAGCACGCGGCTTTGTTTAGCCCGCAGCTGGGCTAGCTCACCGACCTTGCTTTCACAGCAGCTGTCCATGATCTGTACCTCACTCGTTGATCTTGTGGCTAGAATGAGGGTTATAGCGACTATAAGGTCAATAGCATGAACACGACAAAATTCACGGTGGGTCAACTGGCTCGCATCACCGATACCAAAACGGTGACCATTCGGTATTACGAGCGACTCGGCTTGCTGCCCAGGGCCTCGCGCAACGCCTCCGGCTACCGGTTGTACACACCCGAAGAGCGAGATCGTCTGCTTTTCATTCGTCGAAGCCGCGCGCTGGGCTTTAGTCTAGACGACGTCCGCCAGCTCCTAGGCTTCTCCGATCACCGTCAAGAGTCCTGCGCCGCCGTGGATGCCAAAATATCGGAACAGTTGAAGCAGGTTAGGTTGCGAATCAGCGATCTCCAGGTGCTGGAGCAGGAGCTACAACGCTTGCAATCCTGTTGTCACGGAGGTGTGATCGAGGAATGTCGAATTATCGAGTCGCTGAGCCAAGCGCGTTGAAGTCGCAGCGGCGAAGGTCAGCCCCCTTTTCGTACGAAAGTCATGGACGAGTAGCGAGATTCTCTATACGGTAACATTTCATCATTACATGAACTATTGACTGATATGGAAGAAAAAGCCGCTCTGTCAGGTTTTTCTGCGCTGGCTCATCAAGACCGGCTGCGGATAATTCGTATGTTAGTTGTCGCCGGCGCTGATGGAATGCCGGCTGGAGCCATCGCCGCTGCGCTGGATGAGGCAACGCCCTCGCGTATTTCGTTTCACCTCAAGGAACTCGAACACGCCGGGCTAGTGCATGGTCGCCGCGATGGCAAATCGATTATCTACAGCGCCAACTGGCCAGTACTTTCCGATCTTGTCGCCTTCCTGATGCATGACTGTTGCCAAGGTCATTGCGAATATTGTGATCGAGCAATTGCGCTTTTCTCGAAATGTGAGGGTCGGCCTACCGGCCCAATCCGCTGCGGATAGGACTGTCCGATGAAAAAAATCCTCGCATTTGTAGAAAACAACCTTCTGATTCTGGCGGTTGCTGCCGCTGCACTCGGCCTCTTGGTGCCCTCTGTTGGGATCGCGCTTGCAGCCGGCATCGCCCCACTTCTGGCTTTGCTGATGCTGGTCATCAGTCTTACGTTTGATATCCATGCAGTGAAATTGGTTATCCAAAAGCCTAGCCGGCAGCTCTGGGCCCTAGCTCTTGTCTACGGGCCCATGTCGCTCGCGGGATGGCTTACCGGTCGGTTGTTTTTTGGGGCGGGGCCACTTGCGGCTGGTCAGACCCTCGTCGGAACGCTGCCTACCGACGTTTCCGCGCCACTGCTGGTTCTGCTGGCACGAGGCAACGTTGCGCTCGCGGCAGTCCTCAATGCGGTTAACACATTGCTTTCACCATTCATCGTGCCGTTCTTGTTTCTGCTTCTGACCGGAATCGAGCTGCAAGTACCGATCGGGGCAGTGGTCTTGGAGTTGGTGCTTATCGTGGTGGTGCCGACTGTGTTGGGAGTTTATTTACGCACACGTTTCCCGCAAGCAGTCAGTCGTCGCGATGACCTATACCCATCTCTTGGTTCGGCTCTTTACCTGCTTCTTCTCTTGGCGGTGGTTGGTCCGAATGCCGCAACGATTCTGGACTATGGCTGGTTTGCGGTCGTGATTGCGCTAGCCGCCCTCACGCTGAACTTGACCGGCTATGTAGTTGGGTCTTTCGCAAAGGTCTTTGTGGCTGATCGCGAAGAGCTGGTTGCTTATCTGTTCACGGTAAGCAAGAAAGAGTTCAGCATAGCGGCAGCCTTTGTAACGGCCTCTGGCTTGCCTGCAGAGATCGCTGTTCCGGCTGCCTTTTTTGCGGTCATACAGATGATTACGTCGCCTATAGCAGCGAAGATTCTGGCAAAGAAGGGATCTGCCGCTAGGATCGTACCGCACTGAGCTGATAGGGGTTTGGAACCCCCCGCGAATTTACCCAAAGCCATACAGTCGCTGCAGGCCAAACGGAGCTAAAAGCATGGTCAGGTATCTAGCGGCGTAGACGATGCCCTAGGAATTACATAGACGAGGACCAAGCCAGAGCGAATGCCTAAGTACCGTTGCAGCCGCTTCGGTGTCAAAACGTACCGTGAAATAACGCGCAGGACTCTGATCATTCAGTGCAGTCCTGACAGGATTGTAATCTTCCTGCAACGGTTCCCGATATTTAGGCGGAGCTACGATTCAACATGCACCTAAATGTCTCGCTATTGACAAGAAAAAGTATGAATAAAAAAATCAGTTTTACCCTAATTGCAGCATCTGTCATCGTAGCCGCTCATTCACAGACTCTCTCAGCAGAAGAGCTAGTCGCCAGTGGGTTTGTCGATGGAAGCGACCTGTCGGTACTTAACAGAAATTTTTATTTCAACCGAGACGACCGTAACGGTCAGTTTAGCCCGAAAGGGACCGGTTATTCTGAAGCTTGGGCTCACGGGGTGATAGCCAACTTCGAGTCTGGCTTCACCCAAGGAACAGTCGGCTTCGGACTGGATGCCTTCGCGATGCTGGGTCTAAAGCTTGACACCTCTGAAGGGCGAAACGGGGGAAACAGTTCTTTCGACATGCTTCCAGTCAACAGCGACGGTGAAGCAATGGATGAGTACACCAAGCTTGGGGCAGCTGTTAAGCTGAGCGCTTTTGACACCGTAGTCCAAGCAGGAGACGTGTTTCCGACCACACCAGTCGTCCACTATGGTGATTCTCGCCTGCTGCCCGAAAGCTTCCGCGGTGTTACGCTGGTTCATACTCGCCTCGAAAATTTGACAGTCCAAGGCGGCCGACTCACAGGCATGAGCCAGCCTACCAGTAGCAATATGTTGGACGATTTCGAGACCTTCTATGCCGGACCGGTCGACTCTCCCTGGGTGGCATATTTCGGTGGTGATTACTCCCACGACTCCGCTCTGGCACTAAGCTTATACACAAGTCGCTTGAAGGACGCTTGGGATCAAAAGTACATAGGCGTAGCGAGCGAATTGCCTTTATCGGAAAAGTTGTCTTTGTTTGGCGGGTTTAATTACTACAACTCTACTGACCAAGGCAAAGATCTACTCGGCGAGTTTGATACCGACATTTGGAGCGCCAGAATAGGAGTCGCCTCCGGCGCGCATAGCATTTCCCTATCGCATCAACGCAACCATGGTGACAACGATTTCGACTACTTACGGCAGTCAGACTCCATTTTCCTTGATCATTCCTTGCAGTACAGCGACTTCAATTCACCTAAGGAAAGGTCGTGGATGGTTCGTTATGACTTAGATATGAGTGAGTATGGCGTGCCGGGCTTGTCGTTCATGACACGCTACGCTACCGGTCGAGACGCAGATTACTCGAACGCTAACGCGGTCTACATGCGAGAAGACGCCGACGGCAATCCGCTCACGGACCAAAAACGCTGGGAGCGCAACGTCGAGGCCAGATATATCGTACAGACCGGCCAACTACAAGGGTTGTCTTTTAGACTACGCCAGGCTACAACCCGAGCGACGGCGTTCGAGTCTGACCTCGATGAGGTCAGGGTAATTATAGAATATCCGTTCGACGTTATTTAAGCCGATTGCTGAACCCTTCAGAAGGGCGCCCACAAAGGCGCCCTTTAGTGCCCAAAAGTCTTGGATCCGCTGCATTCTCTCGACTGGGATTCCACATCGAGGGTAGCGTGCTTTACTGAAAACACGCTGGCCAACATCTGCTTGATCTCACCCTTGATATCCTCGCTGCGCGTCATGTATTCATCCTTTATGACCACATGCGCTTCTATTGAAATACGATGCTCATCAATGGGCCAGATATGGAGGTGATGGATTCCGCAAACCCCTGGTATCGCTAACGAACGGGAGACGACTGCTTTTGGGTCGATATTGGAAGGCGTAGCGGACATGAGTATCCGGATGGCACCACCAATCTCGGAAAAAGCCTGCCAGAGTATGTAGCCGGCGATCATCAACGTTATCAACGGGTCTATGAAGTACCAGTCGAACAGGATAATCAA
The DNA here is from genome assembly GCF_008638305.1 of Pseudomonas profundi. Taxonomy (GTDB): domain Bacteria; phylum Pseudomonadota; class Gammaproteobacteria; order Pseudomonadales; family Pseudomonadaceae; genus Halopseudomonas; species Halopseudomonas profundi. The sequence continues at coordinate 16,784 of NZ_VTPZ01000023.1, forward strand.
CGTGCCGGCCACGATAACCCCAACAGACCCCAGCGCGTCGGATACGTTGTGCAAGAACGCAGCACGTATATTCATGCTGGACTTGGATAATTTAAAAGTCAGCAGGGCCGTTATGGCATCAACCACCAAGGCTATAACCGCAATGATTACTACGGTCCATCCTTCAATCGGCTCCGGTTCTATGAATCGAAATATCGCTTCGTACACCAAATACAACCCGATTACAATCAAGGTGGTATAGTTGATGAGCGCGGCGATCAGCTCGGCTCGAACGTATCCAAACGTCCAGTCTTCACTTGCCGGCCGTCTAGCTATTCTTCGAGCGATATAAGCGATCGCCATTGAGATGGCGTCGCTCAGGTTGTGAATGGCATCGGCGACCAGCGAGAGGCTCCCTGACAGGATTCCCCCAACGATTTGCACGACAGTCAAAACGACATTGACGACGACAGCCCACCAAACGCGTTTGTCCCCCGCCTGCTCATTATGTACGTGTTGATGTCCCATCGCGCCTCCATTTCTTCAATCAAATTGCTTCAGGCGATTCCCCGAGGATCGTTAGCTGTTCAGCCAGCGCACGAACGATAACCTGGCGGATTGCCACGCGCGTTTTCAAATCGCCGGCATTATCCTCAACGCCACGTATCACGACACAGTGTCGTCCTCGGAACCGTCCTGTATCCGAATCGCCCGTCGAACATCACTGACGAAGATACGCCCGTCCCCACGCAATCCGGTATGAGCCACCGCTTTTAGCACTTGAATCACCTCGTCCACGTATTGGTCCTGGCAGACGATCTCAATCTTTACGTGATTAACGAGATCTGCCGTGCCATCAATTGGATGACCCACCCTGGGATGGGCCTTGCTACGCCCAAAGCCGCGCACGTCGGAGACGCTCATACCGCTGATACCACTAACCCGATGCAGTGCCAGGGTTACCGCTTCGAGCTTATGGCTCTTTATGTAAGCCTTTATCTCTTGCACGACGTTGTCTCCATTCAACCTTTTTCATGGAGGTCAGCCGGATCATCAGCGAACCATTGGTAAAGAGCGGGAATAACAAGCAGAGTAAGAATTGTAGCTGTCACTAGCCCACCAACCACGACGGTTGCCAGGGGCCGCTGTACTTCGCTTCCGGTACCGCTAGCGAACAGTAGCGGAAACAGCCCGAGCGCCGTAGTCACTGCGGTCATCAGCACCGCCCGCAATCGAGCACATGCTGCGCGAACGCTGGCTTGAGCGACCGAAACGCCATCCCTTACCAGCTCGTTGAGAGAGCTAACCAGCACCAAGCCGTTCTCTAACGCTATGCCAAACAACGCAATGAAGCCGATTGACGCCGGTACCGACAGGCTTTGCCCTGTCAGCCAGAGGCCCACGATTCCGCCGACAAGAGCCAGCGGAATATTCAGCATGATCAGGGCAGCGTTGCGCAGTGAACCAAAGTTTGCATAGAGCATGATGAATACGAGCGTTAGGGTGATTGGCACCACGATCATCAAACGCTTGTTGGCTTGTTGCTGAAGCTCGAACTGCCCTCCCCACTTGAGAAAATAACCTGGCGGTAGGTCGACCTGCTGAGCGATAGCGGCGTCGGCTTCGGCAACAAAGGAACCAATGTCCCGATCACGTACGTTGGTCTGAATGGTGATGAAGCGCTGATTGTTTTCACGGGTGATCTGCCGCGGACCAACCACCTCTTCGATACTTGCCAGCTCCTCCAAAGGGATCCGCTGGCCAGCAGCGTTTTCGAGGATTAGCTGCCGGATCACTTCGGCCTTGTTCCGTGCCTCTTGCTTGAGACGCACATAGATGTCAAAGCGGCGAATACCCTCAAATACCTGCCCGGCTTCGCTGCCACCCACGGCCACGCTCAACGTATCGTGAACATCGCTCACGTTGAGTCCATAACGGGCAATCGCGGCCCGATCCAAAGTGATACGCAACTGCGGTGTACCGCCGATCTGGTCGCGTTGAACATCCTGAGCTCCACGCACTGTGCGCATTACCTGTTCGATCTCTTGCGCCTTTTCGACAAGAATGTCTAGGTCATCGCCAAACAGTTTGGCCGCCAGCTCGGCCTTGGTCCCCGTGAGCAGCTCATCTACTGCCGCAGCGATAGGTTGCGTGAAGTTAAACTTGGCGCCGGGGAAGCTTTCAAACCTCTCGCTCATTGCAGCGTAGAGACCGTCCAGCGTAGTTGCACTTACCCATTGTTCTTGCGGCTTGAGAGAAACGAATATTTCGGCGTTGTTTACTGGATCGGCATGCGCACCCACCTCACCCCGGCCAATACGGGAGACAACCTGCGTTACTTCTGGGAAATCCTCCATCAGTTGTCGCTCGAAAACGGTGATGGTGGTCTCAGCCTTTTCCAGTGAGATCGAAGGCGCCATGGTGGCACGGATCAGCAAATCGCCCTCATTCAGGCGCGGCACGAACTCGGAACCCAAGCGCGGGGCTACAGCGGTGCCCACAGCCAGAACGACCACTGCCAGCAGCAACGCAATCCAGCGACGAGCGACCACGGCCTCAATAAGTGGCTCGTAGCCTTTGAGCAAAAAGCCAACGATATCCTTGCGGGGCCTGTCCTCGCGAATCTTTGGCGCCCTCATCAACAAAGAGGCGGCAACCGGTGCGATCATCAACGCAAATATTAGCGATCCAAACATCGCCACTGCCACTGTATAGGCCAGCGGTTTGAACGTTGCGCCCTCTACGCCCTGCAGAGTGAATAGGGGCAGGAAAACAACAATGATAATGCTGATAGCAAACAGGATAGGCCGTGCGACCGAGTGACATGCGCGCATCACAATATGCAGCCGCGACTCGTCAGGCTGAGCTTCGCGCAACATGCGATCCACGTTTTCCACTACCACAACTGCGCCATCCACCATCATTCCAATAGCGATGGCAAGCCCACCGAGCGACATCAAGTTCGCGGAGATCCCGAAAACTTTCATCGCAATAAACGTGAAGCCAACCGAAAACGGAATGGAGAGCGCTACAACCAGGCTGGGTCTGAGGCCGCCCATAAAGGCCAGCAGCACCAGAGCCACCAGAATTATCCCCTGCAATAGCGCGTTGATCACCGTGGTAACCGCTGCTTTCACCAGGGTGGCCTGGTCGTAATAAGGCTGAACCACCACCCCTGAAGGCAGGTTGGCATTGATTGTAGCCAGCTCTTGCTTGACCGAACTGATCACTTGGGAGGTGTTGCTACCGATCAGCTTGAGCACCATGCCGACAACAACCTCGCCATTGCCGTCCTTGGTGGTGACGCCCCGGCGAATTTCTCCACCAATCTTCAGGTCGCCAAGTTGGTGAAGATAAATGGGGGTCCCATTGATGGTCTTAATGACAATATTGCGCAAGGAATCCAGGTCAGTCGCGAGACCCACCGAGCGCACAATATATTCTTCATCATTCTTGACGATAAACTGAGCGCCGGCATTGGCATTATTGGCTTCAATGCGCTCTTTGATTTCCGGCAGGCTAATGTCGTAACGCAGCAAGGCGCTCGGGTCCACGTTCACCTGAAACTGCTTCACCTCGCCGCCAATTGAAAGAACTTCCGTAACACCTTTGACGGTCTGTAGATTGAACTTGACGATCCAGTCCTGAATTTCGCGTAGCTCGGTGGTACTGTATCGACCGCTGGTGTCTTCGAGCACGTAGAACAGGATCTGTCCCAATCCTGTCGTTATTGGCCCCATAACGGGGTCTCCGAAGCCACGAGGAATGGACTCACTCGCATTCTGTAGTCTTTCGCCCACCAATTGCCGAGCGAAATAGATGTCCGTTCCCTCCTCAAAATAAATGTTGACCACTGACAGACCGAAATTTGAAATTGAGCGCACATGGTCAAGCTTCGGCAGTCCATTCATCGCGCTTTCAATCGGGTAGGTGACGTATTTCTCAACTTCCTCTGGTGCCAGTCCCTCGGTTTCCACGAACACCTGGACCAAAGCCGGCGATATGTCGGGGTAGGCGTCGACCGGAAGGGTGCGGTAGGCGAAGTAGCCGCCAATTAGCGTAGCCAGCGCTAACACGATGATCAATAGCCGGTTGCCCAGCGCAAAACGGATGATGCTTTGCATACGGCTCCCCTGGGCTAGTGGTTGTGACCGGAATCGAATTCATTCTTTTGCAGTTGTGCCTTGAGCACAAAACCGCCCTTCACTACGTACGTCTGTCCGGAAACCAGTCCGCTTAAAACTTCCGCCATCCGCCCATCACTGCGACCGAGTTCGACGGGCCGAGGCTCCCATCGCTCGCCTTCTTGTACGAAAATGGTTGGCTGACCTTCCAGGTCGATGATTGCACTCTCCGGGACGGCAACATCTACCGCGTGCTCGCCAATGGCGATGTCGCTTTGAATGAACATGCCAGGTTTCCAAGCGAGGCGCTCATTGGGCAGGAAAACCCGAGCGAGACCTGTGCGCGTACGTTCGTCGACCGACGGAGCCACATAGTCTATGCGGGCCTCGACCGGCTCCGGGCCATAGCTGGTACTCAGCCGCACCGGCTGGCCAACCTGCACTAAAGGCACCTGCCGAGGGTAGAGCGCGATATCAGCCCAGAGCGTCGACATGTCTGCGACTACAAAAGCGGTGTCGCTTGGAGACAGATGCTCTCCCAATGTAACGTCTCGATTGATTACTATCCCGTCGATCAGCGACTGGAGGTTGAATCGAGCAAGCGTTTCGGAGCTCTCCGCCACGGCAAGGGTTTGACCAGCGTTAACTTTGTCACCTGTTTTTACCCGAACCTCCACGATCTTCGCATCGAAACGTGGGCTGATATGCGCAACGGCTTCCTTGTTCAGCTGAACCTCCCCTGGCAATGACACTTGCTGTCGAATGACACCCGCATCCGCTACAGCTATTTCGCCGCCAAACTCACGTAGCAGACCTACACTCAGGGTCAGATCGGCTTCTTCGCCGTCTTCATGTCCTTCTTCAGCGTGACCGTCATGTTCTGTCTCTTCTTCCTGAGAATGGTCAACCCCTGCTGCACCATGTGCGTGGTCAAGATGCTCGGTTTCAGCGCTCTGTTCTTCAGTCCGATGTTCATGTGAAGCGCCTTCCTCTACGTGAGCGGCTTCGTTCTGCATTGTTGCACCGGCCGCCGCATGGGCAGGCAGCGCAGCAAGGAGCAAGCTTCCAGCTAGAAGCAAGTGTTTGTTCATGGTGATTCTCCCTGTCTCATTTGCTCGGCATCTTCAGCTAGGTAGGGCAGACGGTATCTGGCGGACACGCCGACGGTATCTCCCGCATCGGTGTGTCCGCTGCGCGTCAGAGGCTGGCCGGTCAAGGACTCAAGCGTGATGAGGATTTGGTGAAAGCCGGTGGCAGCCACAACCGCATCGTTCTCGATCGCCAGAACTTGCTGTCGGGCTTGCACGAGTTCCAGATAGGAAAAACGTCCGACTTCGTACCCTTTTTGGATTAGCTCGAACGTCTCTCGTGCTTCGGGCAGCATTTCATCAAGCAGTACCGTGACTTGATGACGACTCTGTTCCAGTTGAGCATATGCGCTGTGCAGCTCCGCGAAGATTTTTACCCGCGTCGCTTGCTCTTCCAAGTCGAGCCTCGCAAGGTCCTCGCGGGCGGCCTGGATGTTTCCACGATTCTTGTCATTCACCCCGATTGGCATGGAGAACTGCAGTACCATCCCTATATCGTTGGTTTCCCGCGCGTGTTTGAATCCGGCGCCCAACTCGACATCTTGCCGGCCACTTGCGACGGCGAGGTCCAGCTGGGCCTGCCGTAACCTGCTCTGACTGAGAAATCGTTGTAGCTGCGGCGCCTGATCGAGCTGCGCACGAACGCTCGTGAAATCAGGTATTTTTGTCAGGGAAAACAATTCGGCACTCACGACCGAATAGTCTGGCTCGCCCCCGCCCCATAAGCTTGCCAGACGACGCTTGGCATTGGCCAACCGTACCTCAAGGTTGCTAACTTCTAGCGCAGCCCGCATCGCATCGGTCCGTGCGCGACCAAGCTCGGCCCTGCTTGCGCTACCGGCCTCGAAACGTCTCTTGGCAACAGCTTGAGCTGACAAAGTCCATTCAATGGCCTGCTTTGAAAAATCAAGCAATCGCTGCGCTTGCGCAACCTCCAGATAGCGACTGGCAGCGGCGGCCAGAACATCAAGCCGAGCCAGCTCGTAGTCTCGCTCGACTAACTGGCGCTGCCAGCTACTAACGTCTTGACGCAAGCTGCGCTTATTACCCATCTCGATGACCTGGCTCAAAGCCAGTGTGGTTTCCACTGCTTCGATGCCAGACATTGCACCGCTGCCAAAAACATTTTCCACCTCAACCGACACAACCGGATTGGGTCGAACGCCTGCCTGTAATGTTCTTGCTTCGGCGGCCCGGATCTCATAGGGATAAGCTGCCAGTTCCGGGCTGGACTGCAAGACACGGGCGAGCGTCTCGGAGAAAGTCAAAATCACCATTTCCTTATCGGTTGCCCAACCAGGACCAGACCAACCGAACAAAACGCCGACGGCTAAAAGAAAACCGGCACGGTACGGCCATCGGGCCAGACGCAGGCGCGTGCAGATAAGAGCGCGCATAAGCCACCTCAAGTTAAGTTGAACCATAATTTGAATGTCGTAGGACCAGCTTCGCTAGACTCAGCAGTAACGCAGCCTTGATGGCTTTTCATGATTAAGCGAACGATGGAAAGACCTAAACCTGTCCCCCCTTCGTCACGCGAGCGCCCTCTGTCGACCCGGTAGAATCGCTTGAACACTGCATCCAAATGCTCTTCGGGTATACCAGGCCCAATGTTCGTGACCGACACCACGATCGACCGGCCTTCGCTTGATATGCTTATTGGTATATTGGTACATGGCGACGCATGTCTAATGGCATTTGAGAGCAGGTTGGAAATGGCTCTCTGAACCATCAGTTTATTGCCCAAAATAACGCCTTCTCCCTGAACGGTTAGCATAATGTCCTTATCTTCTGCCATTACGCTAAAGAGATTAACGACATGCTGCGCTTCATGAGCAAGATGAATTTCTTCGGAGAGATCAGCTGTTTCGACTTGGAGCGTTTGCGCCAGATAGAGCATGTCGGAGACGATACGGGTTATCCGTTCAAGCTCTTCCACGCACGATTCGAGAGTTTCCTTATACTGTACAGACGTTCTTTCACGTGAAAGGGCTACCTGTGCTTTGCCCATTAGATTGGTAATCGGCGATCGCAACTCGTGTGCTAGGTCGTCGGAAAATTCGGACAACTGCTGCACTCCGCTTTCGAGTCTATCGAGCATGACGTTGATACTCGAAGCCAGCTCTACAAGCTCTCTGGGAAGCCCGGTTGGTGATATACGGTTTTTCAAATCATGGGTGTGGACAATTTCGGCAAGCTTTTTGAACCTGTCTAGCGGAGCCAAACCACGTCGCGCGATCCAACCTGCCCCTAAGCCAATAATCATAAGAAAGATCGGCAGAATCAGCAGCGTAGAGTCACGAAATGCATCGAGCAGTTCGGCGTCGTCAGATCGGTTTCTCAATAGAACCAGAGTCACTTCCTCACCGGTTTCGCCGACCTCAAGAGTGGCAGATCGGACCTGCACACTGATTCCCGCATCTTGCAGCCGATCCTGATAAGTCGCCAGATTATGGGAGCAAGCACCATTGCCTATGACCTGGAGAGGAATAGTTCCAATACTGAAAACAAGTTGCCCTGGATCGCTCGCGTTGCAAGCGAGCAATCCGAGATCTGGATGACCAGTCACCAAGTCAGCCAAAGCATGCGACTCCAGGCTCGAAAGAGATGAAGGTGTAGAATCTCCTATGGCATGTACTAGCTGATCGAGCTTTTGCTTAAGCCTGGCGTCGGCCAAATTTTCCAGTTGACCGTGTAGCATTATCCAGGACTGGCTGAACATAAGAATGACCAAAACTGATCCTAAGAGGCTTATTGACAAGCCAATCCTCAATGACAAGCTCAGCGGTTTGGTCATCCTCGATCCTCAAGAACATACCCAACCCCACGCAATGTATGAATGAGCTTTTTCTCAAAGGGTTCGTCTATTTTTGCACGTAGCCGTCGGATGGAAACGTCAACGACATTTGTGTCGCAATCAAAATTTATATCCCAAACTAGCGAAATTATTTGCGTGCGAGTCATCACTACACCAACGTTTCTCATCAAAAGTTGTAAGAGGGAAAACTCTTTTGTGGTCAAGTCGATGCGGTTCCCAGCCCTATAATGAATCACACCGGGTTTTATGGAGGCCATTTCGTTTAAGTC
>NZ_VTPZ01000024.1 GCF_008638305.1 Pseudomonas profundi
AACGAAGAACAGATCTTCATCCATGCCCAGCGCGACTGGGAGCAGATCATCCAGCACAACCAGCGCATCCGCGTCGGCAACGAACGCCACGACCGCGTCGAAGCCAACAGCTACACCGAGCTGTTAGCCGAAGAACACCACACCACCCACAGCGACCGCCGCACAGAAATCAAGGCCGACGACCACCTGACCATCGCTGGAAACCAGCACATCAAACTAGGACAGGGGCAATTCATCGAAGCCGGACAGGAGATTCACCTGTCCAGCGGCATGAAGATAGTGCTCGAAGCCGGTAGTGAAATTACCTTCAAGGTCGGCGGTAGTTTTGTGAAGCTCGATCCCAGCGGTGTGACGTTAGTTGGGCCGGGTGTGAAGATGAATTCGGGCGGGAGTGCGGGTTCGGGGAGCGGGGCGGCGCCTTTACTGCCAGAGAAACCGGAGGGTGGCGAATTCGCTGCTGCAGGTGACCGTACCCACGGCACCGCGTCAAACCCGGAGGTATCGCTAGATTCGAAAGAGCCCGGACCCCACCAGTTGATCATAGATGTATGGGGCGACCCGGACGCCGGCGGACAGGTACAACTACTCGACCCGGAGAATGAAGCATGAACGAGCTGAAGGATCAGCCGATACAGCAAGGCACCCGCAAACGCACCGAGTATGAAGACGCGCGCCGAGCCAGGCTGGCTCTGAATATCGAACGCACCGACGGCGGCACTCTGCAAATTGTTATTGAAAATGATATGCGCAGCCACGAGGAAGAACCAGAAATTCAGCAGAATACCTTCCTCGCTGTCATGCCCTTGGCGCGGCTACCCGGTCACGACCGATATAATCAGTCACCAAAGGGCGCGCTGCCTCGTGCCGGACGGATCTATGTCTTTCGTAAAAAAAAGCTATGGCGGGAGCTGGTTTGCGATGGCCAGGGCAATCTGTCAGATGTGGACGTCACCCATTGGAGGCGGAAGTCAGAACAGCAAGATGCAGACAGCCGTCCTGCGGTAGGCAAGCAGCAAGCGCTTGTTCTTGTGCCCATGCTTTTACAGGGACGGTTTGTCGGTAATGAATACCAAATGGCCTATAGCGAGCTGCCCTGGACGTGGGAATACATTAGCTGGCTAGAGGAACGTAGTGATCGCATAAGCGCTCGATGTCATGAGGTAGGACCAGCCTGGGCGGCAGCTGTAGTCGGCGGAGAGCGATGGAGCGCCAGCCAAGCGATGCCCGTCGTAGTGATCGACAAGGAAACAGAAGGGCTGCGTCCACGCGATTTTAGCGTCGAAAGCCTGATGGATGATCCCGCGTTGTTCAAGCCTGCACTGGCCAACATTCCTGCTGGCGATTGGGCGGTCAAGTTACAGCAGGTTCTTGAGCAGCTCGCCACGTACGAAGGTGCGGATGTACCTCAACCTCTCACAACTTTTACTGCAGTCGCTGATGTTGTTGCCGAAAAAGCATTGCGAGGCTATCCAAAGCTGGTTGGGCTGATGCTTGACGACCCTCTTTTCGCGCTGCGTCATGCTATAGCGCAGATTCGGCAGGCAGAGCATTACTTGCTGGCACTGAATGCCTTGATACCCCGCCGCCCAAACGGTCGCTATGCCCAAGTGTTGCACAGTACGGTCATGCACGAGGCCGACAATCCCTTGACCAGATTCAGGAGCCATCTGGATACCAGCCAGTTGGACGACGCCGTTTTTGAGGTTCAGCGGCGTGAAGCACGTGATTACATGGAACACATTCTGGGGCGACTGATACAGCTCTTCGCCGGCAGCCGTCTGGCGTACGTAGCGCAGGACTGGCTGATGAGCAGGGACGAGCGACTGCTGGAGCCTTATATATGGTTGGCGGAGGCTCTGGATGCTCTTTGCAAAAATCCAGCCCAGTCAGATGTTCTACGCCTTGGCTCAATGAGCCGTGGTCTTCAGAACGCTATTGCCCGACTCAGTCAAAGCCTGCTGAGCGGCACACACGAGCTAACGCAAACTATGCTTGCGGGAAAGGATGGTGAGTTGCCAGAAGCGGTAATCCGTATCCAAGCCCTGGCCGAAGAAAGCCGGTCGCCAAAACCTGAAAATATGGGTTTAAGTAGTCTGCTGCAGGTAGTCGACGTCGATCCGGAAGATACTGACCGTGGGATGGTGTTCAAGAATCTGAATGCACTGGTCGGGGACGCACTGGAGTACTTTTCGCTGACAGTCCTGACCCATCTCAACAGGCTTAAGGCAAGTGAGGTCTTGATACAGGTCGAATTTCACCGACTGTTCGCACCCTCCTTTGGCGTTCTAAGCCGGCTCTCACCGAAGTGGCATGGACTCCAATTGATGACGGCCGGAGAGGCCCAAGCCCAGAATTTGCGGATTCTAGGGGTGGATACTGGCAATCTTCGTCATGGTCTCTCCCCTGCGGAGCGAACCTCTCTGAGCCGCAAACACTACCTCTACGGAAATATTCTTGATCACGAGAACCGTGTAATAGGGTCGAGCAGCCCGCGCCAGCTTGGCGGCAATCTGTTGCCCAATCAGGGAAGCGCAACATTGATCGTTGCTCCAGAAGATCACCCTGAGGTCCGTAAATTCAGTGCCTGGAAAACAACTTTAAGCGATCATGTCGAGGCAGTGGCCCGAACTCCTGCAATGCCATTGGTTGCTGTGGCATGTGCTCTGTATAACTTGCAGGCTCAAAGTATTGGCATGAAAGGGTTGTTGTCAGAAGGCACTGAAGGCGACATTCGATATCAAGCTGGAAAGCTTTCGGCGTTAGCTGATCTCGCTACGGCAATCGGAAGCATAACCAAACCGATACTGGGCCCAGGAAATGGGCTGGTTCATTTCCTTAATAAACCTCGTCTTGGAGTTCCTAAGCCTTTCACTCAATGGCGTGCCAATCTGATTGAACAAACTGGTAGTCCTAAACTACCGATTCTTCGAGCATTGTCTGGCGGGGCTGTACTGTATAGCGCTGTACTATGCACATGGGATGCTACGCGGGCCTGGCATCAAGGTGACCGGGACGCCGCTCTGGCTTATGGCATAGCAGCCACTGGCGGCGCTGCCTGGGGGGCTTATGCTTTAGGCATGTCGATCAACCCCATCGTGCTGGCCGCAGGTGCAGTATTGTTTATCGGCGGCAACATTGTCGCCGGCTGGTTGATTGATAGTGATATTGAAGCACTTCTGAAAAATGGACCCTTCGGCAAACAGCATGGCCGGACAGGCGTGCTCGACAGCCTGCTGGGCGACGATCAGCGATTCGCTCACCTTGCCGATCCGCAGAATGCCTATACACAGCTTCTTGGCATCCTTGGCAAGCCGGTAATCCGGGTCGAGCGCCTGGCGGACTGGATGCAGAGTGCTCCAACCTATCACAGCAAGCAGCTGGAGCGGATAAGTGGACAGCGGATGCTTCGTCCACACGCCTGCCAGCCACCAGATACCCAGCCCCTCGAAGCTGACGACTGGATAGTGACTCTGCATTCGCCGCTGCTTTCCATGTTCGGTCCAGGAGGACAATTTCGATTGCACGCAGTAGAGCAAGTAGGAGTATTGCCGCTTACCGGTATGTTTAATGTCGAGCGGGTTGAGCATCGTGTCATTGATGACGCTAAAGTGTCAGCCCTGCCGTTGGACGACGCCACTGCACTCTATGTTTTACCTAAGAAATTTCCCTTGTTGAAACTGACATCTTTGCAACGCCGTCATAATCAGGTCAGCCAGCGTCTCAAAATTATGGCCCAGTTTCGCATTGATATCGGAAAGGCGACAGGCCAGTCGCTTGTGTTGCCCCAGCCCAGTCCGAAACGTTGGCAACCTTATAGCGCTGCTTTTCTCCGCACTCCTTCGCTGAATGCCAAGTCTAATGAGGCGCCTTACTGGCTAATCGAAACCACGGAATTCAAGGTATGACCACTCAGGAAAGACACCCCTCGTATGGTCCCGGAGCTTTCGCTGCTAGCAATATTCCTGCGCTGGCACCAGAAAAGAGTGTTCGCGTCGGCGTGATGGATAGCCGGTTGGCCTGGGGGCACTACGCCGGGCTAGATTCCGCCGTTGAAGTGGAGCATCAACTTGAAGCAGAGTTTCATACCACCTATGAAAGGCAGGTACGTGAAGATAGGGGGCAGCATATTTACTGCAATGCTAGACGATGGAACTTTGAAAACGTGAGTCGGGTGCCGTACATCCTGTTTATCTTGAAATTAATGTGCTACATCTTCCCATTCTTCGTGTGGGGACCAAAAATATCTTCTGTTCTAGAAAGCGATTTTGCGGTATCAGCGGTAAGCGTGTTGCTAGTTATTATTAGCCTGGCCCTGTTCAGCAAACGTTGGCTATACGGATTTCTGTTGCTGGCTTCGAGTGCTGTATTCACCGCCGCTATCATCGCCTGGGACCAAAACGCCCTATGGGGTTACTGGTCGGAACAGACGGCGTTCTGGCTTGGTATGATTTTGTTCTCGATAGGGCTGTTCGGCGCGGATGCGCTGCTATGGATTTATGCTCGGTTCTATACCCACGACGGCAGCGGCTTTGACCGGCGTGAGGGTACGCTGACCATCGCCCGGCGTTTTCGTAAACCTTTTGTCGCTCCATTCTACGAGTTTGATGCGGTTTGCCAGTTACAGCTGACGCCGCACGGGGGCCATGACTATGTCCTCTGGCTGCATCACCGCTATACCAGCACCAAAGTATGCCTGGCCACCAAGTTGCATAGCCTGGGTCTGGACAAACCCAACCTGTTGGCGTTCTGGGACACCCTGCAGCGGTACATGGATGTCGAGCAGCCTTTGCCGGATTTGCCTATCCTTGAACAGAGCAGACACCTTGATCCGGTGACAGCCGCCCACGATCAGACGTGTGGTCGTACATCCCGGTATTGGCGCGATATTGATGCGAAGACGTGGAGTCGGAGGGAGGGACGCGGGCTGCGCGAAAAACTGGCAGCCTATCCTTGGCAGCAACACGCTTGCATTCTGCAAGAGAAGATTGATCCAGACTTAAGTATCGAAAGCTACTACCGAAAGCAGGAAGCCAAGGGCATCCATGCTACGCCCAAGGGCGATGACTTTGACGACATCCACAGGGGTTAGCTGAACGGACGCGAGTGCAAAACGCCTGTCCGCCAGGCTCCGTGTAGGTGATTACCCAATCTCCCCCGCATCCTCCGTAATCTCCCCACGCGGCCGGGGAAATCCGGCAATAATCGCGACAATGGCAACTGCACCTAGCAACCAGCAGTAGTGCACCTGGCCGGCCAGTATTAATGGAGATACGCCAGCAAGGGAGCCTGCCAGGAGGATCTGGGCGCCGTAGGGGATCAGGCCCTGGATTACGCAGGAAAAGATGTCCAGCAGGCTCGCGCTGCGGCGGCGGTCTACGTTGTAGTGACCGGCCAGGTCCCGGGCGACGCTGCCGCTGACGATGATCGCGACGGTGTTGTTGGCCACGAACAGGTTGGCCAGGCTTACCAGCGCGGCGATTGCCGCTTCACCACTGCGGCGTCCGGCCTGGCCGAGTTTTGCGGTTATGTTCTGAATGGTTTGCCGCAGCCAGGCTAGGCCGCCTTCGCGCTTCATGATCGCTGATAACCCGCCGATGAACATCGAGAGCACGGCGATCTCCAGCATGCCTTCGAAGCCCCTGTAGATATCGTTACCCCAACTGGCGACCGAGTAATCATCACCTAGAAACATGCCGGTAAATCCTGATAGGACGATTCCGGCCATCAATACGGCGAGCACGTTCAGACCACTCAGCGCCAGTACCAGTACGGCAAGATAGGGCAACACGAGCATAAATTGGTAGTCGGCGAGAGCAGGCTCGGTAGCGGTGTCTCCAAGTATGAACAGAAGTATCAGCGTCAATGCTGCCGCCGGCAGAGCGATCATCAGGTTCAGCTTGAACTTGTCGCGCATGGCGACGCCCTGGGTGCGGGTTGCAGCGATGGTGGTATCGGAGATGATCGACAGGTTGTCACCTGCCATGGCGCCGCCAATGACCGCGCCCATGGCCGCCGGAACCGAGATGCCGGTGGCTTCGGCAAAGCCCAGCGCAACGGGTGCAACCGCGCCAATGGTGCCCATGGATGTACCCATGGCTGTCGAAATGAACGCGGCAATCAGAAATAGACCGGGCAGCACGAAAGCCGGCGGTATGAAGCTCAGGCCCATGTTGACCGTCGCTGTTACGCCGCCGATCGCATCGGTAACGGTGGCGAATGCGCCAGCGAGGAAAAAGACCAGCACCATGGTGATGATATTGCTGTTGCCGATGCCGGCAATGAAGGTATCCAGGCTTCGATTAAGCCCCTCCCGCGCGAGCAGGATGGCCAGGACAATGGCTGGCAGTATCGCGACCGGAGCTTTGATCTGATAGAACGCGAACTCGGTCCCGATCAGGGAATAGTAGGTGCCGCTGCCAAGGAATATCAGAAGAAACAGCAGTAGCGGGAGCAGGGCGATGGCGCGGGGCTGAGGGCGTTCTTTCATATCGTTTCCGTAGGTCATCGGACGCAAAGGGCGCAAGTGTAAGCCAGCACTACGAACATAGACCAGCGCTGCGGACGAAGTTGGCGTAGCGCAGGCGCGCTACACCCCCAGGGTGGCGTTGCTTGGCGCGCTGTATTTTATGATCTGGCACAGCGGTTGCGGCCTGGGTTTCCCTGGGGTTGGCGTGCGTCTCGGGCCGCGTTCGGACGCGCCGACAATGTTTGGGGTGGCTTGCGAGCTCTGGCGTATCGCAGGCGCGCTACACCCCCAGGACCACGTTCGAACTCGCCGAGAGGCGTGCGGCCGAGCAGTATCAGAATGATAAGTTTCTTGGAAAGATGTATTGGCTACCCCGGAACCGGGGCAGCCAGAAGTAGGTTACTCAGCCATCGCCATGCTTGTGATGGCGGGAGTCATTACGATCTCTACACGACGGTTTTTATGACGACCGGTCTCGGTGCTATTGTCTGCGCGGGGTTCTTCTTCGCCCATGCTGCTTAATTGCATGCGCTTACGGCTGACACCGCCTAACATGAGGACATTGGCTACAGCCTGGGCGCGTTCGAGGCTCTGTTGTTCGTTCAGCGTGTCTTCGCCGGCGCTGTCGCTATGGCCGATTACAGAGAAAAGGGTTTCTTCGTCGTCGCGGATAGCCTTGGCAATTTTGCTCAACGGGACCAGGCCAGACGGTAGAAGCAGGGTACGCTTGGGATGGAAGTTGCCATCTACTGGAATAATCAGGCGAATCTGCTCGCCTTCGCGTTCAATTTCGTAGCCCTGGGATTCGGCTACCTTGGTGAGATGCTCCACGCGCGGTTCAGCCCACGGCTTGGAAATCTGGACAGGTTCTGGTGCTTTGGAAGCGCAGGCCGCCATAGCAAGACTAAGGGTGAAAACGGCAACTACTTTTATGGTTTTCATGCACGCGTCCAAAATCAAGAGCTTGGGAGGAATAACTGGAGTTGTCTATAACTCGCTGTTGCCGAAGGGTAGCATTCTGGCGCAATTCTGTGACCAATTGTAGCCAGTGTTTTCCTAGACGAAAGTGTTATTAGAGAAGGGGTTCACATATGCGACTTGGTTTAAGGGCTGTTTGCTTCGCGCTGTGCGGCAGTTCCGTTTTGCTGTCCGGTTGTGCATCGTTGCCCTGGTCGTCGGCCGAGAGCGATAGGGTGGTGGGCTTGCTCGAAAGGAACGGGGACGAATGGACTGTACAGCGGTGTCGCGATGATTCCATCGTCAATGTTGAAGGCGCGGCCGCTGTGGAGCAGTTGTTCCAGCGCGTTGCGCAGCCGGGGCAGATCGCAATCTTTGTCGACATCGAAGGGACTGTTCGAGATGACAGGTTACTAACCAGCCGGGTGCTGCGTATGCAGTCCACCGGCAGGGGTTGCGCCGATGAACCGCAATCGGGCCAATGGATCGCCCGCGGCATTGGTGATTCCTGGCGCCTGGTAGTGGACCGCCAGGGCATCCGCTTCGACGGCCTGGCCGATCAGGAAGCGGGGCCAGTGCCGATGATCGCTGAAAGCCTGCCAGATGGTTCGATGAGCTTTCGGGGGGCGGAGGGTAATGACCTTGAGTTGTGGCTTTATCCGCAGCACTGCTTTGATAACGCTGGAGACTACCGCCATTTGACTGCAACGTTGACGGTTGATGGCAGACGCCTGAACGGCTGTGCCTATAAAGGCACGGATGCGGCCACGCCCTGAACGTCTGGCCAGGCGGAGTGAACGGATGCCTAGCCGCCCAGATAGGCGCTACGTACCTGCGGGTTGGCCAGTAGCGCCTCGCCGGTATCCTGCAGCACGATGCGGCCATGCTCCATAACGTAACCGCGATCCGCTAGCTTGAGCGCCTGATTGGCGTTCTGCTCGACGAGAAAGATGGTTACGCCGTTGCGCCGCAATTGTTCAATGATCCCGAATATCTGCTGGATGATGATCGGCGCGAGACCCAGCGACGGCTCGTCCAGCAGCAATAACCTCGGTTTGCTCATCAGTGCGCGCCCGATCGCCAGCATCTGTTGTTCGCCGCCGGACATGGTGCCGGCGCGTTGCTGGTAGCGCTCCTTGAGGCGCGGAAAGAGTTCAAGCGTGGCGTCGAGTTGCTTGTCGAATTCATCGCCGCGGACAAAGTACCCGCCCATGGTGAGGTTTTCCTCCACGGTGAGGCGGGAAAACACGCGGCGGCCCTCGGGCACGATGGCGATGTCCTTGCGCATGATCTGCGCGGTGGTCAGGCAGGTCAGCTCCTGACCCTCATAACGAATGCTGCCACTGGTAGCGCGCGGATCGCCGCACAACGTCATTAATAGCGTCGTTTTGCCCGCGCCGTTGGCACCGATCAGCGTGACAATTTCGCCACATTGCACCTGGATACTGATGTCGTGCAGCGCCTGGATCTTGCCGTAGTGGGTCGAAACGTTATCGAAAACCAGCATGCAATATCCTCAGGTTTCGCCCAGATAGGCCTTGATCACATCCGGGTTTTGCCGGATTTCCTCCGGCGTGCCTTCAGCGAGCGGGCAGCCCTGGTTGATCACCACGATGCGATCAGAAATGCTCATCACCAGCTTCATATCGTGCTCGATCAGCAGGATGGTCAGCTTGTGGGTGTTACGTAATTCTGCGATCAGCTCTTTCAGGTCCTCGGTCTCGCGCGGATTGAGCCCGGCCGCGGGTTCGTCCAGCATCAGGAGCGTGGGTTGGGTGACCATGCAACGGGCGATTTCCAGCCGTCGCTGTTGCCCATACGCCAGGGTATTGGCCTTGCGGTTGGCAAACTCCAGCAGATTGACGCGCTCCAGCCAGTAGGCTGCGCGCTCCATGGCTTCATTCTCGCTGCGGCGGAAGGCCCGGGTCTTGAACAATCCGGCGAGCATGCTGGTGTTCATGTTGTGGTGCTGGGCGACCAGCAAATTTTCCACTACGGACATTTCCTTGAACAGCCGCACATGCTGGAAGGTCCGAACCATGCCCCGGCGCGCGACCTTGAAGCCCGGCAGGCCCTGAATATCTTCACCGCGAAACAGAATGCGCCCGGCGCTGGGCTTGTAGAAACCGGTCAGGCAGTTGAATACCGTCGTCTTGCCGGCACCGTTGGGGCCGATCATCGAGACGATCTGTTGCGGCATGATTTTCAGCTCTACGCCGTCCACCGCCAACAGGCCGCCAAAGCGCATGGTCAGGCTGGATACGTCGAGCAAAGGTTGAATGGCGCTCACGTCCGTAACTCCAAGTGCGGGCGTTTCATCGGCAGCAGCCCCTGCGGGCGCCAGATCATCATCAGTACCATCAGCAGACCGAACAGCAGCATGCGGTATTCATCGAACTGGCGAGCGACTTCGGGCAGTAGCGTCATGATGATCGCCGCCAGAATCACGCCCACCTGCGAGCCCATGCCGCCCAATACGACGATGGCGAGAATGATTGCAGACTCGATGAAGGTAAAGGATTCCGGGCTGATAAACCCCTGCCGGGCGGCGAAGAAGCAGCCGGCGAACCCGGCAAAGGTCGCGCCTATGGTGAAAGCGTTGAGCTTGACCGCTGTGGGATTGATGCCCAGCGAGCGGCAGGCGATCTCATCTTCGCGCAAGGCTTCCCAGGCGCGCCCGACGGGCATGCGCAGCAAACGGTTGATGACGTAAAGCGTGATCAGCACCAGCACCAGTGCCAGAAAATACAGGAACATTACCCGGTGCACCGAGCTGTACTCGATTCCGAAAAATTCATGGAAAGTTTGCATGCCGTCACTGGCGCGGCGGCTGAATTCCAGTCCGAACAGGGTCGGCTTGGGAATGCCGCCAATCCCGTTCGGGCCGCTGGTCAGCCAGGTCATGTTGTTCAACAGGATACGGATGATCTCGCCAAATCCGAGCGTCACGATTGCCAGGTAGTCGCCGCGCAGCCGCAGCACCGGAAAGCCCAGCAGAAAGCCGAACAATGCCGCCATTGCGCCAGCGGCAAACAGTCCGGGCCAGAACCCAATGTCGAAGTACATCGCCAGCAGCGCATAGGTGTAGGCGCCGACGGCATAGAAGCCCACATAGCCTAGATCCAGCAGCCCGGCCAGACCGACGACGATATTCAGTCCCAGCCCCAGCATGATGTAGATGAGCACCAGGGTTGCCAGATCAGTGCCGCCACGGTCAGCGTAGAAGGGCCAGATCAACGCAGCGGCAATAAGGAAACACCAGAACAGCCGACGTACTACCGGCTTTTCAGTGACCGCGGTCAAGCCGGCGGGGCTTTTGGGTATTCCTGGCAGGGCTCGCCATAGCCCATCCAGTTGATCGCGAAACAGATTGAACAGGAACATGAAGAGCGCTGCGGCGGCGATCTTCCAGTACACATCGGGTCCGGCTCCGGTAACAATCAACCCGCCGCCCGACTGGCTGAGGCGGACACCCATGAGCAGGCCAGTCAATGCAATGACGACGGCCGCAGAGATAATCGCTGCTTTAAAGTTGTGCCGGGTCATACCTTTTCCACCTCCGGCCGACCGAGAATGCCGCTGGGGCGGAACAGCAACACCAGTATCAGCAGACTGAAGGCGACCACATCCTTGTATTCGCTGCTGAAATAGCCGGCTGTCATGGCTTCGGTTACACCCAACAGCAGCCCGCCCAGCACCGCGCCAGGGATGCTGCCGATACCGCCGAGTACCGCCGCCGTGAACGCCTTCAGCCCGGCCATAAAGCCTATATAGGGGTTCACCACCCCGTAATACATGCCCAGCAATACCCCGGCGACTGCTGCCAGCGCTGCGCCGATAACAAAGGTCAAAGCGATGATGCCGTTGGTATTGATGCCCAGCAGATTGGTCATCTTCAAGTCCTCGGCGCAGGCGCGGCAGGCACGACCCATGCGTGAGCGGGTAATGAACAGCGTCAACAGCGTCATGGATATCAGCGTGACGGCGAAGATGATCATCTGCATATAGGAAAGCGTTGCGCTGAAGCCTTCAGGCGGGCCGATATTAATACCGCCGGGTATCAGGTTCGGCATGGCGATGTCCCGCGATCCCTGTGCCAGGCGCACCAGATTCTGCAGAAAAATCGACATGCCAATCGCAGAAATCAACGGAATCAACCGATTGCCGCCACGCAGTGGCCGGTAAGCAACACGCTCGATGCTGTAGCCGTAGGCGCTGGTGACTATCATGCTGATGATGAAGGTGCCGATGATCATCAGCGGCAGGAACTCGATACCGAACATCGCCAGTGCCGCAATGGAGATGAACGCGATATAGCTGCCGATCATGTACACCTCGCCGTGGGCGAAGTTGATCATGCCGATAATGCCGTAGACCATGGTGTAGCCGATGGCGATCAAGGCGTAGGTGCTGCCGACGGTCAGGCCGTTCAGCAGTTGCTGGACAAAGTAATAAAGCGAATCGGGCATGGCCACAACACCTGAAAAGGGACAGGACGGTCAATGCGGGCAGCAGTAAGGGCACAACAACAGGCCCGTGGGGTTACCAGCGGGCCTGTGGACATTTTCATTACTCTGACAATGCGGTTTTGCTGGAGTCGGCGTGCCACTCGTAGACCACAAAATTGAAGTCCTTGAGATCGCCTTTTTCATCGAAGCTCAGCGTGCCGGTGGGTGTCTCGAAGCTGTTTGAGCGCAATGCCTCGGCGACGTCGAATGGATCAGTGCTGTCGGCCAGCTTGATACCGTCTGCGATTACCTGCACCGCAGCATAAGCGGGGAATACGAAGGCACCGGAGGGGTCTTCATTCTTGGCCTCGAAGGCTTTTACCAGGTCAGCGTTCTTCGGATCTTCATCGAACGCCTTGGGCAGTGTCACCAGCATACCCTCGGACGCTTCGCCGGCAATTGCCGAGATGTCCGTGTTGCCGACACCTTCCGGCCCCATAAAGGTGGCGTTGAGACCCTGCTCTCTGGCCTGGCGCAGAATCAGCCCCAGCTCAGGGTGATAGCCACCGTAATACACGAAGTCCACATCGGCCTGCCGCAGTCTGGAAATAAGCGCAGAGAAGTCCTTGTCGCCGGCGGTGATGCCTTCAAACAGGGCGACGTCGATATCATTCTCGCGCAGTACATCGCGCACCGCAGTGGCTATGCCTTCGCCGTACTGCTGTTTGTCATGCACCACCGCAACCTTCTTCGGCTTGACCTTCTCGGCAATATATTGGCCGGCGGTTGGTCCCTGCAGGCTGTCCAGCCCGATGGTACGGAAGATCAGTTCGTAACCACGGCTGGTGATCTCGGGGCTGGTCGAGGCAGCAGTGATCATCAGGATGCCTTCGTCTTCATAGATATCGGAGGCGGGCTGGGTAGAGCTGGAGCAGAGATGGCCGACCACGAACTGGATGTCTTCATTGACGATACGGTTGGCCACGGCGACGGCCTGTTTCGGGTCGCAGGCGTCATCGAATATCACGCCCTCGAGCTGGCTGCCGTTCACTCCGCCCGCAGCGTTGATCCGGTCGATGGCCATCTTCGCACCGATGAATTGCATGTCCCCGTATTGCGCGACGGGTCCCGTTACCGGCCCGGCCAGGGCGATCTTGATGTTGTCCGCGGCCATCGCAAAGCCGGTGGCGCCAGCCATGGCGGCCACTGCGATCATTCGTGAAAGGGCTTTCCTGTATGGTTTTTTCATTCTTCTGCTCACTGTCATCCGTACGATTGAGGGGCCTGCAGGCTGTCGCAACGCAGTTTATTCTGTGAACTCCATAGCAGCAGTCTAGCAACGGCTTGCGAAGCTGGGAAACCGAGCGGCAAAAAAGTCGCGAAGTGCCAGTAATCACCGCTCGGGGCGGCGACTAGCGACAGGGTCCAGGCCTGTCAGGGTGATGGCAGCTGCGGGACGACACTCGGCAGCGGAGGGCAAGCTCGTTTTCACCGCGCCGGGGCGTTAATATGCCCGGCTTATTGATAGCCGGAGCATCCCATGACCGAACCCACCGATACCTATGCAGCTATTCTCGGTGCCACCGCCAAGATCGAATGGAAAGCCCTTGAACCGCATTTTGCTCGCGGCCAGGTGTTATGGGCGGCAACGGATCTGGATCTGGTCGAGGTCGCTCAGGCGTTGATCAAGGATGACAGCGCGGCAGTGAAAGGCTGGATGGACCAGAGCAAGGTCGCGCTGGCGACGGATGAGCAAGCGCAGGACTGGCACGCGCGCGACCCGGATAATCTGTGGGCGGTGGTCGTGCGCCCCTGGGTGTTGGTGCAGGAGCGCAGTTAGGGAGCGTCTGAATAACTACTGCGCTCGGCCATGCTGCGTTGAAACCCTCCCGAAACTCGGCGTCTCAAAATGCTCATTTACAGCACGTAAACGGGTACGCCAGCCCGGTCCGCTTTTTCGTCGGATTTCGCCTTGCCTGACCTTCGCTCGCTACGTTCTTCAGAGGCTCCCTAGCGCGAGGCTGGCGCCCACACCGGCATGNTAGCGCGAGGCTGGCGCCCACACCGGCATGGGCGCAAATACGTCTACCCGAGTCGCGCCCGCAGCCAGGCGCTCAAGGCGTCCACCAGCAATACCATGATGATCATGGCCAGGATGACGGTCATCGCCCGCGGCTGCTGAAACAGACTGAGCGTCACGTACAGCATCTGCCCCAGCCCGCCGGCGCCGACGAACCCGAGCACTGCGGCCATACGGATATTGTTCTCCCACCGATACAGGCTGTACGCGACCCATTGCGGCATCACGTTGGGCAGGGTACCGTAGCAGAACGCGGCAACCGGGCCAGCGCCTGCATCACGTAGCGCCTGCGCAGGTGCGGTCGGGGTGTTTTCCAGCGCTTCGGCAAACAGGCGTCCGAGCACACCGGCGGTGTGCAGTGCGATGGCCAGAGTGCCGGCGAAGGGCCCGAGCCCAGCAGCCAATACCATCAATGCCGCCCACACCAACTCGGGCACGGAGCGCAGCGCATTGAGCAGCAAGCGCGACAGGCTCTTGGCAATGCGCCCCAGCCGGCCGGCGGCGAACAGGCTTAACGCTGCGCCGGCCAAGGCAGCTAGCAGGGTGCCGATGGCGGAAATCGCCAGCGTTTCCAAAGCGCCGCGCGCTATTTTTGAGAGCCAGTCCGGCGAAGTCTCCGGCGGAAAGAACGACTGGGCGTAGCTGAGCATCTGCTCCGGGCTGTCGCCACGGAACAAGCCGAGTAGATCCATACCCAGGTAAACAAACGAAGCGATCAGCGCTGCGATTATGGCGCTGCTCCAGAGCAATGCTTCGAGCCGCCGACTCATGCCAGCCTCCGGCGTAGCAGCGTGCTGAGTTGATCGGCCAGCAACACCAGAACCAGGAAGGTGAGCAGAATGCTGACCACCTCACCGCCGGCAAACATGCGGATCGACAAGTCGATCATTTGTCCGAGTCCGCCAGCGCCGACAAAGCCCATGATGACCGAGGCGCGCACGGCGCACTCCCAGCGGTAGATGGTGTAGGACATAAGCTCCTGCGCAGCGGCCGGCAACACGCCGTAGAAAAACGCCGCCAAGCGGGAGCTGCCCGCCTGCATCAACGCCCGTGCCGGGCGCTGATCCACTGATTCGTAAATTTCCGCATACACCTTGCCGAGCATGCCGCTATAGGTAATGGCGATTGCCAGCACGCCGGCGGTGGGACCGAGCCCGACCGCACGAACAAACAACAGCGCCCAGACGATTTCCGGAATGCTGCGCAGCAGAATCAGGAGTAAACGCACCGGATAGCGTGCCGCGCTGGCCCAGCGTGAAGGGCGACCGGTTAATAAGGCAGACACGGAAAGCGCCCGGCTGGCCAACAGGCTGAGCGGTATGGCCAGTAACAGCGCCAGAGCCAGGCCGGCGGTGGCCATGGCCAGGGTTTCCAGCGTCGCCTTGCCGAGCAGGGCAAGAAATTCCGGCGAGGTTTCCGGCGGCCAGAATCCGGCTAAGAAACGGCTGAACACGTCCAGATTGCGCGGATCAACCAGGGTGGCGGGCGCAAACTCAGTAATAACCAGACCAGGCCACAGCACAGCGACGGCCAGCACGGTAATAAACAGGCGGGGCAGGGCAGCCGGATCGCGACTGGCCGCAGCGGGTGATGCTAGAAGCATCGCGGCGCGGTCCGGGGCAGGTTTTCCTGTAGGGGGGCGCTGACGTGTGCCGGTTCGGTCGTAGCAGCCTGCAGGCTTGCATTTACGTACAGGCCGTTGAGGTCTTTGTCGGTTACTTCAGTAGCAGCGCAGTCGAACAGAATACTGCCGTCGCGCAGACCAATCACCCGCGGGAAGTGTCGTAAGGCCAGATCCACGGCGTGCAGACTGGCAACCAGGGTAATCCCGCGCTCGTCAGCAATGCGGTTGAGCAATGCCAAGGTATGGTCCGCCAGCACCGGGTCCATGGCGGAAACCGGCTCATCGGCCAACAACAGATCAGCGCCCTGATACAACACGCGGGCAATACCGACGCGCTGAAGCTGCCCACCGGACAGCTGATCACACCGTGCGAAGAGCTTGTCCGCCAGATCCAGCGGCTGAAGTGCGGCGCGGGCGCCTTCGGCGTCCAATGGATAACAAAGCGATGCCAGCGCACGCGGCAACGACCATTGGCCGAGCCTTCCAGCCAGTACCGCGGTAACGACTCTTTGCCGCGGTGGCAGGGGCGGGCTCTGGTGAATCAAACCGATACGCGTGCGGAGTTGGCGCAGTGTGCGGCCACGCAGTTGCGTCGGGTCATTATCCAACAGGCTCAGGCGACCGGCGCTGGGATGCAGGCCGGTGCCAAGCAGGCGCAATAGGGTGGTTTTGCCGGCACCGGACGGGCCGATAATCGCCACCCGTTCGCCGGCGGCGATTGTCAGATCAAGCTTTTCAAGTGCCCGAAAACCACCGGGATGGGTCAAGCCCACCCCGTCCAGTCGGATGCTCACTCCAGCAGGCCGGCAGCGCGTGCAGCTTCCTCGATGCCCTTATAGTTCTCGGCATTGGTTTCGATAAAGCGCGAGGCGCGCTGCAGATCAAGGATTTCTTTGTGCTCGGGGTTTTCCGGGTCCAGCTTGAGGAAGGCCTGCTTGATCTTCTCGGACAGCTCTTCGCCCAGATCGCCACGTACGGTCCAGTTGTAGTCGAAATAGGTCGGCGTGCGGTTATATACCCGTACCTTGTCGGTATCGACCTTGCCATCTTCAACCAGCTTGTCCCACACCGATGCATTGAGCACGCCAGCATCCACACGGCCGGATTCGACCCAGGCGACGGTGGCATCATGCGCGCCGGAGAAGGCGACGCGGCTGAAGAAGTCATCCGGAGCGATACCGTCCTGCTGCATGAAATAGCGCGGCATCAGGTGGCCCGAGGTCGAAGAGACCGAACCAAAGGCGAAGCTCTTGCCTTCCAGGTCAGAGTGTTTGGTTACGTCTTCATCGGCCGTAATAAAGGTGCTGGTGAATACCTCATCCTGTTCACGTTGTACCAGTGGAATTGCATCCCCGGTGCGCAAACGCGCCTGCACGAAGGTGAAACCGCCCAGCCAGGCCATATCCAGCCGCTTGGCACCAAGCGCTTCAACCACGCCCGCGTAATCGGATACCGGCTGGAATTTCACTTCCATGCCCAACTCTTTCTCCAGATATTCACCGAGCGGCTCGAATTTGCGCAGCAGTTCAGTCGGCGCCTCGTCAGGAATAGCGGATACGCGCAAAACCTCGGTATCGGCGGCGTGGGCAACAGGGAAAATGGAAGCAACAGACAGGCACAAACCAGCCATTACGGCCAGCGGACGTGTAATCATCGACATGTGTTTCTCCGGTTCAATAGCGGAAGACTCCTGACCGGGTGTCGAGGCCAGCCAGGGCGTGGCGCAAGTTTACTGCATCGCACAATAGTGGCAAGCGGTCTGGGTGGCTGAAACCAAGCCCAACCCGGACAATAACCTTGGAACATCTCGGCTATCTATACAGTAGGAGTGTCGACCTCGGCACGACGGCGGCCGAAGGACGCCCCGGGGTTAGTAGGTAAAGTAAAATCAGCTGGCCTGGCGGCCAGCATCGCCGCGAGTCGCGCCTTGTATGGTTTTCCTA
>NZ_VTPZ01000025.1 GCF_008638305.1 Pseudomonas profundi
AGCCTGAAAGGGGTTGTGGTGAACCATAGAATCTCCCACAGAATACTATCGTGCTGCACTTACCAACTGTAGGAGGGGCGACTCGCCGCGATGGCGTCTGCAAGACGCCCTGGGTTCAACTCAGGCTGCGGCATTCGCGGTCACGCAGCCCTACCTGAACGGCGGCTCATCAAAACTACGCAGCTTGCGCGAATGCAGCGAGTTGAGCTGAGTGCGCAGCAGATCCAGCGCCGCAATGCCGATATGCAAATGCTGGGTAACGGCTCGTTCATAGAAGGCTCCAGCCGCGCCAGGCAGCTTGATCTCGCTATGTAGAGGCTTGTCGGAGACGCAGAGCAAGGTCCCGTATGGCACCCGTAAACGGTAGCCCTGGGCAGCAATGGTCCCGCTTTCCATGTCCACTGCAATGGCGCGCGCCTGATTGATCAACGGGCGCTCCTGAGCCCAGCGCAACTCCCAGTTACGGTCGTCATAGGTGAGTACCGTGCCGGTGCGCAGGCGGCGCTTGAGATCGTCGCCGCGGTCACCGGTGATTTGCGCGGCAGCTTCCTGCAGGGCCATCTGGATCTCGGCCAACGCAGGCAGCGGAATGTGCGGCGGCAGCACCCGATCAAGAATGCCGTCGCGACGCATATATGCGTGGGCCAGCACATAGTCGCCGATATTCTGCGACTGACGTAGCCCGCCGCAATGACCGATCATCAGCCAGCAGTGTGGGCGCAGCACCGCGAGGTGGTCGGTAATGTTCTTGGCATTGGAGGGGCCAACACCGATATTGACCAGGGTAATACCGTGCCCGTCCTCGGCAATCAGGTGATAAGCCGGCATCTGATAACGGTGCCAGACGACGCCTTCGACCAGCGCCGTTACCTCGGCTTCATCCATGCCGCGCTCGATCACCACGTTGCCAGGCATGACCATGCGCAGAAAGCGCGAATCGCTGGCGAGCATGTCCAGACCATGGCGAATGAACTGGTCGACATACCGGTGGTAGTTGGTCAGCAGAATCCACGGCTGCACATGTTTCCAGTCACTACCGGTGTAATGCACCAGTCGCCGCAGGGAAAAATCCACCCGCGAGGCATCGAATAGCGCTAACGGCAGTTGTTCGGTGTTCTCCCAGTCGTGCAGCCCGTCGGCATTGCTGTCGCTGACAGCTGACAGATCGGTACTGGGAAAATACCGCGCCAGCTCACGGGCGGTAACGCCGGAGCCGGCGAGTTCGTTCCCCTGATCCACTACGTAGGGGTAAGGAATGTTCTGCTCGCTGACCCCGACCTCGACCTTGACGGTGTAGTCGCGCATCAAGGGTCCCAACTGCTCCAGCAGATACTTTCTGAAAGCACGCGGGTGGGTCACGGTCACACTGTAAGTGCCGGGCACCTGCACCTTGGCGTAGGCACGCACGCTGGTGGCGGCTTCGCCCTGGGTGTCGTAGGTCAGACGCAGCTCCGGATAACGAAACAGCTGACTCTGCGCCTCGCTCGGTAGCGTACGGTCCTTCAGATAATGCTTGAGTGCCTGGCTCAGGGCAGAGGTAGCTTGTTCATACAGCGTCGCCAGGCGATCGACTGCTTCATCAGCCGAGTTAACAACAATCGGGGCGGGATTCTGGCTCACGTTGACCTCTCTTCAATGGCTCTGTTGAGGCTATCTTGCCCTTGTTACATCCTTTTGGCATAGCCTTGCGCGACGAGGGTCTGTTCCCGTTTCATCGCGAGCCGCGTTGCTGTGTCAAATGGCGCAAGGCCGGGCGGCGATCCGCAAGGCGCGGGATGCAGGTAATGGTTGTTCCCTTGCCAAGTCCCGCAACGCCGCGTGGCGGCATTTGACGCGCAACCTAGGCGGCCCCACCCGTAGGGACGGGGCCCGTTTAGCGCAGCACTGCGTTACTCGTCGCTCATTTGGAACAACCACAAAAACGCCTGGAGCGTTTTTGCGCGCAAGCCCCGAAGGGGTGAAGCACTTGGATGTGCTGAACAAATTTCGCTCCTCGCGCCTTATTCTGCACCAAACGGGCCTCTGTCGCGGCCGCGATGAAACGGGAACAGACCCTAGGCAACACACAGCGCTTGAAGCGCATCGCGGAATGTCCCTAAACTGCTGCTTTTGCACGGAAGATCCGCATGCACGATTACGTCAACTGGTTCCGCCATTCGACGCCCTATATCAATACCCATCGGGACCGCGTCTTCGTCATGCTGCTGCCGGGGGAAGCCCTCGCGCATCCGAACTTCACCAACATCATGCATGACATCATGCTGCTCAACAGTCTGGGCGTACGGCTGGTGCTGGTGCACGGTTCGCGACCACAGATTGAAGAGCGACAGGCTGCGCGCGGCATCGATTCACACTACCACCGGGACCTGCGGATTACCGACAGCGACACGCTCGCCTGCGTCATGGATGCGGTCGGCAGCCTGCGCATCGCGATCGAAGCCCGGCTCTGTACTGCATCGGGGCAAGGCTCCAGACTGCGCGTGGTCAGCGGTAATTTCGTGACAGCCAAGCCTATCGGGGTCGTCGACGGAGTTGATTTCCATCACACCGGCGAAGTGCGCCGCATCGACCGCAAGGCGATCAGCGCCCATCTGGATGAAAACTCCATAGTGCTGCTCTCACCCATAGGTTATTCGCCGACCGGTGAAGTATTCAACCTGGCATGTGAAGACGTTGCCACCAGCGCGGCCAGTGCCCTGGACGCGGACAAACTGATCCTGTTCGGTCCTGACGCAGGCATCCTGGACGCCGAGGGTTCGCTCTTACGCGAGCTGAAACCGACCCGCGCCATGCCCATGCTCAAAACGCTTGGTAACAGCCTGCCGGGCGCCCTGCTCACAGCGGCTTGCAAGGCCTGCAACAACGGCCTTCGCCGCAGCCACATCATCAGTTTTGCCGAAGACGGCGCCCTGCTGACCGAGCTGTTCACCCGAGATGGCGGCGGCACCCTGGTGACTCAGGAGAACTTCGAACAGGTCCGTACCGCAACGGTGGAGGACGTAGCGGGCCTGCTGGAACTGCTTCGCCCGCTTGAGGAAGCCGGCATTCTGGTGCGGCGCTCACGGGAGGTGCTGGAGACCGAAATAAGCCAGTTCACATTGATTGAGCGCGACGGCATGATCATCGGCTGCGCAGCGCTCTACCCGCTTGAAGACTCCAGCGCGGCGGAGCTTGCCTGCGTGGCGATCGATCCGAATTACCGTCACGGCGGTCGCGGCGATCAGCTACTGGAGCATGTCGAGTCCCAGGCGCGTGCACTCAAGCTCGATACGCTCTTCGTGCTCACCACGCGCACCGCCCACTGGTTCCGGGAACGCGGGTTTATTCCCAGCAGTGTGGAGCGGCTGCCAGCCAAGCGCGCTTCGCTGTACAACTATCAGCGCAATTCCAAGGTGTTTGAAAAGGCGCTCTAAGCGTGCCGCCGCAGCGCGGCAGAACTGCCGCGCGCCCCTTACCATTGACGTCTGACGCGCCGCTACTGCCTGCCCGCGACTGATTTGGTATGCTTGCCCACCGCTTCGCAACGCACAACGAGATAACCGTCATGCCTGATTACCGCTCGAAAACATCCACCTTCGGCCGCAACATGGCCGGTGCCCGCGCACTGTGGCGCGCGACGGGCATGAAGGATGAGGATTTCAAGAAACCGATCATTGCCGTCGCCAACTCCTTTACCCAGTTCGTGCCCGGGCACGTACACCTGAAGGACATGGGACAGCTGGTGGCGCGGGAAATCGAGCGTGCCGGCGGTGTGGCCAAGGAATTCAACACCATCGCGGTCGATGACGGCATCGCCATGGGCCATGACGGTATGCTCTATTCGCTGCCATCGCGCGAGATCATCGCCGATTCAGTGGAATACATGGTCAATGCCCACTGCGCTGATGCCATTGTCTGCATCTCCAACTGCGACAAGATCACCCCCGGCATGCTGATGGCCGCGCTGCGCCTGAACATCCCGGTTGTATTCGTTTCCGGCGGCCCGATGGAAGCAGGCAAAACCAAGCTTGCTGCCCATGGTCTGGACCTTGTCGATGCCATGGTCATCGCTGCGGACGATAGCGCCAGCGACGAGAAAGTCGCGGAATACGAGCGCAGCGCCTGCCCGACCTGCGGCTCCTGCTCCGGCATGTTTACTGCCAACTCCATGAACTGTCTGACCGAAGCCCTGGGCCTCGCCCTCCCCGGTAACGGCTCGATGCTGGCGACCCATAGCGACCGCGAACAGTTGTTCCTGCAAGCGGGCCGCACCGTCGTCGACCTGTGCCGCCGTTATTACGCCGAAGGGGACGAGAGCGTGCTGCCACGCAATATCGCGAACGTGCGTGCATTCGAGAATGCCATGACGCTGGATATCGCCATGGGCGGCTCCACCAACACCATTCTGCATCTGCTCGCCGCCGCGCAGGAAGCCGAGATTGATTTCGATCTGCGGGCCATCGACGATCTGTCCCGCCGCGTGCCGCAGCTGTGCAAGGTCGCGCCCAATATCCAGAAATATCACATGGAAGACGTGCACCGTGCCGGCGGCATCTTCAGCATTCTTGGCTCACTGGCCCGCGGCGGCCTGCTACACACCGACGCCGCTACGGTACACAGCCCGAGCATGGAAGAAGCCATCGCCAAGTGGGATATCACCCAGACCGATGATGAAGAGGTGCTGACTTTTTTCCGCGCCGGCCCCGCAGGCATCCCCACGCAGACCGCCTTCAGCCAGTCGACCCGTTGGGACTCACTGGATGATGACCGTGCCAACGGCTGCATCCGCAGTGTGGAGCATGCCTACTCCAGCGAGGGCGGCCTGGCTGTACTGTACGGCAACATCGCGCTGGACGGCTGCGTGGTCAAGACCGCCGGGGTGGATGAGTCCATCCATGTTTTTGAAGGCAACGCCCGCATCTACGAGAGCCAGGACTCGGCGGTCAAAGGCATTCTTGCCGATGAGGTGAAGCCGCGCGACGTAGTCATCATCCGCTACGAAGGGCCCAAGGGCGGTCCGGGCATGCAGGAAATGCTCTATCCAACCAGCTACCTGAAATCCAAGGGTCTGGGTGCTGATTGCGCGTTACTGACTGACGGACGTTTCTCTGGCGGGACTTCCGGCCTGTCCATCGGCCACGCTTCTCCGGAAGCTGCCGCAGGCGGCGCTATCGGCCTGGTACGCAATGGCGACAAGATCCTTATCGACATCCCGAACCGCAGCATCAATCTGCTGGTGAGTGATGAAGAGCTGGCGCAGCGTCGCGCGGAACAGGACAAGAAAGGCTGGAAGCCTGTCGAGATACGCCCGCGCAAGGTCAGCACAGCGCTGAAAGCCTATGCGCTGCTGGCTACCAGTGCGGACAAGGGGGCGGTGCGGAACAAGGCAATGCTGGAGGATTAAACTGGCATTCCGAGGGCGGTAACCCGCCCCGGAATCTCCTCGAGTATCTGCTTTCAGATCCGATCAAGCACCTGATAACGGTGCGCCGGGTAATCCTCTCCCGCCGCTACGGCCCGCTCCTCGACCAGTTTCCACTGCTCATCGGGCAATTCCGGGAACCAGGCATCGCCATCAGGCTCAGCCTCGACCAGGGTGAGGTAAATGCGGTCGGTCTGGCCAAGCATCTGCTCATAGAGGTTGGCGCCGCCGATGATCATGATTTCATCGACGCTATCCAGCTCGGCCTGATTCCTGGCCGCAAACAATGCCTCCTCCAACGAGCCCGCTACCTTGGCGCCCGGCAGCTCAAGATTCGGCTGGCCTGACACGACGATATTGGTGCGGCCCGGCAACGGTCGCCCGAGCGAATCGAAGGTCTTGCGGCCCATGACGATCGGCTTGCCCCAGGTCATGCTGCGGAAATACTTGAGGTCCTCCGGCAGATGCCAGGGCAACTGATTGTCGCGCCCGATCACCCGGTTAAGCCCCATGGCAGCGATCATGGCAACGCGCACAGACCCCGTCATACGGCCACCGGCGCCTTGATGTGCGGATGCGCTTCGTAGTTCTGCAGACTGAAGTCCTCAAACTGGAAAGCGAATAAGTCTGTCACCTCGGGATTGAGCACCATCCGCGGTAGCGGGAAAGGGTCGCGGGTCAGCTGCAGGTCGGTCTGCTCGATATGGTTGGCATACAGATGGCAATCGCCACCGGTCCAGATGAACTCACCCGGCTCAAGCTGGCATACCTGGGCGACCATCAGCGTGAGCAAGGCGTAGCTGGCAATATTGAAGGGCACGCCAAGCGGCCATACACCCCCGGGTTTCTGCACACTACGTGCGGACATGGTACCTTCACGGAAAAAATGTATGTGTGCATTTTTCACTATGCACACGCGCCACACAAGGTCTTTTTTTGTCTCGCTCAACAGCCGCACCATCATGTTCCTATACCCCCAGCGGACAAAACTAATATCATAGCTTGACCCCTGGCCGCCAACGCTTCGCGCGCCGGGGCGGCTTCGATGCAACCCGACTAGGTTGCTCATCCCGCCTCCCCTCAGCTGATCGTAATCAGATTGGTATTTTTGTTCATCCGGACCCCGGAGACTAGGGGAACGCCGGCCGCGCTCCTTCGAAAGTATTCTACTGCGTCGACTATTCTCACAGTCACTATTTATCGGTGCCTGCTGCAATCTTTGCGAAGCTGAATACGGCTCATCGGCACATTAAGATGCTTCGAGTACAGTTTGCGCACGGCTTCGCAAGTAGGCGTCAGCGCTTGGTCTATGTTTCGAGAACTGCGAATTGGTGTCAAAGCTGGATGCGAGCGAGGCCTGTGTGGTTTATTTTCGTGAGACCGACATGTCGTTGGGTGCTGATCCTCGGCTGGCATCCATTCGTGGTTTTACCCACGTTTCGTCGCTCTCTCTCAAGAGTGCAAAGACTATTGTGGTATGAAACAGCGTGATTGGTGCCATTTTTCCGCCTTTTTGAGCAACTATTGGGCAAGTCTCCCTGCTGCTTTCGCGTATCGTGGTATTACCCACATTCTGAAAAAATAAGTGGGCATTCCGATTATCTGGTTGATAATCTCTTGCCCGAAGCCCGGCTTCAGCCGGTGACCTCAACGGATTCCCTAGTTTATAGCGCACTCATACCCACCAGTTTGTTCTAGACGGTGTGAAGGACTCAACGTACCGATTCATTGCGTGTGGCTTGAACGGAGCCCTTCACTTGTACTAGGTAGGCCAATGCCTGGATGGGGCAAGGAGGCATGGCCCACATTCGCTCAGAAAAACGCGTGAACGCAACACGGTTTCGACACTCCGCTCTGCAGGTACAGAGCGAAGATATCGCCTGCCCCACCTGGCGTGTTATCGTTGTCGCCTCGTGAATCCGCTTGATGCCCCAGTCGAGCTTTCTCCCGCAAAGGTCCGCTTCTCACGCCAGCTCATGCCGACCTTCGAGCCGTCGCCGCCGGCCGAGCGACACGCTTCCCGAGGCAGTCCAAGTACAATCAATTTGGAGCGCTGCGCCTCTAACAATGCTTGAGGGCGTCAAGAAGTCGCTGGGCATTAAACACAAGCAGCTATCATATCGAATAGGACGTCAGGCTGGTCGGCGCACCAGCAAACCGGCACTCAAAATTGGAAGGCGATTCCAGTAATGAATATGATCAGAGAAATGAAATGCACGACTACCGCGAACCGTGGTTGCGACGCCTGCCGATCCAACTCTACAGCGGGTCGCGAACTCCAGTTCGCTACGTTGCAAGCCGACTGGAGCCAGGGCTCTCGGCATAAGGGAGAAACCTACCGACTTCAATTATGCGAGAGCTGTTTTTTTGGGACGTTGGGCTATGTCAGACAATTGCGGCGCTCGCACCACATGTTCGAGGAGGACTACGACGCCAGCGCAGACGTTCGCTTGGGTTTGATTGTTGAGGATGGCCATTGCGATGAGGAAAAGACATGACGATGCCCGACGAACGGACGCGCTCCATTATTCAAGCCAGAGAGTTTTTAATCGCTCTGCGTCACGATAAGTCGTTGCCTGAAAGCGTACGCGATCAAGCGTATCGCCTACTACGACATTACCCGACCGCCGAAGAGGTGCTGCTTGCTGGAAAGAAAGAAGAACTGCGCGAAGAGAGTCTCATGGGTCGTTTTCTGAGCTCGCGGGCTGATTAGCGCTCTGCAACTCAATTTGATGCAGCGAGAGCGCCGGCGCCGTAGTCAGGCCTGGGCAATATGATACAACCTATGTTCACTTCCACGCTCAAACCGGCGTCAAAGTCCGAAACCCATAGATTTTATACCATTGGCCAGACTTGGCCGGGTGTACCGTCAACATCGTTCAGCGCAGTGTTGTTCGTTTCGTAGCTGGCTATGACAGACCGGTATCGGCCCAGAGTGTGTAAAAACACTTTCACATCTTGTATGCCCCAGCCCACTGCGCCTGGGCGTAGTGATTTCCCGAGCATTTGCCACGATCAGCGCCGGTGGCGCGTCAGAGCGCTTATAAAGCACTGTGGTACCTCTTGGGACAGTAAAAACCGGGGCTTTTACGCCGTCATCGCCTTCAATAAGCCTTCGGTACCCATGATTTTCATCACCCGCTTCAAATTATAGGCAAGCACATTCAAGCTCATTTCTGCACTCACCCCGTTCAGCTTTCGTGAATCACCCCGGGTTTCGTGGAGGCCTCAGCTCTTGAGAAGATGAGGCCATGAGAAAGACTACTACCTACTCCCCTGAAGTCCGTGAGCGTGCTGTGCGCATGGTTCTGGAACACCTGAACGACTATCCGTCCGAGTGGGCAGCCATTGAGGCCATCGCTCCGAAGATTGGCTGTGCCGCGCAAACCCTGCATGGCTGGATTCGTCGCCAGCAGACCGATGCGGGGCAGCGCCCCGGTCAGACCAGTGAAGAGCGCGAGCGCATCAGAGCCCTAGAGCGCGAAAACCGCGAACTGCGTAAGGCAAACGAGATATTGCGCCTGGCCAGTGCGTATTTTGCCCAGGCGGAGCTCGACCGCCGCACCAAGTCCTGAGGGCGTTTGTCGATCAGCATCGTGACCGTCTCGGGGTCGAGTCGATCTGCCGCGTGTTGCAGATCGCCCCGTCCGGTTACCGCAGGCACGTGGCTCAACAGCGCAACCCGGCACTGCGCTGTTGTCGTGCTCAGCGCGATGACGCATTGACCCTGGAAATCCAGCGAGTGTGGGATGCCAATATGCAGTGCTATGGCGCGGTGAAGGTCTGGAAGCAGCTGCGGCGAGAAGGCATCGAGGTCGCCAGATGCACGGTGGAGCGGTTAATGCGTCGGGCCGGATTGCAGGGCATTAGACGTGGCCAGATCGTGCAGACAACGGTGGCCGGCGACAAGGCCCTTTGCCCGCTGGATCGTGTCCAACGCCAGTTCCATGCCGACCGCCCGAACCAGTTGTGGGTGTCGGACTTCACCTATGTATCGACCTGGCAGGGCTGGCTGTACGTGGCGTTCGTGATCGACGTCTTTGCACGGCGGATCGTCGGCTGGCGAGTCAGTACCAGCATGAAGAAGCCTCGAACGCGGTACCGCCCGTCAGGCTTTGACCAGTTTTCCGGAACAAAGCGCGTTGCATGGGAGACGAACCAAGGTAGGAGCGAAAGCGCAATCGGCGCTCCTTTAAACTGACTTGGAGAACCCAGATGAAAGCAATCGTCTACAACGGCCCGCGTGACGTCAGCGTCCAGAACGTCCCAGATGCGAAGATCGAGAGACCAACGGATGCTCTCGTTCGAGTCACATCCACGAATCTTTGTGGTTCCGATCTGCACATGTACGAAGGCAGAACCACCTTCGAGACGGGTCGAGTCTTCGGTCACGAGAACCTCGGTGAGGTGGTCGAGGTAGGTGCAGGAGTTGAGCGCGTTAAGGTTGGAGACATGGTCTGCTTGCCCTTCAACATCGGCTGTGGTTTTTGTGAAAACTGCGAGAAAGGACTTACCGGCTATTGCTTGACCGCCAATCCAGGCAGCGCTGGTGCCGCCTACGGCTTTGCAGAGATGGGCACTTATGACGGTGGCCAGGCCGAGCTGCTGCGAGTTCCCTTCGCGGACTTCAACTGTCTCGTGCTGCCTGAGGATGCGAAGGAGCGCGAGGACGACTACGTCATGCTCTCCGACATTTTCCCCACGGGATGGCACGCAACAAGGCTGGCGGGGCTGCAAGCAGGCGAGTCCATTGCCATCTACGGCGCAGGCCCGGTCGGCTTGATGGCGGCGCACTCCGCGCTTATCCAAGGCGCTTCGCAGGTCTTCGTAATAGACGATCAACCAGACCGCTTGAAACTGGCTGCCCAGATGGGGGCCACGCCAATCAATTCCGTCGAGCAGAAGGCTGTCGATGAAATCCTGAATTACACCGATGGTAAAGGCACGGATCGTGGGTGCGAATGCGTGGGCTACCAGTGCTGCGACAAACATGGCCACGAGGTGAATCACCTGACCATGAACAACCTCGTCGCCTCGACCAAGGCAACCGGTGGTATCGGAGTAGTCGGGGTATTCGTTCCCCAAGATCCGGGTGCCAAGAACGAGTTAGCCAAAGAAGGGAAGATGGCTTTCGACTTCGGTTCCTTCTGGTTCAAAGGGCAGAAAATCGGCACCGGGCAAGCCAACGTCAAGGCGTACAACCGCCAGTTGGCTGAGCTAATTCATCACGGGCGTGCCGCACCCTCGCAGATCGTTTCCCATCGATTGAAGCTGGATGATGGCCCAAGTGCTTATAAGCACTTCGATGCACGAGACAAGGGGTGGACGAAGGTTGTGATGAAGCCTGCGGCTTAGTGTTTTGAGTAGCCGTCTCCTGCTCGGGGCGGCTACTCGGATGCTGTATCGTTCGAATCCATGCGAGCATCAATGATGCTCAGGCAGGATCCAAGTTTCGCCGGTCATGAAACATCGTTCTGAGCGACTCGTGGCGACTTTGGAAATCTGCCAATCGCCATGCTGTTCCTAAGCTTGAGTACCGACGGTTTGTGATCCTGATGAGAGAACGAATCGAATCTGCCAACCAGCAGCATCTTGTATTAGTCAGTTAGCAATGGATCTAAGGATTATTGCTGCGTGAGCTCCAGTCGCTGCCTTATGGTGAATCATCTCTATGGTATCGCGACTGACCGCTATTGGCCCAGAGTGTGTAAAAACGCTTCGTCAAAATTGAAGTACTCGCGTCTACGTGAAATCTGGAGTTTATCGGCACGTCAGCAAATGTGGATTTCTCCCAGATGCACGATTTCTAGCTTGTGTTTGAGTACCTGCCGCACTTGAAAACGTTTTTACACAGTCTCGGCCGGTACCTGCCTAACGCGACAGGCAGATACCGGCCGGGAGTCGCCAGTAGCATCGGGCTGGAGTTGGCCACTTTCACCTGCTGATACCGTCAGCTTCTGCGCCAGTTGATCCTCGGCACCGCAACACGGACAATCCTGTACAAGAATACAGTGATCACTACCATGTCCGTCTCGTTAGCCCCTGAGCTTTACTACCTCAGCAATTTCCGTACGGCACTCGCCTGGGTGGCTGAGCGCTATGCAGATCTACTGGCGGATGAAGAACGTGCCTTTCTCGACACCTTCAATACCCTGCCCTGGCCATCCCAGGCCTTGCTGGTGCGCATGATTAGCGCAAGGGCTGTCATTTTCGTCTGAGCAAGCTCGTTTACCCGGAAATCGGCGACTGCCTGGCTGCTGCCGATCCACTGCTTGAACAGGGATGGATCACCGAGCAGGCGCTGCTCACAGCCGATGAGATTGCCGAGCTGCTGCGCAAGGATGAGGTGCTGACTCATATGCCGCTCACAGACCGCCGCGCGGCGCAGAAAAAGGCCGAGCTGCTCGAACAACTGCGCGCAATGGAGCTACCTGCCCAGACCTTCACGGACTGGTGCCCTATGTTGGATGATCAGTTACTCAGCCTGATGGTGGGCGAGTTGTGTGATCGTTTGCGCCTGATGTTCTTTGGCAATCTGGCTCAGGACTGGTCCGAGTTCGTGCTGACGGATCTGGGCATCTACCGTTACGAATCGGTGGACATAGGCCCGGAGTCACGTGGTTTTCAGTGCCGCCAGGATCTTGAGGATTACCTGCACCTGCGCCAGTTACGCGTCAGCGTTGAGCAAGGCGCAGACCTGGCGGACATTGTGCCGCCGTTGCTGGCGTTCAGTTCAAGCAACCCATACCTTTGCAGCCGCCAATCGCACCTGCTGTTTCAGATCGCCCAGCAACTGGAGAAGAGCGTTGAGCTGGAGCAGGCCCTGCTGCTTTATCAGCAAAGCGCGCATGGCGAAGCCCGCTGGCGACAGATTCGCGTACTGGAACAACTGGGGCGCGATGCCGAGGCCTATGATCAGGCCCTGGCCTTTAGCCAAACCCCAGGCAGCGATGAAGAAAGCCAGCGCCTGGAACGAGCCCTCACCCGCCTGCAGCGCAAGCTCGGCCTGCAGATGGTGAAAAAGCCCAAGGCTGCGAGCGAAACCCGCATCGACTTGGTATTGCCGGCGCCGACACATGGCAGTGTGGAGATAGCTGTGAGTGCACCTGCAGCAGGATGATGCTCCGGTGCACTATGTGGAAAATGCCCTGCTCTGCAGCCTGTTCGGCTTGCTGTGCTGGGAGGCGATCTTCGCACCGCTGCCGGGGTCATTTTTTCACCCGTTCCACAGTGGCCCGGTGGACCTGCACAGCCCGGACTTTTATGCGCGCCGCCAACACCTGTTCAAACGCTGTCTACTGCAACTTGAACAACCCGACTACAGGCAATTGATCAAGGCTCGGTATCAGGAAAAGTTCGGCCTGCAATCACCCTTCGTCTTTTGGGGCATGCTCGATGAGGCGCGCCTGGGACTAGCCCTGCAGTGCATTCCCGCTGCACACCTGCACGCCTGTTTTACCCGCCTGCTGCGAGATCTGAAAGCCAACCGCGCCGGCATGCCCGATCTGATCCAGTTTTATCCGCAGGAACATCGCTACCGGATGATTGAGGTCAAAGGCCCCGGCGACCGCCTGCAGGACAACCAGAAACGCTGGCTCAGTTTCGCGGCTGAGCACGGTATCGCCGTTGTAGTTTGCTACGTGCGCTGGGCCGAGGCATGAGCTATCGGGTAGCGGTGCGGGCACTGTGCGAGTTCACCGCCAAGGAAGGTGACCTGGATCTGCGCTTCACCCCTTCCCCCACCGCTCAGGAAGGCATGGCTGGGCACCAGACAGTGGTTGATCGGCGGGGAGACGGCTATATCGCCGAGTTACCTCTAAGTGGCAGCTACCCCGGCCTGCTGGTCAGCGGCAGGGCCGACGGGTACGATCCGCAAGAGCGGCGCCTAGAAGAGATCAAAACCCACCGTGGCGATATCAGCCGCATTCCGGCCAACCACCGGCTGCTGCATTGGGCGCAGGTCAAGGTCGACGGCTGGCTGCTCTGCCAGCAGCTTGAGCTGGAAGAGTTGGAATTGGCTGTGGTGTATTTCGACGTGATGAGTCACGCCGAGCATGCCTTCAGCGACCACTTCACAGCCGCTGAACTGGAAGACTTCTTCAATCAGCAGTGCCAATTGTTTCTGAGCGGGGCTGAACAGGAAGAAGCACACCGCATCAAGCGTGACGAGCATCTGCAGAGCATCAGTTTTCCCTACCACTCAGGAGGTCCTGTCCTGAGCGGGGCGAACTACAGGATAAGAACATGCCAAACAATTCTTTCGGTGAATCCTCTTGTACCGCTGCGGCCAGCGGCCTCGTGCAGGTGCGTGGCGCGCGCGAGAACAACCTCAAAGAGGTGGACGTCTCTATCCCGCGGAATGCGCTGGTGGTGTTCTCGGGTGTCTCCGGCTCCGGGAAGTCCTCGCTGGCCTTCGGCACCATCTATGCCGAGGCGCAGCGACGCTACTTTGAGTCGGTGGCCCCCTATGCACGGCGCCTGATCGACCAGGCGGGCGTGCCGGACGTAGATGCGATCGACGGCCTGCCACCAGCGGTGGCGCTGCAGCAGCAGCGGGGGTCCAGCAATGCGCGTTCCTCCGTGGGCAGTGTGACCACCCTGTCCAGCCTGGTGCGGATGATGTATTCGCGCGCCGGCGCCTATCCCGCCAATCAGCCGATGCTGTACGCCGAGGATTTTTCGCCGAACACGCCGCAGGGGGCGTGCCCGACCTGCCACGGCTTGGGTCATGTGTACGAGGTGTCCGAGGCGATCATGGTGCCCGACCCCTCCCTGAGCATCCGTGAGCGGGCGATTGCTTCCTGGCCACCCGCCTGGCAGGGCCAGAACCTGCGCGACATCCTGGTCAGCATGGGCTACGACGTTGACCGGCCGTGGAAGGACCTGCCGAAAAAGGATCGCGACTGGATNGCCGTGGAAGGACCTGCCGAAAAAGGATCGCGACTGGATTCTGTTCACCGAGGAAACACCAACGGTGCCGGTGTACGCCGGTTTCACGCCTGCCGAAACCCGTACCGCGCTCAAACGCAAGATGGAGCCGAGCTACATGGGCACCTTCACCGGCGCCCGGCGGTATGTGTTGCACACCTTCGCCAATACCCAGAGCGCGCTGATGAGAAAGCGCGTATCCCGGTTCATGGAGGGCAAGCCGTGCCCCACCTGCCACGGCAAGAGGCTCAAGCCCGAAGCGCTGTCGGTCACCTTCGCTGGGGTGGACATCGGCGCGTTTATGCAGATGCCGCTGGACCACTTGGCGGCATTGCTCGAACCCATCGCACAGGGCGATTTCCGCGCCCATGCAGCGGGTGCGGCTACGGACAAGGAAGCGACCCGGCGCGAGCGTGCCGAACGCGCTGCCACCGGCCATGCGGTCCATGCGGTATCGCCCGACGTGCGCCGTACCTCCGCGCTGTCGGAAGAAAAGCGCCTCGCCGCACAGCGCCTGGCTGGAGGCGTGATGGCGCGCCTGCGCCAACTGCGCGAGCTAGGCCTGGGCTACCTGACGCTGGACCGGGCCACGCCGACGCTTTCGGCCGGCGAGTTGCAACGCTTGCGGTTGGCCACGCAATTAAGTTCCCTGCTGTTCGGCGTCGTGTACGTACTTGACGAACCCTCGGCGGGCCTGCATCCCTCCGACAGCCAGGCCCTGTACGATGCACTCGACCGGCTGCGCGACGCGGGCAACTCGGTGTTTGTGGTGGAGCACGACCTGGACCTGATGCGCCGCGCGCAATGGCTCGTGGATGTCGGGCCGGAGGCCGGGGAGCGTGGCGGCCGCGTGCTCTACAGCGGCGAGCCGGATGGCCTGCGCAAGATTGCCGAATCGCGTACTGCACGTTACCTGTTTGACGAAATTCCCGCACCCGGAAGCCGAGCAC
This sequence comes from Pseudomonas profundi, assembly GCF_008638305.1. Lineage (GTDB taxonomy): Bacteria > Pseudomonadota > Gammaproteobacteria > Pseudomonadales > Pseudomonadaceae > Halopseudomonas > Halopseudomonas profundi. The sequence goes on from NZ_VTPZ01000025.1 coordinate 15,280, forward strand.
GCGAAGCGACCGGCTGGTTGGAGCTGCAGGGCATCCACCGCCATAACCTGCATGGCGTGGATGCGCGCATTCCGCTGGGCGTGCTGACAGCCGTTACCGGCATCTCTGGCTCCGGCAAATCCAGCCTCATCGCGCAGGCCCTGCCGGAATTGGTGCTGCTGCACCTGGGCCACGAGCCTGAAGACGATGCCGCCGAAAGCGCCACCAGCGAAGGGCCGGCAGTGGTCGAAGCGACCGGCGGCCATCTGGCGGGCGACGTGGACGCCATACAGCGCCTGGTGCAGGTGGACCAGAAGCCGATCGGGCGCACGCCGCGGTCGAACCTGGCTACCTACACGGGTCTGTTCGACCATGTGCGCAAGCTGTTCGCCGCCACGCCCGATGCTCGACGCCGCCGCTATGATGCCGGACG
>NZ_VTPZ01000026.1 GCF_008638305.1 Pseudomonas profundi
TGGATTTACTCACGGCTGGCCGAGAAGGAGCGCCTGCAGCGTGCTATTCCTACCAAGGAGTATGTGGATGGCGAAGGCTTTCTTTATCTTGGCCGCAGCTACCGGCTCAAGTTGGTCGATGAACAGGATGTACCACTGAAACTGATAGCCGGTCGCTTCCGCCTGCTACGCAGCGAATTGGGGTCGGCACGAGAGTATTTCATTCGTTGGTATAGCGAGCATGCGCGGAACTGGCTAGCCGTGCGCGTCAAAAATTATCAGGCCCGCATGGGCGTCGCGCCCGGCGGGNGCACATCGCCGAGTATGTGGTGGTGCATGAGATGACGCACTTGCACGAGCCGCATCACACGCCGGAGTTCTGGCGCCGACTCGAGCGCGCCATGCCAGACTATGCGCAGCGCAAGGCTTGGTTAGCCGAGCATGGGATTGAGGTAGAAGGCGTTTGACCTGCCGCCAGTGTGGCGGCATTGGGCATGAGCCCCAAGAGGGTTCCGTGGGGGAGCTGGTCGGGTCGTAAACGGTGGCTCTGGCCATAGGGACATTTGCCAGCGGCGGCTAGGTAATCGTGCGCATCAAGGTACGCCAGTTAGCGTCCAGCACCCTTGCGGCAAGCCGTCAGTTGACAGGCTCTTCCAAATCTTCAACAGGTCTTGTCTTCTTCGACGATTTTAAATGCCTAGTTTATGGACCTGCCAAGTAGCGACCCCGGTGCTCATGAGTAGGATCACTGCGGGAAGCGAGAAATGCCAACTTTTTTTGGCTACCGTTAACCAGTGTCTAGACCGAACCGCGACGGCATAGAAATAGGCCCAAACGCTGCAGGCTCCCATAGACATAATTGCCCCTGCGTACCTGTAATCCCACCCCACGGGTGAATAAAAGATCGAGGGCGTGCTGTGGAACAGGTATAGCTGCCACCAAGCGAATCCAGAACACGCGAGAAGTACTGACGCTAGTCCGAAAGTTAGTACATAACCCATCATCTCTTCACGCATCGTTGGGGTGTCGAAACTCATTTATGCTCCTCCTGTTCCTTATCGATATGATCCTAACCTCTGGGAGAGAATACCCAAAACCTTCTGGCGGCAGGTGAAATTGACGCTATGCCTGAACAACGCTAATTCCGGTAACTATCCCTTCTAGGTGAAAGAATGGGGGGTTGGCTGAGCCTTAGATATCCCTTCAACGGCGCGAGCACCTCCAACACAGACGAAAAGAATTAGGGTTTTCTGCTGCATGTTTGAAAATCTGTAGGCGGTGGCAGGGAGAAATGTCGTCTCGGTTACCGCCTATCTTGCTTTGTATTGCCGTGTCAGTAGATGGCGAGAAAAACTATTCAGAAAGGAAGGTATAGATGAGCGAAAACGCCAAGGTGATCCGATCGCAACTTCATTGGGTGACTCCACCAGATATTGGTCAGCCATTGGAAGAACTGGAATGGGTTTTTATCGACGTATACGATGATGGCTCCGCCCAAATCAGGCCGGAGCCGCCATCAGATCGAGAGGTGGCGGAATTCCTTGCGGCAGTCAGTTCGCATCAATCTTCGCAGCTAGGATGAGGCACTGGATGTCGCGAATTTGATTGTCGGTCTGTTACTCCAGCATTAAATCGGCTGCCTGGTTCTTTACGGAGGTAAAAGCAGTACGAATACCGCAGGGCGGACCTAGAGATTTCTCGTAAGGTCAGATTGTCATCGTGATTGCGCACAACCCACGGCATGATCGACGGTATCCATTAGAACCGCCTACAGGAACAGGATAATGCTTGGCGCCAGATCTTCTTCGGCCTGCTCCAGATGAAAGCTCGGCTGTAACTGCCGTTGAGCCACACCTGGCGCCAGGACTCAACGGCCTGCGCTCATATCGACTATTCCCTGATCATTATCGGTAATCGCAAATCCGCTTGCGTCGTCACCGAGCGGCGGCTGTGCGCTGTCGCCAGAGCTTCAGCAAGAGTCTGCTGTCGGGCAAGAGGTCGTTGGTTGTTGACCAAGCGGCGCCTCGCACGAGCGACAGCTGTTAGGCCGAAGGGTTTCTACCCAGGCGAGGCTATTCAGTTGCAACCACGAGATCACTCTCTCCAAATCTCAGCTGCCACGGTAACTCATTCAGCCCCACGCGCGCCTCACGCCACGTCCGGAATGCTCCCCGAGGACGGGGATGAAGCATTCGTGCCCCTCTTCAGCCAGACTTGATTAGCACGGTTTTCCTTCGTTGCCCAGAGCGTAGAGCAGATCAGGCGCAGTGACCCTAGAGTCTGGAGCCGGCGACGTGGAGTGTACGCTGAGTTTCTGAGCTTATGGTGCGAATCGTCGACACAGTAGTAGCCGGGAGCGAAAGCAGCCGGATCACCTACCCTCAATTCTGGGTACGTTCGGCCGATACGGAGTAACCGGTGAAACGGAATCCATGTTTGATATGTAGTGAGAACGATGAGATGGGAAGAGATAATTTCACGTCTGCAACCAAGAGCGCACTGGCGCGGAACGTCCACTTCCGATGCGTTTACCCAGGCTGTCCGAGAGTCACCCACGCGTCCACTCCACAGGGGCAGAACGTCAATTTAGGGCAGGCTGCGCATGTTTCAGCTGCAGCTCGAGGAGGGCCCCGGTTTGACAACGCGTTGACGCCTGAGCAACGCAGAGCTTATGAGAACGGTGCATGGCTTTGCGCCAACCACGCGAAGCTTGTAGACGATGACCCCTTAACCTTCCCAGGTGAAACCATAAGGGGGTGGCAGCGTGCGATGGAAGAAAGCGCACGAGAGTCTGTTTATGGGGTTCCGATGAATGCCAACTTCGATTTTTCCGAAATATGCAGCAAGTTGGAGCTCTTCCTGAAGGCTTGCAGGGGAGTAGTTTTCCGTGTGTGCCGGGACCCAAAGTTTATCCAAGTGCCCCGGGAATGTGTAGTCGTCATGCAGGATTTGATCAGGCAATGCCCAAAAGACCATTGGAGACCTGTGCATCATTGGCATTCACTGCATCCAATTACGCACGCCATTCAAGAGCGAGCCATTAGTGCGGTTCGGCGCATCTTCTACGAGATAACGGATTATAATAAATGGTACTGCGATGGATACACATACGTGATTTTAGGCGCGGCCAATGTTTGGAGTCTCACTCCCGCTCAGGAGATCGCACGCATAAATAAAACGGCTGGTATCGTTTGTGAGGCACTATTAGAATTCACCGAATGCATTGGCCATTTGAACGAGTATGCGGCTGGCAGAAGGCATCCAGGCAACATCATGTAATTTTGGAAGGGAATGGTAGCCAACTGTCGTGGTTCGCTTTCATTAGTTTTAGTGATCGCCCCTTGGATAGACATCATCGAGAGGTGTCGTTTTGACGATTCTTTCCCTGTCTTGAAGGCAGCTTTGGGTCGTAAACTGCCTAGCCGGAGGGGCAGTAAACGGCCAGAAGCGGACGTACAGCTTGCTACAGATTTAAACTGGCCCTGCCAAACTGATCGATGACGATTGTAAGCAAGACTGAGAGAGTTCACTTCAAAATCAGCAGTGGCAGTTCGCAACTGGTCCGGTTAGCGTAATAATCGCGGTGTTCTTCGACCAATGAAAATGGATTTTCAGCCATGTGGCATGACAACGAGACAGCAATTGATTACCTAAACTTCGGCGTAGTGGCTGATGCGTGTGCGAGCATGCTGACGCGAGCAAATGGCGAGCCCATTTCCGTCGGTGTGTCCGGGGGATGGGGCGCTGGCAAGTCGTCGTTGGTGAAGATGATTGCGTCTCGACTGGAGGCTCTCGGTGAAGCTAAGCCTGTCGATGATGGCAAGCCAGGTAACACCTTCGTTGTTCTCACCTTCAATCCCTGGCTGTACCAAGATTTTGAGTCTGCTCGCAGTGCTCTGCTTCAGATCGTCGGCGATGAGATTGTTCGGCTTGCCAAAGAGAACCAGACCATCGCGAATAAGGCCGCTGAGCTGTGGCGTCGCATCAACCTGCTCAGGATTGCCCAGCTGAGTGGGGAGGCAGCACTGACATTGACAACTGGGATTCCGGTCGGGGCCCTCGGCAAGACGTTCAACACAATTGCTGGCTTCTTCTCCTCCCTGGAAAAGCCGGGCGAGGTAGCGATAGATGCTGAGGGCATTGGATCGGCGGCCAATGGTTTGCTGAAACCAAGCGAACCGTTCTCTATGCCGGCGCACATCCAGGCCTTCCGAGACACCTTGGAAGAGCTTCTCGCCGAGCTTGAAATCACCTTGGTGATTTTTGTCGACGACTTGGATCGATGCCTTCCACAAACCGCAATTTCAACGCTCGAATCTATTCGTCTACTGCTGTTCATTCGCCGTAGCGCATTCGTTGTTGCGGCCGACAACGACTTTATTAAGGCAGCTGTGAAAGTCCATTTTGATGGGGCAGGAATTTCGAGTGATGTGGCTACCAACTACTTCGACAAGCTCATTCAGGTTCCGCTTCATGTCCCGCGGCTTGGTCTCAATGAGGCGAAAGCCTATCTGGTTCTGCTGCTGCTTGAGCGAGAGGCCAATGTCGGAACATTCGCTCGTGACCAATTCAAAAACGCGCTCAGGCTTGTTCCCGAGAGGCTTCGAAACAGCTGGAAAGGTGAGACGATCAATCAAGATTTTCTCTACGCTTTAGTTGGGGAAAATGAAGCGCTTCGAGGATTGATGGACCTAGCAGAAGGGTTGGCATCACTTCTACATCGCTCGTCAGCAGTCAATGCCAATCCCCGGCTCATGAAGCGCTTTCTAAACACGATTTACCTGCGTGAAGCCCTTTCTGCGCCGCAGGGCATCCAGCTAGATATCGCGGCATTGGCAAAATGGCACCTTCTTGAGCGCTGTGATGAAGCGCTTGCAGAGGAGATTGCTGGCCAAGTGCATTCGGATAATGACGGTCGAGTACAGATCCTGGCCGACGCGGAAAACGCCGCCGCTAATCAAGCTGGCTTGCACGAGCCCTTTAAGGACAATCCCTTCACTAGGGAGTGGCTCGAACTGCCACCTGCACTCGGCACTGAAGATCTCCGCCCATTGCTTCACCTGAGCCGTGACTCGGGGACTCGTGACTTCGGCGATGACAATATGACGCCTGACTCACGACAGCTTCGCGATGTTTTGAAGGCGGCAAAGAGTGGGCACCAATCCCTTACGGATCTTATAAACAAGGTTGGGCCTGATCAGACTGGTTTGGCGATGATCAAGGCATGGCAGAACTGCAGCACTACGCGCACCTGGAGAAGCAACGAAGAGATCGTGATGCTCATCGAGTGCTGCAAGGTCTTTCCCGAGCTGGGTAAAAAGGCGGCCAGCTTGTTGGAGCAAGCGCCTCTAAAGCAAGTTGGCCCCGGCATCATACCTACTCTAGGTGCTCAGTCCTGGGCGCGCGAGGTCTTGGAGCGTTGGAAGGATCTAAATGAACTGCCAAAGAATACAAAGGCGGCGATTGAGCACCTAAGGAAGAAGAACTGATGGGTACATCAACATCCTGCAGTGGTGGCCGTTCAGGCTCTCCTTTTGACCCAGAGTGGCTGGCTCCAGATGGAGCTACAGCTCGCAGCTCGGATGGTGGTGAGCAAACTGACTCTGACCAAGAGGGGGCTCCTGCCAGTGAGGCACCTGTTGCTCCACAGAATGTTATCGCTCCGGATCGTCGCTTTGGCCCTGCCCGGGCAAAAATGGGATCTTACCTAGGCAGTGGTAACCGCGACGATCTTCGTAGTGCGACCAGGAGCATGGTGTCCAAAGGAATGGGAGGAGCGAGTCGCGCTGCTTCTACCATGCGTAGCACTGCACGAGGGGCAGGAGCTCTTGGTCAGTTCCTGGCCGCTGCTCGTGATGGTACTGACCAGCGAGTGACCGACTGGGTAGCACGCTGCCGCTCGGCCAATCTCTCCGCTTCCGACTTGGCGCTTGAGGTCTTGAAAGAAGTCAGTTCGGGTTTCGGCAGTATTGATGAGGAGTCTTTGCATGATGCAGGTGCTGAGGCGCTAGCGAAGCTCTATGAGAATCACCCTGATGTAGACATTTTTGCTCTGACTGATGCGCAAATTGCCGAAGTAGTAGGGCTGACGATCGCTAACCAAATCTGTCAGCGCATTGATATGCAGCTTGGGCAGACCTACGAAAAGCTCAAGCATGATCCTGTAATGATCCAAGAGCGCCGAGCCGACATAAGAGAATGGGTTTGGGCAGAAGTGCGGGCGATCTTGGAGGAGAAGCAAGCTTCGCATGCAGATCCTAAAAACTTAGCCCAGTCAGTCCTTCAAACTGCGTTGCAGGTGTTTGCCGAATGAACAAGGTAATGTGCTCCAAGGCGGAAAGGATCCCGCAGCAGCTGCAGGCGGATGAGCGAGCGTTCTCCTATTTCAAGGGAGCCCAACGCGATGGCGTTGGTACAATTGCTAACCGTTGGCATGGATCATTAAAACGATCGGGCTTTCGGCCGTCGCCGGCAGTCTGGGACTTTGTTCAATTCTGTCTAGCGGTCTGCAGCGCTGACCTGGCTAGCCCCAGAAGTACCAGCGCAGATGGGTGGACCCGTACGATCCAGCTCACAGTGGGACTTTGCGAACCACTGCGTTGGCTACCTCTCAAACATCGTCTTGAGAACATGCTAAAGGTTCTGACCGGCGACTATTGGACTTTGGTTTTCAACGACGCAGGGTTTGAGCCACCTCAGGGGGATGGTGCCTATCTTCAGAGCGACTGTGTGTCTTTGCTGTCAGGTGGGCTAGATAGCCTGATTGGTGGCATCAATTTGGTCACCGAAGGCAGACGTCCTCTGTTTGTCTCCCAGCTTGCGCACAAAGACTCGGCACTACAACGACGTTATGCACAACTGCTGGCAGGTGCTGGCGGGCATTATCAATGGAGTCATGGCATCAATTTCAAAGGTGCACACGAATCCTCGACCCGAGCTCGATCCTTGGCCTTCTATGCATTTGCGGTGCTTGCCTCGACGAAGATTAGTCTGCCCAGGCCGCAAATCTACATCCCTGAAAACGGGTTTATCTGCATCAACCCTCCACTGGTCCCTGGCCGAGTCTCGAGCCTGAGTACGCGCACGACCCATCCGCTTTTCATCGGCACGCTTCAAAGCGTACTCGATGAGCTCGGGATATCCGTTGAGTTGATACTGCCTTATCGCTTCCAAACCAAAGGAGAGATGATGCGGGGCTGTCTCGATCAGGACAGGTTGAGAGAGTTGGCTTCGGACTCCACAAGTTGCGGGCGCTTCCGGACTTATAATCGCCAGCACTGTGGCCGTTGTGTACCTTGCCTGATCCGTCGAGCAGCTTTCTTTGCGTGGGGGCCGGGGTCCGATCAAACCAACTATCGCTTTCCGACCGTACTAGGCAGCGATAAGTCAGGCGGTCCCGATGATCCCATGGCAGTAGCTCTGGCTGTGCTCGATGCCAAGCAGAGAGGGCTGGATCGATTCCTGGGCGGCACACTGGCCTTTGCACCTATTGAGGAGCGTCCAGACTATCGCCGAGTCCTGCAGCAGGGACTTGCTGAGCTGGAAGCTGTTCTTGTTCAGGACCAACTGCTTTGATCGACTTCCATTGCCATGTAGATCTCTACCCCAGAGCTAGGGAAGTACATGCTGAGGCTCTGAGCCGCAATGCGTTCACGTGGCTGGTAACCACGAGCCCGAAGGCTTTCCAGGCAACGAGCTCGGTGCTTGGTCACCACGAAGCAATGCTGATCAGCCCGGGCCTTCACCCTGAGATCGTCGGCGAGCGCTTCCAAGAATTGGACCTCCTCACAGAGTTGATTGATGGCGCCATTGCTGTCGGTGAAATCGGTTTGGATGGCTCTAAGAGGTATGCTTCTAGCTACCTAAAGCAGAAGCAAGTCTTCGCTACTGCCGTGAAGCGATGCCATGACTTGGGAGGGCGTGCGCTCAGCATCCACTCGAGACAGGCGGTTTTAGACGTGTTGGCGCTACTCAGTGAGTTCCCTGACCACGGCATCCCGGTGCTGCATTGGTTCACCGGTACGGCATTAGAGCTCAAGGCCGCTGCTGGGCAAGGCTGCTGGTTCAGCATTGGCCCCGCGGCTTTCCATTCCGCGGCTGGGAAGGCGCTAGCCAAAAAGCTTCCGAAAGATAGGGTCCTTCCTGAAAGCGATGGGCCTTTCGCGCAGCTGGAAGGGCGTCCGGTGATGCCCTGGGATTTCGACATTACCGTCAATTTGCTGAGCGAGGCTTGGGCGCTACCACCGCTAGAGGTCAAGCACCAGTTGTTGAGCAACGCCAAGGCTCTGCTTAGCCAGATGGGTTGCAATGCTTCAGCACACATCCCCACCCAATAACTCCAAGTATCTCGGTGCAACACGAAGCGGATCAAGGCGACTTGCAGAAATATGTCAATTGCTACTAGTTGCAGCTAACCAAAGCCGCCCGTAGGGAGGCGGCGGCTATTGAGCGAAATAAGCTAAACAACGTTTCTTAGCCCGTTGTACCGTCGCCTTTTACGCAGTTACGGGATTGTCCAGATAGGTCAGCCACTCCCTGTGCGAGTCGGGTAGGTGTACCCGCTCGGCACCCCGGGTGACGGCCGTATACAGCATGGATAAGGTGCGCGCTAATTCCCGTTGGCTGCCTTCCCGAGCCAGGTAGTAGAGTGTTTCCGGCAGAGCTAGAATCGGCAGTTCGAAAGATTTGATGTCGTGTAATTTGACCGCGATCAGATTCAGAGGTCGGCCTATGAGTTCGCTTTCTGGTACCGAACGGTATGACAGGTCGAAATGGTCTCCATTTTTTAACCATTCTTCCACGCGCTGGAATGCTGGGCTCCAGATCATGGCTCGGGCTACTGACTCCCACGAGTCGTAGCGTCGGAGTGCCCCGTGGGTCGAGCGGCGTCCATGCTTGAGAAGTTCTCTGCAGTCTTTAACAAAGTGACTCAAGGTTCTGCCAGGGTCAAAAACATCAACCGCGCGACCCTGCTTGCGTCCGCGGATAAGCATGTCTACGACTCCCCATTCATCCGGCGCCGGCATCACTGCCGGCTCCAAGGGTAGCCCATCTGCGGGATACTCATGGAACTCAGTGGTTTTGCGGGCATCTGCTGAAAACGGCGAAGTTGAACGTAGCGGGTGCATGTTGATAAGCGGGTTGACATAATCAGCCATCCGCGTCCCTGCGCGCAGTGAGACTGTCATCTCGCATGTCAGCAGCGTACCAGTGAAAGGCAGATCTAAACCTCGGAAGTTTTGATAGCGATCGCCCAACATTCGCAGGGGCAGCCCGCTACGCTGCAGGACCTCTACCATCACCCGGGGAGCATCGTGCAGTTCATCTATTAATATGGTGCCGTAACGCTCTGGTAAGGTTTTATTAGACAATTGCAACAGCTTGACCAGATGGAAGCCACGCATCGGCATGTCTGAATGGGTCAAATTGATCATGGCATTCCAGACGCGGATTGCGGAGTCTACCGCCGCTGCCGCTTCGATCTTGCCCATATGTAGGCGCTTGCTCGGAGGGATATGACGCTCGGATATGACCGGGTCCAAGCTGTTGCAGTATCTGCGTACGATTTCCCAGCTTTGTGCTGCAAGCTGGTCTACACCCATGCGACTAGGATCGGCCAGTTGGGCGCGTTCGACTAAGACTGTCGCCGAGTAGCGCGTCCCAAGTGCGATCCCGAACCGTTCCGCCAGGCGGCGATTGGAGCCGGCCAGCAACTCAATAGCCAGGCCTATATAGGTCAGCAGATGGATGCGGCTTTTGTAAGTCTGGTATTTCTTCTTACCCAGTTTATGGAGCAGGGGCCTATGCTTCTGTGGTTGGTCAGCCAAAACGGTCACGGGCTTAAGATCCCGAACAGCTATCCGCTCTACCATCTCGTATAAAATGGTTGTTTTGCCAGTCCCGGCGTTTGACTGGGAACCGATCACCTCCTCAGGCATAGCCATCTCCGCATCCATAATACGGCGCTGGCTGTCGCTAAGGTGTAGCAGGACGCCGTCATGTCGTACCACCTGATAGGGGGTAGCCAGATTCCGCAATCGCTGCGCGTAGGAAAAGTCCCACGAACCGTCTGGCTGCAGATAGCGTCTGCTTTCTACTTCCTTTTGATCCATAAAATGGATGCCGTATTGGGCGCAGAGCATAACGCCTTGGCTCAGCGCGCTGTTGTCATGCCTGGCCTTTAGGTAAGCCTGCAACTCTTCAAGAGGGATTTGAATATTACGGGCGAAACGTTTCTCCAGATCATCAGGCAACAGTATCGATTGTGACAGCTTGGGAAGGTTCTGCAGGTAGACCAGTGCGGCGATTTCTGAGTGCGAAAGTTGTGACAGATCCAGCTCAGGCTCAGACACAACCGCTCCGCAAACATCCGTGCTTACAGGCAATAACCATGAGTAGCTCATGCAGCATCCTCCTAATAATAATTGTGAGATTATATCAATCACGAGCTTAGGAAATCTTTCACAGTCGTGAATCTGCTAAGGAGTGCTCACTGCTTGTTGTCAGAGGGTGCTTGCTGACTCTGTTATTTTTGACGGGTGTTGCTCGAGCGGCGGTCCAGATAGCGCTGATCTTACGTTTTTGCCGCGATATAAGAGTCTATCGAACTCGGTTCTTGGTGCTCGTCTATGGCTCTTTGCGGTGAACGGTTATTTGTCAGGCAAGCCCTGAAATGAGAAGTTATCCGTAAGCACGGTTGGCGAATGGCCGTTATTGGAAAAAGCTATGGTCCAGTAGTAAACAACAAACGATCGGCGGCGCTATGTGAGTGCCGTCGATCGTTTCTAGTGTAATGAGTAATTATTGAATCCGGGTAGAAAATCGAGTAATGTTTTAAAGCTTCAGATTGCCCTAGTTGTCTAGGAAAGGCAGTTGTTTGGCAAGAGTGTTCTTTGTGTGATTGATATGGGAATGCACGGTACAGTTGCGTGATAGAGCATACCTGATGATGGCCAGCCATTCTTCATATAAGAGTACTTGATATCGAAGTTTGGGTTCTAGAAAGGCAAAGGCTGAAGCTGGATATCTATGGGTCCCTCGCCCTTTACGCATAGGGCGGGCTAAAACTCGTTTTGAACCCCTTTCATCGCGCACCAATACGGTCTTGCTCCAACGGATTGACGTAGAACGATATCGCTTATCCTCGTTTATCGTAATCACGATCGGGAGCAGGATTTTCCGTTCTGCAGCAATTTCTAAAAACTGAACCATCAGTCGCTTAGCTTCCGCTGTTAATTCTTCAAACTGACGGTCCAGCACTATCAGCATTTCTTCGTAGGTTTCTAGTTCCAAGTCCAGTTCTAGCATTGTTTGCTCCAGGTTAGTCTGTCCGCAGATTCTCCAGCAGACTCCTGACGGAAAAACTGGGAATTAAACAGGATTTCGGTATAAAAACGCTTTTGATAGGGCTTTATGCACGACGATCCCTGTGAAAGGCTGACAGATACATTCCTGAATGGCGCCGAACGCGCTAGGTCGAGGGGATTGTCCTCGGATCTGCTCCACCGCTTGCTTTAGGCATGCAACACTCTCCTCAAGATGCCTTGCCCAGGAGGTCGAAACCGGGAGTGTGATCATGCCGGAGGATGTCTTACCAGACTCTTGCACCTCATTACCTGCGCCTTCACTTTTTCCGGCGCCATTCGGAGAGAGGACAGCGGAAACGGAGTTTTTCCGGCTTCTTTTCACGGAAAATGATCGCAGAAACAAAGGCTTAGCAAATTTTTTTCCGGCTATACTGTCCCCGGAATCTATAGTTTAGAAAATTGATTTGGGTGCGCAGAAAGAGGGGGCAACGGAAAAAGTTCGCAAGAACAATGGCTTAGCTTCGTTTTTCCGGCGCTTTACTAAAGAAAAACCTGCCGGAGAATTTTTTATTACTGAGATTGTCTTATCTCTGTAATAGTAAGGTAATCAGAGATGACCACCAAGCGCAGTTTCTTATGTGGTTTTTCCGGGTCGCGGAAGCGCGTCGCAGAAAAAGGAGCATGGAATCCTTCGAGTCGAATTCGGCTCTGCGCGATGTACAGGTAGCGCTTTTATGACCGAGCGTGCCCCGGACACTGAGGAAGCTGCTTCAGGGGATGGCATCTCGATGGCACCACATATGATGTCTATCTGGGCTTGCAGCTATGCTGGGCGTGATGAGAACGCGACGGGATGGTCCCTTTCTCCTCTGACCCTTGAGCATCAGCCAAGGTGAAGAGAGTTGTAGACTGGCGCCTAGGTCGCCACATTGATAAACAGTGGCGCGGGTTTGATACAGTTAAGGCGCAGGGATTGATCCCTCTCTTAATCTACATAAAAGTACCATTTTGTATGACGCTGAAATCGACTTTCACGAATCTGTCCGGGAAAAAATACCCCTGCCGAATAGTGAATGCTTGTTTTATGCATCACTGTTGTTGATGTGGCGGTGGGGCTATCTGCGACAAGAAACGATATAGACACGGCAATCTGTTTGTACGATTTATATCAAATGTGTTACTAGATCAATTTATTATTCGCTTTGGTTTGTGAGTCGCTATGCGGTTTCTGATGGAATTTCCTGTCGCAGACAACGCTTTATAGTCCTTCCTTGTATCGAAATAGGAGATGTTTTATGCTTATTAAGATAAATATTGATGATGCGCTTTACGCGAAAGCGTCGAAGTTGGCTGGCCCTGATATGGGTCAAGAAGACATTTTTCATGGGGCTCTGGAAGCTTTTATAAGAGTTCAGGCTGCTAAGCGGTTAGCAGAGCTCGGTGGAGTCTCGCCTAATATGAGTGAAATGCCCCCTCGTCGTTAGGGCCTTTATGGCAGCGGGAGGTTAGATAAAGGGTTTCGACCTGCTCAATACTAATCAGTGACAGTCTGATGGGTTTGTTTGTTAATTCATTTTGACAGACGATATTGCAGGTCGCTTAGCAGTGGCGCGTAATCGAATAGATGTTGGGTAGCGGTCAATTGTTATTACAGAAAAGACTGAAAGTACCGTCTTCCCTGGTGCCTTGCGGCAATTGATAGCTGCTTAGCGACACACCCGGCTGCGTAGGCACAGTATGTTGAGAATCAGCAATGAGAGCACTAAGTCAAAAGGCAGGATCTTAGCGTCAGAGAAACATAAAGGCGAGCTGCGCTGCGGTTGTGGGTGAGCGATACCGAGATAAGCCCTAGTGCGGAGGTATAGGACGATGAGTGTGCTAGAAGGGGACGCAAATTTCAACGCCTCGTATGAGGATAGCTCATCCTCATACCAAAGCCCTGCAGAGCGCATATTTGATGCGGTCTATGGCGAATCGGAACGGCCCACCCACACACTCTCCCACACGCAGGGAAACGTTAACTAGTTGAAATATAATTAAATATATACGAAGTGGTACTCTTTGCAACGGGAAGGTACGGCTAAAATGATGCCATCGTGTCAGTTTATTTGACTTCGGAAGGCAGTAGACTCACAATTCAATTGGATATTTCAAGAATACCAGATGGTGGGAATATGGAGACCGTTCACATCAAGACCTACAAACCCCAAAGGTCCAAGACTGAGTCGTTGTGGGAGAAGATAGGGCTTCCTAGCCGGGGCGAAAAGTTACATAGCGCCGTGAGGGAAGGAGTCAGCTATGTCGTTTACGAGAGACTTGCCGACGCAGGAGGTCTCGACATAAAGAGGCTCTCAAAAGTACTGCTTATATCGGGCACGACTATCCATCGGCGCACCAAATCAGGACGATTTAATACGCTGGAAAGCGACAAGATTGTGATGTTTGCCGAAGTCCTTGAAGCCGCGGTGAATCTCTTTGAAGGCGACAAGGAAGCGGCACGTCAATGGATGAACGCGCCGGTAAAGGGACTGGGCGGCAAAGCGCCGATGGACATGCTCGGAACCAATGTTGAAGCTGAGGCTGTTCTGGATCTGATAGGCCGGCTTGAGCACGGGGTCATTGCGTGACGGACGAGAGCATCGAGTACTTTCGGATCGTCAAAAAGAAGTGGGCAAGCACGGCATTCGATGGAGAGGGAGCCCGTCGACACGGTGGACGCTGGAACAGCAAAGGCCAACGGTGTGTATACCTGTCGTCCAGCATCTCACTCGCTACCCTTGAGGTGCTGGTACATCTACAGTCATCTGATCTTCTCGCAGCCTACGTCCTGTTCTCCGTCAAGATCCCCGTCGAGCATGTTCGCTCCCTGGCTAAATCTGACCTTCCCTCCAACTGGCAAGCTGACCCGGCTCCCAGTGAAACGGCTGCAATAGGTGATGGTTGGTTGGTATCGGGGGATGGCGTTGCCCTGGTCGTTCCGAGCACTGTCATAGTTCAGGAAAAAAACATTCTCCTCAATCCAGCTCATCCTGCTTTCGAGCTGATCGTCGCAACAAGCACGGAAGTGAATTTCGAGTTTGATCCAAGGCTTAAATAGGCAGTACAGCTAACGCAGGGAAAAATATGCCTCTACGATGCATCAGCACGGCAGGTGTCCCCGGTGTCTGGGTAGTTGTCGCTGCAAGTAGCCAATGCAAGGCCTAGTCTCTGGTTCAAGGCTCCCAACGCGACCGGCTCTGCCGGCTTACCCTTGAACTGGGAGCCAGGGTAGGCAGGATTGGTGATCCCGCGATGATTGACCTAGGCACCGGGGTAGATGAGGGCATACCGCAGGCGACTAACCTTTGCTCGCAGAAAACATGATGATCAGCAAAATAAGTCCGATGCTTATGCCTACAACCGCCCCCCAAACATTGATGAAATCATTTTGTTCGACGAGAGCAGCTACGTTTTTATTCTCTTGTTGCTCGTTCCAGGCTTCCATCTCTTGATCAAACATACTCTGAAATCCAAGTCGTTCTTCTTCTGGCCAGTCGGTTGTTAACGCTTCTAGCTCGTCCTGCTTATCCAATGCTTTCTGGTGCGGATTTCCACCGGATTTAGCCCATTCCACTATCTCCAGACCAGTTTTTGCTGCAAGCAACCGTACCGAATCCCTATCAAATCTGGACATCTTTTCCTCCCTCAACTTTAAAGATATATGACCTTCAAGGATTTTCCTTGGTCTGCGAAAACCCCTCGCGCACCCAGCACAGCGCCCAGGCAGCTGCATAAATACCCCAATGAGTAGTCACAGCCGTACCGAAAAAGAAAGCTGCCACGATCAAATAGCTGTAGTCCCTGTGGTCCAAAGCAAAGGCGACTAACAAACCGAAGCCAACTAAAGCCACCGCGCCGGATAAGAAGAAGCGCAGCACCTGAAGCATTCGCCAGTGCCCCTCATTGGCAATCCAGGCAGGTTTATTCTTCGATATGGTAGCCAGCGTTGGCATGGAAATCCTTTGCTTGGAAAATAAACGTGGGATCGTAACGGAACCCAGAAGCACAATGCTATCACTACGCCCAACGAGGTTTATGGTAAATTGAGATGGTAACGGGCTGTGTTCAGATAAAAATACTGCTCTCAGGATTGGCACCCAAATCGCGAACAGGCCGCCTTGATCGTTACGCTAATGCTGCTATGCCGCTTTTTTAAGGAAGAACGATATGTTTGAGGGAATAAAGGTAATTCTTGCAAAAAACCGCGTCATCATCGAGCTCGTTGATCAAGGCCATATTGAGAAGCAAAAAAGCCTTCTTATGCGCCAGATTGCGGGAAATGATTCTAATAGAGCGTACGCTGTCACCGCCGGAGTAATACTGACCCACCAGCGTCGACTTA
>NZ_VTPZ01000027.1 GCF_008638305.1 Pseudomonas profundi
GTAGTTTTGCCATGGTCAACGTGGCCGATAGTGCCCACGTTAAGGTGCGGTTTCTTACGTTCAAATTTCTCTTTAGCCACGGTTCATAACCTCTGTAATTAGCTTAGGTGCAAGTTAGCCTTGCTTCTTGATGATTGCTTCGGCGATGTTATTAGGGGCCTCGGCGTACTTCGAAAACTCCATGGAGTAGCTCGCACGCCCCTGGGACATGGAACGAACATCCGTGGCGTAGCCGAACATCTCACCAAGCGGAACCTCAGCGCGGATAACCTTACCGGAAGGGGAATCTTCCATACCCTGTACGAGACCGCGACGACGGTTCAAGTCGCCCATTACGTCACCCATGTAATCTTCCGGAGTGACAACTTCTACCTTCATGATTGGCTCGAGCAGAACCGCACCACCCTTCTGGGCCAATTGCTTGGTAGCCATGGATGCTGCGACCTTGAATGCCATTTCGTTCGAGTCGACATCATGATAGGAACCATCATAAAGCGTCGCTTTAAGGTTAAGCAGCGGATAACCGGCAAGGATACCGTTTTTCATCTGCTCTTCGATCCCTTTGTTCACCGCGGGAATATATTCGCGCGGGACCGAACCACCAACCGTTTCGTTAACGAAAATCAGGCCATCGCCTGCTTCCTCGGACGGCTCGAAGCGAATCCACACATGACCATACTGACCACGACCGCCGGACTGACGGACAAACTTGCCTTCGATTTCGCACTTGTTGCGAATCGCTTCACGATAAGCAACCTGCGGCTTACCGATGTTGGCTTCGACATTGAACTCGCGCTTCATGCGGTCAACCAGGATGTCCAGATGCAACTCGCCCATACCGGAAATGATGGTCTGGCCAGATTCTTCGTCAGTACGCACCCGGAACGAGGGATCTTCCTGAGCAAGCTTGCCCAGAGCGATACCCATCTTTTCCTGGTCGGCCTTGGTCTTCGGCTCAACGGCAACCGAGATAACCGGCTCAGGAAATTCCATGCGCTCGAGAATGATCGGGCTATCGGCTGCACACAAGGTATCGCCAGTAGTGACGTCTTTCATACCGATCAGAGCAGCAATATCACCAGCGCGAACTTCCTTGATCTCTTCGCGGGTGTTGGCATGCATCTGAACCATACGGCCGACACGCTCTTTCTTGCCCTTGACCGAGTTGATGACAGCATCACCCGAGGACAGAACGCCAGAATAGACGCGAACAAAGGTCAGCGTGCCAACAAAGGGGTCGGTAGCGATCTTGAAGGCCAGAGCAGAAAAAGGCTCGGCATCATCAGCGTGACGCTCGTCAACGCGCTCTTCGTCATCAGGATGGATACCCTTGATCGCCTCAACCTGATCCGGAGCAGGCAGATAATCGATGACTGCGTCCAGGACCAGCGGCACCCCCTTGTTCTTGAAAGAGGTACCGCAAACCGCAGGAACAATTTCGTTAGCCAAGGTACGCTGGCGCAGACCGGCCTTGATTTCGTCGTAGGTCAGCTCACCGCCTTCCAGGTACTTGTTCATGAGCTCTTCATTGGCTTCGGCAGCAGCCTCAACCATTTGCTCACGATACTTCTCAGCCTGCTCCATGAGCTCAGCCGGGATCTCTTCCTCACGGAAGGTCATGCCACTGTCGGCGTCATTCCAGTAAATCGCCTTCATGCGCAACAGGTCGATCTGGCCTTCGAAGTTCTCTTCGGCACCGATCGCCAGCTGGATCGGCACAGGAGTGTGACCGAGACGCTTTTTGATCTGCTCGACAACGCGCAGGAAGTTCGCACCCTGGCGATCCATCTTGTTGACATAGACCAGACGCGGAACGCGATACTTGTTCGCCTGACGCCAGACAGTCTCGGACTGCGGCTCCACACCGGACGTGCCACAAAATACCACGACCGCACCGTCGAGCACGCGCAGCGAGCGCTCCACTTCGATGGTGAAATCAACGTGACCGGGGGTATCAATAACGTTCACACGGTGACGCTTGTATTGCTTCTCGGAACCTTCCCAGAAGGCAGTAGTAGCAGCGGAGGTAATGGTAATGCCTCGCTCCTGCTCCTGCGCCATCCAGTCCATGGTCGCCGCACCATCGTGAACCTCACCCATCTTGTGGTTCACGCCGGTGTAAAACAGAATCCGTTCCGTGGTGGTGGTTTTGCCCGCATCGACATGCGCGCAGATACCGATATTACGGTACAGATTAATTGGTGTAGTACGAGCCACGGTATTCTCCTGAGTCGTTTAGAAGCGGTAGTGAGAGAAGGCCTTGTTGGCTTCAGCCATACGGTGCACATCTTCACGCTTCTTGACCGCAGCACCTTTGCCTTCAGAGGCATCGACCAGCTCACCGGCCAGGCGCAGGGCCATGGATTTTTCGCCACGCTTCCGGGCGGCATCGACCAACCAGCGCATCGCCAAAGCGTTGCGACGGGAGGGACGCACTTCAACCGGAACCTGGTAGGTAGCACCACCAACGCGACGGGATTTAACTTCAACCAGCGGAGCGATGGCATCCAGTGCCCGCTCGAATAGGTCGACTGGATCGTCGGTCTTGGTGCGATCCTTGACCTTGTCCAGCGCGCCATACACGATGCGCTCAGCGACAGCTTTCTTGCCGCTTTCCATCACGTGGTTCATGAATTTCGCGAGAATCTGACTGCCATACTTAGGTTCTGGCAGGATCTCACGTTTTGCCGCTACACGACGTCTTGGCATGATAAGCCCTCAAAACGGTCTTCAGGTTAGCCCGGGATCATAACGCTCACGTTACACCCGACCTTACTCTTATCGACTCAGGATAAATGAAATCAAAATTTACTTAGGACGCTTGGCGCCGTACTTCGAACGACCCTGACGACGATCCTTGACACCGGACGTGTCCAGCGAACCGCGAACGGTGTGATAACGCACACCCGGCAAGTCTTTTACCCGGCCGCCGCGAATCAGTACGACACTGTGTTCCTGCAGGTTGTGACCTTCACCACCGATGTACGAAGAAACTTCGTAACCGTTGGTCAAACGGACACGGCAGACCTTACGCAGAGCCGAGTTCGGCTTCTTCGGCGTGGTGGTATATACACGAGTACATACTCCACGACGCTGCGGACAGTTCTGCAGCGCTGGCACGTCGCTTTTTTCAGCAACGCGCTTGCGCGGCTTGCGAACCAGCTGGTTGATTGTTGCCATCTAGCAAAACTCCACTGATGTCTCTGGGACATATTTAATAAAAAATGGCAGGACAAGATGCCCCGCCAATTTTAGGGGTACGGAATTCTATAGAGCGCACCCCTTATCGTCAAGGTCCCGGCATCTGAGGACGCCGGGACACTTGTCAGTTGCCGCTCGAATTCAACGCATCGGAAAGTGCCTGTTCAACTTCACTGGCGCTTACCTTGACCGGCTTGTCGACCTGGCGCTGACGCTTGCGCTCAGCGTGATAGGCCAGACCGGTACCGGCCGGAATCAGACGACCAACAACTACGTTTTCTTTCAGACCGCGCAGATGATCGCTCTTGCCGGTAACGGCGGCCTCGGTCAGCACGCGGGTTGTCTCCTGGAAGGAAGCCGCCGAAATGAACGACTCGGTCGACAGCGACGCCTTGGTAATACCCAGCAGAACCCGGGAATACTTGGCCGGGAACTTGTCCTGAGCGCTCAACCCTTCGTTCGCTTCCAGCACCTGAGTCAGCTCGACCTGGTCACCCTTGATGAAGCTGGAATCACCGGATTCGGTGATCTCAACCTTCCGCAACATCTGACGAATGGTCACTTCGATGTGCTTATCGTTGATCTTCACACCCTGCAGGCGGTACACGTCCTGGATTTCGTTGACAATGTACTTGGCCAGCGCGCTGACACCCAACAGACGCAGGATATCGTGCGGATTGCTAGGACCATCGGAAATGACTTCGCCCTTGGTAACCTGCTCACCTTCAAACACGTTCAGGTGACGCCACTTCGGAATCAGCTCCTCGTAAGGATCGCTGCCGTCGGTAGGCGTAATGACCAGACGACGCTTGCCCTTGGTTTCCTTGCCGAAGGAAATCGTACCGCTGGTTTCGGCCAGGATCGAAGGCTCCTTCGGACGGCGCGCTTCAAACAGGTCGGCAACGCGCGGCAGACCACCGGTGATGTCGCGGGTCTTGGACGTCTCCTGCGGAATACGTGCAACAACGTCGCCCACGTTTACCTTGGCGCCATCGGTCAGGTTGACCAACGCATTCGGCGGCAGGAAGTACTGGGCCGGCACGTCGGTACCCGGCAGCATCAGTTCCTTGCCATTCTCGTCAACCAGTTTGATGGTCGGACGGATATCCTTGCCTGAAGCCGGACGGTCCTTCGGATCCATCACTTCGATGTTGGTCAGACCAGTCAGCTCGTCGGTCTGGCGCTTGATCGTGATGTTCTCGTCCATGCCGAAGAAGGCAACGGTACCGTCGATCTCCGTGACGATGGGGTGAGTGTGCGGATCCCACTTGGCGACGACACGGCCCGCTTCGACCTGGTCACCTTCCTTGATATTGATGAAGGCACCGTAGGGCAGCTTGTAGCGCTCACGCTCGCGGCCGTACTCATCTGCCACTGCCAGCTCGCCCGAACGGGAAACCGCAACCAGCACGCCGTCAGCACGCTCTACGTGCTTCAGGTTGTGCAGGCGAATGGTACCGCCATTCTTCACCTGTACGCTGTCCGCAGCGGAGGTCCGGCTCGCGGCCCCACCGATGTGGAAGGTACGCATGGTCAGCTGGGTGCCCGGTTCACCGATCGACTGGGCTGCGATAACACCTACCGCTTCACCGATATTGATCAGGTGACCACGCGCCAGATCGCGACCGTAACAGGTACGGCATACGCCGTAGCGTGTTTCACAGGCGATCGGCGAACGCACGATAACCTCATCGACGCTATTCTGCTCAAGGAACTCGACCCATTGCTCGTCAATCAAGGTGCCTGCTGGCACGATGGTTTCTTCGCTACCCGGACGAACCACGTCACGGGCGATGGTGCGGCCCAGTACGCGCTCACCGAGAGGCTCAACGATGTCACCGCCTTCGATGTGCGGCGCCATCAACAGACCCTGGTCAGTACCACAGTCGGTCTCGGTGATAACCAGGTCCTGGGCGACATCCACCAGACGGCGCGTCAGATAACCGGAGTTAGCTGTTTTCAGTGCCGTATCTGCCAGACCCTTACGGGCACCGTGAGTAGAGATGAAGTACTGGAGTACGTTCAGACCCTCACGGAAGTTCGCGGTGATCGGCGTCTCGATGATCGAGCCATCCGGCTTGGCCATCAGACCACGCATACCTGCCAGCTGACGGATCTGCGCCGGGGAACCCCGGGCGCCGGAGTCGGCCATCATGTACATCGAGTTGAAGGACTCCTGCTCGACTTCGTTACCTTCCCGATCGGTAACCATCGACGACTTGAGGTTATCCATCATGGCCTTGGAAATTTCATCGTTGGCCTTGGACCACAAGTCGATGACCTTGTTGTACTTCTCGCCCTGGGTTACCAGACCGGAAGCGTACTGGTCTTCGATTTCCTTAACTTCTTCGGTGGCTTCATCAATGATCCGCGCTTTCTCATCCGGGATGACAAAGTCGTTCACGCCAATGGACGCACCGGAGATTGTCGAATAGGCAAAACCGGTATACATCAGCTGGTCAGCGAAAATGACTGTTTCCTTCAGCCCGACAATCCGGTAGCACTGGTTGATCAGCTTGGAAATCGCCTTCTTCTTCAACGGCTGGTCACACAGCTCGAACGGCAGACCTTTCGGCAGGATCTGGAACAACAGCGCCCGACCGACCGTGGTATCCACGATGCGCGTTTCGGTGGTCCAGCTTTCATCCTTGTGCTTGATGGTCTCGGTTATACGCACCTTGACCATGGCATGCAGTTCCACCTGACCACTGCGATACGCCATCTCGACTTCGTTCACATCGGCGAAGCGCATGCCTTCGCCCTTCGCGTTAATGCGCGAGCGAGTCATGTAATACAGTCCCAATACCACGTCCTGCGACGGCACGATGATTGGCTCACCGCTGGCCGGAGACAGGATGTTGTTGGTCGACATCATCAGCGCGCGCGCTTCCAGCTGTGCCTCGAGGGTCAGCGGTACGTGCACGGCCATCTGGTCACCGTCGAAGTCGGCGTTATACGCAGCACACACCAGCGGGTGCAGCTGGATCGCCTTGCCTTCAATCAGTACCGGCTCGAATGCCTGGATACCCAGACGGTGCAGAGTCGGGGCGCGGTTAAGCAGTACCGGATGCTCGCGAATCACTTCAGCGAGGATATCCCAGACCTCAGGCAGTTCGCGCTCAACCATCTTCTTCGCAGCTTTGATGGTTGTCGCCAGGCCACGGTGTTCCAGTTTGCCGAAAATGAACGGCTTGAACAGCTCCAGGGCCATTTTCTTGGGCAGACCGCACTGGTGCAGACGCAGGGTCGGGCCTACCACGATCACCGAACGACCGGAATAGTCGACACGCTTGCCGAGCAGGTTCTGACGGAAACGACCCTGCTTGCCCTTGATCATGTCAGCCAGGGATTTCAGCGGACGCTTGTTGGTACCGGTGATCGCACGACCGCGGCGACCATTATCCAGCAACGCATCCACCGACTCCTGCAGCATGCGCTTCTCGTTGCGCACGATGATGTCCGGAGCCGACAGATCAAGCAGACGCTTGAGACGGTTATTACGGTTGATAACCCGGCGATACAGATCGTTCAGGTCGGAAGTCGCGAAGCGGCCACCATCCAGCGGTACCAACGGACGCAGATCCGGCGGCAGTACTGGCAGAACGGTCAACACCATCCACTCGGGCTTGTTGCCGGAGCCGTCGAAGGCTTCCATCAACTTCAGCCGCTTGGACAGCTTCTTGATTTTGGTCTCGGACGTTGTTTGCGGGATTTCCTCGCGCAGGCGAGCAATCTCGTGCTCCAGGTCCATCGCAGTCAGCAGCTGGAAGACCGCTTCGGCGCCCATGCGGGCATCGAAGTCATCGCCAAACTCTTCGAGCGCTTCAAAATACTGCTCGTCGTTCAGCAACTGCCCTTTTTCAAGGGTGGTCATGCCCGGTTCGATAACCACATAGCTCTCGAAATAGAGCACGCGCTCGATGTCACGCAGGGTCATGTCCAGCAGCAAACCGATACGGGACGGTAGCGACTTCAAGAACCAGATGTGAGCAACGGGCGATGCCAGCTCGATGTGACCCATGCGCTCACGACGCACCTTGGCCAGAGCGACTTCTACGCCGCACTTTTCACAGATGACGCCACGATGCTTGAGCCGCTTGTACTTACCACACAGGCACTCGTAATCCTTGACCGGGCCAAAGATCTTGGCGCAGAAAAGTCCGTCGCGCTCAGGCTTGAACGTACGGTAGTTGATGGTCTCCGGCTTTTTTACTTCGCCGTATGACCAGGACCGGATCATCTCCGGTGATGCCAAGCCGATCCGGATCGAATCGAACTCTTCAATCTGTCCCTGGGACTTGAGCAGGTTCAGTAAGTCTTTCAAGGCCTATACTCCTCGCAGTGTCTCAAGGGCGGAGCACTTCTCCGCCCGAGACGTGGGCAACCCGGGTTACTCGGTATCCAGTTCCATGTCGATGCCGAGTGAACGAATTTCTTTGACCAGCACGTTGAAAGACTCGGGCATGCCCGGCTCCATGCGGTGATCACCGTCCACGATGTTTTTGTACATCTTGGTACGGCCGTTCACATCGTCAGACTTCACAGTCAGCATTTCCTGCAAGGTGTAGGCGGCGCCGTAGGCTTCCAGCGCCCACACTTCCATCTCACCGAAACGCTGGCCACCGAACTGGGCCTTACCGCCCAACGGCTGCTGTGTTACCAGACTGTAAGACCCGGTAGAACGGGCGTGCATCTTGTCGTCGACCAGGTGGTTCAGCTTGAGCATGTACATATAGCCAACAGTGACCGGCCGATCAAAAGTATTACCGGTCCGTCCGTCGTACAGTTTCATCTGCCCCGAATCCGGTAGATCCGCCAGACGCAACATCGTCTTGATTTCGTGCTCCTTCGCGCCGTCGAAGACCGCAGTGGCCATCGGCACACCCTGGCGAAGGTTATTGGCCAGATCCAGTACTTCCTGGTCGGACAGAGAATCGAGGTCCTCGTTACGGCCGCCAACCTGGTTGTAGATCTCGTCGAGGAACTTGCGCACGTCAGCGATCTTGCGTTGCTCCTCGAGCATCACATTGATCTTTTCGCCCAGCCCCTTGGCCGCGAGGCCGAGGTGGGTTTCCAGGATCTGACCAACGTTCATACGCGAAGGAACACCCAATGGATTCAAGACCACATCGACAGGCGTGCCGTTCTCGTCGTGGGGCATGTCCTCGATCGGCATGATCACCGAGATAACACCCTTGTTACCGTGACGACCAGCCATCTTGTCACCCGGCTGAATGCGACGCTTGATGGCCAGGTAAACCTTGACGATCTTGAGTACGCCCGGCGCCAGATCATCGCCCTGTTGCAGCTTGCGCTTCTTGTCTTCGAACTTGTCGTCGAGCAATTTGCGACGATCGGTCAGATAGGCCTGAGCTCGCTCCAACTGCTCGTTCAGGCTGTCTTCGGTCATGCGCAGCTTGAACCACTGGCCGCGCTCAATGCCGTCCAGGGTCTCGTCGTTGAGCACGGCGCCCTTCTTCAAGCCGGCACCGCCTTCTACAGACTGACCATTCAGCGCAGCACGCAGACGCTCGAACGTTGCAATCTCAACGATGCGGAACTCTTCCTGCAGATCCTTGCGGATCTCGTCAAGTTGCTCCTTCTCGATGGCAAGTGCACGCGTGTCGCGCTCAACCCCATCACGAATGAAGACCTGAACGTCGATGACCGTACCCTTGGTACCGGTCGGAACGCGCAGCGATGTATCTTTAACATCGGATGCCTTCTCACCGAAGATGGCTCGCAAGAGCTTCTCTTCTGGCGTCAGCTGGGTCTCACCCTTCGGAGTGACCTTACCGACCAGAATGTCGCCAGCACCGACTTCCGCACCGACATACACAATGCCCGCTTCGTCCAGCTTGCCCAGCGCCGCTTCGCCCACGTTCGGGATGTCGGAAGTAATTTCTTCCGGCCCAAGCTTGGTGTCACGCGATACGCAGGTCAGCTCCTGGATATGGATAGTAGTGAAGCGATCTTCCTGGACCACCCGCTCGGAAACGAGAATGGAATCCTCGAAGTTGTAGCCGTTCCAGGGCATGAACGCGACGCGCATGTTCTGGCCCAGGGCCAACTCACCCATATCAACGGAGGAACCATCGGCCAGAATATCCTTGCATGCAACCACGTCACCCTTTCTTACCAGCGGACGCTGATTGATGCAGGTGTTCTGGTTCGAACGCGTGTACTTGGTCAATGCGTAGATATCGACACCGGCTTCGCCCGCTTCGATCTCGTCCTCGGAAACCCGAACAACGATACGGCTGGCATCAACAGAATCGATCACACCACCGCGGCGTGCTGTAACGCAAACGCCGGAATCGCGCGCAACGTTGCGCTCCATGCCGG
This sequence comes from Pseudomonas profundi, assembly GCF_008638305.1. Lineage (GTDB taxonomy): Bacteria > Pseudomonadota > Gammaproteobacteria > Pseudomonadales > Pseudomonadaceae > Halopseudomonas > Halopseudomonas profundi. Next base: position 9,547 of record NZ_VTPZ01000027.1, read on the forward strand.
TACCCACGAGCGGCTTTTCGGCACGCAAGGTCGGTACGGCCTGACGCTGCATATTCGAACCCATCAAGGCACGGTTGGCATCATCATGTTCAAGGAACGGAATCAACGACGCAGCCACAGAGACGACCTGACGCGGCGAAACATCCATCAAGGTCACTTCGTTCGGTGTCTTGACGGTAAATTCGTTCATATGCCGAACAGCTACCAGATCGTCGGTCAGCTGACCGTCTTCGACCTTGGCGCTGGCCTGTGCGATGACGTGATCACCCTCTTCAATCGCGGAGAGGAAAACGATCTCGTCGGTAACCTTGGCATCACGGACCCGACGGAACGGGCTTTCCAGGAAACCGTACTGGTTGGTACGGGCATAGGTAGCCAGCGAGTTAATCAGACCAATGTTCGGGCCTTCCGGCGTTTCGATCGGACATACACGACCGTAATGCGTCGGGTGTACGTCACGTACTTCGAAGCCTGCGCGCTCGCGCGTCAGACCACCCGGCCCAAGAGCCGATACACGGCGCTTGTGGGTAATTTCCGACAGCGGATTATTCTGATCCATGAACTGGGACAGCTGGCTGGAACCGAAGAACTCCTTCACGGCCGCTGCAACCGGCTTGGCGTTGATCAGGTCCTGCGGCATCAGGCCTTCGCTTTCTGCCATGGACAGGCGTTCTTTAACAGCCCGCTCAACACGCACCAGGCCCACCCGGAACTGGTTTTCTGCCATCTCGCCGACCGAACGGATACGACGGTTACCCAGGTGATCGATATCGTCAACCACGCCTTTGCCGTTGCGAATGCCGACCAGGGTCTTGAGGACCTCAATGATGTCTTCTTTGCTCAGTACACCGGCGCCTTCGATCTCGTCACGGCCGATCCGGCGGTTGAACTTCATACGACCCACTGCAGACAGGTCATAACGATCACTGCTGAAGAACAGGTTGCTGAACAACGTCTCGGCGGCGTCCTTTGTCGGCGGCTCGCCGGGGCGCATCATCCGGTAAATTTCGACAAGCGCTTCCAGCTGGCTGGTGGTGTTGTCGATACGCAGCGTGTCGGAGATAAACGGACCGCAATCGATGTCGTTGGTATACAACGTCTCGACGCGGGTCACCTGCCCCTTGATCAGCTTGCCGATGACCTCGGCGGTCACTTCGGTGTTGCACTCAACCAGGATCTCGCCGGTCGACGGATGCGCAATCGTCTTGGCGATGGTGCGGCCGATGATGTAGTCAAACGGCACGGACAGGCTGGTAATACCGGCCTTTTCCAGCTGATTGATGTGGCGCGCAGTGACGCGACGACCTTTCTCGACGATTACCTTGCCTTTGTCATCCTGGATATCAAACGTAGCGATTTCGCCGCGCAAGCGCTGTGGAACCAGTTCCAGTTGCAACTCTTCGCCCTGGACATCGAAGACGTTGGTTTCGTAGAAAATATCCAGCATCTCGTCGGTCTGATATCCCAACGCACGCAACAGAACAGTCGCTGGCAATTTGCGACGACGGTCGATACGGACGAACACCGCGTCCTTGGGATCAAATTCGAAGTCCAGCCACGAGCCGCGGTAAGGAATCACGCGCGCGGAGTACAACAGCTTGCCGGAACTGTGCGTCTTGCCACGGTCGTGGTCGAAGAACACACCCGGGCTACGGTGCAACTGGGAAACGATGACACGCTCGGTACCATTGATGACAAAAGTACCGTTCTCGGTCATGACGGGGATTTCCCCCATGTAGACTTCTTGTTCCTTGATGTCCTTGATCGCCTTGTTGGACGATTCACGATCAAAGATGATCAGGCGCACTTTCACACGCAGCGGGACCGCATAGGTCACACCACGGAGTACGCACTCCTTGACATCGAAAGCCGGGTCACCCAACCGGTAACCGACATATTCGAGCGCCGCATTACCGGAATAGCTGATAATGGGGAAGACAGATTTGAAGGCCGCGTGCAGACCGATATCGCGGACATTCTCTTTTGCCGTACCGGCCTGCAGAAATTCCCGGTAGGAATCCAGCTGAATCGCCAGTAGGTAAGGGACATCCATGACATGCGGAAGCTTGCCAAAGTCCTTGCGGATACGTTTTTTCTCAGTATATGAGTAAGCCATCAGCGTTCCCCAGCTTGGTCACCTGCTTGATTGGCTAGCCCTGACGGGATAGCCTGAAAATGCGTGCAAGCCCTAAGTCTTGCTCACTCGCCTGGAGTGGCTCCGTCTGCGACATCGAAGCCGGTCAGAACGGAAAAAGGCCGGTGGCACACGGGCCACCAGCCATCAATCTGATTCAGCAAATCAGACTGTCGACGCAAGGTCGCGCAAGCTTACTTGAGCTCAACCTTGGCGCCAGCATCTTCCAGAGTCTTCTGAGCAGCCTCAGCTTCGTCCTTGGATACGCCTTCCTTGATCGCGCCAGGAGCGCCATCAACCAGCGCCTTCGCTTCTTTCAGGCCCAGACCTGTCAGCTCACGAACAGCCTTGATCACGTTGACCTTCTTCTCGCCAGCTTCCAGCAGCACGACGTTGAATTCAGTCTGCTCTTCAGCAGCAGCCGGACCAGCAGCCGGACCAGCAGCAACCGCGGCAGCAGCAGAAACGCCAAACTTCTCTTCCATAGCGGAGATCAGTTCTACGACCTGCATGACGGACATTTCGGATACTGCGTTGATGATATCTTCGTTAGTAAGAGCCATGACTCTAATATTCCTGTATTGGGGGATGGCTTTCAGGCCATCAAAACTTGTAAATCGAACGGCAAACCCAAGCACGCATCAAGCGGCTTCGGCTTCCTTCTGATCGCGAACAGCTGCCAGAGTACGAACGAACTTGCTGGTGGCGCCTTGAATAACGCTCATCAACTGGCTGATAGCCTCGTCGTAGGTTGGCAGTGTGGCCAGAATGTCGATTTGTTCAGCTGCAAGGAAGTTGCCTTCAAACGCTGCGGCCTTGATCTGGAACTTGTCCTGACCTTTTGCGAACTCCTTGAACATGCGAGCAGCAGCGCCCGGATGTTCATTGGAGAATGCAATCATGGTCGGACCGACAAAGACGTCGTTCAGGCACTCGAATTCGGTACCTTCAACTGCACGGCGCATCAAGGTGTTACGTACGACCCGTACGTAAACACCGGATGCGCGTGCTTCTTTGCGCAGACCAGTCATGGCAGCAACGCTCACGCCGCGGGCATCAGCCACAACGGCAGACAGCGCACCTTTGGCAGCTTCGTTGACTTCAGCGACGATGGCCTTCTTGTCTTCGAGCTTAATTGCCACGGGTTTCACTCCTGGATTTACCATGTGCCACTCTTTCGAGCGGCCTGTTTTGGTGTCTGATCCAGCCTGCACTGAATCGGGAGCACCATCTGCGTAGGCCTGAAAACAAAGGTTTTCGGTTTAAGGCTCGCACCACCTACGGTCTTGGATAGCCCCCACTACGCAGGGACCCCAATAAGTGACACGCCGCCAGGCGTGTCGATAAATCAGATTGCCAGCGATGCCTGGTCGATCTGAACGCCCGGACCCATGGTAGTGCTCAGGGAGACGCGCTTCAGATACACACCCTTGGAGGTGGACGGCTTGGCCTTCTTCAGGTCAGCCAGCAACGCTTCAACGTTTTCCTTCAGCTTGACCGCATCAAAGCCGACCTTGCCTATGGAGCAATGAATAATGCCGTTCTTGTCAGTACGATAACGGACCTGACCAGCCTTGGCGTTCTTTACGGCGGTGCCGACATCAGCAGAAACCGTACCCACTTTCGGGTTGGGCATCAGACCACGCGGACCGAGCAGCTGACCCAGCTGACCAACCACACGCATGGCGTCTGGCGATGCGATCACCACGTCGAAGTCCAGGTTACCGGCCTTCATGTCAGCTGCCAGGTCGTCCATACCGACCTTGTCTGCACCGGCGGCAAGCGCCGCTTCAGCATTAGCGCCCTGGGTGAACACGGCAACGCGAACGGTCTTGCCAGTACCATGGGGGAGCAAGGTCGCGCCACGGACTACCTGATCGGATTTACGCGGGTCAACACCGAGGTTGACCGATACGTCGAACGACTCAACGAACTTGACGTTGGACACATCAGCCAGCAGGGTGGCGGCATCTTCAAAGTTGTAAACCTTGTTGGCCTCGACCTTCTCGGCAATAGCCTTCTGACGCTTAGTCAACTTAGCCATTTACACACCCTCCACGGTAAGGCCCATGCTGCGAGCAGAACCTGCGATGGTGCGTACAGCAGCATCAAGGTCAGCAGCAGTCAGGTCGGCTTGCTTGGTATTCGCAATCTCTTCCAGCTGGGCACGTGTGACGGTGCCTACCTTCTGAGTATTAGGACGAGCAGAGCCGCCTTTCACGCCAGCAGCCTTCAGCAGCAATACGGCTGCTGGAGTACTCTTGGTTTCAAAGGTAAAGCTACGATCGCTGTATACGGTGATAATTACCGGAGTCGGCAGACCAGGCTCCTGGCCTTGGGTCTTGGCGTTGAACGCCTTGCAGAATTCCATAATATTCACGCCATGCTGACCCAGGGCCGGGCCCACTGGCGGACTTGGATTAGCCTGACCGGCTTTGACTTGCAGCTTGATGTAAGCTTGAATCTTCTTTGCCATGTTTCTTCTCCAGAGGGTGATAGCGCCTGACGGCTCCCCTATTGACTATATTCCCCACTGACAACAAAACCCCGCAACGCCTAAGGCAGTGCAGGGTTCAGGGGGACGAAAGAACTCAGCCCTTTTCGACCTGACTGAATTCTAGCTCCACAGGCGTGGGGCGACCAAAAATGAGAACAGCCACCTGAACTCGGCTTTTCTCATAATTAACTTCTTCAACAACACCGTTGAAGTCAGCAAAAGGACCATCGGTCACTCGCACAACTTCACCAGGTTCAAACAATGTCTTGGGCTTCGGCTTGTCGGTGCCTTCGGATACCCGGCGCAAAATCGCTTCGGCTTCACGATCAGTAATCGGAGCCGGCTTGTCAGCGGTGCCACCAATAAAACCCAAGACGCGAGAGGTATCTTTCACCAAGTGCCAGGTGCCTTCGTTCATTTCCATTTGAACGAGCACATAACCGGGGAAGAATTTCCGTTCACTCTTGCGTTTCTGGCCATTGCGCATCTCCACCACTTCTTCGGTGGGCACCAGAATTTCGCCGAATTGGTCTTCCATTCCAGCCAGCTTCACGCGCTCATGCAACGAGCGCATGACATGCTTTTCGAATCCCGAATAGGCATGCACGACGTACCAACGCTTAGACACGGATCACCTTTAACCAATAAACTGAGAAATGATCCAACCCAGAAGGGTATCGAGACCCCACAGGATCAGCGCCATCACCAACACCACCGCCACGACAATCAGTGTTGTCTGCGTGGTTTCGGGACGGGTTGGCCAGACGACTTTACGAATTTCGATGCGCGCTTCTTTAACCAGCGCCCAGAAGGACTTTCCTCTGGCTGTCTGCAGAGCTACAAAGCCTGCGACCAGCCCAAGTACCACCAACGCTACGGCACGATACAAAACAGGTTCTGCGGCAAAATGATGATTACCATAAACCCCAGCCAGGACCACAATGGCCACGACGATCCACTTGATTACATCTAAGCGATCATCGTGAAGCTCTGCTTTGGTGCTCATGAATCGTCAAATCCTGTCTTGGTAGCCAAAGCCAGATAAAATCTGGCAGGCCAGGAGGGAATCGAACCCCCAACCTGCGGTTTTGGAGACCGCCGCTCTGCCAATTGAGCTACTGGCCTGTAATCGCAGTCGAGCCGGCAATAGTACCGACTCAACAGTTCAAGATCAATTGCTAATTAAGCAATAATCTTGGCAACCACACCGGCACCAACGGTACGTCCGCC
>NZ_VTPZ01000028.1 GCF_008638305.1 Pseudomonas profundi
ATATCGCCGATAAGTGGGTCAGATTTGAACCGTCGTTGACAGCCGTATCAATGGCTCGAACGAAGAGATGATGACCAGAGCGCAGGAAATGCAGGCGCTTTCAGATAAGACTCGTCTGAAGATTGGCCTAGGGGATGCTAAGTAATGAGCAACGGATGTCGAATCAGCATGGGTATTCGCGTGGATGTGTCTCGCCAGAAAGAGCTCCAAAATCCTGCTGGGAGAGCCCAGGTTCAGAAACAGCTTGCCAATTGGACAGAGTCCGTGCTCGGAAGTCGCAAAAAATTGTTAAAGGTCGAGCTGGCCCAGAAGGGTCGCTTAGCTGTCTCAGCGACCTATCTGAGCGACATAACTGGGCTTGGTAAGGAGTCGTTGTACACCTTAAACGAGATGCCCGAAGTGATACAGGCGATGACTGATGAGGGCATCATCATCGAGGGGTACAACGTTTTAGACTGCGACAAGCGCAGGCGGCTAATTTGTTGGTATGAGGGCCTGGAAGATGAGCAAAAGCTCGCCGTGGAAATTCATGCCGGCCAAGCCAAGCACCGTGGTTATCTCGACCAAATTCCAGTGCTCAGAGGGATCAGGCCTTCGAAACTGTACAACCTGACGCGGACGGAAATTGGCGGAGATGTACTGAAGCGCCGGGCTGAAGTTGCACTTCCCCCTGTAAGGGTGGGCCACAGAGAGATCAAGCGCCGAGTGCATGAATGGCGCGAGGATGTCGTCAGCAGTCGCCAAAAGCTGCTGGACGTTCAGCTCAAAGCCAGCGGCCCCCCTGCTGTGTCAATACCTTACTTATCCGAGCTGCTCGGCGTGAGCAAGTCGGCACTCAACAGCTCGTACGACATGCCGGAAGTGATCGATGCCATGACGAACGAAAAGATCATTCTTCCTGGCTACAGGTCATCCGAATGTGAAAAAAGGCGCAAGCTGCTCCGCTGGTATGGACGCCTTTCTCAAGAAGAGAAGCTTTCCATCCCTCTGTACGGAAACAGAATAAAAAAAAAGGGGTATTTGGATCAGCTTCCTGAGTTCAAACGAATGTTCACCACCTCTATGTCCGGGCTGATCAACCTTACCATAAGAGAAATCAGTGAAGACCTTGTACGGGCGGGGTTAGGGCCGAGCAATTATAAGACGGTTCAAGAGCGCGAGCAGGAGAAGGCCCGGTCGCCTAAGGCGCCCAAGCCCAGCCCACTTAAGCGATTTTTTGAGCTTCGTGCGATTTCGGTTAGATCGCTCGCCGATCTTTCGGTCTCTTCCGATATTCCGTTCTCCCCTTTATTGCATCTTTTTGCCGCTGGGTCGATGGAAAGCCACAGCGAATCAGGGCAACGGAATTATTTCGAGGCTTGGAGGAGGTTTACCCGCTGCCTCACCAGAGAAAAATACAAGGGCTACGAACCTGTAGTAACGATGCTCGGTGAGCACTCGTTGACCAGATTCAGAAAATATCTCGCAGCACAGCTTCAGGAAGGGCTGATATCGACCTCTGTCGCCACTACGGACATGAGCGCGACTCGCAAAATGCTGGAGAGCGCTAAAGCGGTAGAGGGCTTGGCACTGGACGGTTTCCATCCTGCGCCAGGGTTCGATGTGTCGCGCGAAACTGACTTGTACGCCGCTTATTCCCCTACGGAACGCATGCGAATCTCCGAGGCTATTCAGGCGGACATAGCCCGTATCCACGACTTGGCGCAGCCCTATGTTCGAACGGGAGTAGGAGAAGATCCGTATGACGGGCTCGGCAATGTGAAACGCGGCATGGGCACGTTGGAGATCGCTCGATGGATATTTGAAAACAAACTCAACTGTGTTCCCATCAACTATTCAAACCTTGACAAGAATGATAAGTATCACAAGTATTTCAGGAATATGATTGATGCATCTAGCCTTTCAATCTTCGAGATTTACGAGAGCTGGGGTGTCTTGTATGACCGTTCGTCAAAAGTTCTCGCGCCTTACATAGCTCGGCTTGCGCAGGTCACAGGTCTCAATGCAGATTCAATCGCAACGCTTCAGATCGACGATTTTGTGTCTTCGCATCCGCTGAGTCAGCGCCCCTGTTTGCGATATTGGAAAGAAAGGTCGACCGGTGAGAAAGAGTATCATTTAGATATTTTCAAAGCTGAGATATCTTGGCTGACGACATCTCAGGCCCGAGAGATAAAGAGAATAATTGAAGACGTCACTCTTATCACTTCTACGTTTAGAGCGGAGGCTGACCCCAGTATTAAGAATGATTTATTTATTTATAAATCTAGCTCGCGGCGGGCATACGGGGCTATCAAGTCAATTTCTGGGCGCGGGGGGACTTTAAATGTGGCTCTACGAAAATTCGCCGTTAGACATAATCTCCTTACCGATGCTGGCGAACCCTTGTCCCTGTCTCCGTCGCGATTCAGGCCAAGTTTCGTAAGTGAGTTGATTGAGCAGGACGTGTCGGTTCGCGAGATTCAAGTTATGCTAGGGCATGAGAACATTGAGACCACGCTGAACTATTTAGAGCGAATGGATTTCAATCGGATTGCTCGTGAGAAGTTGGATGGCGCACTTAGGAAAATCCATTCGGAAACCTTAATAGAGAAATTGGCTGCGCCAATTGCTAACTCTGATGTTCCCGTACAGGACGGAATCATATTCAAAACGCCGCTGGGTGGGTGTCGCAATATAATGAATCCTCCAGATTTTATTAAGCGCCTACGTAGCTATGTGCCTGGCAAGCCGTGTTCGCTCTATAATAAATGTCTGTCCTGCGATAACAATATAATCACCAGGTCTGATCTACCTGAGCTATATGCCATGAGAAAAGACTATATGCGAATATTGCAGGTTAGTCGTCTGGCAGATACTCCCTATGGCGGTGTCGTATTAGAAAATTTGGCATTGCTTGAAAGTATTTTGACCCCCGGACGTTCAGATTTCTCCGAAGAAGAACTCAACGAGGCTGGGCGCCTATCTGAATACGTTGACACTAACATCGTCATCGAGGGCGTTGGTCTGTGAGTGAAGAATACATAAAACAACTAAGCGAGTTTCGCGCGTGGCGAGATGAATTTCTCCCTGTCGTTGAAATGGCAATCAAGCGCGTGGCGGCTAACGACGATTCAGCATCTATATCCATGGAGGCTTGGGTGTATTACCAGTCCCTCCTAGCTATGCCTGTGTCGAGGCTCTCCAAATTCGGGGACGCGATCTGGGATTTTAATGCAGATGCTCCCCACGCAGCGCGAAACGTAAAAGGCGCGAAGCTCGTCATTGCCTTCTCAAAATATAAAAACCTAAATGCTACGGCAATCTTAGAGATCAAGGTAGCCCTTTATTTATATCTTCTCGCGCCTGCTGCGGTGACAGGTGACAGCCCTGGCGGAAGGAAAACTGTTAAGTACAATACGGCGGTCGCAATTTTCGAATGTGGATTAAGATTTGTTGACCATCTCTATGCCCTGGCAGCGGAAGAGCTAGGAAAAGATTATATCTCATCAAAATGCTTTGGCTTGGCTAATTTTAGTGCGGATAACTACATGCAGGCAGCGGAGAGCTTCCGCTACAAGTATAGTGACGGGATATCAAGATTCTTTTCGGTTTTGAGGTCGTCGCTGCTAAAAGCGTATATTTTCGGTGAGGCGCTAAGCTACGTGCGAGTCGATACATTGCCTTGGTCCTCAGCAGACGAAGAGAGTATTTCAATAAAAGATCAGTTTGCAATCTCGAAAAATCACCTTCCTAATGACGTTTTTGAGAAGTTGTCGAGTTATGCATCCTTATTGATAGTCGATTTTCTGGATGCTCTGGGCTTGCCCGTGCAAGATGTCGGCGCACTGAAGCGTCGAAATGTGAAACAATTTAGGAGAAGCGACGAATTTGGGATTAGTTCGAAGCTGATGGCTCTCTACACGGTCATGCGTCTTGGGGCCAAAGGTTACAGTTTTTCGCAGGTTGTAGATATTCTTGGTGACGTTGCTGTCGACGTGAGGACGACGGGAGGGTATGTCTCAAGAAGTGCGGTCCAAGAGCTAGCGGGAGGCTTGATCAATGACGGCCTACGGCAATACCTAAATTTGATCAACTACGCTTGCTGCTATATTGTCGGGCAGTACACAGGGATGCGTCCTTCAGAGCTTTCGGAGTTGCTTGTCGAAAGCTGCCTCGTTCAGGATGGAAAATACTGGTTGTTAGAATCCCGCGTTCTGAAGCATCAGCAGGATGAACGCAAGCTTTTTGATGACAGATGGATCGCTATTCCGATAGTCCGTGATGCCGTTGAAGTAGCTCGTGTGATGGCGCGCTACAAGCAGAGCCCGTATTTGTTTTCCAGCGTTTTCACAGTCGCTCCTGGAGCTAGTTGCTTGGCATTGGAATCGAACGGCATGAAATACCAGCTTGATGCGTTTTTAGCCGCAGGTCTTTCTCAAGAGCAATATGAAAATCTCAACTTCAACCCCTATGTTTTGAGACACACGCTTGCGTATCAGATGTACAGAATAGACCTTGGGCTGCCATTTATTTCACATCAGCTCAAGCACTTCGGAGAAATAGTCTCTGATTATGGTAAGAAGGGGTTCAGTAAAGTAACATTAGGTTACGGCAATATCGGTGACATGATTTCAAAGGGCGGGCGTCATGCTAATAACCCGCTCCGCAAGGAAGCTGAGGTTGAGGCTATCAAAGATTATTTCGATCCCGATGGTAGCTATGCAGGTGTTAACGGACCTGAGCACAAGGCTCGCATCGGCAGCGCATTCAAAGGTTATATGGCAGCAGGATACTCGAAGGAGGAGACGTTTGCAGCCATGGCTAATCAGCATCTCGCCATAGTGAATGTGGGGGCGGGCTTTTGTTACGGCGGGAAATCGGAGGAGTTTGATGATTCTTTGCCGTGCATCGGTGGTCTTCGCTGCAACCCTAACCGCTGCTCTAACTCCGTTATTACTAAAGCGCATGCGCCGAAATGGCGCGAGATCTATACGCAAAATCAGGGTTTGCTCTGCGATCCCGATTATGCGGATCGCTACGAACAGATCGAAGAGGTGATGAAGGAGGCTGAAGGCGTGCTCAGGTATCTGGGCGAAGGAATTGATCCATGAAACAACAGGCATTCGATAGCCGAAACCAGGAAGACTTCGATAAAAATACAGAAGCTTTATCGAAGGCGCTAAGTACCATTGCTTCCGATTACAATATTAAGCCAACCATCAGCGAACTGAGTCGAATCGCAGGGATTCATAGGAATACCATTCGACTTAGGCAATGGCCTATCCAAAGGCTTGAGGCAATAAAGGAGCAGCGGAAACTTGAAGAATTAAGCCGCAAGCTTAAGAAAGGAAAGCGACAAGATCCGGTAAGTGTTCTGACGGATAAGCTAGAAATGAGCCGGATTGAAGTGGTATACTGGTTTAACAAGTGCAATGAGTCAGAAGAGGCCGCTCATGCGCTTGAAATCCGACTTAAAAAACTACGTGACTCCCGCGATCATTATCTTCAGCTTTCCGAAAATGGGCAGCTTGAGATCAGTAAGTTGAGGCGCGAAATTGAGAACCTCCGTGGAGTCATCTCGCTTCTAGAATCTGAGCGTCCCGAGGGCTCTGCATGAAGGCTTATCAAGATCTGCTATTGGACGTGCTACACAACGGCGTTCAGAAGAACGACCGTACCGGTACTGGCACAGTGAGCGTTTTTGGCCGGCAGTTCCGGCATGATTTAGAAGACGGCTTCCCCCTCCTGACTACTAAGAAGGTGCACTTCAAAGGGATCGTCAACGAGCTGCTCTGGTTCCTGAAGGGCGACACCAACACGAAATGGCTGAAAGAGAATGGCGTTAGCATTTGGGATGAGTGGGCGACCGAGAACGGCGATCTGGGTCCCATTTATGGCAAGCAGTGGACTGCTTGGCCGACTAGGGATGGGGAGACGATCAATCAGATTGACTACGTCGTCGATACCCTCAAGAACAATCCGAATAGCCGAAGAATCTTGTTTCATGGTTGGAATGTCGAATACCTGCCTGATGAGAAAGTAAGCGCCCAAGAGAACGTAAATAACGGTAAGATGGCGCTGCCTCCGTGCCACCTTCTGTACCAGTTTTACGTTGCCAACAACAAGCTGTCGGCTCACCTGTTGATCCGGTCCTCAGATCTTTTCTTGGGTTGGCCTTATAACTGCGCTTCCCTGGCGACCCTGACCCACATGCTAGCTCAACAATGCGACTTAGGGGTGGGTGAGATCATCATAACCATGAGCGATGCGCATATCTACCTGAATCACCTTGAGCAGGCTAAGCTCCTTCTCACCCGGGATCCTAGGCCGCTGCCAAAGTTGAAGATCATGCGTAAACCTGACAGCATCTACGACTACTCGTTCGATGACTTCGAGTTGGAAGGCTACGAGCCGCATCCGCACATTGCAGCCGCGGTTTCAATCTAATATTGTTTAGGTTTGGGGGGTCATTTGGCTACTGTGAACGACTGCGTTAGTATCATTGCGAGACGACTGCTCTCAATGTTGCAAGACAAGATCAGCTCGACTGATGAGTCCCGTGAGATTGTTTGGGGCGAACTGCATCGCCTCTTACTTTGACATAAAGGGTTTAGTCTGATTTTGCAATGCGCCGGTAATCAAGTGAAACTCTTGTTCGATGCCTCTGTAGTGGTCCGCTAATCCCGGACCCCGAAACGGGTGGTAGTTTTACCGCCTAGCTGAGGTGCTCCATGACGAGACAACGTCGTACGTTTTCCACCAGTTCAAGCATGATGCAGCGTTGCTCGTTCTAGACCAAAGTTACCCGGTCGTTGGGGCAAGCAGGTCGCAGGGGTTGGTGAAACGGCGTTACGACGTTGGGTCGACCAGTTACGAATCGGATGGTGGTACGCCCAAGAGCATAACGCTGACCCCGGAACAGCAGAAGATTCAGCAGCTCGAAGCCCGAATCAACCGGCTCGAACGGGAGACAGCGATACTAAAAAAGTGCTAACGCTTCCTAATAGCGGAGGAGTTCGATCATCCGCGCTGATAGACCGGTTAAGTGAGCGCGAGCCTGTTGAATTGGTCTGTGAAGTGTTTGGCATCTCCCGATTCAGTTACTACGATGCCCGGCATCGCCGGACGCATTTTGACCCTGAGAAGGTAGAGCTGCGGAGCAAGATAAATCAGCTGTTATCGAGAGCCGAAGTTCCGCCGGTAGCAGAACCATTGCAGGTTTGATGCGCGAAGATGGCTATCGAATCGGTCGTTTCAAGGTCCGGCGCGTCATGCGCAGCTTGGGGTTGGTATCCAAGCAGCCGGGACGACACGCATACAAATCAGCCACCGTCGAGCGGCTGGACACACCGAATCACCTGAACAGAGACTTTGCGGTGCCAGCGCCTAACCAGGTCTGGTGCGGAGACGTTACCTATGTCTGGGCTCAAGGACGTTGGTGTTATCTTGCCGTCGTTCTGGATCTGTTCAGTCGTCGCGAGATTGCGTGGGCACTATCGAGCCGACCCGACCCGACGCAGAGCTAGTCGTAAAAGCATTGGACATGGCTTATGAGCAACGAGGACGACCGCAGAACGTGATGTTCCATTCGGACCAAGGGAGTCAATATGCCAGCCGGAAATTTAGACAGCGGCTGTGGCGCTAGCGCACGAGTCAAAGCATGAGCCGGCGGGGCAGCTGCTGGGACAACGCGCCGATGGAGCGCCTGCTCAGAAGCCTAAAGTCAGAGTGGGTTCCAGCCACTGGCTACACCACGTGAGCGAAGCACAGCGGGACATCAGCTATTACTTGATGCCGCGCTACAACTGGCTGAGGCCCCATAGCTACAACGGTGGCCTGGCACTTGCCAGAACCGAAGAAAAACTTAATCCACTGTCCGGAATCAGTTGACCACTACAACCGCCCATATAGAGCGCGCGAATCACCTTATGTTTTGCTCACCCCGGTGACCAGCGGCTCAAAACGTGCTAGGTTTGCCAGCCTCCCTACCCCTCAAGCGGTCCTACCCTCGGCAATCCGGGTGAATATGTTAAAACGGAACCGGAACGTGCCTCTAATAACGCAACATGACAAGATTGTCATTCTCGGTTAACTCTCTTGTCAGGCTGGATCAGGATAATCAAGCCAATTCCAACCGTGCCGCGTCGAGGACACCATGAACTTTAAACGAATGATGATTGCATCCAGTATGGCACTTGCCTTGATTGGGATTAGCTCTACAGTTCAGGCCGAAGACGGAAGCCTGAGGCTGAGAACTATGCTGGCCGACCGCGACACAGTTACCGATACCAATGAATCTGTGGACAAAGCTGGGCAACGTAGGAAACGTATCATGAATAATGACGAGCTGTTCTTAAAGAAAACGAAGAAAGCGGAAAAGAACGACGACAAAGACAGCTGATGCGCGGTTTCATCTCTTGAAGCAACTGTACTCCTTCAACAAGAGATGTTCTGGGCGCCTGACGGCGCCCTTTTTTTGATGCTGCGTATCACTTTCTTCAAGATTGCATGACACACGGGAACAGCGATGCGAGTGCTGATCATAGAGGACGAGATTAAGACTGCTGAGTATTTGCAGCAGGGTCTCAGTGAGTGCGGATACACAGTTGACTACGCGTTGACTGGGGTGGATGGCATACATCTATTCCGAAACCATCAATATGCGCTGGTATTGCTGGACGTCAATCTGCCCGAAAAGGACGGATGGTCTATCTTGCAAGAAATCCGGCTAGGCAGTGATACGCGAGTAATCATGTTGACGGCAAGCGGTCGGTTATCCAACAAGGTCAAAGGCTTAGATCTCGGGGCAGATGACTACTTGGTTAAACCCTTCGAGTTTCCAGAGCTCGTGGCCAGGATAAGATCCGTGCTAAGACGAAGTGAAAAGATTACAGAAACCGAGGCTCTAAAGATTGCCGATCTGGAGATCGATTCCGCAAGGCACTGCGTTTATTGAATCACACCGGGTTTCGTGGAGGCCTCAACTCTTGAGAG
>NZ_VTPZ01000029.1 GCF_008638305.1 Pseudomonas profundi
ACACCGGAATTGTCCGCTTTGACGCGAACCTTGACGTTGTAGTCAACGACCCGTTTAACCGCTACTAGTACCTTCATGGCATCCTCTTAGTGAATAAAACCTCGAGAGCTTCCCGTCTCCGGATAATGAAGTTGACTGGATGACCGGACGGGACCATTCATAAAAAAAGCGCTTTATCATGACGATGAGCCTACACCGGGTCAAGGTGTGGACCTTGTTGTGCGGGCCGCTGTCTGAACCGCTAGCGTATGTTTGCGTTGGAGCAGCCCTGCTTGGCTGATATAATGCGCGGCTAACCGGCCCGGGATGGGCCTCGATAACTAAATTCTGATCCGGCCTAGAGTAGGAGATATATAGTGGAACGCGAATTCATGGAGTTTGACGTTGTCATCGTCGGCGCAGGGCCGTCCGGCCTCTCCGCTGCCTGTCGCATCAAGCAGCAGGCTGCTGAAAAAGGCCAGGAAGTCAGCGTCTGCGTCGTTGAAAAAGGTTCCGAGGTCGGTGCCCACCTCCTCTCTGGCGCCGTTTTCGAGCCACGCGCCCTGAACGAACTCTTCCCCGACTGGAAGGAAATGGGTGCGCCTCTTAACACGCCGGTGAAGCGTGATGACATCTATATGCTCACCAACGAAGAAAAAGGCTACAAAATCCCGAACCTGTTTGTGCCGAAAACCATGCACAACGAAGGCAACTACATCATTTCCCTGGGCAACCTGTGCCGCTGGCTGGCTGAACAGGCCGAAAACCTTGGCGTGGAAGTCTACCCCGGATTTGCTGCCCAGGAAGCGCTGATCGATGAAGGCGGCGTCGTTCGCGGTATCGTCACAGGCGACCTTGGCGTTGACCGTGAAGGCAACCCGAAGGAAGGCTTCTTTACCCCTGGTATGGAACTGCGTGCCAAGTACACCCTGTTCGCCGAAGGCTGCCGCGGCCACATCGGCAAGCAGCTGATGAACCAGTTCAAACTGAACGACGGTGTCGATCCCCAGCACTACGGTATCGGCATCAAGGAAATCTGGGATATTGATCCTGCCAAGCATGAAGAAGGCCTGGTCGTCCACACGGCAGGCTGGCCGATGGATATCGTGGGTAGCGAGAACACCGGCGGTTCCTTCCTGTATCACATCGAAAACAACCAGGTCGTGGTAGGTCTGATCATTGATCTGTCCTATTCCAATCCGCACCTGTCACCCTTCGATGAATTCCAGCGCTACAAGCACCATCCGGTAGTGAAGCAGTATCTGGAAGGCGGCAAGCGTGTGTCTTACGGCGCACGTGCCATTGCCAAAGGCGGCCTGAACTCTCTGCCCAAGATGGTATTCCCGGGCGGCGCGCTGATTGGCTGCGACCTCGGCACCCTGAACTTCTCCAAGATCAAGGGTAACCATACGGCCATGAAGTCGGGCATGATCGCTGCCGACGCGGTGCTTGAAGCATTAGGTGCTGGCCGTGAAGGTGGCGACGAGCTGACAGGCTACGTTGAAAGCTTCAAAGCCAGCTGGGTCTACGACGAGCTGTTCCGCTCGCGCAACTTCGGCGCCGCTATCCACAAATACGGTGCGCTGCTGGGTAACGCGTTCAACTTCATCGACCAGAATCTGTTCGGTGGGAAGATGCCGGTGACCCTGCACGACACCACGCCGGACTACGCATGCCTGAAAAAAGCCTCGGAAGCTGAAAAGATCAACTATCCGAAGCCGGACGGCGTGCTGAGCTTCGACAAGCTTTCCTCGGTGTTCCTGTCAAACACTAACCACGAGGAAGATCAGCCGGTTCACCTGACGCTCAAGGATCCCAGCATCCCGATCGAGCACAACCTGCCGCTGTACGATGAGCCAGCGCAGCGCTATTGCCCGGCTGGCGTGTACGAAGTCGTCACCAACGACGACGGTGACAAACGGTTCCAGATCAATGCGCAGAACTGCGTTCACTGCAAAACCTGTGACATCAAGGACCCGGCCCAGAACATCAACTGGGTAGCCCCTGAGGGCACCGGCGGACCGAATTACCCCAACATGTAATTTGGTGCTGGAACGAAACAAGGCCTCGCATATGCGGGGCCTTGTTGTTTTCCTACACAACCAGGCGCTTTACGCCCCAGGGAGGCACGATTAGCTTTTCCTGGGAGTGTCGAGCACCTGCTCGACGCTGGGCTTGAACAGGGTTAGCGATCGTCTGAGAAACCCGTGTACGACGGATAGTTTGCCGTAGAGCAGGCGCTCTACAGCCCCAGGGCTCTACAGCAAGCTTGCCTGCTCAGTCAGGCCGCGACCACAGGAACAAGATCCGGGTGGTGCGGATTTGGCAGCGGGGGCAGGCCATGTCTGGCCCTGGCGCGCTGACAATGCGGACTTTCCTGCCCTGCTTCCCCATGATAGGGAAATTCCCGACAAGCGCTGGAACGTTGCTCGTAGATATTGCAGCGTACCGCACCGCCGACCGACCCCATCAATGACACACAGCGAGGCTCGGGCTGATTGGTACCTTGCATACAACTCAAATGCGGGCTTATCTGTTCCGTCAGATGGGAAGGTACACCTCCCTCTTGGGCGCTGTCCGTCTCGCCCCAGTAAAACGAAACCCTGAATGTGGCACAGCATGCACCGCAGTTCAGACAGGGCGTTGTTTCGCTCATTTCATCGCGTACCTCAAGCTGATTTCTGGAGCGCGATTTTTACAGCGAAGCAGCTTGAACACACAAGCGAATTTCTCGTCGGTGGCGAACTGAACCCGGAAATATTCTAGGCCCGATCAAGCCCACCGGCTGTCAGGGTGGAGCAAGTGTCGAAAACAGGGATGTTTTCGTCAAGCCCCCAAGGATGGGTTCACGGCGTCTTGCGCAGTCCTGACTGCCGGTGGGCGATCATCATCAACAATCAAGCCGGGCAACGTGCTGGGCTTATGACGGCATATTGGCAGATAAGGGAATACTCCCCCAGCCGGGTTCTGACGCGGTACCATCAAGGCAACTTCACACCAGCAAACGGACCTCTGCATGACTGAAACCGCCATCATCGCCGGCCTCGACACCCGGCGCCTGTCACGAATTGCCGAGCATCTGGACAGAGCCTATATCACCCCCGGCCGACTTCCGGGGGCTCTGACCCTGGTCGCCCGGCATGGCGAAATTGCCTACCTGCACGCCCAGGGACTGATGGATGTAGAGCGCAACAAGCCGGTTCAGACGGATACCTTGTTCCGTGTCTATTCAATGACCAAACCGGTAACGTCAATTGCCTTGATGCAGTTGTATGAGCAGGGTCGGTTCTTATTGGACGATCCGGTGCACAAGTACATACCCGCGTGGAAGGATCTGCGCGTCTATAAATCCGGTGTGCATCCCAACTTCATAACTGTACCCTGCGAACGCCCCATGACCATTCGGGACCTTCTGACGCATCAGTCGGGCCTGACCTACGGTTTCATGAATCGCACCAATGTTGATGCGGCCTATCGGGAACTGAAACTCGACGGCAATTCCGGTCTGACGCTCGAGCGCCTGGTGGATGAACTGTCGCGATTGCCGCTGGAGTTTTCACCGGGCACAGCCTGGAATTATTCGGTGGCCACCGACATTTGCGGCTATCTGGTACAACTGTTGTCGGGCATGAGTCTTGAAGATTACTTCGCCGAGCAGGTGTTCAAACCGCTGAACATGCAGGACACTTTCTTCACCGTGCCCGCCGACAGCCTGGACCGCTTCGCGGCGTGCTACCAGTATTTGCCAGGTGATCAATTCAGCTTGCAGGACGACCCGCAGCATTCACATTTCGCGCGCCGACATGGCTACCTGTCCGGTGGTGGTGGTCTGGTTTCCAGTATCAGCGATTACCACCGTTTCGCCCAGGCCCTGGCCAATGGCGGCGAACTGGAAGGCGCAAGAATTATCGGTCGCAAGACGCTCGAGTTCATGCGCTTGAACCATCTGCCGGACAATGCGGATCTGCCCAGCGTCTCGGTCGGCGGCTTCAGCGAAACACCCTATGACGGCTCCGGCTTTGGCCTCGGTTTTTCGGTCAAGACCGATATCGCCAAATCGCAAACCATTGGCTCTGTTGGTGAATACGGCTGGGGCGGCATGGCCGGCACCGCTTTCTTCATCGATCCGGTGGAGGATCTGGTGGTGATTTTCATGACCCAGTTGATACCCTCCTCTGCTTACCTGGTAAGACAGGAGCTACGCGCGCTGGTACAAGGCGCACTGGTTGACTGATCCTTGCGGGCATATCGATTCCTACAGGAGCGGCGGGCATGAATCGGCGCGACTTTCTGCGAGCTTCGACACTCGCGTTTGGCAGTATCGTAGTCTCCACCGGTCTACAAAGCGGCGTGGTCAGTTCTGCCGGCTCAGCACCACGCCCCACCGGGGGCAGGATCGCGTTTCGGCATGGGGTAGCCAGTGGTGATCCCAGGCAGGACCGTTTCATTATCTGGACCCGCCTGTCACTCCTTGACGGTCCGGAAAACGACCTCGAGGTCGGCTGGGAAGTAGCAGCCGATCCCGATTTCGCACAGCTGCTGCACAAAGGGGCTACTGTTACCGGTCCTGCTCAGGACCATACGGTCAAGATCGACGTACTCAACCTGCAACCGGGCGCCCACTATTACTACCGGTTCAACGCGCAAGGTGTGCTCTCCCCCGTGGGTATCAGCAAAACCTTGCCGCAGGGGGATGTCAGCCAGGTGCGCTTTGCGGTGCTTTCCTGCGCAAACTATCCGGCCGGTCACTTTCATGTCTATGCCGAAGCTGCGCGTGTTGATCAACTGGACGCCGTGATACATCTCGGCGATTACATCTACGAATACGGCGCTGACGGTTACGCCACAGCAGACGCTCAGACACTCGGCCGATCCTTGCCGGCTGACAACAATGGCGAGCTGTTTACCTTGTCAGACTACCGCAAGCGTTACGCTCTATACCGCACCGACAACGCCCTGCAGGCGCTGCATGCAGCCGCCCCCTGTATCGCGGTGTGGGATGATCACGAAATCAGCAATGACACCTGGCAACAGGGTGCGCAGAACCACGGTGAGGATGAAGGGAACTTCACGGCGCGCAAACGCGCGGCCCTGCAAGCCTGGTTCGAATGGATGCCAGTGCGCCCCGCCCATCCGGATGACCGCGAAACCATTTACCGCAGTTTCGATTTCGGCAACCTGGTGAGCCTGCACATGCTCGACACCCGTATTGTCGGACGCGACCGTCAGCTGGCCTTCGCGGACTATTACGACGAAGAAGGCTTCAAGGCTGCCGCTTTCAGGCGCGACAGCATGGACGCCAACCGCAGCCTGCTGGGTCATGCCCAGCGCCGCTGGCTATACGGTGCGCTGGAGGCTTCCACGTCCACCTGGCAGGTATTGGGTCAGCAGGTGCTGATGGGCCGAAGGCTGTTGCCTCGGGCGTTATTATCCGCTCTCCAGGCTTCCTCGCATCCCGACCTTGCGCAAACCCTCAACGAGCTGATCGACATCAAGCTACGCCATCAGCGTCACGACCCTGCGCTAACGGCGCGGGAGATCGATCAGGCGGAGACATTGGTACCCTACAGTCTCGATGCCTGGGACGGGTACGGCCATGAACGGGAAGCGCTCCTCAAACACGCGGTGACACACGACAGGAACCTCGTAGTGCTGGCTGGCGATACGCATAATGCCTGGGCCAACAATTTGCTGGCTACTGATGGCACCCACGCCGGAGTGGAATTTGCGACCAGCTCGGTGACCTCCCCAGGCATGGAGAGTTATCTGAATATGCCCCTGGAGCTCGTTCCGCTGGTCGAGCAGGCCATGGTCACGCTCGCGTCTGATGTGCAATACCTGAACGCCAATCAGCGTGGCTACATGATCGTCACCTTCACCCCGGAGCGCGCCACCGCCGACTGGCGCTTTGTCAGCAGCGTCAAACAGCGCGACTATCAGATGGATCAGACGCGGCGCGTTGTCATAACGACCGGAACGGGTGCTAGCCGTCGGCGCCTCGTTCCAGCCAGGTAAAACGAAGGCCGCAAAGGGTCTATTTCATTGTCACTCGTGCAAGGGGATTATCAAGTTGCCCGTTTCAGGGTATAAGGGCGCTATGAAAATCCCTAAACGAATACAACCGCTAGTAGACGACGGTCTGGTGGACGAAGTAATACGTCCGCTAATGAGTGGCAAGGAAGCTGCCGTATATGTAGTGCGCTGTGGCAATGAAATCCGCTGCGCCAAGGTTTACAAGGAAGCGGCCAAGCGCAGCTTCAAACAGGCCGTGCTGTACCAGGAAGGCAGAAAGGTGCGCAACTCGCGTCGCTCCCGAGCCATGGAGAAAGGTTCGAAGTTCGGCCGCAACCAGCAGGAAGAGGCCTGGCAGAACGCCGAAGTGGACGCGCTTTACCGTCTCGCACGAGCCGGCGTGCGGGTGCCGCAACCCTATGGCTGCTTCGAAGGCGTACTGCTTATGGAGCTGGTGACCGACGAAGAAGGTGGCGTCGCGCCACGCCTGAACGACATCAGCATGTCCGCCGAGCAGGCCCGTGAAGACCATGCGCTGGTAATGGAATACGTCAAACTGATGCTCTGTGAAGGTCTGGTGCATGGCGACCTGTCCGAGTTCAACGTGCTGGTCGACGATTACGGCCCGGTAATCATCGATCTGCCCCAGGCTGTGGACGCTGCAGCAAATAACAATGCGCGCTCGATGCTTGAACGCGACGTGAATAACATGACCGAGTACTACGGTCAGTACGCTGCGGACCTGCTGGAGACGCGCTATGCCAAAGAGATGTGGGCGAAGTACGAGGAAGGCGAACTGGAGCCGGACACAGAACTGACAGGCTATTTTGCCGAGAGCGAGGAAGCTGCTGATGTCGGTTCGGTGGTCGACGAAATCCGTGCAGCTTTTGCCGAAGAGCAGGAACGGCAAGAGCGTATACGGGACGCGGACGAGCAGTAAGGGCATCTCAGCAGCAAACCTTGGGGGCTAGCCTGTGGGAGGCCGGACTCCGGGCGATGGCCTGGCCACCGGGCCAGCTTGTTGTACCCCAGGGGCGTCCTGCGGACGCCGTCGCGCCGAGGGCGACCCTCCTACGAAAAACACAAACCAGCTTTGTGGTAGAGGCCAAGTCCAAGCGACGCCCTCGATCAACACAAAGAAACTAATTCGTGGGAGATTCTATGGTTCACCACAACCCCTTTCAGGCT
>NZ_VTPZ01000003.1 GCF_008638305.1 Pseudomonas profundi
CCGGAGCTGGACGGCAAGCTGTAAGTAACGCTTGAGCGGTACCTGAAACCCGGCCCTGTGGCCGGGTTTTTTTATCCATAGTTCGTATGAACCGCGCGTTGCATAACGCGCTTCGCTGTACGCCCTGATACCTTGCAAAAAGACAGGCGATGAAAAACGAATTCCCCACACTGCTTAGCGCTCTGCCGCATTGGCTTCAATGGATCATTCTGGTTGGCGGCGGCGGTCTGGCGGGTTATCTGCTGCATTACATTGGACTGCCCGCGGCACTGTTCCTCGGACCGATGATCGTCGCCGTGTGCATGGGCGTGGCCGGCAGCAATATCCATGTTCCCCGGCTGCTGTTTCGATCCGGGCAAGGTATTGTCGGCTTGATGGTGGCCAACTCCGTCACGCTGGGCGTGCTGCTGGCAATGGCCTCCGAATGGCATCTGATGCTGATCATGACCCTGGTGACGCTGCTGCTCAGTGCTGTCGTGGGCCTGGGCATGATCCGCTTCGGCGGCATCCCTGCCAGTGCTGCCGCCTGGGGTACGGCGCCGGGGGCCGCCTCAGCCATGATTGCCATGGCAGAGGAAGATGGCGCCGATAGTCGCCTGGTTGCCTGCATGCAGTATGTGCGGGTGGTATGCGTGGTCATGCTGGGCGCGTGGATAAGTCATATGGTCGTCGGGCCAGAGGCCATGCAGCCCTCCTCGGACGCCGCTGATGTCCCGCTGAGCCTGTTTGGTCTGGCTGCCACCCTGCTGGTCGCATTCATCGGTGCCCTGAGCGGCAGATTCGTCCCCTCGGGGGCATTGCTGACGCCGGTCATTCTCGGCAGCGCCTTGCAGCTGCTGGGCTGGCTGGATATCACCCTCACTGAGCCGATCCTCGCAGTGGCCTATGGCGCCATCGGCAGCTACATCGGCCTGCGCTTTGATCGCGCAACAGTGCTGCGCGTCGCCAGATTGATGCCGACCATTATCACCGCCAACCTGGCGCTGATACTGCTGACCACCGGCCTCGCCTGGCCGATCAGCTGGGTGTTTTCCCGCGATTTTCTCTCGGTGTTTCTCGCGATTTCCCCCGGCGGGCTGGATGCCATGGCGATCATTGCAGTCGAGACCGGCTCCGATGCCAGTTTTGTCGTCGCGCTGCAAACCCTGAGACTGATCGGCGTAGTCTTCACCGGCAAACTGTGCGCACAGGCGCTGATAACCGTGGCGCGCCGAATGAACCGCTGAAGCAAAGCGTGGCGAGCGGGTGCTTGAAAGGACCACTGATCGGGGGTATCAGTGGCCCTGCTACTTCATGACTCATTCTTGAGCCTGATCAATGCCCGGCTCGGCCCGCGCCGCTATCCTCCGCGCCTTTCTTGTCTTGTACACAGGATTGCGTCATGCCCCAAGCCCCCGAATTGCTGGCTCCGGCCGGCACCCTGAAAGCCATGCGTTATGCATTCGCCTACGGCGCCGATGCGGTGTATGCAGGCCAGCCCCGCTACAGCCTGCGCGTGCGTGAGAACGATTTCCACAACCCGGCGGTAATGACCAAGGCCATCGCCGAAGCCCACGCCCAAGGCAAAAAGTTCTACCTGGCCAGTAACATTGCTGCGCATAACAACAAGGTGGCCACCTATCTCCGAGACCTGGAGGAAGTCGTGGCGATGGGGCCGGACGCCCTGATCATGTCCGACCCCGGCTTGATCATGCTGGTGCGCGAGCGCTGGCCTGCACTGCCGGTGCATCTGTCTGTCCAGGCTAACGCCACAAGCTGGGCGACTGTAAAATTCTGGCAGCAGCAGGGACTGGAGCGGGTGATCCTGTCCCGCGAGCTGTCATTGGATGAGCTGGAAGAGATTCGTCGCCAGTGTCCGGACATGGAGCTGGAAGTCTTCGTCCATGGTGCACTTTGCATCGCCTATTCCGGACGCTGCCTGCTTTCCGGTTATTTCAATCACCGGGACGCCAACCAAGGCGCCTGCACCAATGCCTGTCGCTGGAAATATGATCTGCAACCGGCGCAGGAAACCGCAGAAGGCAATATCCAATCGGTGGTCAAGGAAGTGGCGGCCCAGCCGGTGTATCTGCTTAATCAAAGTGACAAGCCGGACGAGCAGATGGCTATCGAAGAAGACGAGCACGGCACCTACATCATGAACTCCAAGGATTTGCGGGCGGTCCAGCACGTGCAGCGCTTCGTTGATATGGGCATGCATTCGCTCAAGATCGAAGGACGCACCAAGTCGCATTTCTATGTCGCACGGACCGTGCAAACCTACCGCAAGGCGATTGACGATGCTGTCGCGGGCCGGCCCTTCGACCTAGGCCTGATGGATGATCTGGAAAGCCTGTCAAACCGCGGATACACCGAAGGCTTCTACCGCCGCCACCCGCCGGGCGTCTATCAGAACTACGAACAGGGCGCCTCGCGGATGGAGCGTCACCAGTTTGTTGGCGAGGTACTGGAAGATAACGGCGACTGGTTAACTATTGCCGTCAAGAACCGCTTCAAGGTCGGCGATCAGCTGGAGCTGATGACACCGCAGGGGAATTACCCTCTGGTTCTGGAAACACTGCAGGATCGCCAGGGACGCTCCATCGATGTCGCACCGGGCGACGGGCACGTGGTACGCATCCCTCGGCTCGCCCCCGTCAACGCGGAAATGGGGCTGCTATTGCGCTGTCTGAGAGATTGATTGCATCACGTGCGGCTTTTTCATAGAGCAACGGAATTTTTTCGGCATAATGCTGCCTTACAACGCAGCCGTGGGCGGACATCCAGCTCCGCCCGCCTGCGCTGTCTGAACAGGTCGCTCGCGGCCGGCATTTATCGGAGTGTAGATTTCTATGGATTGGCTGCAGGTTATCGTTCTGGCGATCGTTCAGGGCATCACTGAATTTCTCCCGGTTTCCAGCTCGGCGCACCTGATTCTGGTACCGGTATTGACCGACTGGGCAGACCAGGGCCTTGCCTTCGACGTCGCCCTGCATCTGGGCAGCCTGTCAGCGGTATTGATCTATTTTCGCCGCGACATCCTGGGCATGACTACCAGCTGGACGCGCTCATTGGCCACCC
The DNA here is from genome assembly GCF_008638305.1 of Pseudomonas profundi. Classification (GTDB taxonomy): domain Bacteria; phylum Pseudomonadota; class Gammaproteobacteria; order Pseudomonadales; family Pseudomonadaceae; genus Halopseudomonas; species Halopseudomonas profundi. Next base: position 3,061 of record NZ_VTPZ01000003.1, read on the forward strand.
GGCAACTGGATGCGGATGCCAAACTGGCCTGGGCCGTGATCCTCGGCACCATCCCGGTGGGTCTGGCGGGCCTGGCATTCAAGGATACGATCGAAACCGTATTGCGCTCCCCGGTGTATATCGCCGCCGGCTTGATCGTGTTCGGCCTGTTGTTGAGCTGGGCGGACTGGCGACACAAGGGCCAGCGCACCGAGCATCAGATGAACTGGAAGGATGTCGCGGTCATTGGTCTGTTCCAGGCCGTAGCGCTGTTCCCCGGCACCTCGCGGTCTGGCATCACCATGACCGCCGGCCTGCTCATGGGCCTGAGCCGGGAAGCGTCGGCGCGCTTTTCGTTCCTGCTGTCGATCCCCGTCATTGTGCTTGCTTGTGGGCTGGAAACGCTGGACCTGATTCAGGCCAACGTGGCCGTCGACTGGCTGGCCATGGCGGGGGGCATCGTCGCATCCGGCATCAGCGCCTACCTGTGTATCCATTTCTTCCTGGAATTCATCAACCGCATCGGCATGCAGCCCTTCGTGATCTACCGGATCGTTCTGGGTATAGCCCTGCTGTGGATCTTCTACTGACTGAGCGATCCGGCGCAGCGCCCGCTGCGCCGGATCTCTGGTAACAACAAATTCTAATCCGCCTCGTCTATGATCAGGATCAATAAGCGATCCTGATAGCCATGCTTGAATAATATCGAAAAGCCATGATGCCGCTGGAATGTCCACGGCAATAACCAGCGACTCGATAACAAATGCTGCTACTAGATGCTCTCAGGGACCGATTGAGCTCTCTGCTCCCCAATGAACTTGCCGCTAGCGAGATACCCCGGCTGCTATCTCCGCACCGGCATAATTTTCTGCTCAGCCAACGCCGCGCTACTTTGATCGTTAATCGGGTCCGGCTGTTTGCGTTCCTGTTTGCCGCGTTGACACCGCTCTGGAGCATCGTCGATGCGCTGGTTTTCCCGCTACACCTCTGGTTGATGCTGGGAGCGCTGCGCCTGAGTGTCTGCGCCGCCTTCGTATGCTTGCTGCTGATGTACCGGCCCAGCGGAAACCTGTTCGATGCCTACCGGGCGATCGCCATTCTGTTTGCCATTCCGACTGTTTTTTATGTCGTTTCGCATACGCTGCTGGGCAGTTACAGCCTGACTGATTTTTCCGGCGCAGTGGGGGCAGGCTATGCCTTTCTGCCCTTCGTACTGGTGGCGGGTCTGGCCATTTTTCCGCTCACGCTGGTGGAAAACCTCGCACTGGGGCTGGTGTTGCTGCTGGCCCAGGCGTTGGCTGGCTATCTGAGTTGGAGTACCTTGAACTGGCCCTCGTTTGTTGGCGCGTTCTGGCTGCTGGTATCGATTGCAGGGGTTACCAGTCTGGCCTGCATGAGCCAACTGGCCTTCATGATCGCATTGATTCGCCAGGCCATTCGTGACCCTTTGACCGGGGTGTATTCGCGGGGCAGCGGCGAGGAAATTCTCAACCTGCAATGGGCAGCGGCCCAGCGTAACAACAGCGGGCTCGCGGTCGCATTCATTGACCTGGATTTCTTCAAGAGCATCAACGACAGCTTCGGTCATCATGCCGGGGACAAGGTGCTGCGCGATTCGGCCAGCTGCGTGCTGGATTGCCTGCGCAGCTCGGATAGTCTGGTGCGCTGGGGCGGGGAGGAATTCCTGTTGATCATGCCCGATACCGACATGACCCAGGCGCGCAAAGCAATCGAACGTCTGCGTAGTGCCGGATTAGGGGAGCGACCAGACGGGACTCCACTGACTGCGAGCATCGGGCTGGCAGAACGCTGCTTTGACCGCGCCGGTGCCTACCGCCAGCTATTGAAAATGGCTGACGCTCGAATGTATGTGGCCAAGAACGGCGGACGTGATCAGCTATGCGCCAGCGAATGGCGCACAGCTGAAACCGAGGCGGTCTAGAAACTCACATCCAGCTTGGCCCACAGGGTACGGCCGGGCTCGTTGATTCTAGTCTCTGCCGGGAAACCAAACCCGGCATTGCCTGCCAGGTTGAGGTGTTCGGCGTAGGTCTTGTCGAGCAGGTTATCCACCCCTGTACTCAGCGTAACCGCTTCACTGAAACGGTAGGCACCGTTGAGCGACAAGACGCCGAAACCTGAGGAGTCGCTGAGATCCTGCCCGACCACACTGCCCTTGTTGATTGCCGTGCGGTTCTGTTCGGCAACCACGCGCCAGAGCGCACCCGCACTCCAGTTGGCCCGTTCATAACTCAGGTTGAATCGTGCATCGAGCGGCGGCATCTGCGGCAAGGCTTCGCCATCACCGCGGTTCCTGCCCCAGGCCCAGGCCAGGCTGGCGTCGGTCTTCCAGTTGTCCGTCAGCTCATAGGCGACACCGGTTTCGGCACCCATGATGTGCGCGTCAATATTGTTCGCGGTACTGGCGCTGCCGGCATAATCAAACAGAATGAAGTCGTTAACCACGCCCGCATAGGCTGATACCCAGGCCTCAAGCCCTTCGCGCTGATATTGAACGCCCAGATCCAGCTGGGTGGTCTGTTCCGGCTCAACGCCGTCGAAGGCGTTGACCGCTCCGGGTGAGCCTTTGGGCGAGAACAGCTCCCAATAATCAGGAAAACGCTGTACGTGTCCTACACCAATATAGGCAGTGGCAGCCACATCAGACAGATCCTGCTCCAGCCGGACAAAGCCGCTGGGCAGGGTTTGGCGTCGGCTGGCATTCACAGTGGGGTTAGGCATCGCCATGCCCATCATTGCGCCAGTGACGGTGGCGCGCTCATCCTCGACGTGATGCTGGTCCAGCCGCAGCCCGCCGATCCAGCGCCGGCTGTCGCTGACCGACCAGGTCAGCTCCGAGAATACTCCCATCTGACTGAACTCGGCATCCTTGAGCCATGATTGATCCCTGTAGCTGTCCACGCCCATACCGCTTCGGGTGCGATGGATGTTGCGCTGCGCATCCACGCCGGCAAGCACTTCAAGCTCATCCCATTCCCAGGTCGCGCTGACGCGCGCACCCAGCGTGCGCCGGTCCACGTTGGTCGCCCGCGGCCCAGCCATCATGCCGGTGGCTGGCGGTGTGCGCAGGCTGTAATTGTCCATCACGTGATCCGCGTAATTGTAATAGAAGCGGGCCTTCAGCTCGCGCAACGCGCCGTCATACAGGGTTTTCTCGAAGCGCAGGCCCAGGCTTTCGCGCTCGAATTGCGAGCCATCCATACCCCGTCCGGCATAACGCGCTTCGGCATCGCCAGCACCGACGCTCAGCTCCAGCAAGGTGTCGTCATCCGGCCGCCAGCCCAGGGCCAGATCGGTATTCCATTTGTTCCAGCGTGAGGGAACGGTGTTGCCGTCGCCATCCTCATAATCACCGGATCGCGAACGGTTGCCGCTCAGACGCAGATAACCGTCGCGATTACCCAGCGCGCCATCAACTTGCACATCCCGCCGGGTGTTGGAGGCGGCCACAGCCGTGGCGTCCATCCGACTACCTGGCTCATCGAACTCCTCCGGAAGCCGATCGAACAAAACGGTACCAGCCGACGCGCCCGGCCCCCAGGCGACACTTTGAGGTCCTTTTATTACGGTCAGCTGATCAAAGTTCTGCGGCGCAATATAGGACGATGGCGCGTCCATTCGCGACGGACAGGCACCGAGCATTTCACCCCCGTTGGTCAGCAGTTTCAGCCGAGAGCCGAACATGCCGCGCAGTACCGGATCGCTATTGCTCCCTCCGCCCCGAATGGCGGAAAACCCGGCAATGGTTTTCAGATAATCAGCCGCATCGCTGGCAGGGATCGGCTGACGAGCCTGTTTTGGGTCAGTGATGATGGTCAGGGGTGAATCCTGCTGCACGGCAGTAATCACCCGTGGCGCCAGTTGCAGCGCCTGGTGCCCGGCGTGCCGGGAATGGTCTTCAGCGGACCAGGCAGGATTGCTGGCTGCGGCGACGGCCAGGCACAGTAAAGCGGGCACAAAGGAAGAGTGCGACATGGTGGTTGTCTCATATCGATCAGTAATCGGTTTCCGGCGGTCCGGAGCGAATGTGTTGAAGGATCAGGAGACGGCTGGGGGCGCACGCGGCTGGCTGGGCGCGTGTTCGGTGGTGGTGAGGGGCACAGTCAGCGTTACGCTGGACGCGAAGGACTGTTCAAGGGGAACCAGCACAGGCGGCCAATACGAGCTCAACGCTATACCGCCGGCGGAGGAACACAGCGGGCAGCCTAACGAGGCCGCCAGATTGGCGCCGCTCTGGTCCGGCATGCTGGAAGCCATGCCCGGCATGCCATCGTCATGTTCAACACAGCTTTCAAGCGAATCACTGGCCAGGGCGACGGCAACGACATGGCTGCTGTGCACGCAGCAAATCACTGCGTTGAATATCACACACCAGCCAAACAGCACAGCTAACCAGGCACGCGTGCCCCGACTTGCTGTCCTGTTACTCATCGGCCTGGATAGTGAAGAAGAAGGCACCCGATAGCCCCGCTGCGCTTGAGGGTCTGGTATCGCGCCGGGAACGGGGTCCCGGTACGAACGGCAGAGACAGTATCAGGGTTTTATTCGCCGTTGGGCTTGATCCGCATCAAGCGCGGCCAGCTGTATTAAAAATGGCAACCGGAGCAGGCGGCAATTCCGGCGCGCCGTGAAGTATGCATGCGCCATCCGTGGCATTGGCGCAAACCGGGCGGGTCCGGCCGCTCAGGAAGAACGCTCCAGATCCTCCACCAACGCCTTCAGAAATCGCGCTGCCTCGCCGCCGGTTACGGCGCGGTGGTCGAAGGTCAGCGATATCGGCAGAATCGGATGCACCGCCGGTTCACCCTGCCACGCCACCACCGCATCACGTATAACCCCGGCGCCCACAATCGCCACCTGTGGCGGGACGACCACCGGGCTGGCATAGCGGCCAAACAGGGTCCCGAAGTTGGATAGGGTGATCGTTGCGCCCATCAGCTCCGAGGGTGGGATGGAGCGGTTCGCCACATCCCGGCGCAGCCGTGCGAGGCCTTCGCGCAGGTCTTCGGCTTCGCGACTGGCGACATCGCGCAGCACCGGCACAAATAGCCCGTCCGGCGTATCCACGGCGACGCCCAGGTCAACCTTGTCATGGGTCTGGATACTCAAGCGCCGGCCATCGAATGCGACATTCAGCGCCGGCTCGGCCAGGCAGGCTTTCGCAATAGCCCGCGCCAGCCGGATAATCGGATCCCGGGCGCTGGTCGGCCAGCCATGCAAGTCGGCATCCTCGACGATCATCACCGGTACCACCTCAGCATGCGCGCGGGCCATGTTCTTGGCCATGGTCCGCCGCACGCTGCGCAAAGCCGTCCCCTCGAACCCGGCCGGGCCTTCACTGGCCGAGCGCACATCCTGCTCGGTGATCAAGCCATTCGGGCCCGACCCGCTCACCCGGCCCAGCTCCACATCCAGCTTGCGCGCCAGCGCGCGTACCGCCGGCGCTGCGCGGGCCGGCTGAAAATCCCGGGTGGAGGGCGCGGCGCCAATATGGAAGTCATCCGCAGCCAGATCACTGGAGCCGCTCGCGGCTCCCAAGTTGCCCACTACGGTGCCGCTGTCCTCCGCCTCGCCTTCGAAGCCGACCAGTGGCTCACCCACATGGAGCAAATCTCCCGGCTTGCCGAAACACCGGCTGATCACGCCAGCATAGGGAGACGGCACATCGACAATCGCCTTGGCGGTCTCCACCGACACCAGCAGCTGATCAACCTCGACCTCATCCCCTGCCTGCACGTGCCACTCAACAATCTCGGCCTCTTGCAGGCCTTCGCCCAGATCCGGCAGTTTGAACTGTTTCATACGTCCCCCTGCATCACGTTTCGTGCGGCCTGGCAGATCGAACCGACATCCGGCAGATAGGCCATTTCCTGCCGGGCATAGGGAATCACGCAATCGAAACCGGTCACGCGCAACACCGGCGCCTGTAGCGCGTACATCGCCTGTTCCTGCAATAGCGCAGCGATTTCCGCGCCCGGACCGAAGCTCGGCGCGGCTTCGTGCACCACCACGCAGCGTCCCGTCTTGCACACCGAGGCTATCAGGGTCTCGGTATCCAGCGGTTTGAGCGTGGCGACATCAATCACTTCGCAATCGATGCCCTCTCCAGCCAGCAGCGCTGCGGCTTCCAGGGTTTCCTTCAGGGCCGCGCCCCAGCTGACCAGTGTCAGATCCTGGCCCTCGCGCAGGGTGAAGCAGGTATCCAGTGGCAAGGCCTGGCCATCGTCCGGCACGACCTGCTGCACCGAGCGATACAGCCGCGCTGGCTCGAGAAAGATCACCGGGTCGGGATTGGCAATGGCTGCCAGTAGCAGCCCGTAGGCGCGGCGCGGCGAAGAAGGAATCACTACCCGCAGGCCCGGAACGTGCGCGAATAATGCTTCGGTGCTTTCGCCATGATGTTCCGGCGCATGGATACCTGCGCCATGCGGTGTACGCAGCACCATGGGGCAGCTGAGCCGGCCGCGGGTGCGACTGCGCAGGCGGCTGGCATGCGAGACCAGATGCTCCATGCCGGCGTAGATGAATCCCATGAACTGGATCTCCGCCACCGGCTTTAGCCCCTGCGCAGCCATCCCCACGCTGATCCCGGTGATAAGCGTTTCCGCCAGAGGCGTGTCCATTACCCGCCGGAAGCCGAAGCGCTCATGCAGGCCGACCGTGGCGCGAAATACGCCGCCATTGGTGCCGATATCCTCGCCCAGCACGACGACGTCCGGGTCATCCTGCATGGCGCGATGCAGGGCCAGATTGATTGCCTCCACCATGGAAATGCTGGCTTGCTCACTCATGGCCGGTCCCTCCCCGCGCATCCAGCCGCGCCTGCAACTGCTCACGCTGCGCCTGATACTGCGCCGGCAGTTCGGCATACAGATAATCGAAGGCGGCAGCGGTATCCGACGGCGGCATGTTGCGGAAGCGCTCGACTGCGTCATTGATGCGCTCAGTAATGTCGCGCTGCAGCTGTTGCTCCTGCTGTTCGTCCCAGAGCCCATGATCGTGCAGGAATCGCTGCAGGCGTCCGATGGGTTCGTGCTTCCAGGCGGCGTTGAGCTCATCAGCAGAGCGGTAGCGGCTGGCATCATCGGCGGTGGTGTGATCGCCCAGACGATAGGTCACACATTCAACCAGCGTTGCGCCTTTGCCGGCGCGGGCGCGCTGAATCGCCTGGCTTACCCGGTCATACACCGCCAGCACATCGTTGCCGTCCACCTGCTCGCCCGGAATGCCGGCCGCAAGCGCCTTGTGCGCCAGCGTGGGCGCGGCGGTCTGCAGGCTGCGCGGGACTGAAATGGCCCATTGATTGTTGTTCACCACAAACACCACGGGCAGCTGCCAGACCCCCGCCAGGTTCAGGCTTTCGAGAAAGTCGCCCTTGCTGGTCGCGCCATCTCCGCAGGTCGTTACCGCTACCCGGGCCTGCTGACGTATGCGGAACGCCGAGGCAACGCCGCAGGCATGGCAAGCCTGGGTCGCGATGGGCACGCAGATGGGGAAATCCTCCGCCACCGCGGGATTTTCCCAGGCGCTGCCGCGCTCATCGCCCCCCCAATACAGGAGGATCTCGTGCATGGCAACGCCGCGCTGCAGCTGCGTGGAGGTATCGCGATAGTAGGGGATCAGCACGTCCTCGGCGGTCATGGCATGACCCACCGCCGCGCCGATGGCTTCCTGCCCCAGCGTCGAGGCGTAGGTGCCAATCTGGCCGGTTCGCTGCAACGCAACGCATTTCTGGTCGAAGGCGCGCACCAGCACCATGTCCTGATAGAACGCACGCAACAACTGTGGATCATCGATCCAGGCAGGCAGATCGGCCTGCGGCTGTCCGTGATCATCAATTAGACGGGTATAGGGAATCTGAACAGTCAACGGCATGGACTGACCTCCTCGACCGGCGCGTTACGACTGCCGCCGGTGGCGGTTGCTGACCGGACCTGTGGGTCGGCCTGTTGTTCTGGGCTGGTTTGTGACCAGCGTCTCTGCAAGCACCCGGATCGCGGGTACCCGGCTGGCGTCATTGCAACGCGCGAAACCGGTTAGTTCGCAGTATAGATCAGAGAATCAGGCCTGCTGACCGGATAGCAAGAACCGGCCAGCAATTGGACAACTGCCAGACAGATCAGGCGCAGCCAGGCGCGCCTGCGGAGTATTTCAGGCTGGGGTCAACCACCGCATCGAACTGCTGCAAGGCGGTAGAGCCAATGAGCAAGGGGTATGAGAACGCGGTGCGATCGGTCAGATTCACTTCGATATTTTCCCGCTCGCCGCCCAGGCAAACATCCATCTCGATCACTGGACGCGTGGTGTAGTCCTTGGTTTCCCCATCGGGAATGTCATCGGAGCGGCGCTTGATCTGGCTGATGCGCACAACCGGGCGTTCCAGCGTCTGGCCTTGTTTGGCGCCGTCGACGGCGAGATCGAAACGCACCCAGTCGCCATCCTCGCGTTCAAACATTTCGATATTCAAAGCGCTCAACGATGCAGTCACTGCCCCTGTATCCAGCTTGGCCGGCACGTCCAACGCCAAATCGGCCAGCCGGGCGTTCTCGCTGACACCGTATACGGTCCGTTCGTTAGCCAATCCTGCCGTAGAGAGCATCATCAGACTGGAAAAGAAAGCTACCGTTTTCAAATACATGGAAACCTCATGAGTACTGTGGAGCCTCTACGACCACACAGCTGAAAGACTGTTCGGCGCAGCGCCTACCGCACGTCGGACGGCCCGCTCAAGCAAATATCGAACGAGGCTTGCGTCTACGGCTGCGAGAGAGGTATACAAAACCCACACGGACGTACGAGGGAAAGTGCTTTGAACAAACTTGAATTAAAGGTACCACCGCTAGTACTGGTGACGCTCTGCATGCTGCTGATGTGGGTGATTTCGCACCTGTTCGCAGATCTAAACTCGAGCCTCCCGGGAGCCTCCGCCCTCGCCGGGTTGCTCGCTGCGGCGGCCGTGTTCATCGCCGTGGCGGGTGTTATCAACTTCCGCCAGGCCAGGACCACCGTCGACCCCACCGCTCCGGAACGCGCAACCTCGATCGTCAGCACGGGTATCTACCGATCCAGCCGCAATCCCATGTACCTGGGCTTTGCGCTCTGTCTCGCTGCCTGGGCGGTGTGGCTGGAAAGCCCATCCGCCTTCCTGGTTCTGCCCGGCTTTGTGCTGTACATGAACCGTTTCCAGATTCGCCCCGAAGAACGCATGCTCAGTGAGAAGTTTGGCAGCGAGTACAGCCGCTATTGTCAGTCAGTGCGCCGCTGGTTCTAGCCTTCCCGGTTATTGGGCCGCACCGGCCCGCACCATGCATTGTCTGCGCCGCTCATCGACCCGATTGGCAAACCAGCCGGTGGTCAGCTCCCGGGTAATCTTGGGACTTTCCAGGGTAATCCGGGGAATCATCTCGCGCGGCAAAGGTTCGCCTTCCAGCGTGTCAGCCAGCTCGAATAGCCGCTTGTACAAGCGGGTATCGGAAAACTCCAGCTCAATGCTCTTTTCCAGATCGCGCCTGATGCCGTTGTCATTCATGCCGAGCTGTTTGCTCAGCGAACGCACCGCGCGCTCGGTGGCACCCACTGTGCTGGAGCCATGCACAATCAGGTCGCCGTCCAGCGCCAGCGCTATACCCGTGGCCTTGCTGACGGCGTTCTGGAAGGCGGCGTTACGGCTGGCGTACCAGCCAGCATTGAAATCGGCGTAGCGGTATAACGGACGCGTGTAGTCAGCCGGGTAACCCAACAGGTGCGCAATACCAAAGAACATCCCGCCGCGCCGGGTGAAGACTTCATCACGCATTGATCCGCTGATCGGATAGGGATAGACGTCCCGCTGCGTCTCGGCGAAGGCGATGCTGACCTGCATCGGCCCGCCGGTCTGTACCGGATTGAAGCTGCCGAACAGCTGCTTGCCAAGCGGGACCACGCTGATGAAATCGTCGAAGACGGCATTAAGCTGCTTTTCCGAGCGCACCTGACTCAGGCGTTTCTCATAGGTCTCGCCCGTTGGCGATTCCATCTGCAGTGCGGCATTGACCAGAAATCCGGGGATGCGCAGTGTGCTCGCACGACGGTCAATCTCCTCCCGCGCAATTTTGGCGAGGCCAGGAACCGGCGGCGCCACCTGAAAGGTGGATTCCTGTGCGGTGACCGCCAGTACCGAGCAGATATTCTGCGCATCCGGCTCGATATCAAGCGTGGTGAACGCCACCTGAATATCCCGCGCCCAGCCGTCCCGGTCTGCCACGTCAGCAGGCAGTAACCGCAGTACCTGCGCCTGAACTGCAGCCGGCCGATGCTCCGGCGGCGTCACACCAGGCCGCGTGCTGCAACCAGCCAATATCCCCAGGCCGATCAGCAGCATCGATCCTGCGCAGCGTCGAACGAGACCTGCGCGCTCAACCTCGAACCGCGCTCCGAACGTGACTGGACAGGACAAGGAAAAACGGGACTGCGGGATATGATCTGAAAGCATGTTTAGCGGTTACTTGTGGTCGAGTCAGTGCCATTCGCCACGCAGGGAAATGCCCGCGCGGCGACCGAATAGGTATTGACCCAGGCCGGGCGTCAAAGTGCGCTGCCGCTGTACAACGCTGTCCTGCGGCGGCGCGGTCAACGGGGTTGTGAATGTCTCAAGTGTGCCAGATGCTTAAGCCATGTGGTAATCATCCACCCGATTAGCGGACACAGGATTTCGTCTGACGGGCCTTCAGCCCTCAGGCGCGGTCAGCGCTGACCTGGAAGGTGTCGGATAATTGGTGCAAGCGTTGCGCAGTTTCTCTGACCTGATCTGAACTGATACGCAGGGTTCGGACCACATCACCCATTGATTCCGTAGCGCTTGCGACCTGGCTAGCCTGACGGCCATGCTCCTTGCTATTGGTCTCCATTACCGAAATCACCTCAAACAGCTGCTCGACGGTACTATGCAACACGTCGTTGTCGTCCGAGGCGTTGCCTGCGTCCTGCAACTGTAGATCCACATCGGATACGCCCTGCTCCATCAGTTCCACCGCCTGCCGTGTGGCGTCGCGAATGGACGTAACCCCGCGGCTGATTTCTTCTGCGGCGCTGGCTGTACGCAGGGCCAGTGCACGCACCTCGTCGGCTACAACGGCGAAGCCGCGACCATGTTCACCTGCGCGTGCAGCTTCGATAGCCGCATTCAGCGCTAGCAGGTTGGTCTGGCTGGTGATGTCGCTGATCACCGAAACCATCCCCACAATCTCGCCCGATCGCTGATCCAGCTTCTGTACGCTGAGGGCCGAGGTGGCGACAATATCGCGAATCTTCTGCGTACCACTGCACACCACGTCCAGCCGCTGGCGAGCAGAGTCGACCACTTCTGCCATGGTCTTTTTCATCTCGGCAGCGGTGACCGAGGCACTGCTGACCGTTGCCAGTTGAGCCTCGATCATGGTTAACATCTGGGCAATGTTCTCGGTTACCTCTTCGGCCATATCGCTCGCCCCGCGGTTATGCCCCAGCATTTGCTCGCTATTCTGTACTGCATGATGACTGGCCTGTTTCACTCGGCCTACGATGGTATCCAGGCTGTCCAGAAAGCTGTTGACCCAGCGCCCCAGCTCACCGGTTTCGTCAGCGACAAAGCGTGAGGTATCCAGCCGCTGCCTCAGATTGCCTTCACCCTCCGCTATGTTGCGTATGATCTCGGTCATTCGACCCATGCGCCTGGCCAAACGCTTGGTACCCCGACGCCAGAACCAGAAAGCAGACAGGCCCACGGCGGACAGATTCAACAGACTGGCCGCAGCTTGGCCGAGACCAGAATAAGCGGTACCAATCTGACACAGGCTGATGAACAGCATGAGACCCAGGAACAGCCTCATCAGGTCGTAGCTCAGCGAACGGTAGCGGTAAACTTCTTCCAGGTCGGCTTCGCACATCATGCCCCAGCGATCCGGTGAGCCGGTAAGGCTGAAGGTGATCCCTTTGCCGATAACCGGAATGTGGCGGTAGTCCGAATAGCCTGGGTAGGCGACGTAGAGGTTATGTCCCTTACGTATGGTTTCACGAACACCCGGGTGGAGCTGACCGGTCGCCGGGTCAGTAAAACGTAGCTCGAGCTCAGTGTGCTCCCGTACGCTCACTTGGCCCCAGGCCGTCCGGATACCGCTCTTGAGGTTGTCACCATGATTGAACGTGTCGTCTTCGAAACGCGAGCGGGAGAGCGCACGCCCCTGCTCGATAGTCCTGTCAAAACGGGAATCGACCATGAAAATATAGTTGTCGCCAGACTCCGGGTAGATGTGTCCAGCTTCACGCTGGATCAAATCGCCCACCACGTCATTGGGTATCCGCGCACACAGGCAGCCTCCGTTGGACATGGGCTGGTAAAACATCAGTGTCACGGCGTCGTGAAAGCTGGACGTGGACGGGCCAAGCGACTTGGTTCGGTCGTCCACATAAGGGCCATGCAAGAAGGGTTTCTGTAGCCCGGTTTGTACGGCGGCGGTATCGAGTTTAAAGGCCGCGCCATGCCGAGCGCTGCTGGCAGTGACCTCACCACTGCTGTTGATGATGAATAATTCCGAGGCATCCGGCATCTTCTTCAGCAGTTGGCCAAGTCGATCGCTGTCTGGCGCATGGGTCTGCGCACTCATGCTTTGGGATACCGATGCAAGCGTGTTCCACTGGTTATCGCACCATTGCTGCAACAGGCGGACCCGCGTCTGAGCGATGCTCTCGAATATGTCCTTGAGCTGCCCGTAGCGATTGTTATTTATCCAACAGGCCCACCCCATTCGCAGCTTGCCGGTTGGACCTAGCCAAGGCAGCCATTTACGTTCTGTCTGGGTAAGCACCATTTGATCGCTATGTAGAGACATCCCTGAATTCCTTATGCACGACCCGACTCAAGCAAGCAGCGGGCCAGAGGTCTATGATTCTGGTGTTCCAGTTTCCTGTGCGCCACGCGGTCGGCGGCGGAGCCAAGTGGTTTTGCTTTATTACGATGAGCTACGTTCCGGTCCGCAACAGGTCCGCTGCTCTGGCGGCGGCCAACGCATCGACCGACATCAGCAGATAAGATCATCGCTATGCTATCTCGGCATCATCCGCACCCCGTCCAACTCGCTGAGAGGGCGGGGATGGCCCAGGAGGTAGCCCTGGGCATAGTCCACCCCCAGCTCGCGCAACCGCTCGAGAATGGCTTCGTTCTCCACATACTCCGCGACGGTCTTCAAACCCATCTCATGGCCTATGGTGTTGATTGAACTGACCATGGCTGCGGCGATCGGGTCCGTCTCGATATCCTTAACGAACACCCCGTCTATTTTCAGGATGTCCACCGGCAGCGTCTTCAGGTAGGCGAAGGATGACAGCCCCGATCCGAAGTCATCCAACGCAAAGTGGCAACCGATAGTCTTGAGCCGTTGCATGAATATGACTGCACGACTGAGATTGGCGATCGCGCTGGTTTCGGTAATCTCAAAACAGATACAGCTGGCAGGTATCTGATGACGCTTGATGGTGTCGAGCACGAATTCGAGGAAACCGTCCTCGCCTAGGGATGCTGCAGCCAGGTTGATCGAGTAGTGTCCGAGCGGGCCCTTGCTACGACGTTGATAATCACCGACCCAGGCCAGAAAGTTGCCCACTACCCAGCGATCAATTGCCGTCGCCAGATCATAGCGCTCGGCGGCGGGCATGAACGCGCCTGGTGGGATAATGCGTCCATCGTCGCCCAGCATTCGCACCAGCACTTCGTAGCGAGGCCCGCCGGGCTCCGCATGTACAGGTATGATTGGCTGGACATACAGACGGAGCAAATCCCGGTCCACCGCTTCTCTGATCCGGTTGACCCAGAGCATCTCACCGCGACGCTCGATCAATATCTGATCATCGGCCTGATAGATGTGAATGCGGTTACGCCCGGCATCCTTTGCTGCGTAGCAAGCACTGTCTGCAGCACTCAACAATTCGCCGAGAGAATGCATTTGCTCACCAATGAGCACCAGACCGATGCTGACCCCGATGGCGAAAGTCCTGTTCTCCCAGCTGAAGCGAAAATCTTCAATCAGGCTGCGAATATCGTCAGCAACCGGTATCGCCTCTTCAAGCGAGCACCCAACCAGCAACAACCCAAACTCATCCCCACCCAACCTCGCCAGCACATCCGAGCTGCGAATACGGGTCTGAAATAATCGAGCAAGCTGGCGCAGCAACTCATCGCCTGCAGCGTGCCCACAGGTATCGTTGACTATCTTGAACTGGTCAAGATCCATGTAGCAGAGAACCTGTTTACGGTCGCTCTCCTGGTGAGCCTGAACGGCCATCGCCAGGCGTCGCTCGAATTCGGAACGATTGGCCAAGCCGGTGAGCGCATCGTGTGCAGCCTGGTGAGACAACTCATTGGCCATCCGCCGGGTAGAGGTGACATCCCGAAATGTAAGCACTGCCCCAATAATCCGCCCTTCCTGATCGTGCATCGGGGCGACGGCATCTTGAATATAAACTTGCTCGCCATCCCGTTTTCGCAGCAGCGATATGATTTCACCCTGACCCACCAGCGCTCTGCGATGTCGACGCAAAAGGGCCGTAACCGGATTCCCAAGTGGCGCGTCAGTCTGCTCGTCGAATAGCTGGTAGACCTCCTCAAGCGGCCGGTCGCTGGCCTGTTCAGCGCTCCAGCCAGTGAGCTTTTCGGCTACCGGGTTGAGATACCGCACCCGGCCATCAGGGCCGGTGGTGATAACGCCATCACCAATCGAAGCCAGCGTAACCTGCGCCAGCGTCTTTTCCTGAAATAGCTGCTGCTCTACCCGCCTGCGTTCGGTGATGTCCCGAATCATGCAGGTATAAAACGGGTCGTCCAAGGCGCCGCGGCTCACAGTCAGCTCGGCAACGAACGACTGGTCGTGGCGAGTGAACAACACTTCCTGCTTCAGCTCGTTGCCAGCCTCGGGCAGGGGCAGACCACCCCAGCCCTGCTCCGCCACCAATCCCCGTATGGGCTGACCAATCAGATCTGAGGCGCCCCGGCCAAACAGCCGCTCCGCACCCGGATTGCAGGTCGTCAGCAGCCCTTCGGCTGAGCAGGTTACAACGCCGTCGCGAATGTCGCGGACGATGGCCTGAGTCATGCCCACGGCGCTGCGAAGCGCGCGAATCACCTTGTTGTATTGAGCTGCAATCTGGCCCACCTCGGTGAACGGCTCGACCAGTACTTCCTGTTCGAAACGTCCGTCGTGCTGGTGAGCCTCCATGGCATCCAAAAGCTCAATCAGTTCGGTACGGGCACCATGCTCGGAAACATTCAGCCCTACCATTTCCGCTTCGGTGCTGACTCTCATCGGCAACCAGCGACTGATAGTCTGCAGCAATATCCAGGTCACCCCAAACGCCCACAACCCCGCCACCATGATGCCTTCGAACTGCACCATTAATTGCTCCCAGCGGCTGAGTCCGGTGTTCAGCAGCTCCAGGTCAGCAAACAGGGCAACCGCGAGGGTGCCCCATATGCCGCTGGCAAGATGCACTGGTACCGCACTCACCGCGTCGTCGATCCGCCAGCGATACATCAGCCGGTCAGCGCCGTACATCACCAGGCTTCCGGTGAAACCGATCATCACCGCGGAGCCGGCGGAGACCACATGCGCACTGGCAGTTATGGAAACCATTCCGGCAATGAGCCCGTTCAACGGATAAACCGGATCGACATGACGCCAGCGTAGCCACGAGGCCAGCATGCCGCCGAGGATGCCAACCACGCCAGCCAGAACAGTATTCGCGATGATGCCCGGCACTATGGTGTCAAAACGAAAGGTACTTCCGCCGTTGAAGCCGAACCAACCGAACATGAGCAAAAGCCCGCCGAGCATCGCTACCGGCAGATTCGAACCCGGCAGGCTCCGACCCTCACGATCCAGCTCAAATCGGCCCCGTCTTGGCCCCAACACCAGGATCACAGCCAATGCAATCCAACCGCCGACTGAGTGCACGACCGTTGAGCCAGCAAAGTCAGTAAACCCTCTCGCAGCGAGCCAACCAACCGACTCGCTGAAAGCCCCGGCCCATGCCCAGTGGCCATACAACGGATATATGAGTCCAGCGGCGATGACGGTTACGACCAGGTATCCGCTAAAGCGCATTCGCTCAGCGGCCGCTCCGGAAACGATGGTCGCTGCGGTGGTGCAGAACATCGCCTGGAACAGGAAAAAGGCGGCGCGCCAGGTATCGTCGAACGAGACCATAAAGAAACCGGTGCCGAACCAGCCATTGGCGCTGCTGCCGAACATGAGTCCGAAGCCGAACAGCCAGTACAGAACGATGGCTACGCTTAGATCCGCCATGTTCTTTACTGCTACGTTTATTGCGTTCTTGCTGCGAGTCAGGCCTGACTCCAGGCAGAGGAAGCCCAACTGCATATTGAAGACAAGACCGGCGCACAGCACGATCCATAATACGTCTATCGTCTCGAATGACATTCCCTGTTTCCCCAATGCACCACAGACCCAGCACCATAATGGCGTTTTGATATATCTGAATGCTTTTCACATGCGCTAAATAAGTGCGTTTCGGCACACTGTGGTGTGCTCTGAACACTGAGGAGGGTTACTGCAGTTTCTATACCAAACTAGGCAAATTAAGCTCGCAACAGGGTATCGCGGACCATTCAACGAGACCCCGACGCCAGTCCGCCCGCCTCAGCGATGGCACATCAGTATCATCCGAGCGCTAGGGTGTGCTGGCCGGCTTATCGTGATCAGGAAAGGACTTACGCAACAAAGCTTCCAGCTGTTCCGCCGGGACTGGTTTGCTGTAAAGATAGCCTTGACCATAGTCGCACTGAAGCTCACCAAGCAGGCTCTCCTGGGCCAGCGTTTCGATGCCTTCGGCCGTGATGGTCAGTTGCAGGCTCTTGCCCAGAGCGATAATCGCCCGCGCGATGGCGCTGTCGTTGATATCGCCAGGCAGATCCATAGTGAATCCGCGATCAATCTTGAGTTTGGTGACCGGTAATCGCTTGAGGCGCAAGAGTGACGAATAGCCCGTGCCGAAGTCGTCGATCGCCAGTTTAACGCCGAGGTTGCGCAGCGCGTCCAGCACCGGGCCGCTCTTTTCGCCGTGTTCCATGATCTCGTCCTCGGTAACCTCAAGCTCGAGATAATGTGCGGGTAGGCCGGTATCCTTCAGTGCCGCCTGTACGGCGGCGATGACCTCGCCTCGCTGCAGCCAGTAACCCGACATATTCACCGCCATCGTCTCAAGCGCGAACCCCCTATCCAGCCAGCGCCGCATCTGACCACAGGCGACATGCAGAACGTACTCGTCGATTACCGACATCAGCCCGGCATGTTGAGCTGCCGGCAGAAAATCCATAGGCGAAATGATGCCCAGCTTCGGATGCTCCCAGCGTACCAGCGCCTCCATGCCCACAATTTGACCGCTGGTCAGGTCCTTCTGGGGCTGGAAATACACGCGTAGCTGTTCATCCCGGATGGCCTTGTGCAGGTCGGACTCGAGTGTCATCTGCCGGCGCGCATGATGGGTAAGGGCCTGGGTATAAAAGGCATAGGTGTTGCGGCCATTCTTCTTCGCCAGGGTGACGGCCGTGTCTGCATTCTTGAGCAGCTCTCCGCTGTCTTCTCCGTCTTCCGGGTAGACGCTCATCCCCAGACTGCAACTGAGATGCAGGGATCTGTCGTCAATATCGAATGGCTTATCGAAAGCGCGCTGCACACGCAGGGCAAAAGGGGTCAGATCCGCTGCCTCGGCCAGATCCTCCACCAGCATGATGAACTCGTCACCACTCAACCTTGCCAGGGTATCCTGTTCGCGGCACAGACCGGCGATACGCTCGGCGGCGGCCCGCAGCAGCTCATCGCCAGCGGTATGCCCCATACTGTCGTTGATCGCCTTGAATCGATCGATATCGATGAAGATCAGCCCCAGACGGTTATCGTTGCGCTTGGCCCGGGATAGCGCATTGCCCAGTCGTTCGATCATCAGGAGACGATTGGGCAGGCGGGTGAGTGGATCATGATGAGCAAGGAAATCTATCTCTTCCTGAGACCGTTTGATCTGTGAAATATCGGCAAACACCGCGACATAGTGCGAAAGACCACCACTCTCGTCGTGCACGGCATTGATTGTTTCCCATTGCGGATAGATCTCGCCGTCCTGCCTGCGGTTCCAGATTTCACCCTGCCAAGTGCCCGTCGAGCGCAATTGCCGCCATAACTCCGTGTAGAACTGATCGGGATGCCAGCCGGATTTGAGCAACGAAGGCGTCTGTCCAATCGCCGTTTCAGCATCGTAACCGGTGATTCTGCAAAACGCGGGGTTGACGCTGACGATGCGATTTTGAGCGTCAGTGATCACAACGCCCTCGGTGGTGCTTTCCATCACCACAGTTGCCTGCTGCAAGCTTTCCTCGTTCAATTTCTGCTCGGTGACGTCCCGCACAATTCCGATCAGGCGCACGGCCCGGTTCTGCGCGTTGCGGATAGCCCTGCCGCGGGCATGGATCCAGGCGTAGTCGCCGTTCAGAGTCTTTATTCGGTGATGATTGTCGAACCGCTCGGTGGCCCCGCGAAAATGTGAGCGAATCGCCTGCCGGGTCGCGGCAAGGTCATCAGGATGCACCCGCTGCAACCAGACGACACCGAGATCGACGTCAGAAGCGCGCGGATAGCCGATGATCTCCAGACAGCGGTCAGAAAAATACACGCTTCCGGCTTCGATATCCCAATCCCACACGCCATCATTGGAACCGGCAAGCGCCAGATCGAAACGCTCCTGATTGAGTTGCAGCAGACGTTGCTGTTCGGCGCGGCGGTTCAAATGCCGAAGCGATGCAAAGAACACCAGTGCCGTGGTCACCACAACGAAGAGAATGCCCTTGTAGGTCTGCATCCACCGCTGAGTCACAGGCTCCAGGCCAAGCGCAACCAGCAGGTAGTCGCTAAACAGAATCCACAACATGGCCACCGTCGAATACAACATCGCTACGCGAAACGCGCTTCGGCTAAGGCTCATAGGTCTGAATTATTCTCTTGCAAAATCAGGCCTCATCTTAGCTGCTTGACGACTTGTGGTCATGCAAACAGGCAGATATTGCTACATACTGATTCCTAGCAGTCAGGGACAGTGTTCCTGCTCCCCATTCTGTCAGAGGTTCAATCTGCTATGTGGTACAACGGTTTACTCGACCCTTCCGGCTGGCAAGTGCTCGCCGTCATACTGGTGCTGACCCATATCACCATTGTCAGCGTGACCGTATACCTGCACAGGTATTCGGCGCACCGCTCTCTCGAGCTGCACCCGGCGCTCAAACACTTCTTCCGATTCTGGTTGTGGATGACCACAGCCATGAATACCCGCGAATGGACTGCGATCCACCGCAAGCATCACGCCAAATGCGAAACCCCCGACGACCCGCATAGCCCTGTTCACAAAGGCTTGACCACAGTGCTGCGCAAGGGCGCCGAGCTGTATATGGAAGAAGCCAAGAACGAGGAAACGCTGCGCATCTACGGCAAGAACTGTCCGGATGACTGGATGGAGCGCAACGTTTACGGGCGCTTCCCCAATGGTGGCGTGAGTATGATGTTGCTGATCAATCTGGCGCTGTTTGGTGTTCTGGGCCTGACCGTCTGGGCCGTGCAGATGATGTGGATTCCGATCTTCGCTGCCGGCGTAGTCAACGGGCTAGGACACGCTGTCGGGTACCGCAACTTCGAATGCAAGGATGCGGCAACCAATATCCTGCCCTGGGGCATCCTGATTGGCGGTGAAGAGCTACATAACAACCACCACACCTACCCGAACTCGGCCAAACTCTCGGTCAAGAAGTGGGAGTTCGATATGGGCTGGATGTGGATCAGAGTGTTCAGCATGCTCGGGCTGGCAAAGGTTCGTCGTACCGCTCCGATCGCGCATCAGGTGGAAGGTAAGCAGACCCTGGATATGGACACGGCGATGGCCATCCTGAACAACCGTTTTCAGATCATGGCGCAATATCGCAAGCTGGTGATCAAGCCATTGGTGCAACAGGAGCTGCGACGCGTTGATCATTCCATTCGACATTTATTCAGCCGCGGCAAGCGCCTGCTGAGTCGTGAGCCGAGCCTTCTTGAGCCTGAGCATGAAGCGCGCATCCAGACCATGCTCGCCCACAGTCAAGTGCTCAAGGTGACTTACGAGAAGCGACTCGCACTGCAACAGATCTGGACGCGCACCAGCGCGAACGGTCATGAGATGCTGCAGGCGCTCCGCGAGTGGTGCGCCCAGGCAGAAGCCAGCCGCATCCAGGCGCTTCAGGAATTCGCTGCCTCTTTGCGGACGTACTCCCTGCAGCCCGCACCAGTATCTGCCCGCTAGCCTGCAGCCGTTACGACAAAAAGCGCACCCGGACCTCTTGTCCCGGTGCGCTTTTTTATACCCGGTGAATAGCGTCGAAAGGCTATTTTGTGTCAGCCGTCTGGTAACCCAAACGTGCGGGTCGCAACGGCGTTTGCTTCCGTTTATGCTTGCCGATCAACATACTCTGACAAAGACGGTAGCAACGGATGCGAACCCTGATTTGCGGCCTGGGCCTACTACTCTTCACCCCGGCGCTGCTCGCTTCTACCATTTACAAATTCACCGATCAAAACGGCGTCACCACCTATACCGATCAGAAGGTACAGGGCGCTCGCGAACTGGTATTCCAGGACGCCATGGTCGAAAACATCGAAAAGAAGGTCTATGTCACCACTCGCAAGCACGCGGGTGGTGAGACCTTGATCGTCAACAACGAACTACACGCCCCGGTCGAGATCGAGCTGACCATTGAAAAGCCTCGCAATGTTTCCGGCGCGCCGGACAAGCCGATTCGCTGGGTGCTACCGCCACGCGATAGCATCCGTCTGGTGACGCTTGTTCCTGAAGCAGGCAAGACTGCGAGCTATACACCACGATTGCGTTATGCGATCGGCGATCCGCGCGCCCAGCCCACCGTTACCAAATACCCGCTACCCTGGAACGGCGGACCTTTCAGGGTCACCCAGGGCCCTGGCGGAAGCTTCAGCCACACCGGCCCGAAAGGCCGCCATGCGATCGACATTGCCATGCCCGAGGGCACACCCATCCTCGCGGCTCGTCCGGGGCTGGTGGTCAATGTGGAAAACAACCAGAGCGGCCGGGGCAGCAATCCTGCCGGCAATTTCGTACGGCTGTTGCACGACGACGGCACCATGAGCGTCTACCTGCACCTGCAGCGCGGATCAGTTCGCGTCAAGGCAGGCGACCGCGTACGCACCGGCACCCCGCTGGCTCGTTCGGGCAACACCGGCAACAGCACCGGGCCGCACCTGCACTTCGTCATCCAGCGCAATGTCGGCATGGATACCGTCTCGATCCCCTTTGAATTCTCACAACCGGTTACCGACCAACCCAACTACGCTGTGGGCGGCGAGTAATTCGCCGCTTTGCTGAAGGCCTGGCCGCAGAATCCAGGCAATAAAAAACCCGCACATGGCGGGTTTTTTATTGGATAGCGAAGATCTTATTTGATCTTGGCTTCCTTGTAGTTCACGTGCTTGCGGATGACCGGATCGAATTTCTTGATTTCGATCTTGTCAGGCGTAGTACGCTTGTTCTTGTCGGTAGTGTAGAAGTGACCAGTACCGGCAGAAGACACCAAACGAATCAATTCGCGCATGGAAGTGCTCCTTAGATTTTTTCGCCACGGGCGCGCATTTCAGCCAGCACCGCATCGATGCCGCGCTTGTCGATAATGCGCATACCTTTGGTGGAAGTACGCAGGCGTACGAAACGCTTCTCCGACTCAACCCAAAAGCGATGGTGCTGCAGGTTAGGCAGAAAACGACGCTTGCTTCTGTTGTTAGCGTGGGAAACATTGTTCCCAGTCACCGGGCCTTTGCCGGTCACTTGACATACTCGAGACATGGTTAACCCTCTCCAACCACTTGCCCAACCCGAACTGGTTGGAAGCCATAAAAGAATCTGTTGTCCAGCCGGGGCAATGAAATGGTGCGATCCTGCGCTGCCTGAATAAGACAACGCGGGCACAGCCCCGAGAAGAGCGGAGCTTTATATCAAACTGCGCCTCTTCAGGCAATGTTTTTTCATTAAAGCAAGCCCCTTTCCGCAAAGGATACAGGCTCTCCGTCCCCCACGACGAGATGGTCGAGCACGCGGATATCCACCAGCGCCAGGGACTCCTTTAACCGTCTCGTCAGCATCAGGTCGGCCTGACTTGGCTCGGAAACCCCCGACGGATGGTTATGCGTGAGAATCAACGCTGCTGCGTTATGCGCCAGGGCGCGCTTTACCACCTCGCGGGGATATACGCTGGCACTGTCCAGCGTGCCGCGAAACAGCTCCTCAAACGCGATGACTCGATGCTGGTTATCCAGAAACAGGCAGGCAAAGACTTCGTGGGGGAGACCGAGCAGTTGGCTTTTCAGGTAGCGGCGCACCGAACCGGGCGATGTCAGGGCGTCGCCGCGTTGCATCTCTTCATATAAATGCCGGCGGCCCATTTCCATGACGGCTTGCAGCTGCACGAATTTGGCCGGACCGAGGCCCGGGTGGCCGCAGAACAGTTTCAGATCGGCCTGCAACAGAGCGCGCAGGCTGCCAAACCCGCTCAGCAGGTCGCGCGCCAGATCCACAGCGCTGCGTCCGGGAATGCCGGTGCGCAGGAATATGGCCAGCAATTCCGCATCAGACAGCGCGGCAGCTCCCTGACTCAGCAGTTTTTCACGGGGACGTTCGGCCAGAGGCCAATCGGTTATAGCCATTCAGATGCTCCTTGCGGGGGCGGTGCGTACTACCTTTACGCATCTATATCGAAACCGAGTATAGGCAGCCGCAACGGCCGAGGTCGAGCATGCTGCGGGCCAAGCGCTGTGGTATCTTAGCGAGCATTTGACGGGCTTCTCGTTTATCAGGAAAAACCTCAAAGAATCCGTATTTTTGGCGCTTTCAAAGCACGCCGTGGGAGAGGTAGACAATGCAGCGGTTGTTCAATAAACAGGTTGTGCTCGGCGTTAGCGGTGGAATAGCAGCGTACAAGAGCGCTGAACTGGTCAGACGGCTGCGTGACGCCGGTGCCGAGGTACGTGTGGTCATGACCGAGGCGGCGCGCGAGTTCATTACGCCGCTGACGCTGCAGGCGCTCTCTGGCCACCCGGTGCATGGTGATCTGCTCGACCCGGCTGCAGAGGCCGCAATGGGGCACATCGAGCTGGCGCGCTGGGCCGACATGGTACTGATCGCCCCAACCACGGCCGATCTGATGGCACGTTTGGCCCAGGGCCGCGGCGACGATCTACTCACCACTCTGGTGCTGGCGACGGACGCCCCGATCGCCATCGCACCGGCGATGAATCAGGCCATGTGGCGCGACCCGGCCACCCAGGCCAACCTGGCCACGCTTATATCACGCGGCGTGAAGGTGTTCGGCCCGGCTGCCGGTGAGCAGGCCTGTGGTGACATCGGCCCCGGGCGCATGCTGGAGCCAACCGACATCGCCGCCCGCGCTGCCGAATGTTTCGAATACGGCGCGCTGGCCGGCCGCCACGTACTGATTAACGCGGGCCCTACCCGTGAAGCGATTGACCCGGTGCGCTATATATCCAATCACAGCTCCGGCAAGATGGGCTTTGCCCTGGCTGCCGCCGCTGCTGAAGCGGGGGCGCGGGTTACGCTTGTCGCAGGCCCGGTCAGTCTGCCTACGCCACCGCGCGTGCAGCGTGTCGACGTGACCAGCGCACAGGAAATGCTGGACGCGTGCCAGAACGCCTTGCCGGCAGATCTGTTTATCGCTTCCGCCGCTGTAGCGGATTATCGCCCGGCCGAGTGCGCCGACAACAAGCTCAAGAAAGCCCCCGGCAACGAGGACGGTATGACGCTGTCGCTGGTACGCAACCCGGACATCCTCGCAGCCCTTGCCAATCATCCCCAGCGCCCCTGGTGCGTAGGCTTCGCCGCCGAGACCAACGACGTCCTCGCCTATGCCCAGGACAAGCTGCAGCGAAAAAACCTGAACTTGATCGTCGCGAATGATGTCAGTGTGCCAGGTATCGGGTTTAATAGTGACGACAATGCGGTAACGCTGATAGACCGCGCGCTTGAACAGCACTCCCTGCCGCATGCCAGCAAGCAGAAGCTGGCCCGGCAGATCATTGCTTTTATCGCAGACCAACTCCCTCCACCCACTGCCTGAGGATTTAGGATGCACGCGCTGCAAGCGAAGATACTTGACCCCCGCCTGGGCCAGCAATGGCCTCTACCGCACTATGCAACCGGGGGTTCGGCCGGCCTCGACTTGCGCGCACTGCTGAACGAACCACTCATCCTTGAGCCAGGGCAGACAACGTTACTGCCAACGGGGCTGGCGATTCATATCGCTGATCCCGGACTGGCTGCCATGATTTTGCCGCGCTCAGGCTTGGGCCATAAACACGGCATCGTGCTGGGCAACCTTGTTGGATTGATCGATTCGGATTACCAGGGCGAGCTGAAGGTGTCCTGCTGGAACCGCAGCCAGCAAGCGTTCACCATCGAGCCTGGCGAACGCATTGCCCAGCTGGTGCTGGTACCGGTATTGCAGGCCAGTCTCGAAATAGTCGACGACTTCGACAACAGTGCACGCGGCGCAGGTGGTTTTGGCCACACGGGCAGCCATTGAGCACATCCATCTGAGCAAGGAGGCGTTACAGATGAAACTCACCAAGGCGTTACCGGGGGCTCGATCCCCGGCGTTGCCCGGAACACTGGTTCCCTTGCTGATGGCTCTGGCCGGGCTGGGTGCCGCCGCACTATTGATCTGGTTCACATTATTCGGCGAAAGCAATCAACGTTATTCGCAGGACATGGCCCAGGCGTATGCCAGCCAACAGGCCGGTGCGCTGAACAAAGCGCTGAAACGGCTGGACGCTGACCTCACGACGCTGGCAAGCAATCCGCAGCTGCAGGTCGCCCTGACCAATGGCGGCAGCCCTGCTCTGACTCGCTCAATGCGGCATATCTACGCCGATGCGCTGGCGATCTACAGCCATCTTCCCGGCACCGCCAGCAATATCCAGAGTGACGTTGCCCCCCTGAGCTTTGCCGCGCTGGACATGATCCGCCGCGCCGAACGCAACATGCCCGTTCCAGCCGAGGCGCATAAAGTGGGCACCGAATGGCGTCTGTATGCCGCCCGCCCGCTACGGGTAACATCCAGTGCGCCTATTGGCGGATCGGTGATCGCCGTATTCGACATGCAGCGCCTGGTAGACAGCCTTCCGGCTCTGCCGCCCGAGAGCGGCCGCATCACGCTGATTCAACAGTTTCCCGACGCGCCGGAACAGATCCTGTACCAGCACGGTGAAGGCCATGGCCCTGCCTTGAGACTGCCCACCGATAATCCGGCCTGGCGCCTGGAGTTCCGGGCCGGCAGCGCGCTGTCTTCCGGGCTGGTCAATCCGTTGCTGCTGCTCGCCGCGGTGCTGCTAGCGTTGGCCGGCCTGCTCGCGGGGCTGCTCTGGCTACAGCGGCAATGGTGCGCCAGCATACAGGCGGACGCCGACGTCCTGTCCCAGCTCACCAAAGGGCACAAGGTCGCTGGATTACGCCTGGGGGTGCTGGAACCGGTCGCGCAGGCAATCATGCAGCAGGCGCAACGCCACGGGCAAACGCCAGGTGCCAGCCCGCCACGGGAAAAGCAACCAACCACGGATTCTGCCGTTGCCGCTGCACCCGTTGCGTCCCGTTCACCGGTAGTCGCCGATACCACACCGATACTCGACGAAGACGATATCCTCGACATGGATATTTTCGATGAGGAAGACCCCTTCGATATGGCTGGTAACGAGCCTGCGCCCAGCGCTCTCCCGAGCGTGCCCGCAGAGATATTCCGCGCTTACGACATCCGCGGCGTGGTCGGGCAGACCCTGACTGAAGAAAACGTGTACTGGATCGGCCGCGCAATCGGCAGTGAAAACATAACGTCCGGGCAATCGGAAATAGCCGTCGGCCGGGATGGCCGATTATCTGGCCCAAGCCTGTCAGAGCAACTGATCAGAGGCCTGATGGACAGCGGCTGCCACGTCATTGATCTTGGCATGGTGCCGACACCGGTGGTGTATTTCGCGACCCACACGCTGGAATCTTCTTCCGGCGTGGTGTTGACCGGCAGCCACAACCCCGCCGAATACAACGGGCTGAAGATTGTCATCGCCGGTCAGACGCTCTCGGAAGAACGCATCAAGGCGCTGCATACCCGCCTCGAACAGAATGACCTGAGCGCCGGCAACGGCACCCGCGAACAGCGCGACCTGCTGCCTGCCTATCAGCAGCGCATTGTTGAAGATGTCGCGCTGGCACGCCCGCTCAAGGTAGTAGTGGACTGTGGCAACGGGGTCGCCGGTGTTATCGCCCAGTCATTGCTGGAAGAGCTTGGCTGTACCGTCATACCGCTGTTCTGCACGGTGGACGGAAAATTCCCCAATCATCATCCGGATCCGAGCAAGCTGGAAAACGTCGCCGACCTTATCGCTGCGGTCCGCCAGCACGACGCCGATATCGGCGTTGCCTTCGACGGCGATGCCGACCGGCTGGGCGTGGTCACCAGCGATGGCGAGCTGATTCACCCTGATCGGTTGTTGATGCTGATGGCCGAGGATGTCGTGGTGCGCAATCCCGGCGCCGACGTCGTGTTCGATGTGAAGTGCACACGGCGTCTGCCTGCCCTGATCAGCAAGCTCGGCGGTCGACCGGTGATGTGGAAATCCGGGCATTCCCTGATCAAGGCCAAGATGAAGGAAGTCGGCGCCCTGCTCGGCGGCGAGATGAGCGGCCATATCTTTTTCCAGGAACGCTGGTACGGCTTCGACGACGGGCTCTACAGCGCGTGCCGCCTGCTGGAAATTCTCTCCGTGCAGCCGGATAACCTCACCAGCGCCGAGTTGCTGGACCGCTATCCGACCGGCCTTAGCACACCGGAATTGAACATCCGCGTCGGCGAAGAACGCAAGTTTGAGATTATTCAGGCGCTACGCGACCAGGCCGACTGGGGTCAGGGCAAGCTGACCGCGCTGGATGGCATTCGCGTTGATTATCCGCACGGCTGGGGCCTGGTCCGCGCGTCGAATACCACACCCATGTTGACCTTGCGCTTCGAAGCGGACAAACAAGACGACCTCGAGCTTGTCCAACAATTATTCCGCGATCAGCTGGCTGCCGTAGCCCCTGATCTGCAGCTGCCATTCTGAATCAGGAGAGAATCATTAACATGTTGAGTCGTGACGCTGCCGCCCAGGTTTCCCGCGTATTGACCGAAGCCCTGCCTTATATCCAGCGCTTCACCGGCAAAACGATTGTTATCAAGTACGGCGGAAACGCCATGGAAAGCGAGGAGCTGAAAAACAGCTTCGCCCGTGACATCGTGCTGATGAAGACCGTTGGAATCAATCCGGTCGTTGTGCACGGGGGCGGGCCGCAGATAGCTGATCTACTGGCCCGGTTGAACATCCAGAGCGAATTCATCGAAGGCATGCGGGTTACCGACAGCCAGACGATGGACGTGGTGGAAATGGTCCTTGGCGGCCAGGTGAATAAAGACATCGTCAATCTGATCAACCGCCACGGCGGCGCTGCGATCGGCCTGACCGGCAAAGACGCGGGACTGATCCGCGCACGCAAGCTGAAGGTGTCGCGGCGTACACCGGGCATGGACAAGCCCGAGATCATCGATATCGGGCAGGTTGGCGAAGTCGTCGAGGTCAATACCCGACTGATCAACCGCCTGGTCTCAGATGACTACATCCCGGTGATCGCGCCCATTGGGGTCGGCGATGATGGCGCCTCGTACAACATCAACGCTGATCTGGTGGCGGGCAAGGTGGCCGAGGCGCTCAAGGCCGAGAAGCTTCTGCTGCTGACCAACATCGCTGGCCTGATGGACAAGCAAGGCAAGGTGCTCACCGGATTGACCACCGCACAGGTCGATGCATTGATCGAGGACGGCACAATCTACGGCGGCATGTTGCCGAAAATCCGTTGCGCCCTTGATGCGGTACAGGGCGGTGCCGGCAGCGCAATCATCGTTGATGGCCGGGTCCCTAACGCAGTGCTGCTGGAGATCTTCACCAATACCGGCGTCGGCACCCTGATCACCAATCAGACGCAACTGTTGTGATGCAGCGGGACGATTTTCGCCTGAGCACCCGATTGCGCGTGCGCTGGGCTGAGGCTGACATGCAGGGCATCGTGTTCAACGGTCATTATCTGACCTACGCCGATATTGGCACCACGGAGTACTTCCGCGCCCTCAAGCAAACGACCGAGGGCGCAAGCAGCGCGCAGGGCAATGAGTTCTTTGCCGTACGCACCCTGCTTGAGTATAAGGCTCCCGCGTACTATGACGACGTGCTGGATGTGCATGTGCGGATCGCCCGGCTGGGCAATTCAAGCATGCAATTCGAGATCGGGATCTATCGGGACGAGGAGCTGCTGACCACGGGTGAGCTGGTCTACGTGCATGCCGATCAGCAGAGTCGACGCCCCAAGCCTGTTCCCGCTGCGTTCAGGGAAGCGGTCCACGCGTTTGAGAAAACCCCACCGCAGGACGCGTCGGCCAACTAGCGTGATCGCCGGGATTCAGTTCCTGGCGTTCAACCTTGCGTCAGTTGTGACAGGCGCTCACGCTGGACAGCGAAACCGCGATCAACGTCCTTGATCTCTTCGCGCTTCGAGTCAATCAGGCGCAGCAGACGGCCCGACTCCTCGTCTAGTTCTGCCAATTGCTCAAGGAGCCGTGGCTCCACCTGCCGGCCCGCTCGCTCCTGGCTCGCCGCCCTGCGCTGGAGCTCTTCACGCTGTGCCTGCAAAGCCTGCAATTCACTCTCGGCGGTGGCAATCTGGTTGTCAATCTGAGCGATCTGACGAGCATGCGCGCGGTCCAGATCGTTCACATCACTGTACAGGCGCAGCAGGGTGGAATCAGCGATGCGCTGACGCTCCTGCTCGGTACGGGCGCGGCGCATCGCTTCAAGCTCTGTCTGGGTGGGTGAGGCAGGTATGATTTCCCGAACGCGCCCCTGAGCATCCAGCACTTCATAACCGTTGGTGATGTGCTCAGGCGGCACCCGACTGTCGAGCACCGTTACGCCGCGGTCATCAATGTATCGATACAGCTCTGCGTGCCCGCTGGCCGGCATCATGGCTACCGCACCCAGTCCTACCCACCTGCCTACCCGCCGTGTCCATCGCATCGCCGATACCCCATCCCTGAGCCCGGTCCGGCTCAAATTTCCTGTTGAATACCGTACTTCGCCCGATATGCCTCAACCGCTGGCAGGTGGTGACGAAGCGCTTCGTCTTCTTGCAGAAAACCGAGTACCTGGGTCAGCGATACTATGCTGACCACCGGAACGCCGAAATCCCGCTCCACTTCCTGGATAGCAGACAGCTCACCCTGCCCCCGTTCTTCGCGATCCAATGCAATCATCACGGCTGCCGGTGTGGCACCGGCTTCCTTGATGATCTGCATCACTTCCCTGATCGCCGTACCGGCAGTGATAACGTCGTCAATGATCAATACCCGGCCCCGGAGCGGCGCGCCCACCAGGCTCCCGCCTTCACCGTGATCCTTGGCTTCTTTTCGATTGAAACAGTATGGCAGATTGCGATCAAAACTTTCCGCCAATGAAACGGCTGTTACCGCAGCCAGCGGAATGCCTTTATAGGCCGGCCCGAAGATGATGTCGACATCTTCCAGATCGCTATGCACAAACGCCTGCGCATAATAGCGTCCAAGCCTGGCCAGTGCGGAGCCATCATCGAACAACCCTGCATTAAAGAAATACGGACTTTTACGGCCGGATTTGAGGGTAAAATCTCCAAAGCGCAGCACGTCTCTATCCAGCGCGAAGCGAATGAACTCTCGTTGATATTCGTGCATCTCACCCTCGTCTTAACAAAAATCCTGCAAGCTCAGTTATCATACACGCACGAATTTGACGGAGCCATGTATGCGAATTATCAGTCTGAATGTCAACGGCGTCGAGGCCGCAGCGGCCAGGGGCCTGTTCGACTGGCTGCGCACACAGGACGCAGATGTTATATGTCTTCAGGATATTCGCGTAACTGCCCCTGAGCTGGAACAGGACCCCTACTGGCTGGAAGGTTACTGGCAGTACTGCTTCGAAGCAGAAGTGCCGAGCCAGGGCGGCGTCGCCATTTATACCAAGACCGCACCCAAGGCGATCATCATGGGCCTGGGGTTTGAACTGGCGGACCGCTATGGCCGCTTCATTCAGGCTGATTTCGACAAGGTCAGCATTGCCTCTCTGCTGTTGCCATCCGGGCGCAACGGAGACGCTGACCTGAACCAGAAATTCAAGTTCATGAATGACTTCACCGGATATCTGAACAAGCAGCGGCGCAAGCGACGCGAGTTCATCTATTGCGGCTCGCTGCATACCGCGCATTTGAAGCTGGACGTAAAGAACTGGCGCGACTGCCAGGAGCAGCCTGGATTCATGGCGCCCGAGCGTGCCTGGATGGACGAGATATTCGGCAATCTGGGTTATGTCGATGCGCTGCGTGAAGTGACCCGTGAGTCCGAGTTATACAGTTGGTGGCCGAACAGCGAACAGGCTCAGGATCTGAACCTCGGCCTGCGCTTCGATTATCAGATTCTCACGCCCGGCCTGCGCCGCTTCGTGAAGAACGCCCAGATCCCGCGCAAGGTGCGCTTCTCTGAGCATGCTCCTGTCATCATCGAATATGACTGGACCCTGTCGATCTGACGCGATCCGCTGCCCACATTGATAGAAGCTTCAAGCCGCGACCGGCGACTTGAAGCTCACCAACTACTTGATAACCCGCCAGCAGAAGGGATAGCGATAAGCCTGGCCTTCATTTGCCTTGATCGCAGCAATGATCATCAAAACAACCGCAGCAATGATCACCACCCAGATCAACAGGAAGCCAATTACCACGACCATCAACAACATGCACAGCAGACCGGCCAGCGCGACGGTAATCTGGAAGTTCAGCGCTTCCTTGGCCTGGTCGTCAATGAACGGGGCCTGATCCTTTTTCAGCTGCCATACCAGCAGCGGCCCAACCAGACTGCCAAAAGGGATGATGCAGCCAAGGAAGCCTGAAAGGTGGGCAATCAAAGCCCACTTGCGCGCTTCAGGCCCGGGTGTTGTTTCGAGGGGGTGTTGCGGATCTTCGATCATGTGGCGACGCTCCTGTCCGTTTTTTTGATAATGCCGGCCACTGGAGACAGTCCCTGTCGGGCGGGCTAATGGCGTAGCGCCACCGGAATTGCGAACACATCGTCTGTGCCTGGCCTGGCAGCGCCAGCATAGCATCGAGCTTGAACGGACTGAACGGGTGTCATACCCACAGCGACGTGGATCCCATAATGGAACATCCGATCCCTGACGCCTCGACAGAAGGTGCCAGGGCTGAGACGACGGCTCGTTACAATCGATCAGTCCTGCAATGCAGCCAACTGCAGGCTGAACAGCTCATCAACACCCTTTTTAGCCAGCGCCAGCATGGCGTTGAGATCTTCCGGGCTGAACGGCGCGGCTTCGGCCGTACCCTGCACTTCAATAAATCCGCCCTTGTCGGTCATCACCACGTTCAGGTCGGTATCGGCCGAGGAGTCTTCCAGGTAATCGAGGTCCAGAACCGGCTCGCCCTTATATATCCCCACCGAGATGGCAGCGATCATCTGGACTGTTGGCATTTTCTTGATGGCACCGCGTTGCTTCATCACTCGCAATGCGTCGACCAGCGCCACGCAGGCACCGGTGATCGAGGCTGTCCGGGTGCCGCCATCGGCCTGGATAACATCGCAATCGAAGTAGATGGTGTTTTCGCCCAGGCTGTGCAGATCGACCGCCGCGCGCAGCGAACGACCGATCAGCCGCTGGATTTCCAGCGTACGACCGCCCTGCTTGCCCTTGCTCGCTTCACGTTGCATCCGCTCGCCGGTCGCACGCGGCAACATGCCGTACTCTGCGGTAATCCAACCCTGTCCCGAGCCGCGCAGGAATCGCGGCACACCGGATTCAACACTGGCCGTACAGATCACCTTGGTGTCGCCGAACTCGACCAGTACCGAGCCCTCGGCGTGCTTGGTGTATTGGCGGGTCAGGGTTACCTGACGCATCTGATCGGCTTCGCGGCCGCTGGGTCGTTTCATGATTCGAATCCTTGTACAGCATTAAATGTGCGATGGATTATACGGACCGCGAGGTTGGCATGACAGCGCCGGTACTCCCGCTGCGGACCAGGGGTTACAATCGAGTCGACTGCAATGCAACTCAACGGACGAAGAGGCCAACGATGGTTTACAGCATGACTGCTTTCTCGCGCTGCGAGCTCAACAGCAAACAGGGAAATCTGTCCTGGGAAATGCGTTCGGTAAATCATCGCTACCTGGAAATCAGTCTGCGGCTGCCCGAGTCGCTGCGTGAACTGGAAGGCCCGCTGCGCGAACAGCTGCGCAAAACCCTGGCCCGTGGCAAGGTCGAATGCACACTGCGTTTTCACCCTGTTGCAGATGACAGCCGCGGACTGACGCTCAACCAGCCGCTGGTTGAGCAGCTGATCGAAGCGACACGCCAGATCAGCAACAAGCTGGACAACCCTGCCCCGGTCAACCCGCTGGAAGTACTGGCCTGGCCTGGCGTAATGGAAAGCGCCGAGCATGATCAGCCGACACTGTTGAAGCAGGCCCGCGACCTGTTCGACCAGGCGCTGGCCGAGCTGCGCGCACAACGGGCGCGGGAAGGCGCAGAGCTGAAAATCATGCTTGAAGCACGCCTGACCGCGATCATCGACCGGGTTGCGATATTGCGCGGGATGATGCCCGAGATGCTCGCCGCCCACCGCCAGAAGCTGGTTGAACGCTTCGCCGAAGCCAGCCTGGATCTGGACAATACCCGCGTTGAGCAGGAACTCGTGTTGTTAGCGCAGAAAATCGACGTTGCCGAGGAGCTCGACCGCCTGGACACCCATGTAAACGAAACCCGCCGCGTACTCTCGGGCAATGCTGCCATGGGTCGCCGGCTGGACTTTCTGATGCAGGAATTCAACCGCGAAGCCAACACCCTCGGCTCCAAGGCCATCGACAGCCGCAGCACCCAGGCCGCGGTGGATCTGAAGGTGTACATCGAGCAGATGCGCGAGCAGGTGCAGAATATTGAATGATGCTGAGGCATCGTTATCAATTTATTCAGCTGATCTGAACCACCGACAGCAACTGCTGGCAATCGGTCACCCGATCACAGGGTCGCATTACATCTGCTACCGGGTAGAGCGAGCAGCCCTTTTGGCATATCAGTCAAAACGCGGTTTGCGATGAGCTTTGCTGCTTCTGGTTAGCGACCCCTCTCATTGATATATGAGCCGAATATGACTTGTTCGGCTCAACGACCTGTCAGCTTGTCGTGCTCACCGCTCATGCACAAAGCCCATCGATATCGGTCTGACCTGAGCCGGTTGAGATCCGTTTCCGGGAGTCTCGCTCCCCGGAGCGTAGAGCGGCCGAGCACCTGCGGCCCGATTATTTGGCGAAGAAGATCTCGCGTATTATCGAGGCGGGTATTCACCTAGTATTCGTTTTATACAGATTTTGAACAGATTGAGTACCCGCCAGGGGAGAGTGGATGTTGAGTCAGTTATCGGTAGCGGGGCGTCTTTTCCTGGCGCTCCTCTTGTCCAGCGCGTGCCTCAGCGCGCTGGCACAGAACCGTCCGGAGGTTCGGGTGGCGAAGGTCAGCACGACGGACATCGTCGCCGAGGTGCCGCTCAATGGCACCGTAAACCCCATGCGATCGTCAGGCCTTTCCACCTCGGTCGCCGGCTTGCTCGATCAGGTTTCCGTAGAGCCAGGTACCCGTGTCGCCGCCGGGGACCTGCTGATGCGGCTCGACGACGAACAGGCCGCTCTGCAGCTGGAGCAGGCCGAGGCCGCAGCAGAAGAAAGCCGGGTCGCCCTGATCGAGGCGCGGCGCCGCATGACGGAGGCCCAGTCGGTGGGCGCGGGCCGGAACATTGCTGCCACTGAGATCAGTGCCCGGGAAAGCGTCGCCGCTTCGGCAGCAGCGACACTGAAACGGCTTGAAGCAGAAAGCCGCTCACGCCAGGTGAGCCTTCAACGACACCGAATCGAGGCGCCTTTTGACGGCGTGGTCAGTCAACGTCTCCGCGATCTCGGGGAATGGGTGACGCCCGGCGATGAACTGCTGCGTCTGGTGGATATCAAGAATCTGCGGCTGGATTTCCAGGTCCCCCAGGCGCATTACGCCCGCATTAATGAACGCACCCGTTTGCAGATAGAGCATCAGGGCGAGAGCCTGAAGGCAACAATCGAAACCCTGGTGCCCGTGACCGATTCGGTTGCTCGCACCTTTCTTCTACGCGCCAGGGCTCCGACAGCAGTGAAGCTTCTGCCAGGAATGGCGGTACAGGCGACTCTGCGCCTGTCTACCGGAAAACAGGGGCTGACCGTGCCCAGGGATGCCGTCAACCGTTACCCGGAAGGCCGGGTTACTGTCTGGCTGGCAGAGCCGCATGAGGAGTCTGGCGTATTCACCGTGACGGAGAAACGTGTTGAGCTGGGCACCGCGTTCGAGGGCCAGATCGAGGTCACGCATGGATTGCAGGGCGGCGAGCGAGTCGTTACCCACGGCAACGAGTCTCTGAGTGAAGGCATCCAGGTGAGCCTTGCCAGCGGCAGGGGCGAAAGCAACTGATGTTTGCCGGAATCATCAGACACGGCACACTGGTTGCTGTCATCGCATTGATAATGGCGATTCTGGGCGCCGCTGCGGCGCTTCGAATTCCCGTCCAGATGATTCCCGACGTCGAGGTGCGCACGGTTACCGTCGAGACGAGCTGGGCCGGAGCGACGCCTCAGGATATTGAAAAGGAAATTCTGATCGAGCAGGAACGCTTCCTGCGTAACGTGCCGAATCTGAGCCGCATGACCGCTACCGCCTCCAGCGGCTCATCAGAGATCGAGTTGGAGTTCCCCTTCGGCGTAGACATTACCGAGACGCTGATCCAGATCAACAATGCGCTGAGCCAGGTGCCCAGCTATCCCAATAACGTCGACGAACCGCGCATTGTCGCTGCGTCCTTCTCTGCCAATGCCTTCATGTATTTTCGCGTATCCACCCTGGAGGGTAATCCCCGGGAGCTGGATATCGAATTGATGCGCGACTTTATTGAAGATCGGGTGCGCCCACGCATGGAAAGTGTGTCCGGGGTGTCCGAGGTCACTGTCGGTGGCGGCGCGGACAGGCAGATTCAGATAACCGTCGCGGAAGCTGCGCTGGCTCAACGCGGCTTGGGCCTGACGGATGTGCGACAGGCGATTACTGCGCGCAACCGGGATACCTCGGGAGGCGAGATCGATGCCGGCAAGCGCCGGTATCTGCTGCGAACTGTGGGTCGCTTTGATGATGTGAAAGCGCTGGAAGATCTGGTGATTGCCCGTCGGGGCGACAGCGTGATTCGCCTGGGTGATGTTGCCGAGGTAAGTCAGGGCCGCTCCCGCATCCGCGAGCTGTCCATTATCAATGGTCAGCGGGGCATTGGCTTACAGGTGCGGCGTGAGAGCGGCTCCAATGTCATCGATATCAAGCGCGCCATGCTGGACGCGGTGGAGACCATCAACCGAGAGGTGCTGGAACCGGCCGGAATGCAGCTTGAGCTGACCTCGGATGATGCCCGTTACGTCGAGGCGTCAGTGGCAAATGTGTGGACCAACCTGGGTATCGGCGCGATCTTCGCCACGCTGGTGATGTACATGTTTCTACGCTCCGCGCCAGCGACCTTTGCCGGTGTGATCGGCATACCCTTGTGTGCGATAGCAGCCTTCATTGGCTTGTTGCTGGCGGGCCGTACGGTAAATGTGATCTCCCTGGCAGGCATTGCCTTCGCCATCGGGATGACCGTGGACAACAGCATCGTAGTGCTCGAAAACATCGAGCGGCACCGGCGTCTTGGCCTGGATCGCCTGCAATCCGCAATTACCGGCGTGACGGAGGTCTGGCCTTCGGTGCTGGCATCCACCGCCACGACTGTTCTGGTCTTCCTGCCCATCCTGTTTATCGAAGAAGAAGCAGGTCAGCTTTATTCCGATGTTGCGATCGCCATTTCAGCCGCGATCGTGGCTTCAATGCTGGTAGCGGTAACCGTGATTCCCACGTTATGTGCCCGGCTCGACTTTGGGCGTGCGACGGTCGCTACCGACCAATACGGCAACGAAACCGGCAGTCGCTGGACCAAAACCATCATGTCCGGTGTGAGCTGGTTGGTTGCCAGCTCTGTGCGTCGTCTAACGGTGATTGCAATAACCGTCGCCGCGAGCATATGGATCATTCTGATGCTGACCCCGCCAGCGGAATATTTGCCAGAGGGAGAAGAGCCCAAGACGTTCGCAGCCATGACCGCCCCGCCTGGCTATAACCTCGACGAAATGCAGAGCATCGCTCAGCAGGTCGAAGACTATTTCCTGCCCCATGTGAACGCGGACGGAGACGCCTATGCAGCGGGTGAAACGAAGGTGCCCCCACTGGCCTATCTGAACATGCAGGTGACGACCGCGCAGGTGCGGGTGATTGCCGAAACACTCGATCCCCGCCATATCACAGCGCTCATGGACGAACTCACCCGGTTTTACCGACAGTTCCCCGGCATGCGTGCGTTTGCCACCAAGGGATCGATTATCTCCAGTAACGACGGCGGCACTCGAAGCATCAATCTGGACATTTCCGGCGGAGAACTGGGACCGGTGTATCAGGCGGCGAACGCAGCCTACCAGCGTGCGGGTGAAATCTTTGACAACCCCAGAATCCAGAGCCAGCCGTCGACATTGAGGCTGGCCCAGCCACTCATCCAGATCCGCCCCCACTGGGATCGTGCGGCAGAACTCGGTCTCGATGCTGACGCAATTGGCTTCACGGTCGCCGCGGCGACGGAGGGCGCCTATGTGGACGATTTTTTTCTGGATGACGAGAAAATCGACATCTATCTCTACGGTAATCAAGGCCGTGATCCCCAGCTGGACCAGCTGGCCGACGTGCAAATTTATACCGCAAGCGGTCAGGCCCTGCCCCTGGCAAGCCTGGCTGATATCGAGGAAACCGTCGACACCAGCATAGTCAGGCGAGTGGATGGCCGACGCACCGTAACGCTGAACATCATTCCGCCAGCGAACGTTCCTCTCGAAGCAGGGGTGGAACGGGTCAGAACAGAGTTGCTGGAAGCCATGCGAACCAGCGGCGAGCTGCCCGCTTCGGTAAATGTCGATATCTCCGGTGCCAGCGACCAGCTTAACGCCACGCGAGACGCATTGACTGGCAACTTCCTGATCGCCATTGTCATCGTCTACCTGATGCTGGTGGCTATCTTTGCCCACTGGGGCTTCCCACTGCTGATCCTGACTGCCATACCCCTGGGTGTTGCCGGCGGCATCGTCGGCCTTGCCCTGATGAACCTTGTCGGAGGGCTTCTACCCTTGGCAGGGCTTGAGCCGCTGAGACAACCCTTCGACATGATTACCATGCTCGGATTCCTGATATTGATGGGCACCGTGGTCAACAACCCGATCCTGGTAGTGGACCAGGCCCGGCAGAACCTGCAGCAACCTGGCGTGTCCGTGGTGGATGCTGTCGTGGCCGCCGTGCAGACGCGCCTGCGGCCCATTGCCATGACCACGCTCACCACCCTGTGCGGCCTTTCCCCACTGGTATTTTTGCCGGGTGAAGGCACAGAGCTTTATCGGGGCGTTGGGGCCATCGTGCTGTTCGGGTTGTTCGGTGCGGCGGTAGTAACGGTCACTTTTCTGCCGGCACTGACCATCCTTGTACTGGAGTGGCGAGGTCGTCTGTCAAAACAGAAATAGCCCGCGCGACCTGACGTCAGAAGGCATCCCTGTCAGCGTCGCGAGCCAGCCTGCCCCGCGCTCGCCATTTTGACCACCTGGTCCGAGAGCTTACGCAAGCGCTCCTTGTCCTCCTCCATATTCATCGCCAGCTCGGCGCGCTTGAGCGCCAGGACTGAATATTTTGCAGCACTCGCGGCGAATAGCCCGCCACGGTCGGCGAGCGCTCTCAGCGATTTTTGCAGGCGCACCTGTACTTCAATCAGCGCTGCCCCGTCACGCGCTATCGGTGTGAATATGTCGTCGAACAGATCATCCAACTGCATCGGCGGTACGTGTACCCGCGCGTGTGCCATCGTCCCCATGGGCCCGATTTCCGGGTCGTCGTTCCAGTGCGAGAACAGCCGTACCACGCGCCCAAGCACGTCTATCGCGGTGCCTGGATCGTTGATCCCGGGTGAGAGGGCTCGCGAGGCGATCTCCGCCATCACCACCAGACCAAACCGCGGGTCCTGATCGAAGGATCGTTCAGAGCCGATGGTGAAGGCTTCGCAAATACTGTCGGGCAATTCACCGGCCTGGCAGTCTACCCAGACCATCGGCTCAAGCGGATTAACGAATGAGCCAGTGGTGCTCACCAGATACACATGAGCGTGATTCTCCTGTGCCCATGTAGAGAGCTCCCCGATATCAATATGACCTATATAACCCGTCGAGCCCGGATAAACCGGCAGCGCGGATTGCGGGATCTCGTTTACCGGGTCGTAAAGTGCCTGAGCACCAATGGCCGGGTTATCAATCCGCGTGGTCAGCGCCTTGCGGACTACCGCTTCGACCCGGGCGGTGGTATCCCCCATGCGGCCAAAATGCGTGAGATGTTCAATCCACCGCAGCATGGTCGCAGCGATGATAATGATGACCAGCAGGGTGAAGGCAAACAGGATCATCCTGCCACGCTCACCGTAGATCTCGGTATGCAGCGCGATAATGCCGACCAGGCTGAACAGGAATGAGCCCAGGAAGGTGCCCAGCACATTGTGCGTCGTGGTGTCCTGCATCAGCAGGCGGGTCGCGCGTGGCGTAATGTTGGATGTTGCCGTGCCGTAGGCGGATACCATCACGGTGAGGGAGAAGGTGGTGACCGCGAGCATGCTGGAGGCCAGGATGTTGAGGATATCGCTTATCGCTTCGGCGGCAATGTCGATCGGCGCCTCACCTGGCCAGAACTGGTCCGCAGCGGTGGCGAGCAACGCAGAGCCAATGCCCAGCAGCGCGAACAACGAAGCCCGAACCCACAGCATGCGGCCAATCTGACTCAGTATCCATTGCCACTTCGATATCATTCGTTCTCTCCGCCAGAATCTGGTCGACACGCCGCAGGTATTCCCACCTATTGACCAGCGATACGCCAATAGTGTCCCTGACGGCACGCGCGATTGGCTTTATAGTGCTCAGCTTGCCGCACCAGCCAAGCCGTCTCGCACTGTCGAAGAGAGCCTTCCTTGTCCCGGATTCACACGCCCACAGGCCGCCCCAACGTCTACCGTCAGCCAGGCTTTATCGCCTTCGTGATTGCCCGATTGATCGCCGTGTTCGCCATGCAGATCCAGGCAGTCGTGGTCGCCTGGCAGGTCTATGAGATAACCGGCGAGCCCCTTTCTCTGGCCTACGTGGGGCTGGCGCAATTCATTCCGATGCTGGTTTTGCTGATGCCAGCCGGCGATCTGATCGACCGCTACAACCGCAAGCGGGTACTGGCACTGAGCTGGACCGGCGCGGCATTGTGCAGCGGCGTGCTGTTGTGGCTCTCCATGCATGAAGCCGAAGATGCGTACTGGTTCTATGCCGCGTTGGTGCTGTACGGCTGTTCCCGGGCCTTCATCGGACCGGCGCTGACCAGCCTGCTGCCACAGATCGTGCCGCGCGATCACCTTGCCCAGGCGATTGCCACCAACAGCATGATCATGCGCACCGCAACCATTCTCGGCCCGGTACTCGGCGGTGTGCTTTATGCGATAGACGGAGGCGTACTGACCTACTCGGTGTGCCTGGCCTGCTTTGCCGGCGGCCTGCTGTTACTGACCCGCGTCCCGGTGCGATATGCCGACCAGAGCCCGGCCGCTCAGGACACCACCGGCTGGCAGCGCTTTACCGCCGGGATCCGGTTCATCCGCTCGCGCCCGATCGTGCTCGGAACCATTTCGCTGGACCTGTTTGCGGTGTTGCTGGGCGGTGTGGTGGCGCTGCTGCCGATCTATGCCAGCGACGTGCTGCATGTCGGCGCCGAAGGGCTGGGCCTGTTGCGCAGCGCCATGGCCATAGGGGAAATACTGGTGGGGATCTATCTCAGCGCCAGACCCTTCAATAATCATGTCGGGATCACCATGTTCATCGCGGTGGCGATATTCGGTGTGGCCAATATCGTGTTCGCACTGTCGACACTGTTCTGGTTGTCCTTCGCTGCGCTTCTGGTGGCTGGTGCAGCCGATATGGTCAGCATGTACATACGCTCCGCGCTGATCCAGTTTTCGACGCCGGATAACATGCGTGGGCGGGTGAACGCGGTAAACATGCTGTTTATCAGCTCGTCCAACGAGCTGGGCGTATTCCGCGCCGGGACCAGCGCCGCCTGGGTCGGCGCAGTACCGGCCGCGTTGCTCGGCGGGTTCTGTACCCTCGGCGTGGTGGGTGGCTGGGCGCTGGCGTTCAGGTCCCTGCGCCAGGTATCGCGTTTTGAAGATGCCTCACCCGAGCACCTGTCAGCTCAGGGCGCCGGGCAAAACCCTAAATGATCTGACCCCGGGGCATCCCGGGGCTCAGTGCCTATACCATTCGCTGCAGCACACCGTCACGCTTGATGAAGTGGTGCAAGAGCGCCATGCCGATATGGCCCACCACCATGACCAGCAGGAACCAGGCCAGCGGGGAATGCAGACTGCCCACTGCAGCGGCCCAGGGGATTTCATCGCCTTTGGCTGCCAGCTGCACGCCGAAAGCCGTCAATCCATATCCATTACCCAGCATTACCATAACGCCTGTCAGTGGCATCAACAGCATGGCCGCATACAGCAGAAAGTGTCCGCCCTTGACCAGCATCGCAGTCTTCGGATCCTGCTCGGGCCTGTTGTTGCGCTGCGTTAACGCCCAGATGATGCGCAGCGCAATCAGCACAAACAGCAGAACCCCGATCGAGATGTGCCATGGCACCAGCGTCTCACCGATCCAGTGCTCACCTTCAGCGATACGGTCGAAAAACTTCAATAATCGCCAGCCGATAAGCAACGCCATCAGCCAATGGAATACACGGGTGACCCTGCCGTACCGTTCTTTTGTGTCGATAGACATCTACTGCTCCTGCTGTAACGGGAAAATTCTGCAACGTTCGGCCAACTAACCGAACCGATAGGCGGAAATACTGGTTTGCATGACTTGCTCGGAATACACCTTGATACCCCTCGAGCCCGACGCCGCGCCCGCCGCCACAAGCAACGGAAGCAAATGCTCTTCGCCGCCTGGCGGATGACACAAGCGGGCATTGGGCGCCTGCGTCCAGGCTGCGAGCAGGCTGTCACGTTGGTCCGGCTGGCTTTCCACCGCCGCGCTCAGCCAGTCGTCGAACTCGGCCGAGATCGCCGCGAAGCGCGGATCCCCATAGCCCGGCATGTTGTGAAAGCTCATGCCACTGCCAACAATCAGCACGCCCTCATCGCGCAAGGCCGCCAAAGACCGACCGACTTCCAGATGGGCTGCCGGATCAAAATCACGGCGAAGCGATAACTGCACAACCGGAATATCGGCGCGGGGAAACATCAATTTCAAGGGAATGAACACGCCATGATCAAAACCGCGCTCGCGGTCCAGCTGAGCGTCAGCACCATCCTCATGAAGCAGTTGCGCTACCCGCTCGGCCAGTTCCGGACTACCCGGGGCCGGATAGGTCAGTTCATAGGTATGTTGTGGGAAGCCGTAGTAATCGAAAATCAGTGGCGGGCGGGGATTACCGGTGAGGCTGAACGCAGGCTCCAGCCAATGGGCTGAGATCAACAAAATGGCTTTTGGACGCGCCGGCAAGGTATCAGCCACACCCTTGAGAAAGGCCTCCATCCGTACCCAGGTGTCCGTCGGACTCCAATCCATGAAGAAACACGGGCCCGCTCCATGGGGAATAAAGAACACGGGCATCGGCCCGGTTTTAGCAGTTGCAGCGTCGCCATTGTCGTTCATGTCAAAGTCCTCATAAAAAGTCTGGATCGAGTATGAGGTGTCAACCATAGGTAGAGAACTAGCTAAAATGCGCTAACAGTTATCACTCATAGTAGGAAATGAAATGCTGGATCGGATTACCGGTATGCGGGTTTTCGTGCGAGCCGCCAGCGCAGGTAGCCTGTCAGCAGCGGCGCGCCATCTGAGCATGTCCCCCGCCATGGCGACCAAACATGTCGATGCGTTGGAAGCGCGACTCGGCGTCAAACTCTTCCACCGCAGCACGCGGCGGCTCAGCCTCACCGAAGCAGGCAGTAATTATCTGGATGCCTGCCAGCGCATTCTGCCCGATATAGAAGAAGCCGAAGCCGAAGCCGCTTCACTACGCACCAGGGCAAGCGGTCTGCTTCGCCTGAATGTCCCGCTGTCCTTTGGTGCACGCTTCGTCGCTCCGTTGATTCCTGAATTCAGCCGCCGGCATCCCGAAGTGACCGTTGAACTGGGCCTGAGCGATGCTCAGCTGGATCTGATTACCGGCGGCTGGGATCTTGCCGTGCGGATTGGTCGTCTCGCCGACAGCCCGCTACAAGCACGAAAGCTTGGCGACAGCGCCATGCTGCTCTGCGCTGCGCCAGTGTATCTGGCGCAAAGGGGCGCACCGCGCCGCGTTGCAGAATTGGCCCAGCACAATTGCCTGAGTTACACCCTGTCAGCAATGCAAGGCAGCCAATCCTGGGCGTTCGGCAGCAAGGGCGAAATACGGGTGCCCATCACCGGCAACCTGCTAGCTAACAATGGCGATGCTCTATTGGCAGCCGCTGTCGGCGGGCAGGGAATCATCTACCAGCCGCATTTCATCGTCGGTGAGGCACTGGCTCGCGGCGAGCTGATTGCCCTGGAGCTGGATCAGCCAGTCATCGAGCTTGGCGGGATCCATGTGCTTTTCCCGCCCGATCGCCGGCCTCCGGCCAAAGTCCGGGTAATGATCGATTATCTTGCAGAACAATTCGCCTCGTCTCCCCCCTGAACCCGTTACGCCGAGGGTACGGCCGCGTGATGCAGCCTGACCGGCAAGGAAAACCGTCATGACGGGGCTAGCGAATAATCCTATAATCACAGGCCAATTCGCTCCGCCGTACACGCAGGACACGCAAATGACCCCAGCCACAGGCACCCTTTACATCATTTCCGCTCCATCCGGCGCGGGCAAGACCAGCCTGGTAAAGTCGCTGATCGATCAGATAGACAGCCTGCGCGTTTCTGTTTCGCACACCACACGCGCACCGCGCCCCGGTGAGGTGGATGGGGTGAATTATCATTTTGTCAGCCGGGAACAGTTCATCGAGCGCGTGGAACACGCTGATTTTCTCGAGCACGCGGAAGTGTTTGGCAATCTGTACGGCACGTCGCAAAGTACGGTGGAAAACACGCTGTCGGCGGGATTTGATCTGATTCTGGAGATTGACTGGCAAGGCGCGCAGCAGGTGCGTCGCAAGTTG
This sequence comes from Pseudomonas profundi, assembly GCF_008638305.1. GTDB lineage: Bacteria > Pseudomonadota > Gammaproteobacteria > Pseudomonadales > Pseudomonadaceae > Halopseudomonas > Halopseudomonas profundi. The sequence continues at coordinate 46,639 of NZ_VTPZ01000003.1, forward strand.
CCCCAGGCGCGCTCGATATTCATCGTCCCCCCCTCGCTGCAAGATCTGCGTGAGCGCCTGAACAACCGGCAGCAGGATGAAGAAAGCGTGATCGACCGCCGCATGCAGCAGGCTGTTGAGGAAATGAGCCATTATGTGGAATATGACTATGTCGTCATCAATGATCGTTTCCAGGATGCACTCGACGATCTGAAGGCCATCCTGCGATCTGGCCGTCTCAGCCTGCCATTCCAGCAGACCCGGCATTCCGGCCTGCTCGCTGCGCTCTTGTCAGAAGCACCAGCAGTTAAGTAGACTGTCAGGTCCCGCGTCCCTGTTCGGTACGCGTCCGTTTCTTTTTTAGTTGCTCCGGAGTACACATGGCCCGCGTTACCGTTGAAGACTGCCTTGAAAATGTAGAGAACCGTTTTGAGCTGGTCATGCTGGCTACCAAGCGTTCACGCCAGATTGCCACTGGCGGCAAGGAGCCCAAGGTTCCGCTGGAAAACGACAAGCCCACAGTGCTCGCGCTGCGTGAAATCGCTGAAGGCCTGGTCACCTATGAAATTCTTGCCCAGGAAGCGATTCAGGATCAGCAGGAACCGCTGTACTCGCTGGAATCCGATTTGGCGGAGTAACGCCCTTGCGAAGGACATGCATTTCTGACGTTCGTGCCCGCTCGGCCGGGTGCAGGAGATATACATGTCCGGTATAGAAGTCTTTGCAGAATCACTCGGAAGCTATCTTGAGCCGGACCAGGTCAACCTGGTCCGGCGCGCCTATTTCTATGCCGAGCAGGCCCATGACGGCCAGACCCGCCGCAGTGGCGAGCCGTACGTCACCCACCCGCTAGCCGTAGCCCATATTCTCGCCAGCATGCACATGGACCATCAGAGTCTCATGGCAGCCATGCTGCACGACGTTATCGAAGATACCGGCATCCCCAAGAATGCACTGGTCAGCCAGTTCGGCGACACCGTGGCCGAACTGGTCGACGGGGTCAGCAAGCTGACCCAGATGACCTTCGAGACCAAGGCCGAGGCCCAGGCGGAAAATTTCCAGAAGATGGCCCTGGCCATGGCGCGCGATATCCGCGTGATTCTGGTCAAGCTTGCCGATCGCTTGCACAACATGCGCACCCTGGGCGCCCTGTCCGGAGAGAAGCGCCGGCGGATCGCCAAGGAAACGCTGGAGATCTACGCGCCGATCGCCAATCGCCTGGGCATGCACAGCCTCAGTACCGAGTTTGAAGATCTGGGCTTCAAGGCCATGCATCCGATGCGCTCGCGGATGATTGACCGCGCTGTGCGCAGCGCACGCGGCCACCGCAAGGAGCTGCTGGGCAAGATCCTCGGTACCCTGCAGGAATGTCTTGAGCGAGAAGGTTTGCCCGGCAAGGTAATGGGCCGCGAGAAGCATCTGTACGGCATCTACCAGAAGATGCGCGGCAAGCGCAAAGCGTTCAACGAGATCATGGACGTCTATGCCTTCCGGATCATCGTCGACAAACCGGACACCTGTTATCGCGTACTGGGCGCCGTGCACAGTCTGTACAAGCCGTTCCCGGGCCGTTTCAAGGATTACATTGCGATTCCCAAATCCAATGGCTATCAGTCCTTGCACACCACCCTGTTCGGTCTGCATGGCGTACCGATTGAAATCCAGATCCGTACCGAGGAAATGGAAGAGCTCGCCAACAATGGGATCGCTGCGCACTGGGTCTACAAGTCCAACGATGAAGTGATCAACGGCAACCACGCCCGTACCCGTCAGTGGCTCAAGGGCGTACTCGAGCTGCAACAACGCGCCGGTAATTCGCTGGAATTCATCGAGAACGTCAAAATCGACCTGTTCCCCGATGAGGTCTATATCTTCACGCCCAAGGGCCGGATCATGGAATTGCCCAAGGGCGCGACGCCGGTTGATTTCGCCTACGCCGTGCATACCGATGTGGGCAATAGCTGTATCGCCTGCCGGGTCAACCGCCGGCTGGCACCGCTGTCCGAACCGCTGCAGAGCGGGCAGACGGTAGAGATCATTACCGCAGCGGGTGCACGCCCCAACCCCGCCTGGCTGAGTTTTGTAATTACCGGCAAGGCGCGTGGCAATATCCGGCACTTCCTCAAGCATCAGCGGCATTCCGAATCCATCGTGCTGGGTGAGCGGTTGCTCGACAAGGTCCTGGCCAGCTTCAATACCAGACTCGAAGATATCTCCGAGGCCAGGATCGCCCAGGTGCTGAAGGATTCGCGCATGCCGACTCTGGACGACCTCTTGGCCGATATAGGTCTGGGCAACCGGATGGCCTATGTTGTCGCCCGCCGGCTGATTGCCAGCGAAGCTACCTCCAGTGTGGAAAATGCAGCTGCTGAATCCCAGGAAACGTCGAATATCAGCGAGTTGCCACTGGCCATACGCGGTACCGAAGGCTTGGTCGTCAGTTTCGCGCGTTGCTGCAACCCGATCCCCGGCGATCCGATCGTCGGCTTTTTGTCATCCGGCAAGGGTATGGTGATTCACCAGGCCAACTGTCGGAATCTGGCAGACAACCGCCACAGCGATGAAAAGATTCTGCATCTCACCTGGGACAAGGACGTCACCGGCGAATTTACCGTCGAACTGCGCGTCGAGCTGGAACATCAACGCGGCATTATCGCCCAGCTTGCCACCGGCATTGCCATGGCTGACGCGAGCATCGACAAGATCAGCGTCGACGAGCGCGACGGCCGAACCAGCGTAGTGCAACTGGTCATCCGGGTCCGCGATCGCCTGCACCTGTCACAACTTATCAAGCGCATCCGCGCACAAAGCGGCGTCCTGCGCATTACCCGAATGAAAAACTGAATTCTGGAGCACTCATGAACAAGCAAGTCATCACCAGTGACAATGCCCCTGCGGCTATTGGTCCCTACTCCCAGGCCATCAAGGTAGGCAACACCGTCTATCTGTCAGGCCAGATCCCGCTCGACCCAGCCACTATGGAAGTGGTTGAAGGCATGGAACAGCAAATCTGCCAGGTCTTCGACAATCTGACAGCTGTTGCTGAAGCCTCCGGCGGCAAGCTGCAGGATATTGTCAAGCTGAACATCTTCCTGACTGACCTGAGCCACTTCGGCCTGGTCAATGAAGTCATGTCCCGTTACTTTCAGAAGCCCTATCCTGCGCGCGCAGCGATCGGCGTCGCCGCGCTACCCAAGGGCGTGCCGGTGGAAATGGATGGCATCATGGTCGTCGGCTGAAGATCCAGCCGGACATGCAGCTGAACGAATCGAGGCGCCTGGGGGCGCCTCTTTTCGTTCCGGCATACAGCCTCAATCGTCGAGGCTTTTTTCCAGCGTGATTTCAGCGTTGAGCACTTTGGAAACCGGGCAGCCCGCTTTGGCCTTCTCGGCTATTTCCTCGAATTGCGCCTGTTCAATACCGGGGATCCGCGCCTGAAGATCAAGGCGAACCGCGGTAATGGCATAGCCTTCTTCGAGCTTCTCCAATGTCACCGAGGCATTGGTGGCGATTTTTTCGGGGGTAAACCCTGCTTCGCCCAGAAGCATGGAAAAGGCCATGGAAAAGCATCCTGCATGGGCGGCGCCAATCAGCTCTTCCGGGTTGGTTCCCGGCCCGTCTTCGAATCGCGTGTTGAATCCGTAAGGACTGTATTCGAGGGCACCGCTCTCGGTGGACAGAGTGCCTTTACCTTCCTTGAGACTACCTTCCCAATGCGCTGATGCGGTCTTGTTCATAGTTGACTCCTGGTGGGTTGAAGCTTTCAGACCCTTAGTAAGACAACTCGAATCCCGGATCGCTCAATGCTGTGCTATGCGTCCTTCAACATCCGGGCATAGCCTTCGCGATAACTCGGATACTGCGGCTCCCAACCACTTTCACGCGCCAGCGCATTGCTGCAGCGCTTGCTTCCGGTCCGCCCACTGGTCGGGCCTTCGTCAAGTAATTGCACGCCAAGCTGCTCGGCCAACCAGGCAGCCACTTCGTGCATCGGCGCGGGTTCGTCATCCACGCCCAGGTAACAGGGCGCCAGCAGTTCATCCTGCTCGGCCTGTTGCAGCAAGTGCTCCAGCAGCGCTGCAGCGTCATCCCTATGTATGCGGTTGGTGTACTGCGGTGGTTCGACCGGCACACACAGCCCAGCGCGCACCTGTTCGATCAAGCGGTTGCGACCCGGGCCGTAGATACCGGCCAGGCGCACCACGGCGGAGGGGATACCACCGCGCAGGGCAACGTCCTCGGCTTCGACAAGAATCCGTGAGGTAGGCGATTCGGCCAGCGCCGGACTGTTCTCCGTCACCCACTCCCCGTCTGACTGACCGTATACCCCGGTGCTTGACACCTGCAGAAGAAATTGTGGCTTTTTGCGCCCGGAGCGGGCCCAGGCCAGCACATGCTCCAGGCCCTCAACGTACAGTTTGCGGTAAAGCTCAGGGTCACGCTTGCCGGCTGCCGGGCAATACACCAGGTAATCGATCTTGTCCGGCCAGCCGTCCGGCTTGTCGGGCTGAGTAAGATCGGCCGCGATGGGCTCGATGTTGTCGGGCAGATTCGAGGTGTTACGCCGTAACCCGAATACCTTCCAGCCCCGCGCGCTCAAACGCTCACCCAGAGCCGTACCCACATCACCACAACCCGCTATAACCACCTGTTTCATTCTGATTGTTTTCCTCTATCGATCAACCCGTTATGCTGGGCCGGTCTATCTATTGAGGCCCAGTATACCGCCATGACTCTTACCGAGCTGCGCTACATCGTGACCCTTGCCCAGGAACAGCATTTCGGCCACGCGGCTGAACGGTGCCATGTTTCGCAGCCTACCCTGAGCGTAGGCGTCAAAAAGCTTGAAGACGAGCTAGGCGTGATGATTTTCGAACGCAGCAAGAGCGCGGTACGGGTAACGCCCATCGGTGAGCGCATCGTCTCCCAGGCACAAAAGGTGCTCGAGGAGGCGCTGACCATTCGCGAGTTGGCCAGTGCAGGAAAGAATCAGATTTCCACGCCACTGAAGGTCGGCGCGATCTATACCATCGGGCCCTACCTGTTCCCGCATCTGGTGCCGCAGCTGCATCGCGTTGCACCGGAAATGCCGCTGTATATCGAGGAAAATTTCACCCACATCCTGCGTGACAAACTGCGCAACGGCGAGCTGGATGCGATCATCGTCGCCCTGCCCTTCAGTGAGCCGGATGTGTTGACCCGGCCACTCTACGACGAGCCATTCAGCTTACTGGTGCCCGCCTCGCACCCCTGGGCCAAGCGCGACAAGGTCGATCTCCATGAGCTCGATGATGACAAGCTGCTGCTACTGGGTGAAGGCCATTGTTTCCGCGACCAGGTGCTCGAGGCTTGTCCGACCATCCGCAAGGGTGAAGAACAGCATCGCCACACCACGGTGGAATCCAGCTCGCTGGAAACCATCCGGCACATGGTCGCCTCGGGCATCGGCATGACGGTGCTGCCGATGTCCGCCGCCGATGACCGCTACTACAGCTCCGACCTGCTGGTCACCAAGAACTTCACCACGCCTGCACCCTACCGCACGGTTGCGGTGGCCTGGCGCGCCAGTTTCCCGCGACCCAAGGCAGTGGAACTGCTGAGCGACTCGATTCGCCTGTGCTCGGTCAAGCCAGTGACCAGGGACGCCGAGTAACCAATGCTCTCGGCGCCGGAACGTACCTCGCTCACCGTCCTCAAGGGGATCGGGCCGGCGGTAGCCGAGAAGCTCGAGCGGCTCGGACTGAAAAGTGTTCAGGACATACTCTTTCACCTGCCGCTGCGGTATCAGGATCGCACCCGCGTAACGCCGATCGGCGCGCTTCGCCCGGGCATGGATGCGGTTATAGAAGGCGTGGTAGCCGGTGCGGATGTCGTCATGGGGCGGCGCAAGAGTTTGCTGGTTCGGCTGCAGGACGGCAGCGGCACCATCAGTCTGCGATTCTACTACTTCTCAGGTGCGTTGAAGAGCAACCTGCAACGTGGCAGCCACTGGCGCTGCTATGGCGAAGTGCGCCCCGGCGCGTCAGGGCTGGAAATCTATCATCCAGAAATGTCCAGCCTCGACAGCGCTCAGTCCGCGCCCGTCGAACAGACCCTGACGCCTATCTACCCGGCAACCGAAGGCTTGTCACAGCAGCGGTTACGCAATCTCAGTGAGGCCGCTTTGCAGTGGCTGGACCAGGGCAACAGCCTGGTTGATCTGCTGCCCGTCGAGTTCAGCCAGCAGTATCGGCTCGCCCCGTTGCGCGAGGCGATTCACACTCTGCACCGTCCGCCGCCGGATATCGACCTGGAAGCCCTGGAGGAAGGGCGGCATTGGGCTCAACATCGCCTGGCGTTTGAAGAGTTGATGGCACACCAGCTGGTAATGCTGCGTCTGCGCGCCGAAATCCGCTCGCGCGCGGCGCCAGCGATGCATGCCAGCGGTGCGTTGGCCCAGGACTATCTGCGACTGCTTGGCTTCCCCTTGACCGGCGCACAACAGCGAGTTTCCGGTGAGGTCATCGCCGACCTGCAGCAGCCACGACCAATGTTGCGACTGGTTCAGGGCGATGTCGGCGCCGGCAAGACGGTGGTCGCTGCTCTGACTGCACTGCACGCCCTGGAAGCTGGCTGGCAGGTCGCGCTCATGGCGCCTACGGAGATTCTGGCCGAGCAGCACTTCATCAATTTCCAGCGCTGGTTTACGCCGCTGGGCATTTCCGTGGCATGGATGGCCGGGAAACTCAAAGGCAAGGCGCGGGCTAATCAGCTTCAACTTATCGCAACAGGTGATGCAGCCATGGTGGTGGGCACCCACGCGCTGTTCCAGCCCGAAGTGCGCTTCAACAATCTGGGGCTGGCGATTATTGACGAACAGCACCGCTTCGGTGTGCAGCAACGGCTGGCGTTGCGCGACAAGGGCGCGGCGGGGCGCTTCTCTCCGCATCAGCTGATCATGACCGCCACGCCCATTCCCCGCACCCTGGCGATGAGCGCTTATGCCGATCTGGACACCTCAGTCCTTGACGAACTGCCGCCGGGGCGGACACCCATCAACACCGTACTGGTCGCTGACACGCGCCGCGAAGAAGTGGTCGAGCGTGTGCGTGCCGGTTGCGCCCAGGGACGCCAGGCCTACTGGGTGTGCACGCTGATCGAGGAGTCCGAACAGTTGCAGGCCCAGGCCGCCGAGGTAACCTGGGCGGAGCTCTGCGAAAGCCTGCCGGAGCTGTCGATCGGCTTGATCCATGGTCGTATGAAAGCGGCGGAAAAAGCCGACATCATGGCTGCGTTCAAGGGCGGCGATCTGCATCTGCTGGTCGCCACTACGGTGATCGAGGTCGGGGTAGATGTGCCCAATGCCAGCCTGATGATTATCGAGAATCCCGAGCGTCTGGGACTAGCACAGTTGCATCAATTGCGTGGACGGGTCGGGCGCGGCAGTACGGCAAGCCATTGCGTATTGCTTTACCACGCCCCGCTGTCGGCGCTGGGTCGCGAACGGCTTGGCATCATGCGCGAAAGCTCCGATGGCTTTGTCATTGCCGAGAAGGACCTTGAGCTGCGCGGGCCAGGTGAAGTGCTGGGCACCCGACAAACCGGACTGGTGCAATTTCGCGTTGCCGATCTGGTCCGCGACGCAGACCTGCTACCCCATGTACAACGTGCCGCGCAGAGTCTCGCCACCCAGCACCCTCAGCAGGTCCAGCCGCTGGTTGATCGTTGGCTCGCCCACGGCCAACAGTTCGCCCAGGTCTGATGGGTACCCCTAATTAGTCGCGTCAAGGCCCAGGATCTGTTGCAACAGACCCTGGGCCCGACAGCACGACCGGTTCCTGCGTGCTACCATCAGCGCAAAGCCTCCCTGGGCGGTACCGGCAAAAAGGACAATTCATGAATACCCATTCGGCCACTGAAACCGACGGCATCAGCCTGCCCGATCTGATTGAAAAGCAGCTGCAACAACAGGGAATACGTTACCGGTTACGCCAGGCAGGGCAGACAGAGGTCACCCCACGCCGCGTGCAGGCCTGCCTGTTGTCCGACAGCGATGGGAGCGTGCTGGCGCTATTCCCGCGCGATCATCTGCTCGACCTTAAACGTGTCGGTGAACTGCTCGGACGCGAGCTTGAGCCATTGCGTGATCAGCGCCTGCAGCGACTGCTGACCCAGCACCAGCTGAGTCAACTGCCGGGTCTGCCAATGCTGTTCAACTCACCGGCGATCTTCGAGCAGAGCCTCGGAGATGAGCCTGTGGTGTGGATGGATAGCGGCCTGCAAGGCTGGTGCCTGGAACTCGATCAGGCCGACGCCCGTGTGCTGATGGCGAAGGCCAGCTCAGGCCGTTTTTCCGTGCCACTGAGCAGCCTGGCCAGCTTGCCCGATGACCCCGAGCAGGACCAACAGGACCTTAGTAATGCCGTGCGCAACTTCACTGCCCTGCGCATGCGTCAGCGTCTGGAAGAAACCATAGAAATTCCGCCGCTGCCGCAGTCCGCGCAGAAGGTCATGAAGCTGCGCGTCAACCCGGACGCCAGCATCGAAGAGCTTGCCGACGTGGTGGAAACCGATCCGAGCCTGGCTGCGCAGGTCGTCAGCTGGGCATCGTCGCCGTTCTATGCCGCGCCCGGCAAAATCCGCTCGGTGGAGGACGCCATCAGCCGGGTGCTGGGTTTCGACCTGGTTATCAACCTGGCGGTGGGCCTTGCGCTGGGCAAGACCTTCACGCTACCAAGAGACTCAGCCGAACGCACCACACCCTATTGGGAACAGGCGATTTACACCGCTGCTGTGATTGATGGCCTTGCTCGGGCCATGCCCGTTGCGAAACGTCCCGAAATGGGTCTGAACTATCTCGCAGGGTTGCTGCATAACTTCGGTTATCTGGTGCTGGCGTATATCTTCCCGCCCCACTTCAAGATGATTTGCCGGCATGTCGAAGCCAACCCGCATGTTCCACCGCATCTCGTGGACCAGCATCTGCTGGGCGTGACGCGTGACCAGATCGGCAGTTGGCTGATGCGTTACTGGGATATGCCTGCCGAGATATCCACCGCCATCCGCTACCAACACGATCCGGACTATCAGGGCAATTTGCACCTGTATGCCAACCTGGCCTATCTTAGCCTGGCGCTACTGAGCGAAAGAGGAATAGGTAGCGGGTCTGAAATGCCAATACCGCCCGCTCTGTTGGAGCGGCTAGGCCTGACTGCAGAAAGCGCTGCCAAGGCGGCAGACAAAGTACTTGAAGCGCGCGATGCGCTGCGCAAACTGGTCACTGTGTACCAGCACGGCTGATATCGGGGCAATGGGCGTGGAATGATTCAGGAAGGCGTACTGCGATCGGAGGCTCAGTGATAACACCGCAGCCTCCGACAACCACTTAATTGATCGAATCCTTGAGGCTTTTGCCTGGCTTGAAGGAGACGGTATTACTGGCTTTGATCTGGACAGGTTCGCCTGTTTGCGGGTTTTTACCTGTACGGGCGCCACGATGTCGTTGCAGAAAGGTTCCGAAACCTACCAGAGTCACAGTTTCCTTCTTGCTCAGTGCCTGGGTGATTTCATCGAGAACTGCATTGAGTACACGGCTTGCCTGTTCCTTGCTTAGGTCAGCCTTGTCGGCGATTGCCGCGGCGAGATCCGGTTTACGCATATAGAGCCTCGTTATCTGTTGTTGTTTTCCGCCGCGTCCTTCGCAGCGGCGCCAGCAGCCAACCCCTCTCGGACGGACCGCATAGCCAGATCAGCATCGCAGAAGTAGCGGCTATGCGCCAGCCCCTGATGAAGTCATCCGCGATAGGAGAGCGGTTTTTTCCGACAAAAGGCGTGTAGTCCCCGGAACGAGACGCTTATTTGGGCAAACTTCGAAAAGGAAACTGGCTCAGAACAGAAGGCAAGATGCAATCACTGAGCGCTGAACCGCTCTGGGTGGCACCTTTGCTCAACAATCAGAATGGGGGCTTTTGAGAAGGGGCTTGGAATTCTTCGCCCTCTGGCCGACAGTGAACTGGCTCGACAGGGCGAGCCAGGGCAAACCGTTTCTACACTAACCAGCCAGGGAGTTCCCGGTTCAATTGCAGCTTTTCCCTCACAGCCGCGCCGGTCAATGCATAGCCGTGTAAAACGCCCTGCGAATCATGAAACAGAGCACGCTGGTCCGAGCCTTCGCCGGTGACGGTCCACTCGCCTTCGGTAGCGGTGAGCGGCGGCGAAACCACCAGGGGACAGGCCGGCGTCTTTACCATGATCGGCATGGCCGAATAGCTAATCTCGGTCGGATTGCCCGTCAGCGTTTTTGCAAGCGCTCGCGCGCAGGTCATCAACGGCATCACATACATCAAGCTCAAGGACGCCACTTCCGCGCAGTCACCCAGCGCGTAGATGTGCTCGGCTGACGTCCGCAACTGGCGATCGACGCTGATGCCCTTGGCCACCTCCAGCCCAGCGGCTTCAGCCAACCCCCGGTTGGGCACAAGACCAATGGCGGACAGGGCTTGCTCGGCCTCTACACGGGTGCCATCTTCCAGCGTGATACACACGCCCGCGTCGGTCAGGTCCATCTGCTGGATACCCTTGCTCAAATGGAAACCTACTCCCAGGTCTTCCAGCGAAGCCCTGACAGGTTCAGCCACCTGCGTAGGGATCAGTCCAGCCATCAACGTCCGGTCCGGTGCTATCACCTGAACGTCGAGACCGGCGGCTGCGAGATCATTGGCAAACTCACTGCCGATCAGGCCAGCGCCGATAATTGCCACTGAGCGCTTGCTAACAAGCGCCCGACGAAAGCGTGCATAGTCAGTCAGATCATTGATCGACAGTACGTGCTCGCCCAACGCCTCGGCCCCTGGAAGTTGTCGGGCCAAAGCGCCGGTAGCCAGGACCAGATCGCTGTATTGCATCCGCCGCTCACCCACCATCAGACTCCGCGTGGCCGGATCGATAGCGTCGACCCGGGTTTGTACGAGTATTTCAGCATCGAGCTGAGCAGCCATCGTAGCGGCATCCTGCATGGCCAGCTCGTCGGCCTCCTTGCCCTTGGCGAAGCCGGTGGACAACAACGGCTTGGAGTAGAATCGACCGTCGTCGGCGGTAATCAACAGCAGCGAACGGCTACTGTCGAGCTTGCGAAATTCCTTTGCCAGGTTATAGCCGGCCAAACCGGTACCAACGATAACCAGCGGAGATGCATCAGACACTATATGAATCCTTGAACAGAGATCAGCCGATCGAGATCATCTCGAAGTCTTCCTTGCCCACACCGCAATCGGGGCATTGCCAGTCGGCAGGCACATCTTCCCAGGCAGTTCCCGGCGCAATTCCGTCGTCCGGCCAGCCTTCGGCTTCGTCATAGATAAAACCACACACGATACATTGCCATTTTTTCATTCACGGATCCTTGGTAGCCAAAACTGCGTCGACACTACCGGATTCGCCGGCGGACGCCAAGCACAGGCACTGGCGCGCTGCACGAGGCATTCGTGATAACCTTGCCGCACTATCCATCTGCAATCCGGCTATGACACGTGAGACTTCCCGACTGGCATTCCGCCGCCCGACATCCCTGCAAACCTGCCGGAATGTTGCTGGATTGGCTGCAGAACGAAGGGTCGCTGACCCAACGTCTGACCGAAGCCGGCGACAACGATTTCAGGGTTGAACTGCTGGAGCAATCGCTGCAGCCCGCGCGTGCAGACGAAGCCTGCGCGCTGGGTCTCGAGCCCGGCACTCAGGTGTGGGTGCGTGAAGTATTACTGCATACTGCTGGCGCACCGCGCGTATTTGCCCGCAGCGTCGCGCCCATGCACACGCTGACGGAAGGGAAGGGCGACCTGACCAACCTGGGCACCCGCAGTCTCGGCGATTTGCTTTTTCGCGGCGGCCTGGGAATCAGCCGCGGGCCGATTGAAATCAGCCGTTATCCCGCCGAGTGGCTGCCGTCGGCGTGGCGCAGCGAAAGATGCTGGGCACGCCGCTCACGCTTCGGCGATGGTCGCCTGCAGCTGTTGGTGTGTGAAGTGTTTCTAGAAGGCTGGCCGCCCGCCAGCTGATCCCAATCCCATGTCGCACGGAGAACTGCTTTGCTTGGCTTGTTGATCAGACCTTTTGGCCGCGTCCACCCACGGGCCAATGATTTCATCCAGCTGATGCGCATGGACCGACCCATCGGCACCTATCTGCTTCTGTGGCCGACGCTCTGGGCATTGTGGATTGCGGCCGAAGGGGTTCCCGACTGGTCAGTGCTGGTCATCTTCGTGCTCGGCGTAATCTTCATGCGCGCCGCCGGCTGCGTTATCAATGACTTTGCCGACCGCAAGATCGACGGGCATGTCCGGCGCACCACGCAGCGGCCATTGGCGACCGGCCGCATCAGTTCGCGTGAGGCATTGATCACCTTTGCGGCGTTGGTAGCGGTCAGCGCCATACTGGTGTTGCTGACCAACCGCATGACTGTACTGCTGGCCTTCGGCGCCATTTTCCTCGCCAGCATTTACCCATTCTGTAAGCGCTTCACTTTCTATCCTCAGGTAGTGCTCGGCGCTGCCTTCTCCTGGGCGATCCCCATGGCTTTTGCTGCCCAGGCCGAAGCCCTGCCGAGTGCGCTGTGGCTGATATTTCTCGCCAACCTGCTGTGGACCGTGGCATACGATACCGAGTACGCCATCTGTGACCGCGAAGATGACCTGCGTATTGGCGTGAAATCGACCGCCATTCTGTTTGGCGAATCAGACCGGCATATCATTGGCCTGCTGCAGGGGCTGACCCTGATCTGCCTGTTATTGGCAGGTGCCCGCTTCGATCTTGGGCTTTACTACCACCTCGGCCTGCTGGCGATGCTGGTCAGCTTCGGCTGGCAGCAGTGGTTGATTCGCGAACGCGAACCGCACGCCTGCTTCGTTGCATTTCTGTCCAACCACTGGAGCGGCATGCTGGTGTTTATCGGACTGGCACTGGATTTTTGGCTAGGCTGATCGGCGCTCGCTCTGCGGTCATACAACTGCAACAAAAATGTTATCTAATCGACGCATGTTTCAATCCGCAACGGGACGGTAGATACCATGCAGGGAAAAACGATACTGATCGTCGATGATGAAGCACCTATCCGGGAGATGATTGCCGTCGCTCTGGAAATGGCCGGCTATGAATGCCTGGAGGCAGACAACACCCAACAGGCCCATGCCAGCATCGTCGACCGTAAGCCTGACCTGATACTGCTCGACTGGATGCTTCCAGGCACCACCGGTATCGAACTGGCACGCCGGCTCAAGCGCGACGAAATGACTGCAGATATCCCGATCATCATGCTCACCGCCAAGGGCGAGGAAGACAACAAGATCCAGGGGCTTGAGGTGGGCGCTGACGATTACATCACCAAACCCTTTTCCCCGCGTGAACTGGTGGCGCGCCTGAAGGCGGTTTTGCGCCGCGCAGGCCCCGCTGATGCTGAAACACCGCTGGAAGTGGACGGGCTCTGTCTGGACCCGGTCAGCCACCGCGTTACTATTGATGGCGAGCCTGGCGAGATCGGACCCACCGAATACCGGTTGTTGCTGTTCTTCATGACGCATCAGGAGCGCGCCTACACCCGCGGCCAGTTGCTTGACCAGGTCTGGGGTGGCAATGTCTATGTTGAAGAACGCACCGTAGATGTTCATATCAGGCGCCTTCGCAAGGCTTTGGGAAGCCGCTACGAAAACCTCGTGCAAACAGTCCGAGGAACCGGCTACCGGTTCTCCACCAAGGGCTGAAGGGCTCAACCATGGAGCGGCTAACCGGCGCGACAGATGCCGTAATCATCACGGAGACGGAATTGACCACCAGCTGGACCCGGGCCTTACTTGTCAGATTGTTCTGGCTCACGCTGATCTGTCTGCCGGTAGGCCTGCTGACCGGACATCTGGCCTGGACGCTGGTGTTTGGTCTGGTGGTGTACGTCAGCTGGACTCTTCGCCAGCTGCTGTGGTTTCATAACTGGCTGATCGACAATCCCTCAGCAGATCTTCCCGATGCCCGCGGCATATGGGGCGAGATATTCAGTACGATCCATCGACAGCGACAAAGCGCAGCCCGGCGCCAACACAAGCTGCAAGAAATAATTGACCAGATCCAGGCGTCTACTGCTGCCTTGAGCGAAGCAGTCGTCATGATAGATCGGCAGGGCCGCCTGCAATGGTGGAACGCCTCGGCCGATCGACTACTCGGATTGCGTAACCCGGCGGACAAGGGGCAACATGTCACCAGTCTGATTCGTGATCCGCGGTTCGTGACCTATTACGAGACAGGTTCGCACTCCGAACCACTGAGTCTCGACTCGCCGACCAGCAAGAATACTCATCTGCAATTCGCCATTACCCGTTACGGGCAGGGTGAACGCCTGATGATCGTGCGCGACATTACCCGCTTGCATAACCTCGAACTGATGCGCAAGGACTTCGTCGCCAACGTATCCCACGAGCTGCGCACCCCGCTCACCGTAGTGATCGGGTATCTGGAAACCCTGCTGGATAACGAAGACGTACTCGCCTCTCGCTGGAAGCGCGCCATGTTACAGATGCAAACGCAGGCCTCGCGGATGCACACCCTGCTTAATGATCTGTTACTGCTGTCGCGCCTGGAAACCACCGACACGACCCTGGATGAAGAACCGGTATCGGTGCATCTGCTGCTCACGCGTATCCGGGACGATGCGCTGGCATTTTCCGGCGAACGACAGCACCGCATAACGCTGGCCAACGAGACCGAACAGCCACTCATCGGCATCGCCGGCGAACTGCGTAGCGCCTTTTCCAATCTGGTATTCAACGCAGTGAAGTACACCCCGGACGGTTGCGCGATACAGATACGCTGGTGGTCAGACGGGGCGGGAGCCCATATGAGCGTCACCGACGACGGGCCGGGTATTGCGCCGGAACATATCGGGCGCCTGACCGAACGCTTTTACCGCATCGACTCAAGCCGTAACAGCCACACCGGGGGCAGCGGCCTGGGTCTGGCGATCGTCAAGCACGTGCTCCTGCGCCATCAGGCCCGGCTGGAAATTATCAGTGAAGAAGGCACGGGCAGCTGTTTTATCTGCCATTTCCCCGCCAGACGGCTGGTTCCGATGGATCAGGCGCTCGGCGAGTAATGCTGTTGGCTGCTACCGGTAGCAATCAGCCGCGACAGGTAGTCGAGCTTTTCCGGGTCCTGGTCGACAAAACGTAGCGTAACCTTCAACCACTCGCAGTCCATACGCGCTTCCATCGAGGCCACCGAATGGATATAGGCGTTGATTCGCGCTACCGAGCGGTCACTATCCTGTTCAAGATCCAGCACGCCGCTCTCGAATATCTGCGGCATCTGCTCACCACGCCGGACCACCACCAGCGCATCGCGCAGACTCAGCGTCTTGATAACGCACGGCAACTGCCGGCCCGGTAAACGCAATTGTCCCTGGCCGCGCACCGGTTGCGTGGCAACCGGACCGGCTACGGGTTTGTCAGTTTCAGCGGGTAACGCCGAAGAGACCGGAGTGGCTGCGCTGGCAGGCGGAGCCGAGCTGGGCTTGTGCCCACCGGTAAGATTGGCAATGGTGTCCTGAGCCGTACCGACACTGGCCCGGGCCTTTCGCCCCTCCAGTAGTTCAAGCTTGCCAGCGCGGTGCAGCGCCTTACGCACCTTGGCCACCAACTGCTCGTTGCTGAATGGTTTGCCGATGTAGTCGCTGACCCCGGACTGTATGGCTTCGACCACGTTTTCCTTGTCGCCGCGACTGGTCACCATGATAAAGGGTATAGCCGCCGCGTCCGGCTGCCCTCTGAACCACTGGAGCAACTCGAGGCCATTCATCTCGGGCATCTCCCAGTCGCATAGAATGAGATCGAAACCCACGCGACTGAGGATCTGCTGGGCCTTGCGACCATCGACCGCCTCTTCGACCTGCACGCCGGGAAAATGACTACGCAGAGCCTTTTTCACCAGGTCACGGATGAACGGAGCGTCGTCGACTACCAGGACCGAGACTTTCGCCATGTTGATTCTCTTTGAACAGATAACCTGCGCAGCTTACCGCAGAGTGCTGGCAAACCCCAATCAACCAGCGGGGATTTCAGGCAATTTAGCGCGTGGCAGAGGGTTCGGCCTGAGGAGAAGTGACAACACCCCGCCCGCCATGACGACAGGCGGGGGACTAGGGTCTGTTGCCGTTTCATCGCGAGCCGCGTTGCTGTGTCAAATGGCGCCAGGCCGGGCGGCGATCCGCAAGGCGCGGGACGCAGGAAATGGTTGTTCCCTTGCCCAGTCCGCAACGCCTCATGGGGTCATTTGCCAGGCAACCTAGGCGGCCCCACCCGAAGGGACGGGGCCCGTCGCGGCCGTGACGAAACGGCAACAGACCCTAGCGGGTCAGACGCCCTGAACGGTGCCGTTGACCGCGTTGAGGAATAGCTTCTGATACGCTGCTGCATCCAGCTGGCGAGCGTTGGTGCGAGCTGTTACATCCTTGGCTGACATCTTGCCAACCAGTTCGGCCTGACTGTCGTCAACACCGATCTCTGCCAGCGTGTGCGGGATGTCCAGCTCCTTGCGCAGGTCGAGTATCCATTGCATCACACCGTCAAAGTTGGCCTGTTCCAGTCCCAGGTAGCGCGCCAGACGGACAGTCTCTTGTTCAATGGCGGGCCGGTTGGCCTCCATGACGTAGGGCAGCATGATTGCGTTAAGCAAACCGTGGTGACTGTCGTAGAGCGCGCCTACGCTATGCGATACCGAATGAATCGCGCCCAGCCCGCGCTGGAACGCCGTGGCGCCCATACTCGAGGCAACCATCATCTGCAAACGGGCATGGATGTCCGAGCCGTCAGCCGTTGCGCGGGGCAGGAATTCCTTGATCAGGCGAACACCTTCCAGCGCGATACCTTCGGCCATCGGATGAAAGACTGGCGCGAAGAAGGCTTCGATGTTGTGGGCCAGCGCGTCCATACCGGTCGCCGCAGTGAGTTTGGGCGGCAGACCAACGGTCAGTTCAGGGTCAAGGATGACGATCGGCGGCATCATGCGCGCGTTGAAGATGATGCGTTTGCTATGCGATTCCTCATCGGATATCACCGCAGCCTGACCTACTTCCGAGCCGGTGCCCGCGGTAGTCGGCACGGCAACCAGCGGCAGCATTTTGCTGACATCGACCACAGCCGGGTTCTGCGCTTCCCAAAGCGTGCAGCTCTGGTTTGCGATCAGAGCGATGGCCTTGGCTGCGTCGATAGCGGAACCGCCACCGAAAGCGATCACGCCATCATGTTCACCTTCGTGAAGCGCCGCAACACCGTCAGCCACGTTGCCGCCAGTAGGGTTGCCCTTTACGCCGGTGAACAGTCCGGGACGCAGACCGTGGTCGCGGCATTGCTGCAAGGCCTGCTCGATCATAGGCAGTGCGGCCAGGCCGGGGTCAGTAACCAGCAGCGGCGCTTTCATACCCAGCTGACCACAGCTCTTGGCCAGTTCGCTGATACGTCCGGCGCCGACTTTTACCGCTGTCGGATAGTGCCAATTCATGCTGTAAGAGGTAATTTCCATGAGTTCTCCGCTACCCTCATCAGGATTGAAATTTGCTTGATTTTACAACCCTTGACCGCTGGATTGCTGCCATCCGGGGTACAAAATTCAAAATTGTCCCGAAACATACCCAAATCGAGGGCTGTAGTCTATCTACCAGGGATCATGCGACAACCTGGCGCTTGATTAAATTGAATCGCAGTGCAAACTTGCGGTCACAGGATCTACAATCCGCCGACAAAACAAGCAGGCCTGACCTGCGACAGAACAGCCTCTGAGGATATGTCATGAAAAAGTTTTTGTTACCCCTTGCCGTCACCGGCGCACTCTTCTCTGCTCAAGCGGTCACTGCCCAGGAAGCGGGCGAAGGCGGCGAAGCCTTGTTCAAAAGCAAGCCCTGCGTTGCCTGCCATAATGTCGACGCGCAGCTGGTTGGCCCGGCTCTGAAGGCTGTCGCTGCCAAATACCAAGAAGAAGAAAATGCAGTCGAAACCATTGCTGCCAACATCAAGAATGGTTCTTCCGGCCAGTGGGGCGCAATCCCCATGCCGCCGAACCAGGTTACCGAAGATGAAGCCAAGCTTCTCGCTGAATGGGTTATGACTCTCGAATAACCGTTGAGTATCAAAAAAAGCCCGCTTCGGTTGAATCGAAGTGGGCTTTTTTGTGCCTGGAGATCCTTCAAGCATCGCTGTCAGACCGCTTTAGACTGCGCTTTTCAGAAAGAACAAGGCCGTCGAGGGAGCATCAGCTACAACCGACCACGTTTTTTCTGCTTTGTTTCGGCTGTCACAAAAGAGTCATCTTCCATGGATATATTGGCTTCGTCGCCGAAAGGTCGGCTCAGGTTTCACAGCGGCATGCGCTGCAACCTCAACCGATTTAGTGACCAAACCTAAATGTGGACAGGATATTGACCATGAACAAAGCACTTACCGCCGCTTCCGTGACACTGATGTCCGGGATCTTAGCCGCACCCTTCGCCATGGCAGCTGAAACCGTTCAGGTAGATGGTTCCAGTACCGTTTTCCCGATTACCGAAGCTGTTGCCGAAGAGTTCCAGAAGGAAATGAAAGGCGACATCCGGGTGACCGTCGGCGTCTCCGGTACTGGCGGCGGCTTCAAGAAGTTCTGTAATGGTGAAACCGCCGCAACAGGTGCTTCACGTCCGATCAAAAAAGAAGAGGCCGAACTGTGCAAGCAGAACGGTATCGAGTTCATCGAACTCCCTGTCTCCATGGATGCACTGACTGTTGTCATCCACCCCGATAACGACTGGGCCACGACTATGACGGTCGAGGAACTGAAAAAAGTCTGGGAGCCTGAAGCACAGGGCAAGATCACCAACTGGAACCAGATCCGTTCCTCCTTCCCCGACAAGCCGCTGCGCCTCTATGGTGCCGGCACCGATTCCGGGACCTATGACTACTTCACCGCTGCCATCGTCGGCAAGGAACACTCCAGCCGCGGCGATTTCACCGCCAGTGAAGATGACAACGTGCTGGTTCAGGGCGTGGCCAACGACCCGAGCGCCATGGGCTTCTTCGGTCTTGCCTACTATGAAGAAAACAAGGACAAGCTGGACGCTGTAGCGATTTCATGGAAGGGCAAGGAAGCGGTACTGCCTTCCGTCGAGACCGCTGGCAACGGTTCCTACCAGCCGCTGTCGCGTCCGATCTTCATGTACGCCAGCAAGAACAAGATGCAGTCAGAACCGCATTCCATGAAATTCATGGAATACTATCTGAACGAAGATAAATCCGCCGACCTGGTAGAGGAAGTTGGCTATGTGCCGATGAGCTCAGAATCCTACCAGGCAGCCCTGCGCACCCTGCGTGAACTGGAAGTAGGCACTGCCTTCACCGGTTCAGAGATCGGCGTGAACGTTGTAGAGTTGCTCAGCCGCGACAAGCACTACTGAGTAGATCGGCAGAAAAGCAGGAGTGCGCCAGATGGCGCGCTCTTGTTGCCGTTTCTGAACCCTGACCATCAGCAAGTTTCACCGCAGCAGGCCTATTATGCTTAACACGCCAGATGACCAGTTGCGAGCCGCTGTTACCCCGGCTCCCAACTTCCTGCGCAAGCGTGCAATGATCGACAAGCTGGCGAGATGTATTCTGTTCGCCGCTGCCGCCGTATCGGTCTTCGTGACCATCGGTATCGTTTACATTCTGGTCAGCGAGTCGCTGGTTTTCTTTGAGAACGTCTCGCTGACGGAATTTCTGACGTCCACCACCTGGACTCCCCTTTTCGCAGCACCCTCCTTCGGGATCTGGCCGCTGCTATCCGGTACGCTGACTGTATCCGCGATTGCCCTGTCGATCGCCATTCCACTCGGCTTGCTGCTGGCGATCTACATGAGCGAGTACGCACCGCCGAAGGTGCGTGAAGCAGTCAAACCGGTATTGGAGATGCTCGAAGGCGTACCGACCATCGTTTACGGCTACTTCGCCCTGATGATGGTGACGCCCCTGTTGCAGGCCTTCATTCCGGGGCTGCCCGGTTTCAACATGCTCTCGCCGGGTATCGTTATGGGCATCATGATCCTTCCCTATACGACCTCGCTCAGCGAGGACGCCATGCGCGCTGTACCGCGCGAGCTGCGAGAAGGCGCCTACGCACTGGGATATTCACGTTTTTACACAGCGATCAAGGTCGTGATCCCGGCAGCCATTTCCGGTATTACCGCGGCCTTCATTCTTGCCATGTCCCGCGCCGTCGGAGAAACCATGGTGGTGGCGATTGCGGCAGGCCAGATGGCCAACTTCACCTTCAACCCAATGGAAGGTGCCGCGACCATCACCACCTTCATCGTGCAGGTCAGCCTCGGCGACGTACGCCATGGCTCGATTGGCTACCAGTCCATCTTCGCGGTCGGTCTTGTGCTGTTCCTGATGACGCTGCTGTTCAACGTCATCGGCTTCATGCTGCGCCGCCGCTACCGTCTGGCTTATTGAGGTAAAACATGGCTACGTTAAATCAAACTATCAGTGACGCGCAGGGCCATGCCTCGCTGGTCCGGCGCAACAAGAATCAGGACATCCTGATCGCCGGGCTGGGCATGCTGATCCTGGTGATCGCCATCTCTACGCTGCTGGCGATGTTCCTGGATCTGTTCATTACCGGCCTGCCACGCTTGCAGGATCCTGACTTCTACATGAGCTTCCCGTCGCGCAAGGCGGAGCAAGCGGGCATCCTCTCGGCCTGGGTCGGCACTATCCTGGTCATGATCGTTACCGCTGCCATCTCGATACCACTGGGCGTCGCTGCTGGCGTCTATCTCGAGGAATACGCTGGCTCCAACTGGATGACCGACCTCATCGAGATCAATGTCACCAACCTCGCCGGCGTGCCGTCAATCGTGTACGGCCTGCTGGCGCTCGGCCTGTTTATCTATGCGTTCGGCATGAGCGAGACGGTATTGGTCGCGGGCCTGGTGCTGTCGCTGCTGATTCTGCCGGTAATCATCGTTTCCACGCGGGAAGCCATCCGGTCGATACCGGAGGCGTACAAGGAAGCCGCGATCGGTCTTGGCGCGGATCAATGGCAGACCACCTACGCCTACATCCTGCCAGCGGCGCGTCCGGGCATCATCACCGGCGCGATAGTCGGCCTGTCACGGGCGATCGGCGAAACAGCACCGATCATCACCATCGGCGCGCTGACCTACATTGCGTTCCTGCCCAACGCGCCGATCAGCGGCGACTTCCCGTTCATCAATTTCGACTGGATCACCAGCCCGTTCACGGTCATGCCGATCCAGATGTTCAGCTGGGTGTCTCGTCCGCAAGCCGAGTTCCAGATCAACGCCGCGGCAGCAGGGGTTGTATTGATGGTGCTGACGCTGATGATGAACGCCATCGCTATCTACATTCGCTACAAGGTTCGCCACAAGGACTGATACCGGTCCCAAACCAGGCTCCTCGTACATAGACGATTACGGTAAACATATATGACTTCCTTCAGCAAAAGCATTGGCATGATGAAAAACGTCAGCACGACCGCAGAACCCGTAGCAACCAAACGGACCCATAGCGCCCCTCCGCCCGCCTCGGCCGGACAGGAAGATACCTGGCTGCTCGAACCGGAAGAGGAATTGCGTGCGCGGGTGTCTGATCTGGAGTTCTGGTATGGCGACGGTACCCAGGCTATCCAGAAACTGAATATGCCTCTGGTAGACAAGCGCGTCACTGCCTTGATTGGCCCTTCAGGCTGCGGCAAGAGTACCTTCCTGCGCTGCCTGAACCGCATGCACGACCTGTACAAAGGCGTGAAATATTCCGGCGAGATCACCCTGATGCCGGAGAACGTGAATCTCATCGAGCTCGACCCGATGGTGGTCCGCCTGCGAGTGGGCATGGTTTTCCAGAAGCCCAACCCCTTTCCCAAGACCATCTACGAAAACACCATCGCCGGGTTGCGCATTCGCGGCATCAAGAAGCGCGCAGTGCTGGATGAAATGGCCGAGAAGTCGCTGCGCCAGGCGGCGCTGTGGGATGAGGTCAAGGACCGCCTGCATCAATCTGCCCTGAGCCTCTCCGGCGGTCAGCAGCAGCGCCTGTGTATCGCCCGCGCTTTGGCGGTACAACCGGATATCCTGCTGCTCGACGAACCCACGTCGGCGCTGGATCCGATCGCGACGGCGCGCATCGAGGATCTGCTCAATGAGCTGGAAGGTCAGGTCACCATCCTGATGGTGACGCACAACATGCAGCAGGCTGCGCGTATCTCCAACTACACCGCTTACATGTACATGGGTCAACTGGTCGAATTCAACGAGACCGATGCGCTGTTCACCCGCCCGAAGTGCCAACGCACGGAAGACTATATTTCCGGCCGGTTCGGCTGATAAAGGAGTCCCAGATAATGACAACAGATCGCGAAAGCCACCTTAAGCATATTTCCAGCCGCTTCAACGCCGACCTCAGTCAGCTCAAGCAGGATCTGCTGGAAATGGGTGGGCTGGTTGAACAGCAACTGCGCCAGGCCGTCGAGGCACTCATCAACAGCGATGTTGAGCTGGCCCGTGAAGTCAAAGCCGGTGACAAGAAGGTCGACGCCATGGAACTGGCTATCGATGAAGAAGCCAACCGCGTCATCGCCAAGCGCCAGCCCACCGCCAGCGACCTGCGTCTGGTCATGTCGGTGGTGAAGATGGTCGCGGATATCGAGCGTATCGGCGACGAGGCGAAAAAGATTGCCAAGCTGACTATCGCACTAGCCGAAGAAACGACCAGCCCCTGGGGCCGCGTCGAAGTCCGGCATATTGGTAATCATGTCGCCGTCATGCTGCGCGATGCCCTGGATTCCTTCGCCCGCTTCGACACCCAGGTAGCCCTGCAGGTCATGCGCGAGGACGATACCGTAGACAGCGAATACCGCAGCGCAACCCGCACCCTGGTCACCCACATGATGGAAGACACCCGTAACATCACCCGCTGCCTGAATATCATGTGGGTACTGCGCGCACTGGAACGCGTCGGCGACCACGCCGGTAATCTGGCGGAGCAGGTTATCTATATGGTCGAAGGCACCGACGTGCGCCACGCGCCGATGGAAATAGCCGAGCGCGCTGTCGAGGGTCGAGGTTGAGGTCGGTTCGCAATGAAGCTGAAAGGGCCTATACAGGCCCTTTTTTTATTTGTTTTGGCACAAACTGTCCGACCGGATTAGCGGTAGCCCACGAGCACGTTCATCCCCGGAAAGCACCAAACCACCTTTGGCAAAGGGGGCTAGGGGGATTGGCTTTTCGACTCAAAATGTTTCGCCAGACTGGCTCAAGGTCATTGTGCCCGGCTGAACCGAAGCCAGTCGCCCACCGGCTGTCAGGATTACACAAGACGCCGTAAACCCCTCCCTGGGGGCTTGGTGAAAACATCCCTGTTTTCAACACTTGCTCCACTCTGACTGCCGGCGGGCTCGGTCGAGCATCGGCGTGATGCGGAGACTAAACCGATGTTGGGGTGTGCCATCAGGCAACTCAAATCTCTACGCGAAGCGAGGCGACAGGACTGAGTCGACCGTGCGATGACAGGGATGTCATCGACGAGTTTACAGGGACGTACTTGCAGCGTGTCGGCGCAGCCCTGTCGGCTCGCAGAAGCTGGTCTCGAGCTCTCACCCAACTCAAACTAGCGGCCACGTCCCAAGCCAGTCGCCCACCGACTGTCAGGATTACGCAAGACGCCGTGAACCCCTCCCTGGGGGCTTGGTGAAAACATCCCTGTTTTCAACACTTGCTCCACTCTGACTGCCGGCGGACTTGAATGAGCATTGGCGTGAAGCGGAGATTAAAAGCGCTTCCAGATTTTCCTGTCAGGCAACTCCGATCTTCATGCGAAGCGTGACGACAGGGCTAAGCCGACCGTGCGATGACATGGATGTCATCGACGAGCTTACAGGGATGTACTTGCAGCGTGTCGGCGCAGGCCTGTCGGCTCGCGGAAGCTGGCCTCGAGCTCTCACCCAACTCAAACTAGCGGCTACGTCCCAGGCCAGTCGCCCACCGGCTGTCAGGGTTACGCAAGACGCCGTAAACCCATCCCTGGGGGCTTGGTGAAAACATCCCTGTTTTCAACACTTGCTTCACCCTGACAGCCGGTGGGCTCGGTCGAGCATCGTCGTGATGCGGAGAGTAAACCGGTGTTGGGGTGTGCCATCAGGCAACTCAAATCTCTATGCGAAGCGAGGCGACAGGGTTGAGCCGACCGTGCGATGACAGGGATGTCATCGGCGAGCTTACAGGGACGTATTTGCAGCGTGTCGGCGCAGCCCTGTCGGCTCGCGGCAGCTGGCTTCGAGCTTTCACTCAACTCAAACTAGCGGCTACGTCCGGGGTCGAACGCCGGCAACAGCCCCTAACCATTGAGTGATAACCCGCTATCACATAACATAGGCGCCTTCGCAGTTTTCAGTTTTCCCGCTTGACTGCTGCTACAAAAATTAAAACGCACATTACCGAGCATTCGATGCAAGACCTAGACATGGATCCAACCCCTCGGGGAGAGCTGGCGCTCAAGATCACCACCTTGCCACGAGACTGCAACAGTTTCGGGGATATTTTTGGCGGCTGGCTGGTAGCACAGATGGACGTCGCCGGCACCAGCACTGCGGCGCGCATTGCCCGCGGCAGGGTCGCCACCGTCGCAATCGATCGCATGGGTTTCATGGTGCCGGTATCGGTCGGAGCCCAGCTGGCGTTTCACTGTCACGTTCTGGATGTTGGCCGCAGCTCGACCAAGATCTGCGTTGAGGTGTGGAGTGAGGATCTGGCGCACGATGGGATTCGCAAGGTTACCGAAGCGATATTCGTTTTTGTCGCCATCGATGACCGTGGCCGCACGCGTATCATACCTTCCTGATTCTGCGTCGCCGTAGCTCAGGCGCTGGAGCTAAAACCCAGCGCCGTCTAGCATACCGCTACATCGCCTCAAGCTTGGCGTAGGCAACCATCAGCCACTTACTGCCTTCATCATCAAAGTTGACCTGAATCCGCGCCTGCGCGCCGTGCCCTTCATAGTTCAGCACCACGCCCTCACCAAACAGCGAATGCATGACCCGCTGGCCCAACGCGAAACCGGTGCTCTCGGTCGCTTCCTGAGCGAACATGGTGCCTTTGCCCTTGCCGGGGCCGAAGGGCCGACTGACCTGACTGCCCAGGCGCACCTCGCGGATCAGTTCCGCCGGGATCTCGCGAACGAAGCGTGACACCTTGTTGAAGGTCTCGCTGCCGTATAGCCGCCGTGTTTCTGCCCAGGTGATGACCAGTTGCTGCATGGCCCGGGTGATCCCGACGTAAGCCAGCCGGCGCTCCTCTTCCAGCCGACCCGGCTCTTCCAGGCTCATCTTGTGCGGGAAGAGCCCTTCCTCCATTCCGGCCAGAAACACCAGCGGAAACTCGAGGCCCTTGGCGCTGTGCAGCGTCATCAGCTGTACGCTGTCCTCAAAACGGTCGGCCTGCGTCTCACCCGCCTCCAGCGACGCGTGGGCCAGGAAGGCCAGCAGGGTGTCGCCTTCTTCTTCTTCGCTGGCCATCTCGTTTTCAAAAGCCCGCGCAGCCGATACCAGTTCCTCAAGGTTTTCCACCCGCGCCTGCGCCTTCTCGCCCTTCTCCTGCTCATGGAAACGCAACAGCCCGCTGTGCTCGATCACCTGCTGGGCCATGCTGTACAAGGGCATCCCCTCGACCCGTTCGGTGATGTCTTCGATCATCTGCATGAACGCCTGAACGGCATTGGCGGCGCGGCCAGGCAATCCCTTGTTGTCGAGCAAATCGCAGCCGGCCTGCCACAGCGACACATCCTGCTCGCGGGCGTGCTGGCGCAGGCATTCAACGGTCTTGTCGCCGATACCGCGAGCGGGCACGTTGATAATGCGTTCCAGTGCGCCGTCATCGCCGCGGTTGGCAATCAGCCGCATATAGGCCATGGCGTTCTTGATCTCGGCTCGCTCGAAGAAGCGCTGGCCACCGTAGATCCGATAGGGAATCGCCGCGCGCAGCAGGGCCTCTTCTAGCACCCGGGATTGTGCGTTGGAGCGGTAGAGAATGGCCATCTCGCTACGCGCCATGCCTTCACCGACTGCCTGTTCGATCCGTTCAACGATGAAGCGCGCTTCATCCTGCTCGTTGAAGCCGGCGTACAAGGCGATCGGCTCGCCTTCGTTATCTTCGGTCCAGAGTTCCTTGCCCAAACGCCCCGCGTTGTGGCCGATCAGCGAGTTTGCGGCCTTGAGGATGTTCGCCGTTGAACGGTAGTTCTGCTCCAGGCGAATCAACTCGGCGGACGGATAATCCGTCTGGAATTGCTGGATGTTTTCGATGCGTGCGCCGCGCCAGCCGTAGATCGACTGATCATCATCGCCGACCACCATCAGGCTGGGATTCTTGCCGGCGATCAACCTGAGCCAGGCGTACTGCACCGCGTTGGTGTCCTGGAATTCGTCCACCAACAGATGCCGGAAACGCGCCTGGTACTGTTCACGCAGCGCGTTATTATCGCGCCACAATTCCAGCGAGCGCAGCAGCAATTCGGCGAAGTCCACCACACCGGCGCGGGCACAGGCCTGTTCGTAGGCCTGGTAGATGCGCAGCATGGTGGTGAGGTACAGATCGCCGGCCGGCTGAATGTGCTGCGGACGCAAGCCTTCATCCTTCTGACCATTGATCCACCAGAGCGCCTGACGCGGGGCCCACTGGTTTTCATCCAGACCCAGCTCGCGAATGACGCGCTTGACCAGCCGCAGCTGATCGTCGCCATCCAGAATCTGGAACTGTTCGGCTAACCCCGCCTCGCGCCAGTGCGCCCGCAACAGGCGGTGCGCCAGCCCGTGGAAGGTTCCGACCCACATACCCTGGGGCGAGATTCCCAGCAGTTGTTCGATGCGTGCGCGCATCTCGTAGGCGGCCTTGTTGGTAAAGGTCACCGAAAGAATGCTCCAGGGCGACGCGTTCTCAACCTGGCACAACCAGGCGATACGGTGCACCAGCACGCGGGTTTTTCCAGAGCCGGCGCCAGCCAGCACCAGTTGTTGTCCGGGAGCCGCAGATACGGCCTGGCGCTGGGCGTCATTGAGCGAATTAAGCAGATGAGAGATATCCATGCGCGCATTCTACCAGCCGCTGCCCACCGGTCGGTAGGAAACCGACCACAGCCTTGATGTCAGCGCTGGATGTCATGGTTTCAGCCGTGCGGGGGGGGCTGTGCCAAACCCGGGCGGTGATGTAAGGTGCGTGTTCAGGGAGAAATGCCATCATGATGGCATTCTTGGAGCGGAAGCGCTGAGCATTTGAGGGATCATTGACCATGGCGTTTCAGGACAGTTACGCACCCGGCACTCATATCGACCTGCGCATACGCCAGCTCGATCTGCTATATGAATATTCTCGCCTACCGCAATGGTTGATCCTGCTCGCCGCGGTTCTGATCAGCATCCTGGTCTGGGATCACGTCGATCATACCCTGCTGCTTGGCTGGCTGGCGCTGGTTCTCGCACTGACACTGCTGCGTAATCTGCTGACCAGCCAGTATCGACAGAGTCCGCCCGAGGCGCGTTTGAAACCGCGATGGCGGGTGCTCTTCTATCTTGGCAATGCCCTGACCGGCTTCGCTGCGACCTACATCCAGATCGGCCTGGTCCCACTGGAAACATTCACCTTGCAGGCTCCTGCTTACAGCCTGACTACCGGTGTCAGCCTGTGTGTCAGCATCATCTACGCCAGCCGGTTTCTTGCTTTTGCCAGCTTTCTGGTGCCCGCCTGGCTGCCGAGTATCATCTTTTTACTGACCCGTGATGACTCTATCAGTGTGTATTGGGGTGTCATGGGGGTGACCGTATTTTCCTGCATTCTGCTTGCCGGGGCTTTCATTAACCGCTCCGTTACCCGGACCATTCGTGCAGACGATCACAACCTTGCGCTGGTCGCCCGGCTGGAGCAGACCCACCAGCAGGCCAAAGCACTCAATGAGCAGCTTACAGCTGAAGTCCAGCACCGGCGACGCGCTGAACAGGAGCTGCTGGAGAGCCATGAGGCACTCGAGCAGCGAGTCCAGCAACGAACCGCCGAGCTTGAAGATATCAGCCGGGCACTGCGTTCCAGCCAGGACCGGCTTAGCCTAGCGCTGGAGGTCAGCGGACTGGCGTTGTGGGATTGGGACCTGAAATCGGATCAGGTCGAGCATTCCAAGCTGGACACCATCTTCGGCCTGCCGCCCGAATCACGCCCGACAATGCTCGGGGATCTGCGGCCGCACCTGCACCTTGACGATGTGAAAACAGTACGTGCTGCGCTGATCGGACATATGAAGGATCAGAAGGCACCCTACCGGCTCGAGTACCGCGTGAAGCATGCCGACGGCCACTGGTTATGGGTCGAGGATAGCGGCCGTGCCGTGGAACGCGACGCCACAGGCCGCGTGTTACGGATGCTCGGTACCCGTCGGGACATTTCTGCG
The DNA here is from genome assembly GCF_008638305.1 of Pseudomonas profundi. GTDB lineage: Bacteria > Pseudomonadota > Gammaproteobacteria > Pseudomonadales > Pseudomonadaceae > Halopseudomonas > Halopseudomonas profundi. The sequence continues at coordinate 75,081 of NZ_VTPZ01000003.1, forward strand.
CGCAAGCTCCAGGAAGAGGAAGCGCTGCTGGCGGCGACTGTATTCGAGGCGTCATCCGAGGGCATTCTCATTCTCGACCGGCAGCTTCAGGTGTTGGCAGTCAACCAGGCGTTCAGTGTGATCACTGGCTATACCGCAGGCGAGGTCATCGGCAAGGTGCTGAACATTCTCGGCCAATCCATGGAGCCCGAGGACTACCAACAGCTGGTAAGCACGTTGCACAGCCAGGGTCGCTGGCAGGGTGAGCGGATCGCGACCCGCCGCAACGGCGAACAGTATCCACAATGGCTGCAGCTCGCAGTGGTACGCGACGAGCGCGGCAGGATTATCCACTATGTAGCCTTCTTCGCTGACTTGACCGTACATCGCCAGAACGAAGAACAGGTCACCTATTTGACCAACTACGATCCGCTCACGCAGCTGGCCAATCGCAATCTGTTTACCCAGCAGCTTAATCAGGCCACCGGCCGCGCGCGCACCGACAAGCGAAATATAACGCTGCTGCACCTGAATCTGGATCGATTCAAGCATATCAACGATACATTGGGTCACGCTGTGGCAGACCTGTTGCTTCAACAGATCGCGTTGCGGCTGGGCGAGATGGATCAGTCCGATCTCCTCGCGCGACTCTCAGCCGACGAGTTTGTCATCCTGGTAGAGAGACAGATGAGCCGCCACGACCTGGAGCAACTGGCAGCGACCCTGCTTGAGGAAGTACGCAGCCCGACCCTGATCGGTGCGCACGAGTTGGTAGTGACGGCATCCATCGGGATCAGCCAGTTTCCCGGTACAGCGCGTAACAGCCTGCATATGATTGCCCAGGCCAACCAGGCAATGCATCACGCCAAGCATCTTGGCGGTAACAACTATCAGTTTTATACCCATCTGCTGCAGTCCTACAGCCTTGATCGTCTACAACTGGAGAATCAGCTGCGCAAGGCGCTTGTCGACTCTCAGCTGGTCGTGCATTACCAGCCCAAGCTGGACCTGACGACCGACCACGTCACGGCCGCCGAGGCACTGGTCCGCTGGCAACACCCGCAGCGCGGGTTGCTGTTGCCCGGGCAGTTCATTGCAATGGCCGAAGAGACCGGCATGATCGTCCCGCTGGGGGAAATAGTGCTGCGCCAGTCCTGCGCACAGGCCAGCCGGTGGTATCACCAGGGACCGGCGCCGGTACGTATAGCAGTCAACCTGTCGGTGCAGCAGCTACGTCAGGAGAACTTCTCGCGGGTTGTGCTCGATATTCTTGAAGAATCCGATCTGCCGGCTCAGTTCCTGGAACTGGAGCTGACCGAAAGCATGCTACTTGAGCATCTGGACGTGGTGACACGCAATATCGCCGAGCTCCAGGAGATGGGCATCAGGCTGGCGGTGGATGATTTCGGCACGGGTTATTCATCTCTCGCCTACCTAAAGCGTTTCCCGCTGCATACGTTGAAGATTGATCGGGCCTTTATCGCGGAGCTTGAGGACGGTGCGCAGGACGCGGCGATCGTGCGCGCCATTATTGCCATGGCGCACAGTCTCGGTCTCAACGTGGTGGCCGAAGGCGTCGAGCTGGAAAGTCAACTCGAGCTTCTCCGCGATTACGGTTGCGATGAAATACAGGGCTACCTGATCAGCCGCCCCTTGCCGGCCCAGGCTTTTGCCAGACTGCTGACTGACGCCCAGCAAAGCCTGCCCATCTGACCCGGGGCTAGCGTTCGTCGAGCCAGGTATGTCCCTGGCGCTCGAGCAGACTGTCCGCCGCTTCAGGTCCCCAGCTCCCGGCAGCATACCGCTTGGGCGACCGGTAGCTGTTCTGCCAGCCTTCGATAATCGGATCAACCCAGCGCCAGGCGGCCTCGATTTCATCACGGCGCATGAACAGCGTGGCATCCCCGTCGATCACATCGAGCAATAAGCGTTCATAAGCGTCCCAGCGACGGCGCTTGAACGCATCGGCGAAATTCAGATCCAGCTCGACTTCCTGCAATGCCATGCCCCGGCCGGGCGATTTGGCCATCAATGACAGGCTGATACTTTCGTCAGGCTGCAGCCGGATGACCAGACGGTTACCGGGCGCGAAATCGCCGCGCTGCGGGAACAACCGGTGCGGCACAGCCTTGAACTGCACCACAATTTCGGATTTACGCTGCGCCAGCGATTTGCCGGTACGCAGGTAAAACGGCACTCCGGCCCAGCGCCAGCTGTCTATCTCAGCCTTGAGCGCGACAAAGGTTTCAGTATTGCTGTCGTGATCGACGCTTTTCTCAAAATAGTAAGCGGGCAGCTTCTCACCTGCCCGCACCCCCGCTGAATACTGGCCCCGCACCGTGTGGTCCTGAACGTCCATGCCACCGATGGGCCGCAGAGCTTCGAGAATTTTCAGTTTTTCGTTACGCACCGACTCAGGTTCGAAGTGCACCGGTGCTTCCATCGCCACCAGACACAACAGCTGCAACAGATGGTTCTGTACCATGTCCCGGATCGCGCCGGCCTTGTCGTAATAATCGCCGCGATTTTCCACGCCTACCGTTTCCAGCACGCTGATTTGCACATGATCAACATGCGCATTGCGCCAGAGCGGTTCGAACAGGGCGTTGCCGAAACGCAACGCCAGCAGATTCTGTACCGCCTCCTTGCCGAGATAATGGTCGATACGGAACACGCGCGACTCATCAAAGACCGAGCCGATCTGATCATTGATCTGATTGGCGGTTTCCAGACTCTGGCCCAGCGGCTTTTCCAGCACAATGCGCGCTTCGGCGGTGACCAGTCCGGCTGAGTCCAGATGTTTGGCGGTGGAAGCAAACAGGTTCGGCAGGGTCGCCAGATAAAACACGCGGATACGATCCGGATGCTCGCCCAGCCTTTCACCCAGACGCGAATAGGAGGTCCGTTGACTGACGTCCAGCGTCATGAATTCGAGCCGTTGCGCAAAGGCCTCCCACACCGACTGATCAAAATCCCCCTGCGCCACGTGCTGGCTGACATGACGCTGCACCAGTTTGCGATAACTCTGCGCGTCGTGCTTGCCGCGTGCAGTAGCGATGATGCGCGTCTCGGCATGCAGATGCCTGTCTCGATGCAGGTAATACAGGGAAGGCAACAACTTGCGCATCGCCAGATCCCCGGTGCCACCAAATACCACTATGTCGCAGGCCAGGCCGCGTTTTGCTGACACAGCAATTCTCCTGTTACGCTGTTGAAAGGCGCCTTGGGGGAGGCTGGCTATTCTTGAATAACCGGCGCGTCCCGGCATCAGAGAGCGTCTGGGTCGGTCCGCATCGAGGCGGAAGCAAGTTTCTTCAAACCGTTAATACGCTGCCATTAACGCTGGTTCGGCGCTTTTTGTAGTATAACTACAAGAAATCTCATCCCAATGGCACCCAGACTAGCATGAAGTCCACGTGAATTTGCTCCAGCACATCGCCGCCAGCCGCCAGCTGCTCCGCAAGTCAGAGCTCAAGGTCGCAGACCACGTTCTTGCACATGCGGCGCAGGTAATGCACTCATCCATGGCCGATCTGGCCCGGGAAGTGGGCGTGAGTGAACCGACCATTGTGCGCTTCTGCCGGGCTATCGGCTGTACCGGATTCCAGGACCTCAAACTGAGACTAGCGCAAAGCCTCGCGGCCGGAGCCAGTTTTGGCCAGTTTTCGATAAACGAGGATGACAGCGTCGATCAGCTGTCACACAAGATCTTCGATACGACACTGGCGACTCTGATGGAAGTACGCGAACGGCTCGACACCGCAGCCACCGAACGGGCAATCGAGGCGATGGCCCATGCACGGCGGGTGGAGTTTTACGGTTTCGGTGCCTCCGGTGCCGTAGCCAGCGATGCACAGCACAAGTTTTTCCGCTTGCAGGTATCCACAGCGGCCTATTCTGACCCGCACATGCAAGCGATGTCAGCCGTTACCCTGGGCCCTGAAGATGTCGCCGTGGCGATCTCGCAGACCGGGCGCACCAAGGACCTGTTGCATTCCGCATCGCTGGTCGCGGAAAGCGGCGCGACGCTGATCAGCCTGTGTCCGAGCAATACGCCGCTGGCAGAGCTCGGCAAAATCCACATTCCCATCGATGTGACGGAAGATACGGAGATTTATACGCCGCTGTCTTCGCGTATTGCCCATCTGGTGGTGATCGACGTGCTGGCGATGGGCATGGCCATGCGCCGTGGACCGGAACTGGTCAATCATCTTAAAAGCGTCAAGCGCAGCCTGCGCGGCTTGCGGTTGTCCCACAAGGCAGGCCAACGCAGCGCCGACAGCCACGACTGAAAGCCTTCCTCTGCAGGAGACTCGACACGATGCCTACCGCGATGGCCCGCCACATTCTGGTAAAGACCGAAGCACAAGCCGCAGATCTGAAGAAACGCCTCGCTGCCGGCGAAGCCTTCGATGTGCTGGCGAAGAAATATTCGACCTGCCCATCACGCAAGCGCGGCGGCGACCTGGGCGAAGTGCGCCCGGGTCAGATGGTCAGGGCGATTGATCAGATCATTTTCAAAAAGCCGCTCAAGAAGATCCACGGCCCGGTGAAAACCCAGTTCGGCTATCACCTGGTGCAAGTCTTCTACCGCGACTGACAGCCACCCTTCTCACACATCACCTTCTAGCTTCTAGCCTCTAGCTTTCAACTACTGACTCAACCCCAGCCGTTCGTGCCATTCGGCAATCGACTCCTCGGGATATTCCCGATATTCCTTGTCGCCCGGCCGGGTCTCCGGCTCCGCCCATGCCGCGCGTGAGCCCAGCATCATATGCGTGCGCTCCGGCGGGACCGGCAATGGCGTATCGATCGCCGAGGCGAACGGATGAATCAATTCAGGCCACTCAGGGCTGAACAACCATAAGCCCGATCCGCAGCGGCTACAGAAGTGCCGCTCGGCGCTGCTGGCTCTAACGCTGCCATCCTCGCCCGGCATCACTGCATGGTAAATGGTGATATCTTCCCGGCCGGTCACCTCCATACTGGCCGTATCGCCACTCAGATTGATTGCATACCCTCCTCCGCCCTGCGTCTTGCGGCAGATCGAACAGTAGCAGCGCTGATAGGGATAGGGGTGCGCGCTTTCAAGTTCGAAGCGCACCGCGCCGCAATGACACGAACCTTTCAATTGCATCTATGCCTCCTTGGTGATTTCTGTCGCCTCGCCCTCGACAGGTCAGGGCAAAGCCTGACGCGTTTGCGGCCTGGGCGGGTTAGCCGGCCAGGCACCCTGGCCGCCGATACATGACGTCATACCCCGCGCGCGATATCCGCGACCGCTTCGCCTGATGTTTCTTCGTTGGCAGCCATCGGATTGAGTTCACGCGACCCGTGGATTTGTGACCATTCCCAAATCTGTCGTTCACCTCCGTTCGTCGACCCGCAGAGTCCGTTGTAGGCAGGCGCAGCGGCATCTGAGGCGCGCCGGCAACCGCCCCGCGCACCGGAGCTCCTGCTACAATGCCAGGCACTTCAACGCGGAATCTGACCATGGCTGCAATCGGGCGCTTCAACACACTGCAAATCGTCAAACACACCGGATTCGGCCTCTATCTGGACGGCGGACCGGACGGCGAAATACTGCTGCCAAACCGTTACATACCCAAGGACCAACCGACCGAAGTCGACGACTGGCTCAATGTGTTCATCTACCTGGACAGCGAAGACAAGCTGATCGCCACCACCGAAACGCCCAAGGTCCAGGTAGGGGAATTTGCCAGTCTGAAAGTAGCGGAAATAAACCGGGTCGGCCTGTTCCTCGACTGGGGTCTGCCCAAGGACGTTCTGCTACCCCATTCCGAAGAAAAACGCCCGCTGAAAGAGGGTGACTACTGTGTGGTGTATCTGTATCTGGACCGGCATACGCGCCGTATCACCGCTACGGCATATCTGGACCGGTATCTCGACAAGCTACCGGTGCGCTACAACCCGGGCGATGAGGTGGACCTGCTGATCGTGTCGCCAACCGATCTCGGCTACAAGGCCATCATCAACCACTCGCACTGGGGCTTGATCCACAAGAACGAGGTGTTCAAGTTCCTGCGCAGCGGCATGCGCGAAAAAGGCTATATCAAGGAAATTCGTGCCGATGGCAAGATCAGTCTGAGCTTGCAGCCGGTCGGTAGCGGGGCTGGCGATCAACTTCAGCAGCAGATTCTCGAGCAACTTGATGCCCGGCAGGGGGTGCTTGCCTTGAGCGACAAGAGCCCGCCAGAAGCCATCACCAAGGCGTTCGGTGTGAGCAAGGGCAGCTTCAAGAAGGCTATCGGTGGTTTGCTGAAACAGGGCCTGATTGTGATCCACCCCGACCGCATTGAACGCAGCCAGCGCTAAAGGCGCTGGCAGTCAGAATCCGGGCCGAAAGCAACCAATGACATAGCGCCTAACCAGTAATTTCGAACCATAGCCATACGCCAGCCAGCACCAGCAGCAGCACCCCGAGCGGCCTGGAATACTTGTCCCAGATTTTCATCGCCGCATCGCCGGCAATCGCCACCAGCAACGCCAGACCAAAATAGCGCGCACCCCGGCCGATCATGGCGGCAAGCAGGAATAACGCAATCGGATAACCATTCGCGCCAGCGGCCAGCATGGCGATCTGAAAGGGCACCGGCACTATGCCGATAGTAAGGATCGCAACAAAGCCTTCTTCGCTGAAGCGCGACTGAAACTGCTCGTATGAGTCCTGGTTACCGAAAAAATTAATCAGCGTGTCGCCCCAGTGATCCATCGCGAAGACGCCGAAATAATAACCCAGTGTTGCGGCTGTCAGATTCCCCGCCAACGCCACACCTGCAATGGTCCATTTGCGCTCGGGATGACAGAGCATCCAGGGAATCAGGATGACCTCGATGGGAATCGGCACCAGCAATGTTTCTGCCATCGAGGCGGCAAATAACAACCAGAGCGCGTGGCGTGAGCGATCGAGCCGGTCCAGCCAGGCCCTGGGTGAGGTAACTTTCGGCAAGCGGGAAATCCTTGTAAAACGAGAACCTTGGTGAGACCGTCGCGTCGCAGGTCTGGTTCGCTTTCAACGCAACTATACGCGCTGAGCCATACATACCGACGCAGCGGACGCTGCGTCGGTACGCCCCTCAGGGCCGCTTGGCGGTTTCTCTATCCGCAGCCTGCATTCCGCTCACCTGCGGCGCATCGTTGATGCTACCGTCCCCTGCTGCGGCCCGTCCGCGCATTTTCTCAGCAGGTTCGGAAAAACCACTACGATCGCTATAGTCATACACCGTGACCAATTGCTTCTCCTTGCCCAAGCCCCGGGCGCAGGCCAGGTCAGCGGCGGCAATCGCCGCTACACCGCCCAGCGCGATGGCGGTGTTCACCGGTTCGTTACCGCGCTGGGCCGCAACCCCCAGCGTCGCCAGATCCAGTGCGTCTCCACCAATGCGCGCATAGATCCATGGCGCGGGCTTATCGGTCATCAACAAGCCGACCCCGGTGGCAATCTCGCGCAGACCATAAAGCCGCAGCAATCCGGCCCGGCCCGGCAGGCCAACGGTACTGGCCAGCGCGCGCGGCATCAGCAGCTCGGCGACACCCAGGCCAATGCTGAGCCAGCCCAGGCTCCGTGCGGCCTTGTGTGCAGCATGATTGGTGCGGTATTCCCGACTCGATTTACGTTGCATGATCATATCTCCTCAGGGCTTCAGCACGACTTTGACGCAGCCGTCATGCTTGTCGCGGAAGGTCTTGTACAGGTCCGGGCCATCTTCAAGCTTGGCCGTATGGGTGATGACAAACGACGGATCGATCTGCCCGTCCTGAATGCGCTTAAGCAGGTCATCAGCCCAGCGTTGGACATGGGTCTGCCCCATGCGGAAGGTCAGTGACTTGTTCATGGCTGCACCGAAGGGAAGCTTGTCCAGCAGACCGCCGTACACGCCGGGAATCGACAGGGTACCGCCGGGGCGGCAGACGTACATCATTTCGCGTAACACATGCGGGCGGCCAGTTTCCATGAAGGTAGCCTGCTTGATCCGGTCATACATCGCGTCGATCGAGCGCGCTGCGTGGGATTCCATTCCGACCGCATCGATGCATTTCTCGGGCCCCTTGCCCTTGGTCAGCTCGCTGAGTCGTTCAACCACACTTTCTTCATCAAAGTTGATGGTGATCGCGCCGCCAGCACGGGCCATGGACAACCGCTCCGGAACATTGTCGATACAGATGACCTGCTCGGCGCCAAGCAGAATGGCGCTGCGTATGGTGAACTGACCAACCGGACCCGCTCCCCAGATAGCCACAGTGTCGGTACGCTGAATATCGCACTGCACGGCCGCTTGCCAGCCCGTCGGGAAGATATCGCCAAGGAACAATGCTTGCTCATCAGTCATGCCCTCTGGCACGACCACAGGCCCGACATCAGCGAAGGGCACTCTTACGAATTCAGCCTGACCACCGTCGTAGCCACCGGTGAGCTGCGTATAACCAAACAGGCCGGCGGTGGTGTGACCAAACAGCTTGTCGGCCAGTTTGGCGTTGCGGTTACTTCGCTCACACACTGAAAAATTGCCGCGCCGGCATTGGTCGCACTCCCCGCAGCTGATAGTGAATGGCACGACAACCCGATCGCCAACCTTGAGCTTCTTGTTGGCAGACCCGACTTCCATCACTTCCCCCATGAACTCATGGCCCATGATGTCCCCGTGGGTCATGCCCGGCATGAAGCCGTCGTACAGGTGCAGGTCGGACCCACAAATAGCGCACGAGGATACCTTTACAATCGCGTCACGCGGATCTTCGATGGAGGGGTCGGGTACGTGATTGTCACAACGAATATCTTTCTTGCCATGCCAGCGGAGTGCTCTCATGGGAATCTCCTGTTCGGATGAACGAATGCCGCGTGGTGATTCCTTCGATGTGCTACTACGCCGATTGCGCAGCAGTGCGCGTTCCACTGCAATGATGTGCCGGAAGCATACGGCCGGCGTCCCGCGGCGATTGCATACAAAGGGTTAGTACATGGCGGGAAGACAAAAGTTGCCGAGACGTGCAAGATTGCCGCCGGTTACCGACGAGCTGTTCCGCTTTCTGACACATTCGCCGCAAATAGGAATCTTATTCGGCATATTCGGGGGAACTTGGAAGCAACATAGGAATCTTTATAGCGGATCCCTACATCGCCCCGCCTCGCTTGCCGGCCTCAACATCTACCTGAGGGCTGCGAAACAGGCGAAACAGACAGCCGCAGCCGTTCGGCGATAGTTTTCAAACTCTGGTGGTCGCATCATGAACATACTGATCGTAGAAGATGAAGCACTGATCGCAATGCTTCTTGAAGAAATGCTCGATACCCGCGGCTATAACGTCGCGGCGCATGCCTCGACACTGGCTGAAGGCGAAACCATGGCGTCATCGCTGGACGTGGACGTGGCCATTCTGGATGTCAGCCTGGGCGGCGACTCGGTGTTTCCGGTAGCTGAACGCTTATCCGACCGGGGCATTCCGTTCATGTTCACGACCGGCTTCGGCGCGGCCGGCATGCCTGAGGTGTGGGCGGATCGTCCGGTCTTCAGCAAGCCATACGAAATCGACTCGCTGATTGCGACTATCCAACAGTTGGTACCAAGCGCACCGGTCGCTGCGGCAGGCTAGGCACCAGCGTCTCGCACTCTGCTCGCTCCTGGAGGTTCTGGTCTGCCTGGATACACGTCTGTCCGTGGTTTGGCGCTACTGGTTCCTGCATCAAGGAACTTCAGCGCTATTCACCCCTTCTATATCTGAACATTCCTGATGTCAGAGGTAGAAAATGAAAAAGATCCTCTTAGCTTGTGGTTTGGCCACCTGCTTTCCTCTTGTTGCCGCTGCAGATAACGTAGAGCTGGAGAAGGAATTGAACGGGCTGGATATTCAGACTGAAGTGGTGGGCGACACCGGCACCACCGCGGGCCCCGCTACTGGCGGAACCAGCGGAGTCCAGGCACTCAGAGTAACCAATAATGGCGACGTCACTGCCAACTGCAGACTTGAACCTCATCCATCCGAGCCAGCGATGACCGGCTCGCCTGAAACCCTTATCGAAGCGGGCGATTCAGCCACCTTGCGTCTGGAAGGCAGCTATTCAAGCGCGACCATTCGCTCGAAACTGGTCTGCGAAGAAGAAAGCTGAGGTGTTAGCCGGATCCGGAATGGTTGCGACTGCCCGGATCCGGCCTGATCAGACGCACCGACCATAACCCATCTTCCACACATAACACGGGAGCCATATTGAAACCGGGCATTCTGGTATTCGACATCGGCGGCAGCGGCATCAAGGCCGCGGTAGTTGATGAGCAAGGCAATCTTCTGAGCGAGCGCTTGCGTGTGCCCACCCCGCATCCATGTCTGCCTTCGGTGCTTGTCGACACCCTCGTCCAGCTGGTCGCGCTCTGTCCGGCCTACAATCGCATATCCATCGGATTCCCCGGCGCGATTCGCAATGGACTCATTCTCACCGCAGCCAACCTCGATAGCCGCGAGTGGATTGGTTTTGACTTGCCTGATGCCCTTTCCCGCCGAATGGATAATCATCCCGCACGGATCATCAACGATGCCGATCTGCAGGGGTTTGCCCTGATTCGGGGTAAGGGACTGGAGCTGGTTATTACTCTGGGCACAGGCTTCGGCTCGGCACTGTTTCGCGACGGGCAATTAATGCCGCACCTGGAGCTTGCGCACCATCCGGTGGCTGACAACCTGACCTATGACCAATATCTGGGAAATGCCGCGCTGAAACAGATCAACGCAGAGGTGTGGAACGAGCGGTTACTGCGCGTGCTCGATGTGCTGGAGGTCTTGCTGCATCCCGATCACATCGTGCTGACGGGAGGCAACGTGCGGCTGGTCACGGTCGACCTGCCATCCTCGGTCAGGATGGCGCCCAGCGATACAGGTATCAGCGGCGGCGCCGCCTTGTGGCGGCACCAGAGCCAGGGCGTTGGAGATCCTGCCCGGTAACCGTGGACCGCTACGTCAGGGTGTCAACGGCAGATGGCGGTCCATGAACCGCTTGACCTTGCCCAGGGCCTTGTCGCGAAACGACAAGCTTTTGCGTACCGCCTGAGACTTCAACCCTGACAGACTTGCCCCCGGGGAATACATCTCGTTTGTTTCCAGACAGAACACCGGCTTGCTGGTGAGCCGCATGATCTCGCGAGCCTGAAGCTCTTCGTTTTCAATGAACAGCACAGCATGCGGGTCGCTACGATAGACATCAGCCTTGAACTGTTTGTGCATATCCAGGCGCCGTCGTTCGGCGGCACTGGGCAGATCCAGCATATGCAACTGCTGATAGCGCACCCCGTGACGTTCGAGCCAGGCTTCTGTTTCGCAACGGTATTTCTCCAGCCGACTGGTAACCAGATGCTTCACCTCGACCGAAGGGATAAATAGCGGCCTGGCATGCTCGAGAAACCCGAGGTAGTTTGCCCCATCATCGTTCTGCATCCGCGTCGGATCAACACACAGCACGCCATCGATATCCAGGCACGAATGGCTGATCAGCGGGTGGTGCATGATGTTCCATTCAAATACACGTGGCTGCTCTACCGCCTCGAGGAAGATATCCACTGCCTCAGCGTTATTTCGCTGAGCGAAAGCAACCATGGTCACTACCTCGCCCGAAAAGATGCTGCTGACCTTGTCGCGAGCTTCGCGCATGGACCCGCCTGAGGCGATACTGTCATCCACCAGCAGGATTTTCCGGGCCTGCTGCGGCAGGCGTAGCGCTTCATGCTTGTACGTGCGAGTGTGCCCCTTCTTCAATTCATCGTTGCGTTCGAAGGCGTACAGATCGGTCAGCGGTAGATTGAGTTTCAACGCGACAATACTGGCTACCAGCATTCCGCTGCGAGGGATACCCACAACCAGGTCTACGTCAGTGGGCACTTTACTCGCGAATCGATTGGTGAGTGTCGACAGATCACTGACACTTCGGTAATTCATAGCTGCTCCTCAGCCTAACGGTTTTATTATTCCCGCTGCTACCCACTCCAGCGGTCTGTTCAATTTGCGTCCTCGTGTACCGCCTTTGTCTGGCTCAGTCAGATCGCTGGCCAGCCTCGTGACGGGCTAGCCCGGCCACGACTGGCCATGCTTGTATGCTTAGAATACCCAGCGTTGAGCGCTTGCCTTGTTCTCGGCGTAGTTCTCGCCCTGGGCGACAAACGGAAGCGTCGCAGGCTTGGCGGTGCTCTGCTGGGTAATCGAAAGGGGTTGCGCCGGGCTTTCTTCGAAGCTGACAGAATCGAACTGCATGCCAGCGGAGCGCTCCCAGGCGGGAGCAGATGGGATGATCTTCTGCGAGGATTGCGGCCCAGCAACCATGGCAATCGCCATAACGGCCAGAACTAGAGGCGCTCGTTGTAGACGTTCAAGACTCATGTGCATCTCCCCAAAGCATTGGCTGAAAGAGCTCTAACGCGTTGGGTAAATATCGCAAGTCCTGTGCCAGTTCACACTTTTGGGTAAACTCATATAAAACAATAGCTTACGAAATACAAAAAGCGTTGCCACCATGCAGGGTGCATGATGTGGCGCTTCGATATCGTGCAAAGTGCAAAGTTCTGCGTCCTGGCGGGAACTTTACTTCAACCAGGTTGACGCGCCACGTACGGCAACGGAGTGGAGACAATAAATTGGACAACCATCATTGGCTTCGGTGCCGTAGGGTGGCCTGCGAGCGATCAAAGGGACAGCCGTCTGGTCAACTCGCTCAGTTGGTTAGACATTTCGTGCAGACCTGCACTCGCCTGGGCGGTGCGCTCGACGTCACGCTGGTTGCTCGCGGCAATTTCGCTTATCTCGGTGATATTGCGAGAAATATCCTCTGACACGCTGGTCTGCTCCTCGGCTGCGGTGGCGATCTGGCGATTCATATCGCGGATCGCTTCGACCGAAAGTGTTATTTCACGCAGGCGCTCGCCCATCATATTCACCTGGCGCATTCCGGTTTCACTGCTTGACTGCCCCCCTTCTATGGCACGCGCGGCATGCTCCGCGCCGTCACGGACGTTATCGATAATCTGTTGGATCTCGGCGGTTGACGCACTGGTGCGCTGGGCCAGGGTGCGTACCTCATCTGCCACAACAGCGAACCCACGCCCGGCCTCACCGGCTCGAGCCGCTTCGATTGCCGCGTTCAGCGCCAACAGATTGGTTTGCGCAGCGATGCCCTGAATGACCTCAAGTACCTTGCCGATACGCTGGCTATCCCCTTCGAGCTGTCCAATGATTTCGGCAGTACGGGAAATCTCACCGAGCATCGACTGCATGGCCGAAACGGTCTGGCTCATATCTTGCTCGCCCTGGCGAGTGTGATCGTCGGCCAGGTCAGCTGCACTGGCGGCGTCTGCGGCATGCCGGGCCACTTCGGCGGCGGTCGCCGACATTTCCTGCATGGCAGCGGCGACCTGATCAGTACGGGAGAACTGCTCCCTTGCACCATCAGTCATACGTGTCGCCACCGTGTTGAGTTCGCCGCTGGCGTGGTCAAGCTCGCTGGTACTCTGTTCAAGCTTGCGAAACGTATCGGCAAGGAAATCACGAAGCTGGTTCGCCGCCCGCGCCAGCGTACCCAGCTCATCGTTGCGATCGGTTTTGTTCGGCAAACCGATACGGCCACTGGCAAGCTGCTCTATCTGGCTGATCAAGCCCGTAATGGGTGCGACCAGACGCTGGTTCACCAGCCAGACGCTGAGCATGCAGATCAGCACGGTCGAGCCCAGCAACAGGCCAACGCCAATCCAGATGGCACGACTTGCCTGCTCTCCGATAATCCGGCCCTGCTCGAGGGCGTAGGACTCAATGGTATCGACCAGTGACGCCATCTGATCGCTGGTCGCACGATCGATACCTCGCACATTCCGATCGCCGGCCAGCGGATCGAAACCGCCAGTCCTGTAAGCCTGCAGGCCGACACGGTATGCGTCGCGGAGCCGCTGATGCTCCGTGCGCAACTGTTCGACCTGCTGGCGAGCCTGGGGCTGGATATCCAGAGCCGCAATTTCCGTCAGCAATGCTTGAACCTGCTGCTCTTCCTTTTCAAACTGGGCCCAATAGCGCTCCATGTCCTGACCGTTGCCGCCGCGCAGCAATACGTTCTTCCACTCCTGTACCTGCCCCTTGAAGGCCAGGTTCGCATCGTTGACCAGGCTTGACGCCTGCAGCGGCCCCTCGATGAGCGAGCGATAGCTGCTCATACCCTTCGATAGCGTATTCAGACTGGTTAATGCCACCAGAACCATCAGCGTCAGGCTGCCAACCAGCAGCACCAGGGTCTGGGTACGAAGTGAAGAGGATGTAGCCATGATCAGGGAATTCTATTTCGTGGAGTGAAGTGTGTGTTTCGGCCGCAAAGCCCCGAACTTGAGCGATCGAGACTGCGAAAAATAAAGATGTGTAAAGCTCACCGGCCAGCTTACGAGACGCCGGCGGCCACACTATACTGGCCGCACAACCACTGGAGCCCTCGCAATGACCCTTATGACGTTCGGATACCTGATCGCCGGTTTGATCCTGCTTGTTGCAGGTGCAGAAATCCTGGTCAAGGGGGCAGCCAAACTCGCTGCTCAGTTCGGCATCCCTCCGTTGATTGTGGGCCTTACCGTGGTTGCCTTTGGCACCAGCGCGCCGGAAACCGCCGTCAGTGTACAGGCGGCACTGGATGGCAGCGGTGATCTGGCAATCGGTAACGTGGTCGGCAGCAACATCGCCAACGTGCTGTTCATTCTCGGCGTGACAGCCCTGATCGCCCCGCTGATAGTGTCGCGCCAGCTGATCCGGCTGGATGTACCGATCATGATCGGCGCCAGCCTGCTGGCTCTGGCGCTGGCGTGGGATGGCGCGCTGAGCAAACTCGACGGGGCAATACTGTTCGTCTGCATCTTGGCTTACACCGCGTTCCTGATCATCAGTAGCCGCCGCGACAAGCAGGACGCAGCGGATGATGAGTTCGACAAGGAATATGGACTGCACGAGACGCCAAAGCCCTACGCCTGGCTGATCAACCTGGCACTGGTTGTGGTCGGCCTGGTATTGCTGGTGTCGGGCTCCAATTTTCTGGTGACCGGTGCGGTCAGCCTGGCACGGGCTCTGGGTTTGTCAGAGCTGGTCATCGGCCTGAC
Source organism: Pseudomonas profundi (assembly GCF_008638305.1). GTDB lineage: Bacteria > Pseudomonadota > Gammaproteobacteria > Pseudomonadales > Pseudomonadaceae > Halopseudomonas > Halopseudomonas profundi. The sequence continues at coordinate 90,179 of NZ_VTPZ01000003.1, forward strand.
GGTGGTGGCGATCGGCACCTCCTTGCCTGAGCTCGCCACCTCCGTGCTGGCAGTCATTCGAGGCGAGCGGGACATCGCGGTGGGCAATATTGTCGGCAGCAATATCTTCAACCTGCTCTGCGTCCTCGGGCTGGCGGCTCTGGTGTCGCCTGAGCCGATACTGGTTGCGGCCAACGCCTTGATATTCGACTTCCCGGTGATGATTGCGGTCGCTGTGGCGTGCCTGCCGATCTTTTTCTCCGGCTACCGCATCAACCGCTGGGAAGGTCTGTTGTTTCTCGCGTACTACGCTGCCTATACCTTCTACCTGGTGGTTTTTTCAGCCGGGCGCCCGGTAGCCGAGGTGTTTGGTGACGCCATGCTCGGCTACGTATTGCCATTGACTGCTATCACGCTGATCGTCGTCGGCGGCCGTGCGTGGCAGCAGCAGAAAACTGCTCGCTAGGGCTGGCTGGCGGGGGGAAACAACACCTCGGGACCACGCGCATCAAGCTGGCGAATCTCTGCCGGGCGGCCCTGTGCGTCCAGCCTCACCAGGCCGACGCCCGTACCGTTCCAGAGGCGCTCGCCGGCCCTGGCGCCTTCGGGATCCCGGGGCGTAATGCGCATGCGGCGGCGTTTGGTCAGCCAGTTCAGCGGCGACCAGGGTGCATAGAGCCAGCGGTTGAGTCGATCCAGCCAGTCGAGCAGCGTATCCGGGAAGGCATTTTTCAATCCGCTGCTGGTGATCTGCCAGATACGCGGGCCCTGTCGGCGGTGACGGATACGGATGTCATACACGTAGGAATAGTGGACGTCCCCGGACAACACCACGTAGTTACCCGGGGTGCGTGAATGGCGAAAGATGTTCAGCATCACCTGCGCCGCGCCCCGATGCGCCATCCAGTTTTCCGCATCCACCAGTAGCGGTTTGCCGGCCAGGGTAAACAGCTTCTGGATGATCTCGATCAGCTTTACCCCGAACATCGGCGCCGGCGAGACCACTACCACGCTCGGTTTATCCAGCAAGGCTTGCTGCATTTCGGTCAATGCTTCCCAGTCCATCAGTCCGGAGGGCCGACCCGGGCTGCGCTCACTGCGCCAGCGCCGGGTCCGCGTATCCAGCACCAGTAGATGCGGCGTGCCTGGCACCTCGTATTCCCAGCCCTGGTATCTCAATAGCCAGTCAATGCAGGCGTCCTGCTCCTGCGAATCCAGCTGTCCTTCACTGCCAAGCTTGTTCAGGAATGTGTCGGCCCGGTCAATCGCATCGGCTACCTTGTCAGGCGCGTTACCCCATGCCTGACATAACAGATAAGCCAGCAGGGCGTTGCCGATGATGCGCTTTGACAGGGGATGACCATAGGCGGTGCTTTCCCACTCGGCGGAGAGGTTCCAGTCATCGGTCACATCGTGGTCATCGAAGATCATCAGCGAAGGCTGATGCGCCAACAACCGGGCCACGCTGGGTAACCCGGCGGTGAATCGCTGCAGAATCTCACGTTCCTGCGCAAAGGTTTTCCGGTGCTCGGCAGATAACCGAGGCTCGACTACATCCACCAAATGCCACGGCTCGGGCGACCAGACCAGAAGATACATGGCCATGGTCTCGGCAAAGGTAATCAGATGATTATGTGCGTGCGCCGAGGTAAAGATCGGCTTTCTGGCTCCGCCGAAGAAGCGACGCCGCACCGCCGCGCTCGACGCCACGTCAGGCAGCAGTTCTTCGCGCTGATAATAGCCCTGCCCGGCGGCATAGAGCGCCTGACTGTCGGGCACCGTGGCGCCTTCAAGCGCTTCATCGAACAGTCCGAGACGCGAGATCAGTTGATGGATTGCCACCAGCATCGGACCGGCAACATCGTCGGCATACACCTGGTCACCGGTCATGATCAGCCAGGCGGGCCGCTGCTCTGGTTGGTCCAGCCGTTCTGCCAACCATGCATCGGCACGCACCAGTCCATCCAGGCCGTCAAAGTGTGGCTTGCGGCAGGAGCCGTGCAGGAGATTGCGATTGTGGGACGCAATAACGAACGCAGGCCGCTCACGCCCGGAATGGCAAAGGTAAGGCAGGGCCGTAGATAAACGCAGCGGCGCGCCGCCTGCCTCCCACAACAGGTCGTATTCAATGTCCGTATCGGCTGGCAATGGCGGCACCATCGCCACGTCCAGCATATGAATCCAGGCGTGGCGGCCGATCGGGATCCTGCGACACCTGTGTCCGTCGAGCGTGACAGATCGCTCCGCAGCCAATGCCGGTTGCAGGACCAATTCAAAATCGAGCGGCCGCGTGGCCACCAACCATATCAGCAGCCGCTCTGGAGCGAGCCGGCGCAATAGGGGGCCGGTGAGAAAGGTGGGCAAAGCGACGTTCGCAGGTTCGGGCATGCAGCCTATGATTCAGCGCAGCCGAGGGAGTTCCGGACATGCCTGCCGACAAGGCGCGCTAGGCAGTTCAGGCAGGCAGCGCGCTGCCTGAACCGGACCTCAAGCTGGCTTGGCCGATTCGTCCACCGTGGCGGGATACCCGGCGTCCTTGAGGGCTGCAGTCAGCGCTAACGAGTCCGCGCTGCCTTCGACGGTCGCCCGCCCTGCGTCAAGATCCACTGCCACATCGTTCACGCCAGGCACCTCGTTCAGCGCTTTGGTGACATGTTTGACGCACGAACCACAGTTCATACCTTCGACTTGTAGAAAAACGGTGCTCATAGCTTGCTCCTCAATCACGCCGGCAATCGACAGGCTTCAATCCTCCTCCTTGACACCATGTCATGGTCAAGCCCCGCACGAAGCGACGACGCCCTAACCTCCCAGGGCAGACACAAGCGCCTTGTTGAACGCGTCCAGATCGTCGGGTTTGCGGCTACTGATCAGCTTGCCGTCTACAACCACTTCCTTATCGACCCAGTCGGCGCCAGCGTTGCGCAGATCGTCAGCCAGCGATGGCCAGCTGGTCATGGTCTTGCCGCGTACCAGGTCGGTCGAAGCGAGAATCCAACCGCCGTGGCAGATCACCGCGATGACCTTGTCGGCGCCGGCTGCTCCGCTAACCAGAAGTTTGGCCGATTCTTCCAGGCGAATATTGTCGCCATTGACCACACCGCCGGGTAGCACGATGGCGTCATAGTCTTCAATCTTCGCCGCATCGAAGGTCTTGTCCACATCGAAGTCATCCGCGGGATCCGTGTGATTCCAGCCTTTCACCTTGCCGCTCGTGTTCGACAGAATCTCGGTTGTCGCGCCGGCGTCTTCCAGCGCTTGTTTGGGGCCAGTCAGCTCAACCTGCTCGAAGCCGTCGGTGACCAACAGGGCGACGCGTTTGCCGTTCAGGGAATTGCTCATTGCAGTCTCCAGTTATGAAACAGTGTTCCTGTTACGACAGGGACCACAATGAAAGTTCATGCCGCCCATCCCGCCGGGACCCACAGCGCTCATAGCGGGTCTTATTGGTTACAGGCAACCATTGGGGTGGCATATGCAATCATCCGGAATCGAAAACATCGCTGAACGGGACATACCGCCGGCGCCATGGCAGCTACAGGGTTCGGCCTGTGTTTCGCTGTGGCGGCTGCCAACCGAGGCGTTGCCGGACTCGGCGCCAGGCATTCGCTTTGTCGACGTGGCGGGCCACACGCTGGTCGCAACCCTGTGGGCCCGTTACGCGCCTGGCGGTACGCTGAGCTACGACGAGCTGGCGGTTGCGGTAATGGCGCGCGGCGCGGGCCTGTTCAACCCGGCCTGCAGCATCATCAATATATGGGTCAGCGATCCGCTTGCAGCCGCAGGCGGCACACGCCTCTGGGCCATACCCAAGGAGTTAGCGAATTTCGCGGGCGAACTCTCTGCGCTCGGCCGGGGCGCGGCAGTGCGGGCTACAGACCAGCAAGGCAATACGCTCGCCTCGCTGCAGTTTGAATCGCGCTTTGATATTCCCGGTACGCTGCCGCTGCAGGGTTTTATCATTCAAAGCGGCGCAGGCGGACCGATCCGGACCCGATGCGCTGTCAAAGGCAAGGCACGTTCAGGCCGTGCACTGTGGGACTTTCCTGCATCCGGACCCCTGGCATTCCTGCATGGCCGAACCCCATTTGTCAGCCTGCGAATGGATTCGCTTCAGGGGCGTTTCGGGTTATAGCCGCCCTGCACCCGCTGGCGGTCGCCGCTGTCCCGGCGCAGCAGGCGCCCTATCCCGCCCGGAACCGGTAAAGGCTTGGCCAGCGCAGCACCCACGCCGCGCTCGGCAAGCACGGCTTCGGCGGCCATGGCCCCGGCGCGGACTGCACTTTCCATGCAGAACGGCAATCCGGTATCGACCCAGTCTCCGGCGAGAAACAGACCGCGCTCCACACGCGTGGCGGGACGCAATTCCTCGATCCCAGGCAGCGCACAGGGAATCGACATTGGAATTCGGTGTACCGCCTGCGCGATCAGCCGAGCCTGCTTGACCTGCGGCGCGAAGTCGGCGATTTCCTCGATGGTGGCGCTGATGATCTCCGCGTCGGACAGATGCGCTACCCGATCACTGTAAATGATGTTGGTGGCGATCATTGAGCAAGGGCCGGTGCTACTGGTGCGTACATTCGACAAGTCGTAAAAGTCGGTATTGAGCTCGTCTGGCGACCAGGGCCGCGCCCAGAAGGGCGTTTCAGTGATTTTGCGATCAAACCATAGATAGCAGCTGATATAAGGGCTGGGCCGAAAGCGCCGCGATACTGAAACCAGCGGATGGGTATCAGGGAGCAGTGCAGCGATCGCCGTGGGCGGCACGGCCAGCACGATGTTCGGTGCATCGATCTGGCTTCCGTCTGCCAGCGCAACCCCCACCGGATGGCCGCTGCGATAAACCACCGAATCGGCGGGATTATTCAGCCTGACTTCGCCGCCGCGCTTTTCGATATACCGAATGGCAGGCCAGGCGTAGAGATCATTCAGGCCTGTCTGCGAGATGCCAAAAGCCACGTCGTTGTGGCCCAGCGCCTGAGCAATTATTCGCATCAGCGCCGCCGCCGAACAGTCTTCTATCGGCACATTGAGAAAAGCGATTGCCGCCGAGGCCCAGAACCAGTCGATAAATTCGGGGCTCACGCCCATCTCTTCCAGGTAATCGCGTCCGGTACGCTGGTCCAGCGCCAGCAGATCATCACCGGTACTGCGCAGCACCTGCCAGCCGACCCGGCTATTAGTCAGCAAGCGGCGCAAGGGTACGCTCGGCAACACACGCGCGAGATTACGCACCCAGTGCAAGGGTGCCGGCAAACCGCCGACCTTGAAGTGAATGGGCCGATGTTTGTCGACCACGGTGAGCAGTTCGTCGGTCTGCCAGTAGATATGGTCGGCGGTGCCCAGGCGTTCCAGCCAGGCCAGCATATTGCTGTATTTGTTCAGCAGGACATGCGGGCCGATATCCACAACGTCGCCGGTCTCCGGATCGGTCCAGCTGCGGGCCCTGCCGCCGGGAATGTCATCCGCTTCGAGCACAAGCACGCGCAGCCCGTTGTCAGCCAGCAAGGTTGCACAGGCCAGCCCAGCCACGCCGGCCCCTATGATGAGCACATCAGGCCGCATACATCGACCGGTCAAAAATCCCAACGTCGTTCACAACCCGCCCCGTTTCTGCTGGTTTACCTAGCCGTGGCTCTTGCCCTCATCGACGGCTTTCTGAAGGTCCTCATCGGACAGCAGCCGCACATCGGGGTCGGCTGCACTCGCATCGCCTGGCGAAAAGTGGAGTTTTTCCATATAAGGCGTCGGTTGCTTGCGTCGGTAGTTAAGAAACTCTTCGGCATAGTACGACCGCGCCTCATCGACGTTTTTCGCGCCGGTCACGATGTCATGCATCAGGTTGAGCGCGAGCATATTGGCCTGCTCGTCATGGCAGCGAGCCGACACCTCGCCCGAGGTCCGCTCGATTTTGATGCTTCCATCGAACGCAGCAAGATCGCTGAACTTGTCGACCGGGACGCGATAGTCGATGAATGTCGCGACCGAATCGATGTGCTCAGTCGGGAAGTTGTGCTTGAAATAGGCCTTGGTGGCGACAATACGTTTCCAGGGTTCGCGCTGGTGCCATACAAATTGCGAATCGGTGACCTCATCGGGCTCACCATGCTGATCGATTACCAGCTGGGCGGCTTCACGTGATTGTTCGGGCCAGCTTTGAATGGTTTGGCTTGCGGATGTTGTGGACATGCCAAAATCTCCGTTCGTTTGCGGTTGTTGTCATCTCGCGTTGCTTCGCTCACCTCAGCAGCTTTCTGGCTTGCCTTACACCGATGTCCAATACCACGCCATACACCAGGTGTGCGAGAAAGCCACGGGCATGGGCTTGCCAGGGATACGCCTGCGGCTTGCCTGACAATCCTGATAGGGCGTTCAACCCTTCGTCATGCATAAGAAACATCCCGAGCCCGAACAGGGTTCCCTTTCCGGCGCTCAAGGCAGGGACGCTCTCGTATAGCGCTCCATAGACCGCAGCGGGCGCCATACCAAATACATAATGAGCGGATATTCCGGCGGGATGCGGCTGGGTGATTTCCTTTCCGACAGCGCCTGCGACCTTGCTTGCCAGAACGTGGCCAGGGTCCATGCCGCCGGGACGCGCCGCGATTGTGCGCTGTCTGGCCTGTTCAGATTCACGGTTGTATGCAAACCAGTCGACCCGATCCATCACCCAGACAGCCAATGCCCCAGCGGCAGCTCCGGCTACCGCACCAGCCAAGGCATTGGTCGACCTACTTTGATTACGAAAGGACATGAATCCTCCGTTAAGCGTTAGGAACTCTAAGGGATATGACCTTCAAATTGAGAGCAGCTCTGGACAGGGGAGTTCACCCAGGGCGTAGATAATGCCTACCTTCCATCGCGATCTAGGGTCTGGGAAGCAAACGGCGGCTTGAGCACACCGTCTGCCTGATACGCGTTGGTGGCGCTAGGGACAGGTTGCTGCGCTACTGGAGGCCCATCGGCGCGCTGTTTCGGCCATCTCATCGGCGAGCGCAGCGATGGCGTGCTGATGCGCCCGCACCAGGCTTTCCACCTCAACGCCGGCTGGCTGTTCGACCACGCTGGCGCAGGTCAGGCGACGGCGTTCGCTATCCGGGCTGCTCAGCTCCAGGCTCCACACCACATCCAGCGCAGCATGCCGGCCGGGCAAGGAATCAAAGCGGCGCACATCGGCACGTACGCTCAATACCGGCTGACCCGTGGTGCCGGGCAGGCCGGCGAGATCGCGGACGCCGAAGCGCTGTTCCAGCTCGAAGGCCAGGGCGTCGTGAAATTCGTCAGCCGGCGGAGACGCCCAGAGTGCGCTTTCCAGAATCAGCAGCTGACCGTCGCTTTCCCGCACTACCAGACTGGGCTGATCCACCTGCAGCGGGATGCGCACGGGCATGACTTGCAGCTGAAAATCCGCCGGCGCGGCGCTCTGCGCGCTGGCCTTCGGTTGCACAGGGATCAGGGTGTGATAGCGAACCGGGGATGCGGTGCAGGCAACCAGCGTGGACAGGCCGCAGACAAGTAACAGGCGAAAAGACAGGTTCATGGCTGGGGCTCCGAGTTAAGTTCACGCGAGGTGGCGCCACCTTCGAAGCTGCCCGGCGCGGCGCCGTCGTTCCGCCCACGAAGCAGGGCCTCCGGGTGACGGCCAAGGTAATCCGACAAGACCCGTACAGAGCGCACTGCCCGCTGGACCTCCCTGAGGGTGTCGCCCAGCTCCTGACGCTCCGGCGAGTCGGGTGCGAGGGACTGATTGGCGTTCTGCAATGTCTGCTCAGACTGCTCCAGCGTGCGCTGCAACTGGGGCAACACATCGGCGTTGACCTGCTTGAGCGTCGAGCGCAGCTCACTGAGACTGCCATCGAGGTTGTCGACCAGCGACTCGATGGGCAGCCTGCTGAGTTTGTCGACTATCTCCTGGAGCTGGTCCTGCAACTTGTCGAATCGGCCGGCAATGGTCGGGATGGTCAGCGGTCGGGCATTGGCATCAAACACGACCGCTGGCGCCTTGCGATCGAAATCGAGCGATATATACAGTTGGCCAGTGAGCAGATTGCCGGTTTTGGCCTGGGCACGCAGGCCCCGCTCTACCAATAGCTGGAACAGGCGAACGGTGTCCTGTTCGGAATCGCTACCAAGACGTTCCAGCAGCTTGTCGTAGGCGTCACCCAGGCGATTCGGATACACCACCGCTCCGACTACCACCGGAAAGCTCTGGCTTTGCTCGTCATAGTCGAGCTTCACTGAAACCACCTGACCAATCGGTACACCGAGAAACTCTACCGGGGCGTCGACATTCAGCCCACGCAGGGTCTGATCAAAGCGCATCTGCACGAAATGAGGCGGGCCATCGCTCGGCGCCATCGCTTGCCGCACATTGTTGTACAGTGTGAACTCCCTGCCCTCTTCCGCCGACATCGCGTTGGGGCTGTAGTTTGGCGCGCGGAAAGCAATACCGCCGGCAAGAATCGCCGACAAGGACTCGGTATTGACCTTCAACCCATCGGCCGCCACTGACACATCGACCCCGCTGGCGTTCCAGAAACGCGTGTCGTCGGTAACGAACTCGTCATAGGGCGCGTTAACAAACACCTGCACTTCGACGCCCTTGCCGTCGCCGGTCAAAGTGTAGGACACCACCTGGCCTACCGGGATCCGGCGGAAATACAGTGGCGAACCGATCCCCAACGAACCCAGATCCCCGGTGCGCAATGTGAAACGTTTACCCTCGACGCCGAATGTCACCGCAGGCGGGGCTTCAAGCCCGAGAAACTCACGGCGAGTCTCAGTTGCCTGACCAGGGTCGGCGCCGATGTATGCACCCGATAACAGCGTACCAATGCCCGACACGCCGCTGGCACCGATACGCGGGCGGACCACCCAGAAATGCGCATCCTCGCGGGTGAAGGGTTCGGTTCCCTGGTCAAGATCAATGGTCGCAACCACGCGGGTCTGATCCTCGGTCAGGTTGATCCCGGTCACCCGGCCGATCACCACGTTCTTGTATTTGACCTCGGTCTTGTTGGCCTCGAGACCTTCGGCTGTTTCGAAGCTCACGGTGATTTGCGGCCCCGCCGACAGCCAGCTTTGCACCACCATTGAAAGTCCGACCAGGGCCGCCACGATCGGCACCAGCCAGATCAGCGAAATACGCACACGACGCTGCCTTATTTCAGGGTGTCCGGCACTCGAAGCGGCGTTATGCTCAGGCGTGTCTGTCATCGTTTATCTCTGCATCCCATATCAGTCGCGGATCGAAAGTCATCGCGGCGATCATCGTCAGGACGACAACCAGACCGAAAAACAATATGCCCAGCCGCGGCTCAATGGTGCTCAAGGCGCGAAACTGCACCAGGGCGGCCACCAGCGCAACGACCAGAACGTCCAGCATCGACCAGTAGCCGATAGTCTCAATGAAGCGATACAACCGCGCTCGCTCGCGCATGGCCCAGCGACTGCGGCGCTGGACCGTCACCAACAGCACTCCAAGCACCAGGAATTTTGCGCAGGGGACCACTACGCTCGCGATAAAAATGATCACTGCGATATCCCACGAGCCATCCCGCCAGAATTCAATCACCCCGCTGAGGATGGTGTTTTCGCTGCCACTGCCGAACATGTCGGTATACATGACCGGAAGCAGATTGGCGGGCACGTACAGGATCAGCGCCGTGATCAGCAGCGCCCAGGTTCGGGCAAGGCTGTCTGGCTTGCGGTGATGCAATAGCGCATCGCAGCGCGGACATTCGATAGCTCCCGACTGACACACCTGACCACAATCGTGACACAGCTGCAGGTCCAGTTCGCTGGCAAAGGGGGGTGAACTCATCGCACCGGTACCTGTAGCTCATTCCACAAGTCCCGCACATCCCGGCCGCTGATGAGGATAATCAACACCGTAAGCATGGCCATCGCCCACAGGCCGAGACCGGCATGCACCTCCAGCATGCCCGCCAGCTTGATGATGGCGATCAGGATGCCCAGCAGACAGACCTCGAGCATGCTCCAGGGCCGGAGATGTTCCAGCGCGCGCATGCAGGTGCGAAAGCCCGGCGCTATGCGCCCGCCGCGAGCGTGGTAGAGCACCCAGCCGAGCAAGATGATCTGCAATGCGGGCGCGAAGATAATGCTCAAGCCAGTGACCAGCGCGATGATGGTGATGCGACCTTCAGCCAGGGCTTCGACACTTGCCCACAGGGTGGCCTCATTGCTCAGTCCCTGCATGCTTATTTCGACAATGGGAAAGGCGTTGGCCAGCATGAACAGAATCGCCGCGGCGACGGTAAGCGCCAGCAGCTGATCGGTAGTCAGATGCCGGCCGCGCTCCAGCAGCGCACCGCAACGCTGGCAGTGCGCGGTTTGCTTCGGGGTCAGCGCCGGACGTTGATATACCGAATCGCAGTGTTCGCAAATGATCAGTTGAGGCTGCATACCACTTCCGCAGTGAGGAACGTCCCGTTGACCACCATGCTCGGCTTTACTGATGGCCGATCAGAGCGGAAGAATAACTGAACGGAACGCGTGTTGCTCGTGTAGCCAAGGATCAGAGCATCCTTTTGATGGTGTCGTCGCGCAGGGCCCAGTGATGATAGAACGCGGCGATAGTGTGCCCTAGCACCATTCCCAGAAATAGCCAGGCAAGCGGTGAGTGCACACTGCCAATATTGGCCAGCCACGGCGTTTCGATGTCGGTACGTTCGGCCAGTTCCATTCCAAAAACGGTTAATCCGTAGCCATTGCCTAGCATGTAAGAGATACCGGTGACGGGCATCAGCAACATGATGACGTACAACACGAAGTGCCCCAGGCGGACAAAGGGTGCCGTGGGGCCGCGGTGGACGGGGCGATGCCCGAGCTGACTCAGCACCCACGCGATGCGTAGTACAACCAGCGTCAACACCAGCACGCCAATGGAGACATGCCACGGGCCGAAGTTATCGCCCAGCCAGTGTTCGCCCTCGCCTATCCGGTCTGTCAGCTTGAAGAACTGCTGAATGATCAGCAGTGTCATCAGCCAGTGGAACCAGCGCGTGACGCTGCCGTAGCGGGTGGAGTTGTCATGCAGCATATCGAGCTCCAGTCGGTTACATGCCCTAAGGCAAGCTGGATTGCGCCGCCGTAGGGAGCACGGATGAGGTTGAGTATAGGCTCTGCGCGACAGTCGCGCCCCAGGCGAGCCACTCATCGCACTCTGCACGCATGTCTGGAAGCGCCCATCTGTTTTTTACGGCAGAACATGCCGCAAGACCAGGCTTTGGTTCGCTGTCCGCCATGTCCGCCCGGCTGCGGCGAGCGCCCGATCACCGGCGGTCCGCCGGTATCAATGGCGCCAGCTGGGCGCCGCGCATCCGGATGGACGAAGCGGGTGATGGGCTGAGCCAGAAACAACTCGCCGTGCTGGTCGGTGAGGACGGCTCGACACTGGTCCGGCTGATCGACCAGCTGATCGGAGCTGGAGCATCCACAGTGGTCGGCCATGACGGTGTGGGGCTGATATCGCCCGACGGGGTTACTTCCTGGCTAGCTCAGCCTCGATGACTTCCTGAATGCGCGGGTCTTCGGGTGCCACATCCGGCGCGAAGCGGGCAACCACCTTGCCATCCCGGGAAACAACAAACTTTTCGAAATTCCACAGCACCTCGGGCTCAGCGTTGGTCTGGATACCGAAACCGGAGAGACGATCCCGCATCGGACCCTCGCCAGTGGTACGCGGCAGCGCCTCGGTCAACTGGCTGTAGAGCGGATGGCGATCCTCTCCGGCCACCGAAATCTTGCTGAATAAAGGGAACTGAACCTTGTAGGTCAGGGTGCAGAATTCCTGGATTTCGGCATCGGTGCCGGGCTCCTGCTCCTTGAAATTGTTGGCTGGGAATCCCAGCACTTCGAGACCCTCGGCGCGGCGGTTCTCGTACAGCTTCTCCAGTCCCTCGTACTGTGGCGTCAGACCGCATTTGGACGCCACGTTGACGACCAGCAACACCTTGCCTTTGTAGGGTGCGAGCGTGGTCTGTTCGCCATCGATGGATTGCACGGGAATATCATAGATTGATGCCATGGCTATTTTCCTGGTCAGAAGCATTGAAGATTTCGACTGTACCGGTTTCACCGCACCACGCAAGCTCAAGCTCATCGGCCATAACCCTATCGCAAGCCAATCGTCGAATTGTCCAGCACATGAATGTCATAGTGATATCATCGCGGCATCGTACGTATCGGTGGTGGAGCAACGGCATGGCAATTTATAAGGTAGAGCAGGGCCAGTTGGTCTGGGTGGCAAACGACCTCGAGCATATCGTCGGCGCCGACTGGCAGGACGAGGACGATTCCAATGATGAATTTTTCGGCAGGCTGGGCTTCGGCAAATATGACGAAGTACTGGACGTCTACACCATGTATCGCCGCTGGGAAAAGGGCGGGCAGGAGGAAATGGCCGGTGCGCGCTGGATGTTCGACGTCAATATAGATGGCGACAACTTCGACCTTATCCTGGTCGATTCCCTACCAGGCTATCTCACGGTCATGTCTATGCTCGAACCGGTGGTTAACCATGCCCTGCGCCAGCAGGGCCGACCGCCGCTACCCGAACGCCGTTGAGCGCACGCATGCCGGGGATCACCGCTTTTATTCCCCGACATCGCGGCCATCCAACCCAGCCGAGCACATGCCTGGTTGGCTATCGATAATCCATTGCGGTCAGTCCGAACTCGCAAACAAGCTGTCTGGCGCTTTGTCGTCCTCGGCTCTTCGCGCCTGGATAACCTGATACCGCTCCCACTCCTTCCGGATCTCCTCATAAGGCATGTAAAAGCTCAGGCGATCGCCATGGGCCGCACTGAGAGGATCATGCGTATCGGAGAAGATCACATCTGTCCCCATACCCAGGGTCATTCCGAGCACTTGTCATAAATGATCAACTATCCGCACTTCCCAAACCGAGAAAGTTTAGCAATCCAGCTTTTCAGTCCCTACCGGTTGTGGCGTTAGACACCCTTGATATTCGTGAGCCACTGGTCACTAGCGTAGCGTTCGCTGCACCTTCTTCGCTCAGCATTATGCTCAGGCCCCAACATGGCGCACCAATACCGGGAAGCGAGGCGTCGAACCGCACCCTTATGGTTCATCGTCTTGCACCATGGGAGGTCTACCGGGGGCGGTGCGCATCTTTCATATTTTTTTCTTCCCTGGCCAGAACCCGCGTCATTAACGGCTCGCGCAAAGCTCAACGGGATGACCGAAGGGTGCAGACCATCCCTGGCACGCTCCTTGCTCAACCCTTAGTAAGCTTGCCAGGCCAACCAGCCGTCGCCCCCTCTCCTTTACATAACCACCCAGGGGTGATCACGCCGGTCCGCGCCGTGGCGTTAATAACGATATCCGGGACAGATCGAAGCCTGAACCGCTTTGAGACTCAGCGTTCCGGATTGCCTTGACTGAGGAAAGGCCATGAAAGCTGACATTTCATCCATCAAGAGCGAAACGCTGGTCATTATCGGTAACGGTATGGTTGGCCATCACTGCGTGGAACAGTTGATCGAACGCGGTGCCATGGCGCATTACGATATCCATGTGTATGGCGAGGAGCGCCAGCGCGCCTATGACCGTGTGCATCTATCGGAGTATTTCGGTGGGCGTGATGCGGAGTCCTTGGCGCTGTGCGAAGCAGACCTGTATGGCACCCACGGCGTGCACCTGCACCTTGGTGTCCAGGTGCTGGATATCGATCGCGACAATCAGGAAATCGTTACCAGCGCCGGGCGTCAGCGCTATGATCGCCTGGTCCTGGCCACGGGCTCCTTTCCCTTTGTACCGCCGATTCCGGGTGCCGAAGGCAACTCCCGCCTGGTGTACCGCACGCTGGATGACCTGGATGCAATCCGCGACGCCTCAGCCAAAGCTCGCCGCGGCGTGGTGGTTGGTGGCGGCCTGCTTGGGCTGGAAGCCGCCAATGCGTTGAAGTCCCTGGGCCTTGAAGCACACGTGGTGGAATTCGCTCCGCGGCTGATGCCGGTACAGCTGGACGATCTGGGCGGCGCGGCACTCAAGGCAAGAATCGAAGCGCTTGGCGTCGGCGTACACCTTTCGCGTGCTACCAGCGAAATCGTCCCGGGCGAGGAATACGCCTATCGGATGAACTTCAACGACGGTGAATATCTTGAAACCGACCTGATCGTCTTCTCCGCCGGCATCCGCCCACAGGATGCGCTGGCGCGCAGCGCAAGCCTGGAAGTGGGCGAGCGTGGCGGGGTAATCATCGATGACGATTTCCGCAGCAGCGACCCGACCATCTACGCCATCGGTGAGTGCGCCTCCTGGAATGGCAGCTGCTTTGGCCTGGTAGCCCCCGGCTACAGCATGGCGCGCAACCTGGCGTCACAGCTGGTTGGCGAGCAGCACGAAGCCTTCTCCGGCGCCGACATGTCGACCAAGCTCAAACTGCTCGGCGTTGACGTGGGGTCAATCGGTGATGCGCACGCCGCCACACCGGGTGCGAAAAGCTATCGCTATATCGATGAAGCCAACAACAGCTATCGCCGGCTTGTCGTATCCGCCGACAACAGCACCGTTATCGGCGCGGTTCTGGTTGGCGACAACAGTTACTACGACACCCTGCTGCAGTACGCGCAGAACGGCATCAAGCTACCGGCGGACCCGTCCAGCCTGATTCTGCCGCTGTCTGAGGGCGCACCGACGCTGGGCGCCGATGCACTGCCCGATACCGCCACGCTCTGCTCCTGTCACAACGTCAGCAAGGGCGCGGTGTGCTGCGCAGTCGATGCCGGCTGTACCGATCTCGGCGAGCTCAAGGCACAGACCAAGGCCGGGACCGGTTGTGGTGGCTGCGCGGCGCTGGTCAAGCAGGTGTTCGAGCACGAGCTGAGCGCCCGCGGGGTCGAGGTGGACAAGAGCCTCTGCGAGCACTTCGCTCACACCCGTCAGGAGCTGTATGACATTGTCCGGGTGAATAGCATTACCCGCTTTGACGAGCTGCTGGCCAAACACGGTCGCGGTCATATCGGCTGCGATATCTGCAAACCGGCGGTGGGCTCGATTCTCGCCTCCTGCTGGAACCAGCCCATCACCGATCCGACGCTGGTGCCCTTGCAGGACACCAACGACACCTTCATGGCCAACATGCAGAAAAACGGCACCTACTCCATCGTGCCGCGCATCGCCGGTGGCGAAATCACCCCGGAAAAGCTGATTACCCTCGGCGCTGTGGCGAAGAAATACGATCTCTATACCAAGATCACCGGCGGCCAGCGTATCGACCTGTTCGGCGCGCAACTTCATCAGCTGCCGGATATCTGGGGCGAGTTGATTGAGGCCGGCTTCGAAACCGGTCATGCCTATGGCAAGTCGCTGCGCACGGTCAAATCCTGCGTCGGCAGCACCTGGTGCCGCTACGGCGTGCAGGACAGCGTCGGCATGGCGATCCGCCTTGAGGATCGCTACAAGGGCCTGCGTGCGCCGCACAAGATCAAGTTCGGCGTCTCCGGCTGTACCCGCGAATGCGCAGAAGCCCAGAGCAAGGACATCGGCGTGATCGCCACTGAAAACGGCTGGAACCTGTACGTCTCCGGCAACGGTGGCATGCGTCCGCGTCATGCGGAGCTGTTCGCCACCGATCTTGATGACGCGACACTGATCCGCTACATCGACCGCTTCCTGATGTTCTACGTGCGCACCGCCGACAAGCTGCAGCGCACCTCGGTATGGCGCGAGAGTCTTGAAGGCGGCCTCGACTATCTCAAGGAAGTCATCATCGACGACAGCCTGGGTCTGGCCGACGAACTCGAGGCGCAGATGCAACTGGTCGTTGATCGCTACGAATGCGAATGGGCCAACGCGATCGCGGATCCGGAGAAACTCAAGCGCTTCCGCACCTTCGTCAACGACCAGCGTGGCGATCCGGACATTCATTTCGTCAAGGAGCGCGGCCAGCCTCGCCCTGCCCGCGCATCCGAACTGCACCTGATTCCCGTCACCCAGGAGGCTCTGTCATGACCCAACTGAATATTGATAACACCGCCCGCGCCATCAGCTGGCGCCCCCTTTGCGAACGCCGCGACCTGGTCGCCAACTCAGGCGTGGTGGCCTGGCTTGACGAAGCGCAGGTTGCGCTGTTCCACCTGCCAAGCACGGAACAGGGCGAACAGATATTCGCACTGGAAAACCGCGACCCGAAATCCGGCGCCAATGTCATTGGCCGCGGCATCGTCGGCAACCTCAAGGGCGAGCTGGTAATTGCCTCGCCTTTATACAAGCAGCACTTTCGCCTGAAGGACGGCAGCTGTCTGGAGTATCCCGAACAGCGCCTGCGGGCGTGGCCTGTGCGTCTTAACGGTGATCTGGTGGAAATCGCGGAGGCCTGATGCCTCCGCGACACCTCCTCTTACATATCTGAGTAAATTGTTATGTCTTATCTGGTACCCGCTGAATTCGTCACCAAAATGGTCGATGCAGGTGAATCAAAAATCTTCATGGCCACCCGCGATGTGCTGATCAGAGCCTTCATGGCCGGCGCCATTCTCGCTCTGGCGGCAGTATTTGCCGTGACCATCTCAGTACAGACCGGCGTCCCGATTGTCGGTGCGATCCTTTTTCCGGTCGGCTTCTGCATGTTGTACCTGCTGGGCTTCGACCTGCTTACCGGCGTGTTTGTCCTTACACCCCTGGCGTTGATTGATCGGCGTCCGGGCGTAACGATAGGCGGCGTACTGAAACACTGGGGTTTTGTGTTCGTCGGCAACTTCTGCGGCGCCCTGACTGTCGCGGTGCTGATGGCGATCACCTTCACCTATGGCTTTTCCATCGAACCCGGTGAAGTCGGACAAGTGATTGCCAACATCGGCGAGAACCGTACCGTAGGCTACAAGCAGTACGGCGCGGCGGGGATGCTTACCGTATTCATCGGCGGAGTGCTCTGTAACTGGATGGTCTCGTTGGGCGTGGTTGGCGCGATGATCTCGACCACAGTAAGCGGCAAAGTCATCGCCATGTGGATGCCTGTCATGCTGTTCTTCGCGATGGGCTTCGAGCACTCGGTGGTCAACATGTTCCTGTTCCCCTCGGGCCTGATCATGGGCGGCGATTTCTCGCTACTGGACTACCTGATCTGGAATGAACTACCGGTGGTGCTCGGCAACCTGATCGGCGGTCTGTCACTGACCGGCCTGACGCTCTACACCACCCACGTTAGAACCGCGCCCAAGCGCCCTAACTACGCAGCCAAGGCGCTCTAAAGTGGGAGTAACCCAGTCGTGTCTGCGGCTGGGCCGTGATCAGGCCCCCGGGCCTGGTCATTTGCGCATTGCCGTCGGCCAGTACTCCGACAAGGGCCGCAAGCAGACCAATCAGGATTTTCACGGGCTGTGCATACCCTGCGAGCCGCTGCTCAGCTCCAAGGGCATCGCCATTGCGCTGGCAGACGGCATCAGCAGCAGCGATGTCAGCCATATTGCCAGCCAGTCAGCGGTCGCGAGTTTTCTCGAAGACTACTACTGCACCGCCGAAACCTGGTCAGTGAAAAAATCCGTGCAGCGCGTTCTGGCTGCCACCAACTCCTGGCTGTACGCCCAGACCCGGCAGAGCCAATACCGCTACGATCTCGACCGCGGATATGTGTGCACCTTCAGCGCCATGGTAGTGAAATCGCGCACGGCACACCTCTTCCACGTCGGCGATGCCCGCATTTACCGTGTACAGGGCAACGCGCTGGAACAGCTCACTGAAGATCACCGGATGCGGGTATCCGCGGACAAGAGTTACCTGAGCCGCGCTCTGGGCATTGATGCCTGGCTGGATATCGACTACCGCACCCTGCAAGTTGAAGTTGGCGACACCTTCATGCTGCTCACCGATGGTGTGTACGAGCATGCCAGCAGTCGCTTCATGCTCGCTGCCATCGCGGCGAACCCCCTGGATCTGGACCTGGCCGCCCAGCGCATGGTTGAAGAAGCGCTTGAGCAAGGCAGCGACGACAATCTCACGGCGCAGATCATACGTATCGAAGAGTTGCCGGATCAGGCCGCCGATGAGTTGCATCAACGACTGACCGAACTGCCGCCACCGCCCATCCTGCAGCCGGGGGAGGTGTTTGATGGCTACCGGATTATCCGTGAAGTGCATGCCAGCAGTCGCAGCCATGTATATCTGGCCGAGGACGAACAGGAACCCGGGTTTATCGTTCTGAAAACCCCGTCTACTGATCTACGGGACGATTCAGCCTATCTGGAACGCTTTCTGACGGAAGAGTGGATTGCCCGCCGCATCCGCAGCAACCACGTACTCAAGCCCTGTCCGATCAATCGGCCGCGCAATTATCTGTATACCCTTACCGAATACATCGAAGGGCAGACGTTGGCCCAATGGATGCTCGACAACCCGACGCCGGATGTCGAAACCGTTCGCGGCATTGTCGAGCAGATCGCCAAAGGGCTGCAGGCCTTTCATCGAGCGGAGATGCTGCATCAGGATCTGCGCCCCGAAAACATCATGATCGACAGCAGCGGCACAGTGAAGATCATCGACTTTGGCTCCGCCAAGGTGGCCGGTCTGGCAGAGATCACCGCAGCGGTGCAACACAACGACATTCTCGGAACAGCCCAGTACACCGCTCCCGAATACTTCCTGGGCGAGAGCGGCACGCCGCTTTCAGATATGTTTTCGCTGGCCGTGATTACCTATCAGATGCTCACTGGCAAACTGCCCTATGGTGCGGAAGTGGCCAAGTGTCGTACGCGCGCCGCGCAGAACAAGCTGAAATACCAGTCAGTGCTGGACGACAACCGCGAGATTCCCGCCTGGCTCGACGAGGTACTGAGAAAAGCGCTGCAGCCTAGCCCCAACAAGCGTTACACAGAGCTATCGGAGTTCGCCTTCGAGCTGCGCCGTCCCAGCCGCGAGCTGGCCAATCGCGCCCGCCCACCTTTGATCAAACGCAATCCTGTGCTGGTCTGGCAGTGGATTTCTGCCGTTTTACTCGTGGTCATTATTCTGCTGTTGATGCGCTGACCTGGCCGCTAATCAGGCTAAATGGCCAACTTCGTGGAACCTTTAGCCTTCACCCTGCGCCTATCCTCTACACTCGTGAATATTCAGAAGCATTGATCGGAGTAGACGGATGAGATGGATCAAGCGGTTGGGCACAGTCGTCATCGTGGCCCTTGTTATCAGCGCGGCGCTGGGCCTGCATTACATACTGCCAAAACATGACGTTGTGCATGTCACCGGCGTTGAGGTCAAACGGGTCGATGATGACGGCGTGGTCAATGCCGAGAATCCGGCTGAAGGGCCTACCCGCGACATGTACTTCATCA
Source organism: Pseudomonas profundi (assembly GCF_008638305.1). Classification (GTDB taxonomy): domain Bacteria; phylum Pseudomonadota; class Gammaproteobacteria; order Pseudomonadales; family Pseudomonadaceae; genus Halopseudomonas; species Halopseudomonas profundi. Next base: position 109,471 of record NZ_VTPZ01000003.1, read on the forward strand.
ATACCGCGGATCCCGACAGCAACAAGGTGCGGGTGTACCGTAACGAAGATACCGGCTGGGGCTTCCCCTGGTATTTCAAGTTCGACTCCGCCGATGTGCAAGCCCGCGCTCAGGATTTTTCGCGGAACAGCAATCAGCTGGCGCTGATTCGCTATTACGGCTGGCGGCTACAGATGTTCTCGACATTTCCGAACATCACTGACATCGAGGCCACCACCACCCGGGACGAGCCCCTGCCTATATTCAATATACTGTTCTTCCTGGTGGTCGGTGGTGTGATTATGGCGGTTTTCCTGGCGACGCGTAGACGCTCGCAGCGACGTCTGGATAGGCCCATTTAAACAGCTCAATCCGCAATGGCCTTGATCACCCGGCATGGATTGCCCGCGGCAAACACCTCAGCCGGTATGTCGCGGGTCACCACGCTGCCCGCGCCGATTACGGTACCGGCACCGACAGTTACGCCCGGACAGACAACAGCGCCGCCGCCAACCCAGACGTCATCGCCAATGGTGACTGGTTTGCCTGACTCAAGTCCGGTGCGCCGCTGTGCTGCGCTCATCGGGTGAGTTGCGGCATACACCTGCACGCCCGGCCCAAACAGCACGTTCGAGCCAATAACGACGCGCGCCACATCCAGAATCACACAGTTGAAATTGAAGAAGACCCTGTCCCCGAGCGTGATGTTATCGCCGTAATCACATAAAAAGGGCGGCTCAATCGTCACATCGCTACCGCAGTCAGGCACCAGCTCACGGAGCAGCCGGTCACGCTCGGCCTGCTCGCTATCACTGGTATGGTTGAATGCTCTGGTGAGCAGCCGCGCCCGGTTCCGCGCGGCTACCAGCTCCGGCGACAGCGGATCATAGAGTTCGCCACGCAGCATCTTGTCTCGTTCTGGAACCGTGCTATTGCTCAAGTACGGCCTCACAGGCTGCCGGTACAGTGCGGCGCGGACTGGATTCGCGCGCCAGTCGGGGGGTTGGCTGGATGTTATCGCAGCCTTCTCCTGGGGGCGGTGCAGGCTGATCGACGCATTCCGGCGAACCCGCAGGGCAACGCAGACGGACATGCAGATGCTCGTCATGCGCGGGCCATGGCCGGATCCTGCGCAGCCAGCTCCGGTCTTCCCAGTTGCGCTCACACAGATCCCGCTTGACGGCGGCATCGACAAAGATGCGCGCCACACGGTCATCAAGCGCGGCAAGGTGAATCAGCTCGGCGTGCCTGTCGGTCCAGCGCTCAGGATCCATTCTGCCGGTCTCCGGATCGACCAGGATGGGCTGTTCCAGCTTCTCTCGGCGACCAGGTTCCAGCGCCGGCAAATCAAGCCGGAACCAGATATCCACATCCAGGCCGCTTTGATGACTGACATGCCCATAGGACATGGGACCACCTCGCGGCTGCGCCATATCGCCCACCAGTATCGGGCCGAAGCCTTCCTCATCCACCCGCTGGCCGAGCGCCTGAATGTAATCAACCAGCGAGGGGTGTCCATAATGGCGACGCCGCTCGAGATCGACCGCCTGATAGCCCGTGCCTTGCTCGGGCAGCTGCTGCGCGCCGATCAGGCAGGCACCGCCGTGATGCCCGATGATACGGGGCTCACCCTCCACCGGCCCCACCACCGTCGACCAGTCCTGCTGGGCAGCGGCGTCGGTTGGCCAGGTGATTGTCAGAATGCCCACTGTCATCAGGCTGAGCACCAGCAAGGCAGTACGGATCGGATTGAAAAAACTGCGCATGGAAGCTGGCCTTATCACTTGTGCTGGCGCGCCAGCCAATCGAGACCCGGACGATAGAGCATGTCGTGCTCCCCCTCAAAGATCACCAGTTCGGCCGGGCCCGACTGAAGATGTAACACCACGTTCGCGTTTGCTTCTTCGAACCGGGGATAGTCGCCGTCCTGATGAATCGAACGCTCGCTCAGCGCCTCGGGGATGCTGCGCTCGGCGTTCAGCTGTTCGATCAGGTCGGGTGCGATCCTGTCGTCCTCCTTGGCCAGATCGTTGAAGGCGCGCAATGCCTGCTCCGGCGGAACGGTCTCATCGCCCAGGCCATGCGCGATATGAACCGGGAATTCACCGCGTACGTCCTGTAATCGCGACCGCGGGCTGCGTTCCAGGCACTCGGCATAGGCATCGGTGCCTTGCTCCGGCGCGCCACCGCAGGCGCCGGCAATTTCGCCGGCGTATTTCGCACCCTGCGAGTCGTTCCACTGATACCAGGCAATCAGGTCATATACCGGCACCCATAACGACACCCCGGCAAACACGTCCGGATGACGGCTGGCCAGATGCATGGCATTCATAGCCCCGCCTGAATAACCCAGCAGGTAGATCCGCTGCGGATCGATATTGGCGTTCTCGCGCGCATAATCGAGGGCATCCTGCATGTCGGACATCACCAGGTCAGAGGCGGTGGACTCGGGCCGGCCGTCATTCTGACCGCGGAAGTCCGGATGCATGAACACCCAATCGTTGGCGACCGCAAATTGCGCGATGGGGATATCGATATTCTGCAGATAGTCTGTGCTCCAGCTATGCAGCACCAGCAGCAGCGGTTTCTCCTGATCCGAACCGGAGTCATAAAACAGCGCCTTCTGCGAAGCGCCGTCAGCCGAGGCGGGTATCTCGATGTCTTTCACATCGGGGACCTGTTCGCGCCACCTGGAGAGATCCGCCGCGACCAGACCGCCCGGAAATTCCGTCACCCGCAGATGTTCGCTCGGATGCTCGACCTGAACCTGCGCCCCGCCATGGCCATCACCCTGCGAAGCCGTTGCCGGGCTGGAGTTTGAGTCACTACAGCCAGAAACAGTCAACAACCCAAAAATGAGCGCGATGGGTAAACCGAACCTGGTGATACGCCTGGACTGGATCATGGGGTGTCTCCGATCGTGGGCGCTCCTTGCCATGGCAGTACTCGGCCGCGCTGATTGACGGCTATATATTCTGCGACTCCGGGTCTGGATAAATGTTCTGCCGATCAGCTGGGAGTCTGCGACATCCGGATCGAATGGTCATGCCCCGAGAGTCCGCTCCTGGTTGCCGGCCATGGCTCATTCAGCCGGACCCCTGGCTTGCTGTGGCTCGAAGCGACTCAATCAGGCGTGGATACAACAGATCGTCGCGCCCCGCGGCGCTGTCAGCTCGTCGACCTCATGGACCAGTCCGGTCGCTATCGCCTCGCTCGGATTGAGGATACGCGGTGCTGCGGTCAGATAACTGAGGGTATCCAGCGAGTCGCCGACATCCTCGGTCCGTTCGCGGACGATATCCGCATACATCTGAAGGTCGTAATCCAGGCTCATGGCATATTCCGACATGCGCGAATGATCGACCGAACCATGCAAGGTCCAGTGAAAAGGATGAAACAGGAACTTGCTGTGTTTACAGGCAGTGCGACGCTCGCCCGCGAGATAAATAATGTTGCCCATGGATTCGACCGTCCCCAGATTATGGGTATGCACTGGAATGGGCAAAGACATCAAAAAGTTGTACAGCGAAAATCCGTAGCTGCACTCACCACCCATTGTGGCAATTTTGACGATCAGCTCGGATGCTTCGCTATTGACCGCGTCCGAGCATTTCCTGATGAGCTGTCCGGTAGTCGATGAGTTGATCGGGCCGGTGAAATGAACGACATATGACGTCATGGCGATCCTCGGGTCTGGTGATCTCCATCGTGATGCTTGATTCAGGCTCGGTCTGCGACGGAAGTTATCCCTAGCCTAGTCCGCACCTGGGGCTGTTGCTTCGGTTGAGGCATAAAAATTAATACCTACATCCCCAACCAAAAAAAGCGGGAGCCTGTGCTCCCGCCCAGCTGCATCAGCTATTGCGGCCGCCGCTATGGCTGTTCTGGCCGCCTTTGCGTCCGGCTTCGGATGCTTTTTCGCGGTCATTGGCGAAGTTGCCGCCACTGTTCTGACCGCCTTTGCTGCCCGCTTCCGACGCCCGTTCCGGGTCGTTGGCGAAGTTACCTCCGCTGTTCTGGCCGCCTTTGCTGCCAGCCTCAGAGGCGCGCTCAGGGTCGTTGGCAAAGTTGCCGCCGCTGTTCTGGCCGCCCTTGCTACCGATGTCCTGATAGAATTCCTTGTCGTGGGTTTGCGAGGTTTTCTGACCGCCCTTCTGACCGGCCTGGCTTGTGCTCATGTTGTCTTTACTGGACATACAACTCTCCTCTAGACAAGTGCAACATCACTTAAATATCAAAGGGATACGGTACCGCCTCGGTTGTTTTCCGAGCGTTATACCGCCCTCACCAACTACGAAAGGAAGCCCTCTGGAAAGTTCACAACCATTCAGCAGACCAGGCGTTTTTAGGGCACACGCGCCCGGCTGAGCGTTTTCTGCCTGGTCCACGCGACGGCATTTCAGCCGTTGTGAAAGCGGTAACAGTTGCGACCGGAGTGTTTTGCCTGATACATCGCGCTATCGGCGCGCTGCAGCAGGTCCTCAGCGGATTGTGCATGTCGGTTCAGAATGGCCACGCCGAGGCTGGCGCCAATGCTGACCTCGACCCCGGATTCGATTCTGATAGGTTCATTGACTCGCTGCAGGAATCGATCAAGAACCCGCTCGATATCTTCCCGCCGCGCCGTGCCCTCCAGAAGCACCACGAACTCGTCGCCGCCGAGCCGGGCGACATAATCTGACTGACGGCCCAGCTCGGTCAGCAGCGACGCAACGTGCTGCAGGACCTTATCCCCAACTGCGTGGCCGTAGGTATCGTTGGCCTGCTTGAACCTGTCGAGGTCGAGCATGACCAGACCACAACTATAGCCCGGATCGCTTTCGACGATCCGCATCGACTGATCGAGCCGCTTCATCAGGCCGCGACGGTTGCCGACACCGGTGAGCAGGTCGGTAACGGCCATGTGCTCAGCGGCGTGAGCGGCCAGCTGTCGCTCGGTTACATCGCGCTGCAGCCGCATGCTGCGCTCATCACCGATGGATCTGACCAGACGTTCGATCATGCCACTGCTTGTATCTACTCCCATTCAGCTATTTCAAGAAGAATTTTAACGACGAATTGGAATTAGCTTTGCTTTCAAAAACAGGAACTTCAAACAACGCGAGGGTCGAATTCTGCAAGAGCGATCGATATCCGGTCGTTCGTGTATGTCCCTGACACCAAGTGAGGAGATTGACACATGACTACCAATAAGAACCCAGGCAACTTTGCAAACGATCGAGAGAAAGCGTCGGAAGCAGGGAAAAAAGGCGGCCACAACAGCGGTGGCAACTTTGCAAACGATCGCGAAAAGGCTTCAGAAGCCGGCAAGAAAGGCGGCCAGAATAGCCATGGTGGCGGCCGTAGCTAACACAACCATAAACGGAGGCCACGGCCTCCGTTTTTCCACGCTTCAACGCTAAGCCTTCCCGCCGCTCTCACCTCTCCAATGTCTGAATCTCAATTCTCGTCTTCATATAAATCGTCTCAAGTGTGCGACAGCTCACAGACGCGCTAGTCAAATCATGCCAAATGCACGGCCATTCGCTGGCCATCGTGCAAAATGCAATACTCCTAACACCTGGCGCTTCTTCTATCTTATTGATAAATAAGCACAAAATGACTTACCACTACTTGGTACGAGGCTTGCAAAAGTTATGGGCGCATAAAACTAACAAATCCGACCAAAGGAGTTTCGAAAATGGAATATCGCCCGGCTTCGCTTGTCTCACCAGCAATTGCTCTCGTGCTTGGAGCCGCGTTGATGCTCATTTTTCAGAACAATATCGACCAGGCCGAAGCAGCGGTCCCAAGCTACCATGGCACCAATGTCAGCGGCTTTGAATGGCAGTCTCAAGCGCCTGTTGAAGCAGCTACACCTGCATTGCGCATGACCGACAACCCATTGGTACAGACTCCGGCCCGCCAACAACGGTGGGTATTCTAGATCGGCAGTCGGTGGTAAGTGGCCACCAGGATAGGACGTCACGTTCTGCACGCAGCACTCATAGGGAGGTAAGAAAATGAAGGTCACCGCGGTAATTCTGACGTACAACCGGAAAGACCTCCTGAGCCAGTGCCTTGATGCGGTCAGTCGCCAGTCCCGGCCCTGTGACGAGATTATAGTCGTCGATAATGCGAGCACTGATGGCACAGAGCAAATGCTTCGTCAGCTGTCCCTGCCCAATGTGACGATACACCGTCTCTCCGAGAACATTGGCGCCTCGGGAGGTTTCAATGCAGGGTTTCGCCTTGCATATCAGAGCGGCACCGATCAGGTGTGGATGATGGATGATGACGTCATTCCCGCTGAAGATGCCCTGGAGCAGCTGCTCAAGGCCGACAGGTTACTTGCCGAAAAGGCAATTGAACCCGCCTTCCTGCTGTCCACCGCCTATACCGAGCACGGCCTGGTAACCAACGCCCCGAGCATTGACCAGCGCCCCAACCGTATCGCCTATGAAAACTGGCCCCTGACGCTTGAGCACGGCATCGCACCCGTGCGCCGAGCCACCTTCGTCTCCATCCTGGTTCCGCGGCGTACGCTGGCCACTTACGGGCTGCCGATCGCCTCGATGTTCATCTGGGGCGAGGATACCGAATACACCTTGCGCATCACTGAACATGCCCCTGGATTTGTCGTGGGAAGCAGTAAGGTGGTACATCTGCGCCAGGAAAACGGGGCGATCGATATCATGGCCGAGCGTAATCCCAACCGGGTTAAATACCATCGCCATTACGTGCGCAACGAAGTCTTCGTGGCGCGCAAATACTACCGCCCCCGCCGGGTGGTGATATCGGTTCTTCACCAATGCAAGATCGCACTGAAACTTCTCAGCCGCGGCGACTTCAACAAAGCCAGCGTCGTGTTCAGAGGCTTGCTTGAAAGCGGTCCGTTCTACCCGTCCACCGAAGCTGTGGATGCGCCAATCGCAAACCTTGGCGTTACCGTTGATAGCTATACCCCCGGTAGCAGCATTGCCGGATGGGAGCCACCGGATCAACTGACCCTGGTTGATCTGTGCGATTACCATTTTTCCCGGCAAACCATGGGGTCGGTCAACCTCACCTGACACCGGATCGCTCCGTCGGTCATCACTCTGTCATAACGCCTTCCTAGACTGCCCCGGCTGGGGATGGCGGCATAATGCCGCCATCCCGACTGCATCTCAATCAGCGGTCAGGGGACAGGATGACGATCAGGCGAAAAACGATAATGCTGGTATGCCTCGGGCTGGCTGGCATTTGCTTGTTATACGCTTGCGGGCTGTATATCAAACATCTCGAGCGCGGGTTCCAGCGCCTCGAACAGCACCTCAGCAAAACAGCGTTCAACATGGCCAGTCTGGAAGCCGATCTCGCGGCTTTCGCCAGGGATCCATCCACCGCCCTGGGCGAGCGGATCGAGCAATCGCTGCTTGAACTGGATGCCGGTTGGCCAGTTCTGCAGGCTCTGCAGGAGGACGTGGGGCTGATTGAAGCCGAGGCGGAAATAGGCCGTCTGATCCAGTATCAGACGGAGATCGGTGCGCATTTCGAACATATGCGGAGTTATTGGGAGCGGATCGGTTTCGAGCCGGGGGATGGCCTGCTTGGCGAGCTGGACCACGTCTCTGGCCAGATCGCCGTTGTCACCGAGCAGGAGTTTGACGCGGAGCTGATCAGCAAGAGCGAGCTGTTGGCAGCCCCGCTGTTACGGTTCCGTCTCGATGGCGATCTCGCGCAGTCTTCTCGCTTCCTGAAAACGCACAAGCAGATCAAGCGTTACCTGACACGCGACTTCAGGGCTGACGATCCGGCCAACCTGCCCCTGCTGCAAGGTCTGTTTGACCAATATAAAAACCATTTCATGAACCTGGTGCTGGTTACCGAACAACTCGGGATTGATGATTCCAAGGGTGTCCGGGTCGCATTGAACGCGTCCCTGGACCTGTTCCGCACAGAAGTCGATCGCTTGCTACAGACCAACCAGCAGGTTATGCAACAGCGTGCAGTGCATTTTCGCACCCTGGAGCTGGGTCTGACCGCAGCGATTGTTCTCGCCTTCCTGGCAGTGGCCTGGACCTTGATGCGCGCCATCATGCGCCCCATCGAAGCGCTCACCCACACGCTGCAACACGTACGTGACACCAAGGATATGTCCGCTCGCTTCAGGCAAACCGGGAACGATGAGATCAATCAGGCCGGGCACGTATTCAATGAAATGCTTGAAGGCTTTCAGCAGCTCAACCAGCAGATCCGCCATAGCAGCGAGTTGGTCGCCAGCGCCTCTGCTCAGCTATCGATCAACAGTCGCGAGGCGGCCAGCTCATTGAACCAGCAACAAACGCACGTTACGCAATTCGCCGGGGCAATCGACGAAATGGAATACTCGATGCAGGACGTCAGCCGTAACTGCAGCCACGGCGAACGTATCGCAGCCTTGGCGCAACAGCAGGTCGAGGAAGGTGCTCGTCTGGTCGAGACCAATATCGCCTCGCTGCACGTTCTAGCCAACACCGCTCGCGATACGTCGGCTGCGGTGCAGCAGCTTGAGCAGGACAGCGCGCAAATCACCAACATCCTCGACATACTCGGCGCGATTGCCGAGCAGACCAACCTGCTTGCACTGAATGCCTCCATCGAGGCGGCTCGGGCTGGCGAGAATGGCCGTGGCTTCGCGGTCGTCGCCGACGAGGTCCGCAACCTGGCCCGCCGCTCGCAACAGTCCGCAGCGGAAATCGCCGGCCAGGTCAGCGATTTACAACGCACCGCCCGGCAGGCCGCAACGATGATGAACCAGAGTCTGACGGAAAGCGAAACCGCAGTGACCCATGCCGGCGGCATTCTCAAGGCATTTCGTGCCATCACCGATGGAATGCATGAGCTGGGCGGAAAAACCAGCGAAATCGCGACTGCTATCGAGCAACAGACCGTCGCTGTCGCAGGTATCAATGAACGCATCGGCAGCTTCAGCCAACTGCTGGGCCAAAGCGCTGTACAGGTTACGCAAAACGCCGTAGCCAGCGAGTCGATAACCGAACAGGCGCACATCATGGAGCAGGCGCTGGCCCGGTTTGCCACCACTCATAACGGCGTGGTTGCGAACAGTTAATTGAAAAACAGGCGTATGCGGGTTTACATCAACCGCATGGTCAAGCCGCTGCACGATCCGGATACCCGCGCTTATCCAAAAGCGCAGGTGCCGGGGAGCGAGCGATGGGATGCCGGGACGCGGCACACGACTAACCATTGTGGGGCTACGCATGCTTGGAGAAACCCGCCAGCGACCGGAACGGAGTTGGCAGATTTTCGTAATATTTTTGCGTCTGGGGCTGACCTCTTTCGGCGGGCCGGTGGCGCATCTCGGTTATTTCCGCGAAGCGTTCGTCATCCGGCGTCGCTGGCTCAGCGAAAAAAGCTACGCTGACGTGGTTGCCCTGTGTCAGTTCCTTCCGGGCCCGGCCAGCAGCCAGGTGGGCATGGCGCTGGGGTTGATGCGTGGCGGTTACCCGGGCATGTTCGCTGCCTGGTGCGGCTTCACATTGCCCTCGGCGCTGTTACTGATCGCCTTTGCGCTGGGGCTAAGTGAGTGGGGCGAGGCTGTGCCTGGCGGCATGCTGGACGGACTGAAGATTGCTGCCGTGGCGGTGGTGGCTCAGGCGGTCTGGGGCATGGGGCGCAATCTGTGCCCGGATAGGCAGCGGGTCGGCATGATGGCGGTGGCGACCTGCATAGTATTGCTGGCAAACAGTCCGCTCAGCCAGATAGCGGTGATCGTACTGGCAGCAATCATTGGTACGCTGTTGTTCAAGCCGGCGGTGAATACAAAGCATGAGACCTTGCCGGTCATGTTGAGTCGAGGCGCAGGCACCCTCTGGCTTTCGCTTTTCGGGCTGCTTTTGCTCGGGTTGCCTGTGCTTGCCGGGGCGATTCCGTCGCAAAGCCTGGCGCTCATCGATGCCTTCTACCGCAGCGGATCCCTGGTCTTTGGCGGTGGCCATGTCGTGCTGCCCCTGCTGCAAGCGGAGGTCGTGCCGACCGGCTGGGTTGATGGCGAAACCTTTCTTGCCGGCTATGGCGCTGCGCAGGCCGTTCCCGGACCGCTATTCACATTCGCGGGCTTTCTCGGCGCTGCAATGAACCATGCGCCCAGCGGCTGGCCTGGCGGCGTAATTGCCCTGCTTGCGATATTTCTGCCATCGTTTTTGTTGATCGCTGGCGCACTGCCGTTCTGGGAAGCCCTGCGCACCCAGCCGCGCGCGCAGGCTGCGCTGATGGGCATAAACGCGGCGGTGGTTGGCCTGTTGCTGGCGGCGCTGTACGATCCGGTATGGACCAGCGCTATCCACAGCCCGGCGGATTTTGCCCTGGCACTGCTTGCGTTGACCGCGTTGACCGGCTGCAAACTACCGTCATGGCTGGTCGTTCTCGGGTGCGGCGGCATCGGCATAGTGCTCTGACCCCTGCCCGAGTCGAGCCGCCATGCGCGCTCATCGGCCCGGCCTGTTACTCATCGGGTTTAGCCCGTACAATACGCGGTCCGCTTTTCCGGTGCTCCCTTCTGTACGCCGGCCGGCACCGACTCCTCTCTTTTCCCGCAGGGCTTCATCTTGATTTCAACCGCGAATATCACCATGCAATTCGGGGCAAAACCCCTTTTCGAGAACGTTTCTGTCAAATTCACCGGCGGCAATCGCTACGGTCTGATCGGCGCCAACGGCAGTGGCAAGTCGACGTTCATGAAGATTCTCGGCGGGGAGCTGGACCCATCTGGCGGCCAGGTTATGCTCGAGCCCAATGTGCGCCTGGGCAAACTGCGCCAGGATCAGTTCGCCTATGAAGACTTCAGCGTACTGAACACGGTGATCATGGGCCATGAAGAACTGTGGAAAGTGCATGCCGAGCGGGACCGCATCTATTCGCTTGCGGAAATGAGCGAAGAGGACGGCATGAAGGTCGCTGAGCTGGAAACCGAATTTGCCGAGATGGATGGCTACACCGCCGAGTCCCGCGCCGGCGAACTGCTGCTCGGCCTGGGCATCCCGCTCGATCAGCATAACGGCCCGATGAGCGAGATCGCGCCCGGCTGGAAACTGCGGGTATTGTTGGCACAGGCGCTGTTTTCCAATCCGGAAGTCCTGCTGCTCGACGAGCCGACCAACCACCTGGATATCAACACCATTCGCTGGCTGGAAGGCGTGCTGACTTCACGCAACAGCACCATGATCATCATTTCCCACGACCGCCACTTCCTGAACAGCGTATGTACCCATATGGCTGATCTGGATTTCTGCGAGCTGCGCCTGTTCCCGGGCAACTATGATGAATACATGACCGCCTCGACTCAGGCCCGTGAACGCCTGCTATCGGACAATGCCAAGAAAAAGGCGCAGATCGCCGAGCTGCAGACCTTCGTCAGCCGCTTTTCTGCCAACGCGTCCAAAGCCAAGCAGGCCACCAGCCGCGCCAAGCAGATCGACAAGATCCAGCTGGACGAGGTCAAGCCATCCAGCCGCGTCAGCCCTTTCATCCGCTTCGAGCAGCACAAGAAGCTGCACCGTCAGGCGGTCATTCTGGACCAGGTCAGCCAGGGGTTTGATGGCGTGCCCTTGTTCAAGAACCTCAGCCTGCAGATCGAAGCCGGGGAACGGGTCGCCATTATCGGGCCCAACGGCATCGGCAAGACCACGCTGCTGCGCACAATGGTAGGCGAAATGCAGCCGCTGGCCGGCACCGTCAAGTGGGCAGAGAGCGCTGACGTGGGCTACTTCGCGCAGGAACACGGCGATGATTTCAAGTACGACTGCAACCTGTTCGAATGGATGTCACAGTGGACCCAGGGTGGCGAGCAGCTGGTACGCGGCACGCTCGGCCGGATGCTGTTTTCGAATGACGACATCGACAAATCGGTAAAGGTCATCTCCGGCGGCGAGCAGGGCCGCATGCTGTTCGGCAAGATGATCCTGAAAAAGGCCAACGTGATGGTCATGGACGAACCGACCAACCACCTGGACATGGAATCCATCGAGGCACTCAACCTGGCGCTGGATAACTATCCCGGCACATTGATCTTTGTCAGCCACGACCGGGAATTCGTCTCCAGCCTGGCTACCCGCATTATCGAGTTGTCCGCAGATGGCGTGACCGACTTCAGCGGCACCTATGAAGACTACCTGCGCGAAATCGGCGTCGCGTCCTGATCCGGCTCGTGTTCGTCTATCTACGGTGCGGCAGCTAATGCCAACCCTGGGGGTGTAGCGCGCCTGCGCTACGCCAAGCTCGCAAGCAGCACGCAAACCCGTCGCCGAGTCCGAACGCGGCCCGAGGCGCACGCCAACCCCAGAGAACCAGCCCGCAGCACACCCTGGGGGTGTAGCGCGCCTGCGCTACGCCGGGTTATGCGGCATCGACCAACCAGCCCCCGCCGCTATAACCTCTCAAGCCGGCACCTTTGGATAAAGCCACGGTCTAAAATCGATCAGACAGGACAGTCACCGAGGTGAATATGATCAACAGTCAGCGCGAACAGGGACAGATCGAGCGACGGCTCGTTTCTTCTTTGACTCAAGCATGTGAAACCGCCAAGGCCGAAATTGTCGGCTTCTCATGGCTGACCCATGAAGCGGAGCGTTATGCGTTCCCCGGCAGTCTACAAATCATCTGGGTGTTCGATACCCGCGAGAATCTTACCCGGGCACTCGAGACCGGCCAGGGCAAACGCATGTATCAGCTTAGCGCGGAGGCTCTGAAAGAAGCCGACGTTGCACTCGACACAGTCGAAGCCCATGTCCGCTTTGATACGGAGGAAGAATGTGCCCGCGTGAATGGCGGTGACTGGCAGTCGCGGCTGGCATCGCTGCGGTCTGCCAGCCGCTGAGCTGCTGCGAGTGGAACTTAAGCCGGCAATTCATTTCAGATATGAGCCTCAAGCCACCTGAACAAGGCCAACTACCATGAGCGAAACAGCACTCACAACCGAACAATTACTAGCCCAGCCCGAAGACGATTACATGAATGAGGGCCAGCTGGCGTTCTTTCAGAAGCTGCTGCTGGAACAGCGTGCTGATCTGCAGGTGCGCATCGACGCCGAGTTTCAGGCTCTACGCGAATACGAACCGGGCAGCGACATTGCTGACAGCGGCAGTGCCGAAGAACAGCGCCAATGGCAGCTGCGCCTGCTGGAAAGGGAAAAAAAGCTCCTCGACAAGATTGACCAGGCCCTCGACCGGATTGCCGACGGCAGCTACGGCTGGTGTGCCGAAACCGGTGAGCCTATCGGCCTCAAACGACTGCTTCTACGCCCGACAGCCACCCTGTCCATCGAAGCGAAGGAGCGTGAAGAGGAGATGGAAAGGCATTTGCGCGAGGCTTGATCTTCGGCCCGCCCTGCGAGGCATTTCAACCTTGCCGTTCGTCGCCAGCGGGCCCCTTGTCATGGATACGTCATGGATGTCATCAAGGATAGAACCGTCAGCTACTCACTGCACGGAGATGCACCATGGCGTTCCATCCAGACAATGCAACCGACAGTACCAGCAGCCTGCGCCGCCAACGGCGACTCGAGCAGGACAAGAAGCGCATGGCCTATCGGCGAGCCATCGAGGAGTACCGTGACAGCCAGGTCCTGCACAAGCAGGTCTGCGACTTTCATGACCTGCTCGGCAGCCAGCTGCGCGATTCCAGCCACTGGTCCTAGGGCTCGACAAAGAAGGACACATGCCGCCGCATCAGACGGAGCGCGCAGCCAGGCGCCAGAGCCGGGCGATGTCCGCGGCGCGTGATTGCAGCTGGCTGTCGGCTTCGGCCATGGCCTGCTCCAGGCTGACCGGTCCCGGCGCCAGACTGAATGCCGCTTCGATACCGGCCTCGTACACCCGCTGATAACCGTCACCCAGGCTACCGACCAGTGCGATCACCGGCACCCCGGCGGCCTGGGCGACGCGTGCCACGCCCACCGGCGTCTTGCCGTGCAGGCTCTGACCATCCAGCCGACCTTCACCGGTGATGACCAGGTCGGCGCCCTGCATCGCCGCGGCCAACCCGGACAGCTCCGCCACCAGTTCAATACCCGGCCGGAAGCTGGCACCCAGTACCGCCCGGGCGGCAAAGCCCAGGCCACCGGCTGCACCCACACCCGGAACCTCACGATAATCTTCACCCAGGGTGACCGCCATAACGTCGGCGAAATGCCCCAACGCCCGATCCAGTTGCTCCACCTGCTCCGGCGTGGCGCCCTTCTGCGGACCGAATACATGGGAAGCGCCACGCGGGCCGCACAGCGGATTGTCCACATCCGCGGCCACCAGCATTTCCACACTCGTCAGGCGCGGGTCCAGGCCGTCCAGCTCGATGCGCTGCAGATTGATCAGGGCTGCGCCGCCTGTTGCCAGCGGCTCGCCAGCGGCATCCAGCAACCGCACACCTAGCGCCTGCAGCAGCCCGGCTCCGCCGTCATTGGTGGCACTGCCACCGATACCGAGAATGATACGCCGGGCTCCGGCATCCAGCGCCGCCAGTATCAATTCCCCGGTGCCGTAGCTGGTGGTGATACGGGCATCACGCTGGGCCGGCTCGATCCAGTGCAGACCACTGGCGGCCGCCATTTCGATCACCGCCTGGCCATCCTCCAGCCAGCCCCAATGGGCCTGCACCGGTTGGCCTAGCGGACCGCACACCCTCAGCTCGCGCCGCTCGCCACCGCTGGCGGCCAGCACCGCATCCACGGTGCCTTCGCCGCCATCGGCCATCGGACACAGGCGGATATCCGCGTCGGGATAGACCGTCTGCCAGCCCCGGGCAATGGCGCTGGCCACATCGTCGGCACTGAGGCTTTCCTTGAACGAGTCGGGGGCGATCACCAGTTTCATCACAGCAGCACCAGGCTGAGCAGCCATACCGTGAACATGCCCACCACACCCTGGATCAGGGTGGCGACCGTCTGCGCCTGATAAGCCGTGGCCACCTTCATGCGGCTGAACTGGGTGACCACCCAGAAGAAGCTGTCATTGGCGTGGGATACCGTCATGGCGCCGGCACCGATTGCCATTACCGTGAGTACCCGGCCCATCTCGCTGTCCAGACCCAGTTGCCCGAGCAGCGGCGCCACCAGCGCCGAGGTGGTGACCAGGGATACCGTGCTCGACCCCTGGGCGGTCTTCAACCCGGCAGCAACGAGGAAGGGCATGAACAGACCGATGCCCAGGGAGGACAGCGTCTGGCCCAGATAATCCCCCAGCGGCGTGGCACTGAGCACGGTACCAAAGGCACCACCGGCGCCGGTGATCAGTAGAATGGGTGCCGAAGCTACGATGCCTTGCGCCACCCGGTCATGCAGCTCCTGTCGCTTGTTGTCCGATTTGAGCAGCGTGCAGGCCAGCGCCAGACCAATCGCCAGAGCTAAAATCGGCTGGCCGAGGAAAACGATCAGGGTATACAGCCCCCCTTCACCCACGGGGCGGGCAGGCAGGTTGGCCACCGTGCCCAGACAGATCAGCGCAATCGGCACGAAGATGGGGGCGAAGGCCTTGGCCGGGCTCGGCAGTTGACCATAGCTGTCGCGCATCGCCTGATAGTCATTGCTGTCCATGATCGGTGCGCCATTATCTTCCAGTTCGATGTCCTTGCCGATGAAGCGGTTGGCCCACAGCATGCCGGCCATGGCGGTAACGAAAGACACGACCAGACCCACCAGGATCACCAGCCCCAGACTGGATTCCAGCCCCAGATTACCGGCTGCGGCAATAGGCCCGGGCGTTGGCGGCACAAAGGTGTGGGTGGCATACAGGCCGGTCGCCAGTGCCACGCTCATCGCCACCACCGACACCTTCATCCGCGCCGCCAGGGCGTTTTTCAGCGAATTGAGAATGACGTAGCCGGAGTCGCAGAACACCGGAATCGACACCAGATAGCCGATGATCGACACCGTCAGCGTGGGAAAGCGTT
The DNA here is from genome assembly GCF_008638305.1 of Pseudomonas profundi. Lineage (GTDB taxonomy): Bacteria > Pseudomonadota > Gammaproteobacteria > Pseudomonadales > Pseudomonadaceae > Halopseudomonas > Halopseudomonas profundi. The sequence continues at coordinate 125,353 of NZ_VTPZ01000003.1, forward strand.
CACCCAGCAGGCGAATCACCGATTCCGCCATGGTGATAGCTGCACCACTGCGTTCGAGGATGACCCCGATGATGGTGCCAAACACAATGACGATGCCGATGTAACCGAGAATGCCACCGAAGCCTCGGGTGATGTGCCCGACAATCTCCAGGGTCGGCAACTGGTAGGCGAAGCCGGCCAGCAGCGCGGCACCGAGCAGGGCCAGGAAGGGATGCAGTTTGAGTCGCGTTGTCGCCAGGACAATAAAGACAATCAGCGCGATCAGAATCAGGACCAGACCCATTATCGTGTTTCCTTTATGTGTGTTGGAAGACGGCAGAGCGGCGGCGGAACAGCGTTCCAGCCAAGGCGCGTCATTATTGGGTATTCAGCCGTCACTGGACAGGCTTTGAGTCATTCAAGCATGCCGCCTCGATACTGTCAGCCTGGGGGCTGGCTTCCAGCGCCGGCCGGCCCACTGAAGTGCTCCGCCAAACGCCTGATCAAGGCACGCTCTTCCCGCATGAAGCCCAGAAAGGCTTCCGCCACGGGGCTCAGGCGCTTGCCCCGCGCATGCACGGCGCACCAGCTGCGATAGAGTGGCAACCCTAGGAAGTCCAGTTGTACCAGCTCACCGCTACGCAGAAAGGGCGCCGCGGCATGCTGGGTGACCAGCGTAACGCCCAGTCCGGCCAGCGCGCCCTGAATAATTGAATCGCCGGACCCCAGCTGCAATACGCGACGGGGATGCACACGCTTTTCATCGAGAAAATCGTCCGCCGCTTTCTGCGTGCCAGAGCCCGGCTCGCGCTGAAGCAACACATGCTGTTCCAGCTCCGCGAGCGCCAGGTCCTTGCGCCCCGCCAGCGGGTGATCCGGCCGCGCCACAGCGATAATCGGGTTATTCAGGAAAGGGAAAAACTCCAGCGCCCGATCCTCCGGCACCAGTGCCATCAGCACCACATCGTCACGGTTATCCTGCAAGCGCTGTATCACCTGCGTTCGGCGGGTCACTTCGAGACGGAAGCTGACGTCCGGATAACGCTTCAGAAAGGCGGCCAGTAGATGCGGCGTCAGGTACTGAACGCTGCTGACAACCGCAATGCGCAATTCGCCGCGCAGGCTGCCCTTGAGCGTAGACAGACTCATGTCCAGGTTATCGAGCCGCTGAAACACGTCCTCGCTCGCCTCGAGCAAATGGTCGGCCGCCTCGGTGAGATACAGCTTGCGGCCAACATATTCAAACAGCGGCGCTCCGACCAGCTCCTCCAGCTGCCGGATCTGCTGGCTGACCGCAGACTGTGTCAATGCCATTTCATCGGCCGCGCGGCTATACGAACGCGTATGGCAGACCGCACGGAACACCTGCAGCTGACGCAAGGTGATACGCCACAGCGAACGGCGCATGGCTATTCCTTAAAGGTTGTGAACTCAGCGTAATACATTAGTAATTACTAATACCTAGTGCAAATATTATTCGTTTCTCTCTGAGCGCGTGCAGGCGTAGCTTGATTACAGGTGCTCACCCGTCAAGGCCGTGACGGCAGCGAGGACCCTACCGACCACTCTCAGGAGGAACGGCCATGATCAAGAAAATACTCATCGCCAACCGCGGTGAAATTGCCGTCAGAATTGTCCGCGCCTGCGCCGAGCTGAATATTCGCTCGGTCGCCATCTATGCCGAGGCGGATCGCTACGCGCTGCACGTCAAGCGCGCGGACGAAGCCTATAACGTTGGCAGCGACCCGCTGGCCGGCTATCTGAACCCGCGTCAACTGGTCAATCTGGCCGTGGAAACCGGCTGTGATGCGTTGCACCCCGGGTATGGATTTCTTTCCGAGAACGCCGAGCTGGCAGAGATCTGCGCCGAACGCGGCATCCGGTTCATCGGCCCCTCCGCCGAAGTGATTCGCCGCATGGGCGACAAAACCGAGGCCCGGCGCAGCATGATCAAGGCCGGCGTTCCGGTCACGCCCGGCACCGAAGGTAACCTCAGCGATTTGCAACAGGCGCTCTCGGAGGCCGAGCGTGTCGGCTATCCGGTCATGCTTAAGGCCACATCCGGCGGCGGCGGACGCGGGATTCGTCGCTGCAACAGCCAACAGGAACTGGAACAGGCCTGGCCACGGGTCATCTCGGAGGCCACCAAGGCATTTGGTTCGGCGGATGTGTTCCTGGAAAAGTGCATCGTCAACCCCAGGCACATCGAGGCGCAGATCCTGGCCGACAGTCATGGCAATACCGTGCATCTGTTCGAGCGTGACTGTTCGATCCAGCGGCGTAACCAGAAGCTCATCGAGATTGCGCCCAGCCCGCAGCTGACCCCGGAGCAGCGCGCCTATATCGGGGATCTGGCCGTGCGCGCGGCGCAGGCGGTGGGCTATGAAAACGCCGGAACGGTGGAGTTTCTGCTGGCCGAGGGCGAAGTGTATTTCATGGAAATGAACACCCGCGTGCAGGTCGAACACACCATTACCGAACAGATCACCGGCATCGATATCGTCCGCGAACAGATCCGCATCGCCTCAGGCTTGCCACTTTCGGTAAAGCAGGAAGACATCAAACATCAGGGTTTTGCGATCCAGTTCCGCATCAACGCCGAAGACCCGAAGAATGACTTCCTGCCCTCCTTCGGCAAGATCACCCGCTATTACGCGCCGGGCGGGCCGGGCGTGCGAGTGGATACGGCGATCTATACCGGTTACAGCATCCCGCCCTATTACGACTCGATGTGCCTGAAGCTGATCGTTTGGGCGCTGACCTGGGAAGAAGCACTTGACCGTGGGTTGCGCGCGCTGGATGACATGCATCTGCATGGGGTCAAGACCACGACGCAGTACTACCAGGAAATCCTGCGCAACCCGGAGTTCCGCACGGGCGTATTCGACACCAGTTTCGTCGAGACCCATCCCGAACTCACACGTTACTCGACCAAGCGCAAGCCAGAGGAAATAGCCCTGGTGATCGCCACGGCCATTGCTGCGCATGCAGGACTATAAATTCAGCTGAAAGCTGAAAGCCGGAAGCGGCAGGTCGAGACCCCGCTTCAAGCTTCGAGCTTCCAGCTCATGAGGAGACAAAACCATGAGCAAACGCATCACAATCACCGATACCGTCCTGCGCGACGCCCACCAGTCCCTGCTGGCGACTCGCATGCGCACCGAAGACATGCTGCCTATCTGCCCCAAGCTGGATCAGGTGGGATACTGGTCCCTTGAAGTCTGGGGTGGCGCGACCTTCGACGCCTGCATCCGCTTTCTCAAGGAGGACCCCTGGGAGCGGTTGCGCCAATTGCGCGAAGCGCTGCCCAACACGCGCCTGCAGATGCTCCTGCGCGGCCAGAACCTGCTTGGCTATCGCCATTACAGCGATGACGTGGTGCGCGCCTTCGTCAACAAGGCCGCCGCTAACGGCATCGATGTGTTCCGCATATTCGATGCCATGAACGATGTGCGTAACCTGCGCACCTCCATCGAAGCGGTCAAGGCCGCCGGCAAGCATGCCCAGGGCACCATCGCCTACACCACCTCGCCGGTGCATACCGTCGAGGCGTTTGTTGCACAGGCCAAGCAGATGGAGGCCATGGGCTGCGATTCGCTGGCGATCAAGGATATGGCCGGCCTGCTGACCCCCTTCGCCACAGGTGAATTGGTCAAGGCGCTGAAGAGCGAGCAGTCGCTGCCGGTGTATATCCATTCGCATGACACCGCCGGCCTCGCCGCAATGTGCCAGATCAAGGCCATCGAGAACGGTGCTGACCACATCGACACGGCCATTTCGTCACTGGCCTGGGGCACCAGCCATCCGGGCACCGAATCCATGGTTGCCGCCCTTAAAGGTACGCCCTACGACACCGGTCTGGATCTGCAATTACTGCAGGAAATCGGCATGTACTTCCATGAGGTGCGCAAGAAGTATCACCAGTTCGAAAGCGAATTTACCGGCGTCGATACTCGGGTGCAGGTCAACCAGGTGCCGGGCGGCATGATGTCCAACCTGGCCAACCAGCTAAAGGAACAGAACGCGCTTAACCGCATTCAGGAAGTATTCGAGGAAATTCCGCGGGTGCGCGAGGATCTGGGCTTTCCTCCGCTGGTGACACCAACCTCACAGATTGTCGGCACCCAGGCGGTCTTCAATGTGTTGGCGGGCGAGCGCTACAAGACCATCACCAACGAAGTGAAGCTCTACTTGCAAGGCCGTTACGGCAAGGCGCCAGGGCCGATCAATCAGGATCTGCAGCGCCGCGCCATTGGCAACGAACAGGTGATCGACGTGCGGCCGGCGGACCTGATCCAGCCGGAGATGGACAAACTGCGCGCAGAAGCCGGCAGCATCGCCAGCAGCGAGGAAGATGTACTCACCTACGCCATGTTCCCCGATATCGGGCGCAAGTTCCTCGAAGAGCGCGCCGCCGGTACGCTCAAGCCCGAGGAACTGCTGCCACAGACCGGCGAGCAAGCCAAGCCGATGTCCGAGGACGGTGTGCCGACCGAGTTCATCATTGACGTGCACGGCGAATCCTATCGGGTGGATATCACCGGCGTTAGCGTCAAATCGACTGGCAAGCGTCATTTTTATCTGAGCCTGGACGGCATGCCTGAGGAGGCCGTGTTCGAGCCACTCAATACCTTTACCGCCAGCGGCGAGTCAGGCCAGCGTCGTCAGGCCAGCCACCCGGGCCATGTCACCACCAGCATGCCGGGCAACGTTGTCGAAGTACTGGTTGCCGTTGGCGACTCGGTCAAGGCCGGCCAGGCTGTACTGGTAAGCGAGGCAATGAAGATGGAAAGCGAAATCCAGGCCGCGATCGCCGGCACCGTCAAGGCCGTGCATGTGGCCAAGGGCGACCGGGTCAATCCCGGCGAGATCCTGATTGAAATTGAAGCCTGATTACCCGTGCAGCGGTGCAATATTCGCCGCTGCGTGGGTCAGAAAACTGGAGGATAGAGATGAGCGAAGATAATTCAGGCCAGCCGGAAACAGCTGAGGAAGCCCTGCAATCGATCGTCGTGGGACTGAAGCGGTTTCGTACCGAGGTGTATCCAGCGCAGCAGGAGCTTTTCAAGAAGCTCGCGCATGAGCAAAAGCCCAAGGCCATGTTCATCACCTGCGCCGATTCGCGCGTGGTGCCCGAGTTGATTACCCAGAGTGCGCCGGGCGATCTGTTCGTTACCCGGAATGTCGGCAACGTGGTACCGGCCTACGGTCAGATGATGGGTGGCGTCTCAACGGCTATCGAATTCGCCGTGATGGCGCTGGATGTGCATCACATCATTATTTGTGGCCATTCCGATTGCGGCGCAATGAAGGCAGTACTCAACCCTGGCTCGCTCAAACGCATGCCGACGGTAAAAGCCTGGCTGCGCCATTCCGAGGTTGCCAGAGTGGTGGTTGAGGAGAACTGCGGCTGCGCCGATCACACCACCCTGGGTGCCCTGACCGAGGAGAACGTGGTGGCGCAGCTGAACCATCTGAGCACTCACCCATCGGTGGCGGCGCGTCTGGCAAGCGGGCAGTTGTTCATCCATGGCTGGGTATACGATATCGAAACCTGCGAGATCCGGGCCTACGATGCTGAAACCGGGAAATTCCGCCTGATTGACGACGGCCCGCTACCCATGGCGACGCCCAAATCACGCTACTCCCCCACCCTGTGAGGCTGGTGGTGAACTGAAGCTTAGCGCTGCGCTCATGCGCGGCGCAGATCAGTTCTGATCGCAGTCGAATGTGGTTATACTGTGCCGCTTCATATTCCGCGCACTGATGGGGCATTCCCTCCAGCAGACTGCACCACCAAGCCACGCCAGTCATTCTTGCGTGGCTTGTTGGTTTTTACCGCAATTGAGCGGCACAACTGAATGAGGCAACAACAATGACCGCACTGGTTGGCGTGATCATGGGCTCCAAGTCAGACTGGTCGACCCTGAGCCATACGGCCGATATGCTCGAGCAGCTTGGCATTCCCTATGAGGTGAAGGTGGTTTCCGCTCACCGCACCCCTGATCTGCTGTTCCAGTATGCTGAAGAAGCCGACGGTCGCGGCATCGAAGTGATCATCGCTGGCGCCGGCGGCGCCGCTCACCTGCCCGGCATGTGCGCGGCCAAGACCCACCTGCCGGTGCTGGGCGTTCCGGTGCAGTCGTCTATGCTGTCCGGTGTCGATTCGCTGTTGTCGATCGTGCAAATGCCTGCCGGTGTTCCGGTTGCCACGCTGGCGATAGGCAAGGCCGGCGCGATTAACGCCGCGTTGTTGTCAGCGAGCATTCTCGGTGCCAAACACCCGCAGTTCCAGCAGGCACTGAAGGATTTTCGCAACAAGCAGACCGAGACGGTGCTGGATAACCCGGACCCGCGTCAGGCGTGAGGATAGCATCATGAAGATTGGCGTAATCGGCGGTGGACAACTGGGACGGATGCTGGCGCTGGCGGGCACCCCCCTAGGCCAGCAGTTTGCATTCCTTGATCCGGCTCCGGATGCCTGCGCACAGGCGCTAGGCGAACATCTGCGCGCCGATTACAACGACCACGATCACCTTCGCCAGCTGGCGGATGAAGCAGACGTGGTGACTTTTGAATTCGAAAGCGTGCCGGCCGAGACGGTGGCCTTTCTGTCGCAATTCGTTCCGGTTTATCCCAACGCCGAATCGCTGCGTATCGCCCGGGATCGCTGGTTCGAAAAATCCATGTTCCTCGAACTGGGCATTCCCACCCCGGAGTTCGCCGACATCCAGTCGCAGGACAACCTTGAAGCGGCCATCAAGCGAATCGGCCTGCCTGCTGTACTCAAGACCCGCACGCTGGGTTACGACGGCAAGGGACAGAAGGTGCTGCGCTATCCTGAGGATGCACACAACGCCTTCGCCGAGCTGGGCAGTGTGCCCTGCATACTCGAAGGCTTCGTACCCTTTGAAGGCGAAGTCTCGCTGATCGGAGTGCGCGCCCGTGACGGCGAAACACGCTTCTATCCGCTGGTTCACAACGTTCACGAAGATGGCATCCTGCGCCGCTCGGTCGCCAGCAGTGAGCATTCCTTACAAAGCCTGGCCGAGGACTATCTGGGCCGGGTAATGAAAGAGCTCGATTACGTCGGCGTGATTGCCTTCGAATTCTTCGAGGTTGATGGCGGGCTAAAGGCCAACGAAATCGCCCCACGGGTGCATAACTCCGGGCACTGGACGATTGAAGGCTCGGAGTGCAGCCAGTTCGAGAACCATCTGCGCGCGATTGCCGGTTTGCCGCTTGGCTCCACAGCGCGGGTCGGCGAAAGCGCCATGGTCAATCTGATCGGGGAAGTGCCGCCGGTCGAGAAGGTTACGGCGATTGAGGATTGTCATTTGCATCACTACGGCAAGGCCTTCAAGCCAGGCCGCAAGGTCGGTCACGCCACGCTACGTTGTGCCGACAAGGCGACGCTGCAGGCGCGAATTGATGAGTTGGAGCAGTTGATTCAGGGGTAGGGGCTGGAAGCTGGAAGCTGGAAGCTGGAAGCTGGAAGCTGGAAGGGTTAGGTTGGGGTTGTTGATCGTTGCCCGCAAGCTTGGCGTAGCGCAGGCGCGCTACACCCCCAGGGATGCGTTGCCTGCCGCACCCTGCATTATCCATTTTGACGTAGCAGCTCCGAGCGGGGCTTCCCTGGGGTTGGCGTGCGCCTGCGCGCCGACAGGGTGTTATGAGCACGCGGGTTGCGTTCGGTCTCATTGACGGGCTTTGGTGTTGCTTGCGAGCTTGGCGTAGCGCAGGCGCGCTACACCCCCAGGATTGCGCCTCAGCAGCGGATTGGGCGTCCCTGGGGTTGGCGTGCGGCTCGGGCCGCGTTCGGACGCGCCGACGAGATTTAGCGTTGATTGCGAGCTTGGCGTAGCGCGGGCGCGCTACACCCCCAGGGCCCCCAGACTGAGCCGGCGTGGGACGTCGGCTCGCTGTTGACGCCAGATCAGTCGGCGATGTGAACCAGCTGCTTGCCGAAGTTCTTGCCCTTGAGCATTCCCTTGAACGCCTCGACTGCATTCTCCAGACCTTCAGCCACTGTCTCGCGGTATTTCAGCTGATGGTTAGCCACCTGATCAGCCAGTATGCCGGTAATTTCCTGATGACGGTCCTTCCATTCGGTCACCAGGAAGAAGCGGTGCTCCGGCGGATTGTCCATCGCCTTGAAGACATGGAAAGGCGTCTCGACCTTGCTCGCATCTTCGGCGTTGTAGGCTGACACATAACCGCAGATCGGCACGCGCGAGCCGGGGTTCAGCAGGGTAGCCACCGCCCGGGTGACTTCGCCGCCGACGTTTTCGAAGTACACATCAATGCCATCCGGGCAGGCCGCCTTCAGATCAGCCTGCAGGTTGCCGGCCTTGTAATCGACGCAGGCATCAAAGCCCAGCTCTTCGACCACGAAGCGGCATTTTTCTTCACCGCCGGCGACACCGACCACGCGGCACCCCATCTGCTTGGCAGTCTGACCGACTACTGTACCAACCGGGCCCGACGCCGCAGACACCACCACAGTTTCGCCAGCCTTGGGCTTGCCAACGAATTTCAGACCACAATAACCGGTCCGCCCCGGCATGCCCGCGACGCCCAGATACGCCTGCAGCGGTACGCCCTTGGGCTCGATCTTGTAGACCATCTGCGCGTCGCCGGGGATGATGAAATATTCCTGCCAGCCGGTGTAGCAAGTGACCAGGTCGCCAACGCTGGAGTTATCGGATTTTGATTCGATGACGCGGCATACGCTTTCGCCAACGATGGTCTCGCCGATGCCGACCGGGTCCATATAGCCCTTGGCGTCGTTCAGACGGGGACGCATGTAGGGGTCGAGAGACAGCCAAAGGGTCTGGAGCAGAACCTCGCCGTCGCGGATGTCGCGTACCGGCTCTTGCTCCATGACCAGATCGCCGTCGCGAATTTCGCCCTGAGGGCGCTGCTGGAGGATGATTTTGCGATTGGTAAGGTTGGTCATGGTGCCTCGCGTGCTGAATGGTTGGAGAACAGCTTCGAGTGGAAGCAGCCCAGGATCATAAACCAGGTTCAGCAGCGCAACAGGTTCGCCGGGCTACTATTCATGGCTCTGATTCAGCAGTAATTAGCAGACCGAAACCATTCCTTGGCGCGATCAGCCTGCCCAGTCTTCCGCGAGGTGTTCGTTTTTCAGGCGCACGTAGTTGTTGGCGGAATAGGTAAAGAAGGCTTTTTCGTCGTCGTTCAGCGGCCGGATTGCCCGCGCTGGACTACCCACATAGAGGTGCCCGCTCTTGAGCGTGCGATTGGCGGGCACCAGACTGCCTGCACCCAGAATCACCTCATCCTCGATCACGGCGCCGTCCATCACGATGCTGCCCATGCCAATCAGCGAGCGACTGCCGATGGTGCAGCCGTGCAGCAGCACCTTGTGGCCGATGGTCACGTCATCACCGATGATCAATGGATAGCCGGTAGGGTTGAACGGGCCGGCGTGGGTGATATGCAGCACACTGCCGTCCTGAATGCTGGTGCGCGCACCGACGCGGATATGCAGCATGTCGCCGCGTATGACGACTGCGGGCCAGACCGAACAGTCATCACCCAACACCACGTCACCCAGCACCACGGCCGAGGGATCAACGAATACGCCCTGCCCGAGCTGCGGAATCTTGTCTGCGAAAGGTCTTACATTCATGGCTTTGCACCTCATGCGGGGAGCTCCCGGCAAATATCCGGCACCAGGACGCCGAAGGGTTATCAGGCTTGCACGGCTGCGTTTCATCTGCGGCCGGTCGAAAAATAATGTGCCGGCCGCACTTGTTTAGCGTTGGTGAAGCCACCATCCGTGCCAAAAGGCGTCATATTAAATAAGATGACGGTCAAAGTCCGTGTTTTCTCGAATCAGGATACCCAAACGCCATGTCGAATCCGTTATTGCAACCCTATGACCTGCCCCCATTCAGTGCCATCAAGGCCGAGCACGTCAAACCGGCCATCGAACAGATCCTGGCGGACAACCGCAAGCAGCTGCACGCGTTGCTGGCGACCAACCCAACCGAGTGGACCTGGTCAGACCTTATCGAGCCACTGGATGACCTGGGGGACCGGCTCTCCAGCGCCTGGTCCCCGGTAGGCCACCTGAACTCGGTAATGAACAGCCCCGAAATACGGGATGCCTATAACAGCTGCCTGCCGTTGCTCAGTGAATATTTCACCGAGCTCGGCCAAAACCAGCCGTTGTTCGAAGCCTATACCCAGCTGGCGGAAAGCGATGGCTTTGCCAAACTGGACGCTGCCCAGCAGATCATCATCGAGCACACCCTGCGTGACTTCCGCCTGTCCGGCATAGCCCTGCCCCCGGAACAGCAGAAGCGCTACGGCGAGATGCAGATGCGGCTGTCCGAGCTGCAGAGCAAATTCTCCAACCAGTTGATGGACGCCACGCAGGGCTGGACCAAACACATCACCGATGCCGCCGAGCTTGAAGGCCTGACCGAATCTGCCATGGCGCAGGCTCGGCAGGCTGCCGAAGAACGCGAGCTGGACGGCTGGCTGATCACCCTGGAATTCCCCAGCTATTTTGCGGTAATGACCCACGCCGATAATCGGGCGTTACGTGAAGAGGTGTATACCGCCTACAGCACGCGCGCCTCGGATCAGGGCCCAAATGCTGGCGACAACGACAACGGCCCGCTGATCGAAGAGATCCTCGCGCTGCGCCAGGAGCTGGCAGAACTGCTGGGTTACGCCAATTACGCCGAGCTGTCGCTGGCCACCAAAATGGCCGAAAGCACTGACCAGGTACTGGGCTTCCTGCGCGATCTGGCCAAGCGCAGCAAACCGGCCGCCGAAGCCGATCTGCAGGCGCTTCGCGACTATGCCGCCGAACAAGGCTGTAAGGATCTCCAGGCATGGGACCTGGGCTATTACGGCGAGAAACTGCGCCAGCATCGTTACGCCATTTCCCAGGAAGCACTGCGCCCCTACTTTCCAGTGAACAAGGTGCTGGATGGCATGTTTGCTGTCGCTGGCCGCCTCTATGGCGTGGACATGCGCGAGGTCGAGGACTTCGATCGCTGGCACCCCGACGCGCGGCTATTCGAAATCGTCGAAGACGGCGAAGTCATCGGTCGCTTTTTCCTAGACCTGTACGCTCGCAGCAACAAGCGCGGCGGCGCCTGGATGGACGGCGCGCGTGACCGTCGCCTATTACCGGGTGACGCGATCCAGCGGCCGGTGGCCTATCTGGTGTGCAATTTCACACCGCCGGTGGCCGGCGACAAACCGGCGCTGCTCACACACGACGAGGTCACCACACTGTTCCACGAGTTTGGCCATGGGTTGCATCATCTGCTGACCCGGGTCGATTATGCCTCTGCCTCCGGGATCAACGGTGTCGCCTGGGATGCGGTCGAGCTGCCGAGTCAATTCATGGAGAACTGGTGCTGGGAGCCGGAAGGGCTGGAGCTCATCTCAGGTCACTACGAGACTGGCGAGCCGCTTCCGCAGGACCTGCTGGAAAAAATGCTCGCGGCACGCAACTTCCAGTCCGGCATGGGCATGCTCAGGCAGATCGAGTTCTCCCTGTTCGACTTCGAGCTACATGCCAGACGCGAACCGGGCCGCAGCGTCCAGCAGGTACTGGATGCAGTACGTGACGAAACCTCGGTGCTGCGCCCGCCAGCGTTCAACCGTTTCCAGAACGGATTCGCGCATATCTTTGCCGGCGGCTATGCGGCCGGATACTACAGTTACAAGTGGGCTGAAGTGCTGTCTGCGGATGCGTTCTCGCGCTTTGAGGAAGAGGGCATTTTCAACCGCGAAACCGGTCGCGATTTCCGCGAGGCGATTCTGGCGCAGGGCGGCAGCCGTGAGCCCATGGCATTGTTCGTCGCCTTCCGCGGGCGCGAACCGTCGATTGATGCGCTGCTGCGACACAGCGGCCTGACCGGAGAACAAGCGGCATGACCGAAGTAAAAAAACGCTTCATCGCCGGGGCGGTATGCCCCGCCTGCAGCAAGATGGACACCATCGTCATGTTTGAGGAGGACGGCGCCCAGCATCGCGAATGTGTCGAGTGCGGCTTCGCCGACACGCTGGATGAGCGGGGCAATTCTGTGCCCCGCGAAATTCCGACCCGGGTGACCGTGGCCAAGCCGGCGAAGCCGGCCGCAACCTCTCATACGGTGCAGTTTTTTCCGAATCCGAAACTGAAAAAGAAGTGAAGCGGGAGATCAGGCGGCCCCGCGCCACTTGATCTCAACCCCCAGCTCCTCGGACATGCACGGCCACTGGTCCCATAACCGGCGACAGGTTTCGGGATCAATCTGCGCCTTGTAGGCCTGAAATGCCTCGCCTTCAAACAGCGTTTCCGGCACCAGGGCCTGCACTGCGCGTTCTACCTCTGCATCCAGCTCATTGGAGAAAGGCTCGCCCAACAACTGATGCACAATCAGATTGGCGCGGGTCATGCCCAACGGAATCAGCGGACCGCATTCATGTATCACATACCGATCATTGACCTCTTCTACCAACCGATGGGACAGATACGCCTCATCAAGGAGCGCCAGCATGCCCTGGTGGTCAGCTGGTAAAGCAGGCGGCTGCAGAAAAAACGCTTCTGCGACTTTCAACACCGGAAGCAACTGGGTGCGGATCCGCGCAGCCTCTGCCACCGCTTCGGCTGCCTCGAGAATATCCGGCACCTGGGCAATGTACGCATTGATAAAGCGCAGCAACGCTGCGGTGGCACTCGGCTCGGGTGCTATGGCTGGGTGCAGGTCCGGCAGCCTGTGCTCCAGCCAGTCCTTCAGCGCTGCCTCGCCCTGCTGATCTGAGCGCGCCTCGGCGACACGCTCTCTTAATGCGGAAATATTCATGGAGACTCCGTGCGGGATAATGAAGCTGCCCGCGGTGGGGATACGGTAAGCCATTCAAAGCTAGCAGAGGCTTTTGGCACCGTCAAAGTGACTCATTCATGAGCCATTAAACCTATTTGCGTGGCTTGTTGAACACGTCACAAACGGCCTTGAATGGGTTACTGACTAGCACAAGACTTCTGGCCGCTGCTTGACCTTTATCAAAATAAACCGCAACGAGATATTGCGATCACCTCCGCCAGGTCTATACTCGGATCTGTCTGGTAGCTGTTCGGGGGGCCAGGCTTCTGCCTGTCAGGACCTTTGGGGGAAATGTGGGCAAGCTTCTGCGAGACCGTTGCCGTATAGGTTGAACTCCCCGTTGCGCCAGTTTGGTTGATAAAAAAAATAAACAGGGGAACCGGGAATGTTGCGATATGCAAGTGCCTGGCTGGGTGGTCTGTCACTGTCAGCAGTCAGCAGTTCCGCCAGCGCCGACTGGGAAGTAAACATGACCAGGGGGGTGACCGACGTCAGTCACTCGGTCTTCAACCTCCATATGACCATTTTCTGGATCTGTGTGGCCATTGGCGTCATCGTCTTCGGGATCATGTTCTGGTCGATGTTCATGCACCGGAAATCCCGGGGAGCCGTTCCGGCCACCTTCCATGAGAACCTGACGGTCGAAATTCTCTGGACCGTTATCCCCCTGCTTATTCTGGTTGGCATCGCGATACCGGCCACCACAACGTTGATCGATATCTACGACGCAGACGATTCCGACATCGATATCATGGTGACCGGTTACCAGTGGCGTTGGCAATACAGCTATCTCGGCGAAGACGTCTCCTTCTTCAGCCACATGACCACCTCCCGCGACGCAATCAACAACCTGGCCGACAAGGGCGAGAACTACCTGCTTGAGGTGGACGAGCCGGTGGTCATTCCGGTGGGCCAAAAGGTTCGTTTTCTGGTCACGGCTGCGGACGTGATCCACTCGTGGTGGGTTCCCTCGCTGGCGGTCAAGAAGGACGCCATCCCCGGGTTCGTCAACGAAGCCTGGACCCGCGTGGAAGAGCCCGGCATCTATCGCGGACAATGCACCGAACTCTGCGGCCGCGACCATGCTTTCATGCCCATCGTGGTCGACGCTCGTTCGCAGGAAGACTATGACGCCTGGCTCGCAGAGAAGAAGGAGTTTGCCGCACGCGAAGCCGAACTGACTGAAAAGGAATGGACGCTCGAAGAGCTGATGGAACGGGGCGAGCGAGTCTATTCCAGCACCTGCGCGTCGTGCCACCAGCCTACCGGCCAGGGTATTCCAGGCGCTTTCCCTTCGCTCGTCGGCAGCGACATGGTGCTGAACGATCTCACCGGTCACATCGACATCGTGGTCAATGGCAGCCCCGGCACCGCCATGGCGGCTTTCGGTCCGCAGCTCTCCGAGGTGGATCTGGCAGCGGTTATCACCTACGAACGTAACGCCTGGGGTAACGACACCGGCGACATGGTGACACCGCTCGACATCCTCGAATTTGAAGAAGATCAATAGGAGACCTGTCATGAGTGCAGTGATCGATCACCATCACGCCGACCATGGACATGGTCCGGCCAAGGGCCTGATGCGCTGGGTGCTGACTACCAACCACAAGGACATCGGCTCGATGTACCTGTGGTTCAGCTTCGCAATGTTCCTGCTCGGCGGCAGCATGGCCATGATTATCCGCGCCGAGCTGTTCCAACCCGGTCTGCAACTGGTGCAGCCGGAATTCTTCAACCAGATGACCACCAGCCACGGTCTGATCATGGTGTTCGGCGCCGTGATGCCGGCCTTCGTCGGCCTGGCCAACTGGATGATCCCCCTGATGATCGGGGCGCCGGACATGGCGTTGCCGCGGATGAACAACTTCAGTTTCTGGTTGTTGCCGGCGGCCTTCGGTCTGCTGATTTCCACGCTGTTCATGGAAGGCGGTGGCCCGAACTTTGGCTGGACCTTCTACGCGCCGCTATCCACGACCTACGCCCCACCGAGCGTGACCTTCTTCATCTTCGCCATCCACCTGGCCGGTATCAGTTCGATCATGGGGGCGATCAACATCATCGCCACCATCCTCAACCTGCGCGCGCCGGGCATGACGCTGATGAAGATGCCGCTGTTCGTCTGGACCTGGCTGATCACCGCCTTCCTGCTGATTGCCGTGATGCCGGTTCTGGCGGGTGCGGTGACCATGATGCTGATGGATATCCACTTCGGCACCAGCTTCTTCAACGCGGCGGGTGGCGGCGATCCGGTGATGTTCCAGCACATTTTCTGGTTCTTCGGTCATCCCGAGGTGTACATCATGATTCTGCCGGCCTTCGGCACGGTCAGCATGATCATCCCGGCATTCGCCCGTAAGCCGCTGTTCGGCTATACCTCGATGGTCTATGCCACCGGCGCCATCGCATTCCTGTCCTTCGCGGTATGGGCTCACCACATGTTTACCGTGGGTATCCCGCTTACCGGCGAACTGTTCTTCATGTACGCCACCATGCTGATCGCGGTGCCCACCGGGGTGAAGGTATTCAACTGGGTGTCGACCATGTTCCGCGGCTCACTGACCTTCGAAGCGCCCATGCTGTTCTCGGTGGCCTTCGTGATCCTGTTCACCATCGGCGGCTTCTCGGGCCTGATGCTGGCGATGGCACCAGCGGATTTCCAGTATCACGACACCTACTTCGTGGTGGCGCATTTCCACTACGTACTGGTGCCCGGGGCCATCTTCGGCATCTTTGCCTCGGCCTACTACTGGCTGCCCAAGTGGACCGGCCACATGTACGACGAGGTACTGGCGAAGACGCACTTCTGGATGTCCTTTATCGGGATGAATCTCGCGTTTTTCCCGATGCACTTTGTGGGTCTGGCAGGCATGCCGCGGCGGATTCCCGACTACAACATGATGTTCGCCAACTTCAACATGGTGTCCTCCATCGGCGCCTTCATGTTCGGCGCGACCCAGTTGCTGTTCCTGTACATCGTCATCAAGTGCATCCGTGGCGGCCCGAAAGCTGCCGCCAAGCCCTGGGAAGGCGCGGAAGGTCTGGAATGGACCGTGCCCTCACCGGCTCCGTATCACACCTTCACCACCCCACCGGAAGTGAAGTGAGGTAACGACATGAGCGAAGGCATTAGCACTAAGCGACTGGTGTCCCGACTGGCTTTGCTGGTGGTAGGCATGTTCGGCTTCGGGTTCCTGCTGGTGCCGATCTATGACGTGATGTGCGATGCCTTCGGCATCAACGGCAAAACCCGCGGGACGGCCTATGAAGGCACCGTGTCGGCCATTGATGAGACCCGCTCGGTTCGCGTGCAGTTCGTTTCGACCAATGCCGAAGGCATGAACTGGTCGTTTGGCCCCGCCGCGAATCAACTGGTGATGCACCCTGGCGAAACCCGCGAGATGATCTTCACCGCATACAACCCTACCGACAAGCCGATGGTCGCACAGGCGATTCCCAGCGTATCGCCATCCAAGGCCGCGGCGTATTTCCACAAGACCGAGTGTTTCTGCTTTACCCAGCAAGTGCTACAACCTGGCGAGCGGGTCGAAATGCCGGTGCGCTTCATCGTGGATGCCGCGCTGCCTGGTGAGGTCCAACGGCTCACCCTGGCCTACACTCTGTTTGATGTGACCGAACGTATGGCAGCCAGCCTTGATCTGGCTTCAATGCAGCACTCCAACTGATACTGCATGCCGCGTTAATCAGGCTGCCTATAAGGAGAACAAAAGATGGCAAGTCACGACACGAGTCATGAAACCTACTATGTACCGCCGCAGAGCAAATGGCCGATTGTTGGCTCGATCGGGCTATTGGTGACGGTGTTCGGTGCCGGCACCATGATGAACAACATGAGCGCCGACTCTGACAGCAGTATCGGTTACTGGATATTGTTGGCGGGCATATTGATCATCGCCTATATGATGTTCGGCTGGTTCAGTAACGTCGTTAACGAAAGCCGTCAGGGTCTCTACAGTGCGCAGATGGATCGCTCGTTCCGCATGGGCATGGGCTGGTTCATTTTTTCTGAAGTGATGTTCTTTTCTGCCTTCTTTGGCGCCCTCTTTTACGTGCGCATGCTCGCCGGCCCCTGGTTGGCGGGCGAAGGGCACAAGGGCGAATCCGGACTGCTATGGCCCGAGTTCCAGTTCGTCTGGCCCCTGTTGCAGAACCCCGACCCGGCGGTTTATCCCGGCCCCACCGAGACCATCAGCCCCTGGCAACTGCCGCTGATCAACACCGTGATACTGATTACATCGAGTATCACGGTCACCTTCGCCCACCATGCGCTGCGGGCAGCCAAGCGCACGGCTCTGACGCTCTGGCTGCTGCTGACAGTAATCCTGGCGGCCGTATTCCTGACGCTGCAGATCATGGAATATATGCATGCCTATAACGACCTGGGTCTGACACTGGATTCGGGAATCTACGGCGCGACCTTCTTCATGCTGACCGGGTTCCACGGCTTCCACGTGGCGATGGGTACGTTGATTCTCACCATCATTCTGTTGCGCGTAATGAAGGGCCACTTCACACCGGATAACCACTTCGGGTTCGAAGCCGCTGCCTGGTATTGGCACTTCGTCGATGTAGTGTGGGTAGGTCTGTTTATTTTTGTCTACGTCCTGTGAAGCATCGCCAGCGCGGGCAACCGCGCTGGCAACTCATTCAGGGAATCTATTAATTGAGCCAGGGCGTGTTCCAGCCAAACTGTCCGGACCAGAAGCCATACGCAATGAGTGCTACCACGGCAACGGTCAAGGTGATGCGTAGCGACAGAGCACTGAACAGTCGGCTGCTGCGCCCGGTATCCTTCATCAGAAAAAACAATCCACTGAACAGACTTGCTACCAGTGCCGCCAGCAAGACCAGAATGGCCAGTTTCAACCACATAAGCATCCCATCCATGTTTATTCGAATTTGCCCGAGTATAGCCTTCCATCCAGGCCGCACGAAGCCATGTCTGCCGCGGTAATGCCGGCACGCTTCCGTCCCGGCTGGCTGCTGAGCCTGTGGGTGCTGGCGTTCATGCCCTTATTGCTTGGCCTGGGCTGGTGGCAGCTGGAACGCGCCGAGGAAAAACGCCAGATGCAGGCGGTAATCGATCAGGCCGAATCGGCAGTTCCTGTGCCCCTGCACGAGGCAATCCGCTTGTCCGATCCAGCCTGGCGTCCGGTCCACCTTGAAGGCCGCTTCGATTCACAATACATCTGGCTGCTCGACAATCGGATTCGCGATGGCCAGGCCGGTGTCGAGGTTCTGCAGGTTTTTCATGACCTACCCAGCGGCGAACAGGTACTGGTCAACCGGGGCTGGCTGCCGTGGCCGGATCGTCGTATTGCTCCACAGATCGACACACCGCAGGGCGAGCAGCGCCTCGACGCACAGATGGTGGCGCCGAGTGAAGCCGGCTTTCTTCAGCAAAACGGCAGCGTATCGGAGGCCTGGCCTCGGTTGATTTCCAGCATTGAGCTGGAGAGCATGACCGACCAGGCGGATATCGAACTACTGCCCCATGTGGCACGCTTACGCAGCGGCAGCCCCGCTGCTTTCACACTCGACTGGCCGGCTTTGCCAATGACAGCCAGCAAACACACCGGCTATGCCGTTCAGTGGTTCGCCCTGGCGCTGGCATTGCTGATTCTGTTTATCTGGGCCGGTTTTCGGCCTGAACCCGACGGGGATGCGAAACATTGAACGCAACGAACCAACAGACCGATCTCAATAACAAACCCCGCGGCCAGCTCAAGTTGCTGGCAATTATGAGTGTTGTTGCACTGCCAATATTCACTGCCTGGGTCATGGCGAAGTTCGACATTGGTATTCCGGATACGCAGAAGAACAAGTCGGACCTGGTGGAGCCGGTAGTCACCGCAGAAGACTGGGATATGCCGCTCGAGCCGGTCGGTTACGGCGCGCCGTGGCGTCTGGTGGTGACCAGCGCAGAAGAGTGTACCGATACCTGCATGGAACTGGTGCACGAGGCGCGCCAGATCAACGTGGCGCTGGGCCGCGAAGCCGGCCGCGTTGTGCATGTGCTGGCCTCGGGGCAGGCACAGCCCGCCGGGCTCTCGGAGCGGTTGCAGAATGATTTCCCCAGGCTCGAGTATTCCACCCTGAGCACTGATGCTTATTTCCGCAGTCTGAACGAACATCCGGAATCCTGGCGTCAGGGCGCTCAGCTGTGGGTTATCGATCCGCTCGGCAGAATCGTGCTGCACCAGGACCCGGACGAACCCGGCAAGCAACTGCTGGATGATCTCAAGCATCTGTTGAAAGTCTCAAAGGTAGGATAAGCGAGCATGCGCAGAAATGTATCGATCGTGGCTCTGGTCGCCCTGGCGTTGGGCTTCGTGGTAGTGATCCTCGGAGCCTATACCCGCCTGGTGCACGCCGGGCTGGGCTGTCCGGACTGGCCGGGGTGCTATGGCTTTCTCAGCGTGCCGCGCAGCGACTCGGCGCTTGAAATGGCGCAGATGCGTTTCCCCGATGACCCTGTGGAGGCGTTCAAGGCCTGGGCCGAAATGATCCATCGTTACGCCGCTGGCCTGCTCGGCTTGCTGATTCTCGGGCTCGCGGTGCTTGCCCTGCGCCGTCGCAACGAACCGGGTTACCCGACTGCGCTCAGCCTGGGCTTGCTGGTGCTGGTCATCTGCCAGGCGTTGTTCGGCATGTGGACCGTAACGCTCAAACTCTGGCCGCAAATCGTCACCACCCACCTGCTCGGCGGCTTCGCTACGTTAAGCCTGCTGCTACTGCTGAATCTGCGCCTGTCCTCTTCCTTGCCGCCCCTCACCCCTTCCCCGGCCGTGAATGGAACACGAAAGCTTGCACGGCTGGTGCTGCTGGTCGTTATTGGCCAGATCGCGCTGGGCGGCTGGACCAGCAGTAACTACGCCGCCGTCGCCTGTGTGGACCTGCCCACCTGCCATGGCGAATGGTGGCCGGACATGAACTTCGCCGCCGGCTTCAATGTCTTTCAGGAGATTGGTCCAAATTATCTCGGCGGTATGCTCGACGGTCCCGGCCGTACGGCGATTCATTTCAGTCACCGAATCGGCGCAGTGGTGGCCAGCGTTCTGGTGCTGCTGCTGGCATGGCGACTGTTCAGGCTCGGCCAGACCGGCCTGGCGGGATTGCTGGTAGTGGTGCTTGGCACCCAGGTCAGCCTGGGTATAACCAATGTGCTGGCACACCTGCCACTGCCGGTTGCGGTGGCACACAATGCCGTTGGCGCCTTGCTGCTGCTGACTATGGTGGCGGTCAATTACCGTTTACGCACGTCGGCCAGGCGTGACCGCGGATTGGTGAATAGCCATAGCACAGGGCTGGCAAGCATCTGAGCCGTAACGCATACTGGCCGAAAACAAGACATATAAGGCGCACGAGCGCCCGGGGGGATTCAAATGGCTAGCGTGAGCAGTGCTTTAACAGCCGGTGCCGGATGGCGCGACTATCTTGAGCTGACCAAGCCCAAGGTCGTAGCCTTGATGATCATCACCTCCGCAATCGGCATGTTGCTGGCCACAGACGGCTTCGTACCCTGGAGCGTGTTGTTGCTCGGCAATCTGGGCATTGCCCTCTGTGCGGGCTCCGCAGCGGCGGTTAACCATGTCGTTGACCGGCGTATTGATCTGCACATGGCACGCACCCAGCGCCGACCGCTCGCCCAGGGCCGGGTCAATCCCATCAATGCGCTGTTGTTTGCCACTGTACTCGGCGGTGCCGGCCTCGGCATTCTTCTGCAATGGATTAATGCCCTGACCGCCTGGCTGACGCTGGGCTCGCTGCTCGGCTATGCGGTCATCTACACTTCCTTTCTCAAACGCGCTACTTCACAGAATATCGTTATTGGCGGCCTGGCAGGCGCGGCGCCACCCCTGCTTGGCTGGACCGCTGTCACTGGTCAGATCGATGCCGAGGGGTTGTTGTTGGTGCTGATCATCTTCGCCTGGACGCCACCGCACTTCTGGGCGCTGGCCATTCACCGCAAGGCCGAGTACGCCAAGGTGGACATCCCCATGCTGCCGGTGACCCACGGCGAGCGGTATACCAAGCTGCACATTCTGCTCTATACCTTCATCCTGCTCGCGGTGAGTCTGCTGCCCTATGCTATTCAGATGAGCGGGCCGCTGTACCTGGCCGTTGCGCTGATACTGGGCGTGCGTTTCATCGACTGGGCCTGGGCACTCTGGCGCGATAGCCGCCCACATGCGGCAATACGCACCTTCAAGTTCTCCCTCTGGTACCTGCTGTGGCTGTTCGTGGCACTGCTGGTCGATCACTACGTGGGTATTGCTGGATGGCTGTAAGCGGCGTGCAAAAAACAGTCGTCATCCTGGTCGCCATTATCGCTCTGATTGTTGGGGCGCTGGTATACAAGACAACCCGCGAGCCCGCGCTGGACCGAGAAGTACTGTCCCGCTCGGGTATCTTTCTGTTCGATACCCCGCGCAGCGTTCCAGAGGTGGAGTTGGTATCTGCCGACGGCGAAGCCTGGACGCGGGAGGATCTGAACGACCAGTGGGATTTACTCTTCTTTGGCTATACCTACTGTCCCGATATCTGTCCGACCACCATGGCCGAACTGCAGAAGATCGAAAACAACCTGCCGGCGGAGCAAGCCGATCAGTTGCAGATCACCATGATCAGCGTCGATCCGAACCGTGATACGCCCGAGCGCATGCGCGAATATCTGGAATACTTCAGTGAGGGTTTCAAAGGTGCCAGCGGTGATCCCGAGCAGCTCGCCAGCCTTGCCAGCGCCCTGTCGATTGCCTATATCGAGCCGGATACGAGTGAGGAAAACTACATGGTCGATCACAGCGGGCAGGTGATCATGATCAACCCTGAGGGTGAATACGTTGGTTTCCTCAGAGCGCCGTTACGCCCCGCGGAGCTGAGCCAATGGCTGCCGCGCATCATGAACAGATGAAATAAAGAGGAAATACAGGCGGCACCTGCGGGTTTATTGAACCCGCTTGCTGTGCGCATAGCCGGATATCTATCACGTCGGTTTCGATAGCTGCACGGATTTCGACCGAAGACATTGCTGATGGCTCCTTCGACTGGTCGTGTATGCCGTTTAACGCTACCAACACGCGCAAAACGAATGGCCTTTCTTTTTTGCCAGTTAAATTTTGAAACTTCCGACGAGGGATCGCAGCTGGCTCACCTCTTGCTCAAGTGACGTACACGCGCGCAACGTCGACTTCAGATTATCAACGCCTTCCTGGTTGAGCATGTTGATCTCGTTGATGTCGACGTTCAGGCTCTCAATTACAGAGGTCTGTTCCTCAGTCGCGGTCGCGACCGACTGGTTCATGTTGTCGATCTCGCTCACACCGGCCGTGATCTCAACGAGCCTCTGACCAGCTTGCATGACTACTTCAACACTGCGCCGACTGAGCTGCTGGCTTTCACCCATCTGCTGCACTGCCGTCGAGGCGTCAGTGCGCAAGCTCTCAATCATGCTGTGGATCTCGGTCGCTGAGGTTTGCGTTCGGTGCGCCAGATTACGAACTTCGTCTGCCACTACGGCAAAGCCCCGGCCGGATTCGCCTGCTCGTGCCGCCTCGATCGCAGCGTTAAGTGCCAGTAGGTTGGTCTGCTCCGAGATTCCGCGGATAACATCCAGAATCTGGCCAATATCCGTTGTTCGGTTACTTAGAGACTCTATGGTTTCGCTAGACTGGCTGATCTTCGAGGACAGCTCTGCCATTGCCTGCACCGCCTGCTCCACTACTTGAGATCCCTGCTCTGCACCTTCGCGGGCGCCGCTGGCCAGCCGAGAGGCTTCTCCGGCATTGCGAGCAATCTCTTGTGCTGCAGCGCCAAGCTCGTTGATAGCCGCCGCCACATTGTTAGTTCGCGCCGACTGCTCATCAGAGCTTGCCATGCTCGCGTTCGAGGCATCGACGACTCTCAGTGCCACGTCATTAAGCTGCACGCTGGCCTCGGCTGTCTGCCCGATGGACACATGAATCCGCTCGACAAAGCGGTTGAAGGCACTGGCCAGGCGGCCGAATTCATCGTTCACGGTAATCGGCAGGCGACGGGTAAGGTCGCCCTCTCCCTGCGCAATATCTTCCAGCGCCGCGCTAAGCGATGTCAGGGGGCGGAGAAGATAGCCCATCAGCATCCCCAGCAACACAACGATAGCGACGATCGCAATCATCGTGGCCACGAAAGCCGACATGCGAAACTCCGACACGCTGGCGAAAGCTTTTTCCTTGTCGATAGACAGGCCGACGTGCCAGTCAACGCCAAGCAGGCCTGTTACCGGAAGGAAGGTCAACAGGCGGTCACCTTCAACTGAAATGGCTTCTTGAAGCGCATCGGAGATCACCGGCACTGTCGTAGGAAACAGCTCATCCAGCGTCTTCATCTGGCGTTGTTTGTCTGGATGAACCAGCACTTTTCCGTCGCCGCTGACCAGGAAAGCGTAACCTAGCCCGTTGAAATCGAGGGCGTTGATGATCGATGAAATGACAGCCAGATCAAGATCCGCTCCAACGACGTTTTGGCCCGACGGGGTAGCGATCGACATGATCAGGCCACCACTGGACGCATCGATATAAGGCTGCGTGAGCACGGTTGCACCAGATGACTTCACCCCCATAAACCACGGCCGGGTTCGTGGGTCGTAATCCGCTGGTATATCGATTTGCGGATACATGGTGAACGTTCCGTCCGCCTCGCCGAGATAGCTGGTTTTGAAGGTGTTTACGAGAGTGCGGGACTCAAGGAAAGACCGCACATTCCAAGCTGAGCCGGAGTTCAGGTTGTACGCCAGATTTTCGAGCAACAGCACCCGACCAGATATCCAATTGGTGATGTTTTCAGCTGTTAAATTGCCTGCGTCATTGACGTAGGTTCGCAGATTGTCCTTGATCGTTTCGCGCTGGAGAGAGTCGTTGTAAAGGGAAAACCCAAGGAAGACCGTGGTCACCACGACACACGCGGCGATCAGAACCTTGAATTTGAAGCTTACGGGGCGGGACATGGACGGCTACTCTGAAGACTAAAGGCCGATGTAGCGGCCCAAAAGGGTAAAACTTTAGGCCTGACCCACCGCTGCCCGACGACCAGCAATCATCGGCTGTGCTTGAAGTGAAATGTCCTTGTTTGGCTCCATTACGACGGGGCGCACGATCCGGTTATTCGTTGCCGGTGCAGGCAATGCCGGACATTGGGGTCTGCCGGAAATTGCGATTAATGGTCATCTGACACCAATTTACAGTAATGCTATTAGCGCCAGAATTAACAACCCATATGTCATGTCGCGTAGATGAAGCATGGTTGTCCCTAACGCCGGGTTCATGCGCCGGTCTGAAGCCGCGAAGCAGCGGAAAATCGATCGCTGTGCAGCCGATTGTTAAATCCATTTATGTACGGTATCCTGATCATGTCCATCATCCTGTACAGGAGCAACCTTATGGATGCCATTAGCTACACAGCCGCTAGAACCAATCTAGCAAAAACCATGGAACAGGTCTGTGAAGACCATTCCCCTGTGATCATCACCCGGAGCAAGTCGCAGTCCGTGGTAATGATCTCCCTGGATGACTACGAGGCGCTGCAAGAAACTGCATACCTTCTGCGCGCACCAAAAAACGCACGGCGATTGCTGGAATCCGTCGCCGAGCTGGAGCAAGGCGGTGGTCAAGAGAAGGAACTTCTTGAATGAAACTCATCTTCTCCGAGAACGCTTGGGAAGACTATCTGTACTGGCAGAAAACCGACAAAAAGATTCTTAACCGAATCAACAAGCTGATCAAAGAGACCAAGCGAGAACCGTTCGAAGGTGTTGGCAAACCAGAGCCCCTCAAACACAGCCTCGCCGGGTACTGGTCTCGCCGGATCAACGAAGAACACCGAATAGTTTACAAAGTCACGGATGACGCTTTGCTTATCGCCCAGCTCCGGTATCACTACTGATTTAACGCGCGGCGCACGTGCCGAAAAGAAAATGGGGGTCAGATGAAGGTTTACGGATAATGTTCATCTGACCCCCATTTTAATTCCCGACCGAGTACTAGCACACCTATACGGTGCAGAAGCAGCCCTAAGCCGAAGAAATAGAAGCAATACTGCGTAACGTCGCTTACACCGTATAGAAGCGGAAACTCGAACACTGACCTGTGCAGGAGCGCGACGAGCGCGCCGACGAGCACAGCTGTGAGCATGTAGCATCGATTGACGTGCATTCCGAGATGCTTGCGCAGCCAGAACCAGTGAGACGCACCTGAACCTACGCCAGCCATTGCCGACGAAGGCAGAATCATTAAGCCCGCTAATTGCACGGTTCCAATGGGCGAAAACTTTGGATCAACTTGGCCCAAAACGTAAACCATCACTGCCTGATACGTCACCGCAAGAACCGTAGCGACTGAAATTACAGTCAGGATGTGTATCAGCACGCCTCCAATTCTCTTCATCGGTGCTCTCGTGCATCTACGTTATGGGAAGGAGCGCAGGCTGTCCTTGCCTTTAGGCGGGATGAAACTGGCATTCCTTTGCTGCAAAGCTGATCGCCAGAAAGCACAATCCCGACCCTGTGCTCTTTTCTTTTTGTTGGCGGCCCGGGTGGCTTCGCGGACGATGGCCTGCAATTCTTAGGGAAGCTGATCGAATAAGTCAGCTACTCTAACCCCATTGATCTCTACGATCAGACAGCCCAGCCACGCGGATCACGCAGGCGCCAAGGGCTTGCCCCGCATCTTGTGCGGTAACAACGGTTAGCGAAGCACCAGACCACTTAACTTTTTCAGGAGAAAAAAGTGTCAGATACCAACATCGAACTAACGTCGACCATTAGCGAAGACAACAAACTGGAACTTGCCCTGCGCGAGATCGAGATCCCGCAGCCAGGCGAAAACCAGGTGGTCATCCGCATCGAAGCCGCCCCTATCAACCCGTCTGACCTGGGAGTGATGTTCAGCGCAGCCGATATGACAACTGCCAAGCAATCCGGAAGCGCCGACCGCCCAGTCATCAGTGCCGATGTCCCGGCCAAATTCATGGGTGCCGTTAAGAAGCGGGTTGGTAAGGCTATACCCGTGGGCAACGAAGGCGCCGGTACAGTCGTCGCGGCTGGCTCATCAGCCGCTGCGCAAAGCTTGATGGGCAAAACCGTTGCGTGCATTGGCGGTGGTAGCTACCGCAAATATCTGTGTGCCAATGTTCAAAGCTGTCTGGAACTGGAGCCGGGTACGACTGCAGCCGAAGGCGCTTCAAGCTTTGTTAATCCGCTTACTGCATTGGCCATGGTAGAAACCATGCGAGCTGAAGGTCACAAGGCCATCGTTCACGCTGCCGCCGCCTCTAATCTCGGACAAATGCTTAACCGCATCTGCATCGCCGACGGCATCGACCTGGTCAATATCGTCCGTAAGCCGGAACAGGAAGCATTGCTGCGCGACCTGGGTGCCAAATACGTGGTCAATTCCAGTAGCGACAGCTTTATGGCAGACCTGACCCAGGCACTCATCGACACCGGCGCCACCATCGCCTTCGACCCTATCGGTGGTGGACGATTGGCTAGCGACATCCTCACCTGCATGGAAGCCGCCGTCTCTCGCAACATGACTGAATACAGCGTGTACGGATCTGACATCTACAAGCAGGTGTATATCTATGGCGGCCTTGATCGTGGCCCCATCACGCTCAACCGCACCTTTGGTTTTGCCTGGGGTGTAAACGGCTTCCTGTTGTTCAATGCGTTGGGGAAACTGGGTAAGGACACCGCCGCCGCCATGCGCAAGCGCATAGCCGCCGAAATCAAAACCACATTCGCCAGTCACTACACGCACGAAGTATCTCTGGCCGGTGCGTTACAACTGGATGCGATCTCGGTTTACGGCAAACAGGCTACCGGAGAGAAGTTCCTGATCAAACCACAGAGCTAAGGTTTAGCGTCTGGCCGCAAGGCCATCCCAGGGCGCTGGAGTCAGGTTGACTCCAGCGCCTGCATGAGAGGTATCCTGCCTTTAATCCTGGAGGCTGCTGATAAAGGCTTCTGATTCAGCAATGGATTTTTCCATTTCCCTGATCAACTGGGCGACATCTGTTTCTATAGTCCCCAGCTCACCTTGTAACGAGTCAATGGCTCGCGCATTCAGATTGTGCTTCAGAAACAGCACCTGATCCTGGAAGGCCTGTAATACGGGCGCCATGCGGGCCTCCGCGCTACGCATCGCCCTGATGAGTCCCTGGTATTGCCGCCGGGTCTGGCTTAACTTCGCTGCACTTTGGCGCTTGAGGTTCGCATTGCTGTACAGCTCGATTTCTTCTTCCCACTCATCGAACAATGCCTCGGACACGTCTTCGACCGCATCGATGCGATCGGTCACCGACTGAGCGGCAGCTTTGCTGTCTTCGTATTCGTCGTTCAGCCTGTCGTAGCGTGCTGCCAAGTCCTGGTCTTTGATCTGCACAATGGATCGGAATTGCGCCAGGGCGGATTCGAATTGTTCCTTGGCATCAGTCTGCGCCTCTTGGACCGACTCAACGCGATCAACCATGATATCGCGCTTGTGAACGCCCACTTTCTCCATTGCGCCGTAATACGCCGACTGACAACCCGCCAGAGCCGCCACCAAAAAAACAACTAAAAACCAACGACTTATCGACATGTATTCTTCCCTTTAGCTGAGTTCTTGCGAGCGTGAATAGGACAAATGATAGCCTTTTTAGAGGCTAGAAGGTCATACCCCCTGGCGCCGAGGCCTCTGCGGAGAAGGGCAAAAAGCAAGACCTGACCCTAATGTCCCACTCTCCGTGCTGATTCATAACGCTTTGCTCACCGGAAAATTGGGAGCGCAGCGAGCAATTTTTCCGCGTGCAGCAACTTGTTATATGACGCCTTTAGAAGGCTGCCCCTAATACTAATAAAGCCCAAATCCATGCTCTTCATCACGCTTTGATTCTTCGACTATTTGCCGATTTATATATGCAATATAATCTTTAACCCAGCGCCTTACACTAGAATTTTCATGCTCAATCAAGGGGCTTAGTGCTGATTTATCTGATTCTAGGTAGGGTACTAAAGACCCTGACCAACCACGGGTTCCCATATTGGCGCTCAGTTCACTCGCTACACGTTGGTCATTTCCAAAGTTCTCAAGCAAGGCGACAAACAAAGCCGAAGGCTGCTGCATCTCATCAACTGTTTCTATGACATTTAAACAACGGGCAACAAAAACTGGGCCAAGATCTGGTTGCTTAAAGCACCATTCCATAACGCTTTGAACTGGAATAACAGAAAGTACACTTGGCACATTTCTTACCAACCTTGTTTCTCTATCTAAGAGCTGTTGCAACCAATACCTATCCATCCCTTCAGCTCGAACGATTGCCTCACCAAATATCGGCCAGATTACGTCACAATAGTCGCTCATTAGGTTTAACATCAAAGGTTTGGTATAAGACCAGATATCACCATGATTTAAGCCGTATTTACTCGCCGAAATTAACTGATTAGTTAGCGCTACCGCAAACTCTATATCTCGCTCTTTTAATAGCTTTTCAGCCATGTCATGCCAATGATGTGTATTTGTTGCAGTGTTCTCTTGCCCTTTATGTAAAGGTACGGCTGTGACTAAATGCTTAAGCTGATCTCTTAGCTCATTGACGCTGTCTTTATTACTAAAACAATACATATAAATCACATTAAGTGCCGCCCAGCTGGCCTGATCGCCCAGCTCGGTTAACTGTAGACAAAAACCGACCATCACATCCGGTTCAATGCTGTCAGTCACACTGCCATAACTAAGTGCATTCGCGCTATTTGGCGATAACACACCTCGCTGAATTAGCTCCAATAGATTATCTAAATGTGTCTTTTTGATATCTCCCGTTCGTATAAAGTCTGGATAAAGATGAACCAACTTCTCATTCGTAACTAACCGATCGATATTTTCTTGCCAAAGCTCTGGCGACTGCTCAAACAAACCTCGATACAAACCTAAGACTAACCGAGAGTCAGGCCTTTCAACGGCTGCTAAACACTCTAGAGCCAAACCAAGTATTGGCACAACATCAGTTGAGTCATGAGCCAGTTG
The DNA here is from genome assembly GCF_008638305.1 of Pseudomonas profundi. Lineage (GTDB taxonomy): Bacteria > Pseudomonadota > Gammaproteobacteria > Pseudomonadales > Pseudomonadaceae > Halopseudomonas > Halopseudomonas profundi. The sequence goes on from NZ_VTPZ01000003.1 coordinate 154,253, forward strand.
GCGGCCAAAAGCATAGGACTGCTTTTGCTCTCCCTGTAACAATAAGCTGAGGTGAGGGAGTAGTTCTTCAACATTATGGGAAAGTTCTGTCGCGAGTACTTTCGCATTTTCTGCTGCCACATCAACGTAGTGACCATCCTCACCTTTATGATGCTCCCAGGGAGGATTCGTTACCAGAATCTTTAACTTCTCAGGCAGTTCTGCTTCATCGGGGCTTAGTAGCTCTAACCAGTTATTCAGCGCATCAGTCGTTTCTTGGTTGATATCTTCAGAATCATATTCAAAAGTGTTTTTGATACTATCTAGAGCTTCTGGCCAATAGCGGCCATTGATACTTACAACCCTCCTAATCGCCGAATCCAGCATTTCAATACGGCCATGAGCAACAAAGCCCCGAATTGAATGACCTATTTTTGACAAGACTTTTACTTTTTGTGCATCACCCCGTACAAAAAGAACCAACATCAAATCAAAAGCTTGTTGCCAGAAATCAAAAATATCTTGCCATAGCTCTGGCCGCCACTCTTCAAGCGGTGCTTTAGTTCCTTGGTACTCGGCCCCAACTGTTCGTGTGCCACCATAAGTACTGATTGCTTGACCTAAAGCCTTAAGTACCACCATATCTATATCAGTCTGATTGACTGCAATAGCCCGCTTTAAGATATCAAAGCGGATATTAGGCTTCGCTTGCGTTCCAGATAGATTCACTCGAAATAACTGAGCAAACATACCCGTTGCATTGTTGCTCCAACTTTCATTTTCTGCTGATGCCAGTAACAACATACACCATGCTGATTTTTCAAATACATCCGCATGAAAACATAGCTTTTCCAATGCCCATACTAGATTTCTTCGCGTATCACCATCTATAGCCTGAAGTTGATCATGATTGTACTCCGACAGAACGCTGTATAAAGCATCGCTTGTTGACTCGGGGTTCACCTCAACAAATGCGCGGAAGAGTTTCGAACCCCTTTCTGTAAGCAGCTCCTCCGCTCGAACAAAAGGGCTTTGCCCCCCAAATAGTCGATCTGAAAACCTTTGAACACTCGGCTGGTCATCAAGATATGAAGCCTGAGTACAAAAACTCTGCATTAGAGAATCGGGAAGGGTATCAATTAGCTGTTTTTGACGGTCATATGACGTTTCCTCCCACCATTCTGACGCCAGTGTCAGTGCCAGCGGCTTAGGCACCAGTCTTGCGTACCGCCCCGCGCGATTTATGATTTGCCGACTGGTAAATATTTTTAATACTCTGTCAAATATTTTTAGGTCAGACCCAGCAACATTCTCAGCAATATATTTTGCCTCTTCGCCAGCTGTCCCCTCGGCTGTACCAAAGACATCGAACAAGGAGCAAGCAGATAACATTTCCTTCTCAACATCTGTTATGCCACCGTCACCATCGATCAATTTTCTTACGACAGAGCTGCTTTCTATCGAACCAAGCAATCGGCCCTCTTTCCGATACTGCTCTGCGATTAGAGTAGCCATAAGAGGATAACCCTGAGCAAACCTAGCTACACGATCAACGTCACTAGAATCCATTCCAACTAATATTGGGGACAGGACCTGCTTTATGGCCTCATCTGACAATGGGGAAAGTTGAATATGAATAGATTCATCAACCTGTCCATCTGAATATCCAACTGTAACAAGTTTTAGTAAGCAATCTGTTTTATTGACCTCCTTCGCCAAATGGTTGTGCAAATCAATATTACAATTCTCGATTACTACCAAGCCATGAACACGATCTTCAACCATTGCCCGAATACTTTCTTTTATGACGGTGCCGTAACCAGGCGCATCAAAAATAAGAACGCAGGAACCATCGATAGAACTAGATGCATCAATAGCTTCTAATAATAAGCGTGTTTTACCTAACCCAGATGCTCCTGTTAGCCGAATCACAGCACGCTCTAAATCCATAGCAGCAACAAACGACTTAAAATTATTTGTTCGTGTTTCATCAGTCGCATAATGGTAACTATGATTTCTTTCTACGCTTTTCCAGTCTTCAAGGTCTCGTGAGGAAGTATTTTTGTACCTTTTTACGGTATATTTTTCCAAAATAAAATTTTTAAAAACAATATATGAAGAGGACTCCATACTTTCCGGCTTAACAATTGTGCAGTGATCAACATCGTTAATTGTTTCAACCCGATGACGCCTAAAGATACTCTTTGAACTAGAAGAAGATACAATATCGTCATTTGCAGCGACAATACTCATAATCTCCAGAGAATTGTCCAACCCACTATCTACCCACTGATCATTCAATTCATCGAGCTCGCTGGAATCACGGCACAGACTTTTAAGATGCCGATTTCTAAATGAAATATACTTGCCAACATTTGCGAACCCTGACCCATCATGCGGAACGTCAAAAAAGCATACTTTTCGGATTTTATGGTTTATTTTTTTATCCTTCATGCGAAGGAGAAGTTTTTTAACCACTAAGCCGCCCAAGCTATGGCCAGCGAGTATAATTTCATCGTTGTCCAAGTCGCACCGAGCTTTTATATCGCTGAGTAGGCCGTTTGCTATATTAAGAATACTGGGGGCACGTTGATAAAATTGTTTAAGTATATGGGGCGACTGATAGCCATATGAAACAATGCTGCAATCAAGATCTTTGTCCTTTTCCAAGAAATTTGGAAAGCTCCCCCATGTTCCATCGGAGGTACCGCCTAATCCGTGGACGAGTATTATTTTTTTTCCCATTTTCAAACTCTAATCTAGTGGACTTTTAGGAAGCGATAAAACAATATCGCGCTTCGTTTTCCAGGACACATACTTAGCGTCCAACGCTGATACCCATGGAGCTAACGGCATATAACGTTTGGTTAAGGGGCGGGCTTTAGCCCGTCCCGAGTGAGCGAAGCGAACGACTTGAACCAGTTGTTAGACGAGGCATTGAGATAGTACATCGGTTTTCAATGTTTCAATTAAGCTGTTCATCGATGCCAGATGGACTTCTTCGTGATTAATATCTTTGATAGAGTTTAATGCTGATTTTTTTACCCAGTCCGGCATGGCAGTGGAGCTGGATATAAATTTCTCACTTAGCTCAATGACTTTTTCTTGTGGAAGACGCTTATCCAGTAGGTTAAATTCTTCGAAATGCTCGAGGAAGGTATCCCTCACAACACTTTCGCACTTCTCAATTACCTCAATCAGGTAATAGCCAAATGCGGTATGGGATACCACTCCGCTACGGTTGGTTACAGGAGATGGAGAGATAATAAGCGGGAAATCATCCTTGATATGTGCTGCTGAACTAATATCGAGACCTCTATGTATTATGCTGTTTCGGAGTTCTCGGAGATACGAATGGTTCTTTTCGCCATCCGGGAAATTTTCAAAACTTAGCTTTTTATATAGTAGATCCCGGAAGCCGGCATTGTTGGGGTACTCTTTTTCTAAAAACAACTCAGTTGCGGACAGCAGACCCGCAAAGTATTGAGAATAATATTGCCGCAAATCTTTCTGGTTATCGATAGAAAGGGGGCATCGCAAAGCTAGGGCGTTGCGCAGTGAGAGGTTTTTAAGTTCAAAATACCACTTCACTGCTGAAAGCATTTCAGAGGTGCGGATAATATCTTCCATGTGAACGTCCTTTTAAGAGCGCGGTTCGTCTAACGCTTGGTTAAGGGGCGGGCTTTAGCGCGTCCCAGTGAGCGAAGCGAACGATTTGAACCACTTGTTAGACCGGCGCCTGATTCGAACATTAAACTCATTTATGCGATGAAATACGCTGCTCAATTAACTCAATTTTATACTTGAAAAAAAGCGAAACGGCGAACTCAATAACTCTGTCACCACTGATTATTTTGCCTTCGTGTTCGTTTACGTATTTTTTGAAGTATTCATAAGCTTGAGTGCCATATTTGTCATCCTGACCCGGTATGTGAGTAGCTAAAAGCTCTTGGCTGAAACCCAACACATCAAATGAACTGCCTCTTCCAGAAACTACCGCCAACGTATAGGCGGACGTTATTTTTTCAGAGTAATACTGAAGCTTGTTAAGTGTTGCAGAGTCCGATGCATCTTTAAAGCTTGCGACAACTATCTTCAGTTCATTTTCTTTTTGTACAATATTGTCTTTAAGTTTTGATTGCTGACTATGCAACGATGCTATGTTGGACTCAAGGGAGATTTTGTCTTGCTGTAGGACTGCCAGGGTAGAGCTTAGTTTTTGAACCTGTACGGATAAAGTTTGAGATTCCCCACGAAGATTTTGAAGTTCTATTTCTTTTTCAAAAACAGGATGAATCGTGTGGAAGTATGCCCAAGCACCGAAGCACACGCCTGCAATTGTTATAGATTTCGATACTCTATCAAGCAGGCCGTCGTCTTCTTTAAATATCTTCATGGCGCGAATTTGTGCTCGTGATAGTGATATGCCTAACAGTGATTAGATGGAATTCCATCATATTGCATATTCGTGGCTTCCAGATAACAACGCAGGCTTCCGCTCGAGTATATCGTTATCCCATGCAAAATCAGTCCTTAAAGACTGAGTCACAGCCTCGTATGTAATCGCTTGACTTCCACATTTGTCGATTTCAATACCACTGTACATTTATACAGCCACGGAATCGATATGAGCGCCACGCCGCGTCTGCAAGGCCAGTTCCGAGCCGTTATTCGGCTGAACCATTACAGCATTCGCACGGAGAAGTCTTACTGGTACTGGCTACGATACTTTATCCGTTTCCACAAGCTGCGCCATCCTCTCGAAATGGGTCCGGCGGAAGTTAACGCTTTTCTCAGTTGGTTAGCGGTGGACCGAGACGTTGCTGCGGCCACGCAAAACCAGGCGTTGAATGCAATCGTGTTTCTCTATGCTCGGATGCTCGATAAACCATTGGGGGAGATTGGTGACGGGGTAGAACCCTACCGAGGCGCTGGCAGTGATCCTTCTACGTGGGGAGCCATATCGGCTGCTGGCGTCCCTCATGCGATTTCAAAACCACAGGAATGAGCTGTACGCTGCGTAGGAGAACACGAGCGTTACCAAGCCCCATGAGGTGAGTAAATATCGGGCACGCTACCGCCTACCATCGACGGCAAGCTGGCTACTTCTACCCCAGCGTACCGCAGGTGCGCTACATCCCGCCAGACAACCGAAACAGCTCTCCATCGACCACCAGAACAGCGTCCTCCGCAGTGTCCGGTCTGATGTCCCAACCCCCCGTCAGCGCGCCGAATGAGGGCAGTACTGTTATCCCGTTGCGGAACCAGAATACCGGGGCGCGTAGTCTGTCTCGCCCTACTGCCAGGGTATGCGCGGGGTGCAGGTGGCCGGCGAGGATGTGTTTGCCTGGCACGCTGGTTGGCTCATGGCAGAGCCGGAAGGGGCCGAGATCCAGGGTGGCGTGCCAGGTGATGCCGATGTCTATTCCTTCGGCATGCCGGTCATGATTGCCGATCACCGCCTCGACTTGCACGTCCGCATGGCGCTTAAGCCAGGCTGGGAACTGTTCGAGGAAAGGCTCGCCTTCCCTCGGGCGGTGGTGGAAGAAGTCGCCCAGAACGATCAGCCTCCTGGGGTTGAAATGATGAATCAGTGCTGTGAGGCGTCGCAGATCGTCCTGACTTTGCCCGGTGGGCACCGCCAGCCCCTTGCGGCGGAAGAAGGCGCCTTTGCCAAAGTGCGTATCGGCAACCATGAGGGTCGCGTGAGCGGGGTAGTACAGGGCCTTGTCACCATGCAGCACGACCTTCTCGCCCGCCAACTGCCAGTCCAGCGTGCGGCTCACTTGCGTTTCTTCGCGACGCGGTCCGCGTTGCGCTCCAGTGTTGCCAGCATGCGTTGCACCCGTTGACGCCAGTTCTCGGTACTCAGGCGGCTGCGCAGACGGTCGACCCATAGCGGAAAGCCTAGTGGCGAAAAATGCTTTGGTGTGACGATGGTCAGCTCCTGTCCGGCGGCGCGCTCAAGCACATCGCGCAGCCGGCGGATGTCGAGTTGATCTTCCAGCACTTCGCGGCGCGCCTGATCGAGTAATCGGTGATCGGGATCGTAACGTGCCAGGGTGTCGTAAAGCAGGCCCGTCGACGCCTGCAGCTGACGATCGGTCTTACCGCGCCCCGGGTAACCCTGAAATACCAGCCCGCTGATCCGCGCAATATCGCGAAACTGCCGGCGCGCCAGCTCGCTGGCATTTAGCGCCGCCAGTACGTCATCGAGTAAACGCTCCGGGCTGAGCAGCGTGCGCCACACCGCTTCGGTCAGCTCGGGCGGCTCGGTGGAGGTCAGCAGTTCAAGGCCGTAATCATTCACCGACAGTGAAAAGGTCGCCGGCTGAATTTGCCCGATGCGCCAGGCCAACAGGGCAGCAAGGCCTTCGTGGGCCAGCCGGCCGGCGAAGGGATAGATAAACAGATGGTGCCCTTCCCGTGATCGGCAGCGCTCAATCAGCAGATGATGCCGGCCGGGCAAGGCGGACTGGTCCCGCTGCACTTCCAGCACCGGACGTATGGCTTCGACTTCGGCGTCCCGGTAGATACCCTTCTCCACCTCTTCGAGAATCTCCAGCACGGTATCGGCCAGCTCCGAAGACAACGGCAGCCTGCCGCCGTACCAACGCGGCACACTGTGTCGCCGGGTACTGGCCGGGCGCACGTAAGCGACCAGATCACGAACCTTGATCAACTCCAGCGCACGGCCGGAAAACAGAAATACATCGCCGGGATTGAGCCGTGCGACAAAGGACTCTTCCACCGTGCCGAGCGAGCCGCCGCGCATGAATTTCACCCGCATCTGCGCGTCACTGGTAATGGTCCCGATGGCCATGCGGTGTCGCCGCGCAATGCCGGTATTCTCCACGCGGAACAGGCCATCCTGCTCGACCACCCGCTGAAACTGCGGATAGTGTTCCAGCACCGGCCCGCCCTGGGTGATGAACACCAGGCACCAATGGAACATCTCCTCTGTCAGCTCGGCAAACGCATGGGTCGCCTGGGCTTCGGCCAACGCTTGCTCGGCGTTAAAACCGGGGCCGGCGGCCAGCGTGACCAGATGCTGAACCAGCACATCCAGACACAGCCGGAGCGGTCGGCGGGCTTCCACTCGACCGGCCTCCCAGGCGCGGCGCGCGGCGGCTATTTCCACGAGCTCGAAGGCATGGCTCGGTACACAAAGGATTTCACTGTTGGCGCCGGGCTGGTGGCCGGAGCGTCCGGCGCGTTGCATCAGACGCGCAACGCCCTTGGGGCTGCCGACCTGGACCACGCGATCCACCGGCGAAAAATCCACGCCCAGGTCCAGACTCGAGGTACAGACCACGCAACGAAAGCTGCCGTCGCGCAGGCCATCCTCGATGCGTTTGCGCAGCTTGCGATCGATCGAGCCGTGGTGCAGGCCAATCTCGGTCAGCCAGTCCATGCGCGCCTTGAGCACCGATTCGAACCACAGCTCAGCCTGCGAGCGAGTGTTGGTGAACAGCAATGCAGTAGCGCCCTGCTCCAGATACTCGAGCACACCATCAAGCTGCGCCAGACCCAGGTGGCCGGCCCACGGGACGCGCTCCAACGTCGGGGGCAGCAGGCCGCGAACGGTCAGTGTTTTGTGCGTATCGCCGGCCACGCTGACGCCCGGCGCTGCGCCTTGGCCGAGCAACACCTGCATCGCCTCATCAAGATTGCCCAGCGTGGCGGACAATCCCCAGACCGGCAGACCGGGACGCCGCGCGCGCAACCAGGCCAGACACAGTTGCAGCTGGACGCCGCGCTTGGTACCCAGCAGCTCATGCCATTCATCGACGATCACCGCGTCCAGATGGCGAAAACTGTCTTCTACGTTGCGGTAGGACAGCAACACAGACAGGCTCTCGGGCGTGGTGACCAGCGCCTCAGGTAACTTGCGCCGCTGCCTGGCACGCACGCTTGCGCTGGTATCACCGGTGCGGGTTTCCACGCGCCAGTTAAGTCCCAGCGCGTCGACCGCCTCCTGCAGATTGCCCGCGGTATCCGAAGCCAGCGCCCGCAGGGGCGTGATCCATAACACCCGCAGCCCGGCCGGTGCTCTGGCTTGCTCCAGCGCCATGGATACCGGGCCCAGCCAGGCAGCGAGCGTCTTGCCGGAACCGGTGGACGCATGGATCAGGCCCGACTGCCCGTCACGAAAGGCCGCCCAGGTGCGACGCTGAAAAGGCGCCGGTTTCCAGCCGCGGCTGGCGAACCAGTCTTCAATCGCCTTGATGCCGTCAGCTGCCATAGATGCGTAGCAGCTCTTTGACCTGATCGAGGGTGTCGGCCTCCTCCACCGGCTTGTCCTGACGCCAGCGTGCGATCCGCGGGAAACGCAGAGCGATGCCGGACTTGTGCCGGGGCGAAGGCTGAATGCCCTCGAAGGCGATTTCCAGCACTTGCTGAGGTTTGAGCGAGCGCACCGGGCCGAACTTCTCGACGGTATTGCGGCGAATCCAGTGATCGAGCTGCTGGATCTCCTTGTCAGTCAGGCCGGAATAAGCCTTGGCGATGGGCACAAAGCTGTCGCCGTCGCGCACCGCCAGGGTGTAATCGGTGTACAGATTGGCGCGCCGGCCATGCCCCGGTTGGGCATACAGCAGCACGGCATCGATGCTCAGTGGGTCGATCTTCCATTTCCACCAGTCGCCGCGTATTCGACCACTGCGATAGGGGCTGGCGCGGCGCTTGAGCATCAGGCCCTCGACGCGGCGTTCGCGGCTGGAGTCCCGCAGCGTCGCCAGGGCCGGCCAGTCACTGGCGTCGGTCATCGGGCTCAACCGTATCGCGGGTTGCGCTGCTTCGGCGAGAACGTGTTCGAGCGCACTGCGCCGCTCTTCCAGCGGCTTTTGCCGCCAGTCTTCGCCCTGATATTCGAGCAGGTCATAGGCGAGAAACACCACCGACACTTCCTTGAGCAGTTTCGGGCCCACCGTCTTGCGCTGGATGCGTCGCTGCATCTGCGAGAAGGGCAACACATCGGCGTCCCATGCCAGCAGCTCGCCATCCAGCACCACTTCAGGCAGCGCCAGCGCAGCCTCCTCCACCTCGGGGAAGCGCCCGCCCATCGGCTCTTCGCCACGCGACCAGAGCCACACGCCGCTGGGCCGGGCAATCAGCTGTGCGCGGATGCCATCCCATTTCCATTCCGCCAGCCACTGGTGCAAATCGCCCAGATCCGAAGGCTCGCCCTCCAGCGGGGACGCAAGAAAAAACGGGTAGGGTTGGCCCTTGCGCTCTTCGCGATGCTCCTCGTCAAACAGCCGTGAATAGAACTCGGCGCTGGGCTCAAACTCGCCCATCAGGCGACGTGCGATCAGTGCGCGGGGCTTGCCACTCAGCGCTGCCAAAGCACGCTCCACCAGGCCCCGGGAAACACCGACGCGCAGACTGCCGGTCAGCAGCTTGTTGTAAAGAAAGCAGGCGTGGCGCGGCAGGGCACGCCATAGCGCGATGACGTGTTCCTTGCGCTGCTCTTCTTCCAGGGTGCGCAGACTGAGGATGCTTTGCTCGATCCACTCGGCGAGGCTGCCCTGCACCGCCGGCCGCTCGGCGTCGCCTTCCATCAACAGGCTGATGGTTTCCGCCAGATCACCCACGTGCTGATAGGTCTCTTCAACCAGCCATTCCGGCAGGGCGCTGGCCTCGGCCAGCCATTCACGCAGTTTGCTCGGCCCAACCAGCCGTTTCATGCGCCGCCCGGTCAGTATGTAGACCGCCCAGGCGCCGTCGTGCGGATCGATGCCGTCGAAATAGGCGGTGAGCACATCCAGTTTGGTCTGGGTCCGCGTCGTCGCGTCCAGCGCGGTGTACATATCGGCGAAGGCCTGCATCAGTCGTCCTCGCCGCCGTAGAGCGTTTCCAGCTCGTAGGCCTCGACGCCCTCGCATTCTCGCAGGTAGCGCACCAGATCATCACTGCGGCCGTGGGTGGTCAGCACGGTACTGGCGCCGGATTCGCGGATGGTGCGCAGCAAGGCCGGCCAGTCGGCATGGTCGCTGAGCTCGAAGCCATGGTCATAGCCGCGCCGGCGACGGTTGCCGCGTATACGCATCCAGCCGGAGGCAAAGCCGGTACTGGCGTTGCGGAAGCGTCGCATCCACGACGAACAGGCGGCAGAGGGTGGGGCCAGGATCAGCTCACCGCCAAAATCATGATCAGCGGGCAGTTCCGAGATGGGCGTTGTCGGCAGCATGGTCACGCCGGCCTGCCGGTAAATATCGGTCATCGCCACCATCGCGCCGTGGACATACACGGGACGATCAGTATGTTCGGTGAGCGCGGCCAGCACCCGCTGCGCCTTGCCCAGCGCGTAGGTGAAGAGAATGCAGGGGCGTTCAGGATGCGCCGCCCACCATTGCCAGATCTGCTCGGCAACGTGCTCCACCGGGGGCCAGCGGTAACAGGGCAAGGCAAAGGTCGCCTCGGTGATCAGGGTATCGCAGGGGACGACTTCGAAGGGTGCGCAGGTTGGGTCCGGGTCACGTTTGTAATCCCCGGTCACCACCCAGACGCGGCCATCATCGTGGGCCAGGCGCGCCTGGGCGCTGCCCAGCACATGGCCGGCCGGGTGCAGGCTCAGGGTGATGGGGCCGAACCGGCGCTGCTCGCCGTAATCCATACCGGTGAAGCGATGCTCTCCCAGCCGGTGGCGCATGATCGGCAGACTGTCGTGCTGGGCCAGATAATGTTCACTGCCCGCGCGGGCATGATCGGCGTGGGCATGGGTGATGACTGCAGTAGCCACCGGGCGCCACGGATCGATATGAAAATTGCCCGCCGGGCAGAACAACCCTTCATCGGTCGGAATGATGATCGGATCACGCATGCGGTACGGCGCCCCTGTGACACGTCGAATATCGACACCTGTAAGTGGGACAATCGAAGCGCGACGGTGTTACAGGGGTTGGCGTAATCCGAGCTCAGGCGCGGCTCAGGCGCGTCTGGGCACTGCCAATACCAGCATGAACAGAGCCGCCGCGCAGACCACGATCGACGGGCCGGCCGGAGTGTCCAGATTCCATGACATGCTCAGCCCGCCCAGCACCGCCAGGCAGCCCAGCACGCTGGCGCCAAGAGCCATTTGTTCCGGGGTGCGCGCGTGACGCTGGGCAGCGGCCGGCGGAATGATCAGCAGTGAGGTGATCAGCAGCACGCCGACGATCTTCATTGCCACAGCGATGACGATCGCGATCAGCAGCATCAAGGCCATCTGAATGGCCGTCACTGGCTGACCCTCGACCCGGGCCAGCTCCTCGTGCACGGTGACCGCCAGCAGGCGGCGCCAGAGCAGTGCCAGCAATACTAAGACCACCGCGACGCCGCCAAGCATCCAGCCGAGATCCGCAGTACTGATGGCCAACAGATCGCCGAACAGGTAGGCCATCAGATCGACCCGCACGTTATCGGTCAGCGCTAACACCACCAGGCCGAGGGACAGCGTGCTGTGAGCAAGAATACCCAGCAGGGTATCGCTGGCCAGCCACTGGCGGTTCTGCATCACCACCAGCAGTACCGCCAACAGTACGCAGCCAGCGGTAACCGCGATGGTCAGATTGATGTCCAGCAGCATGCCCATGGCGATGCCGAGCAGTGCCGAGTGCGAAAGGGTATCGCCAAAATAGGCCATGCGCCGCCAGACCACGAAGGATCCCAGTGGGCCGGCAACCAGCGCCAGCCCCAGTCCTGCGACCAGCGCGTAAATCAGAAAATCAGGCATGCTTACAATTCGGTCCGTGTTGATGCCCAGCGGGCGTTTCGACCACCTCGCCGTGCAGATCATGGTCATGATCGTGGTGATGGTTATATACCGCCAGCGCGCTGGCCTGTTCGCCAAACAGCGCGACGAAGGCCGGATCCAGGCTGACCTGCTCCGGACGGCCGGAACAGCAGACGTGCCGATTGAGGCAGACCACGGTATTGGTCGTGGACATCACCAGATGCAGATCATGCGAAACCATCAGTACACCGCAACCGTAACGGTCGCGCAGCCGGGTGATGAGTTCGTAGAGTTCGATCTGGCCGTTGACATCGACCCCCTGCACCGGCTCGTCGAGCACCAGCAGATGCGGTTTGCGCAGCAGCGCCCGCGCCAGCAATATGCGCTGCAGTTCGCCACCGGACACCTGTTGCAGCGGACGCTGGGCCAGATGCCCTGCTCCGACCTCTTCAAGCGCCTCGACCGCCGCGGGACGCTTGACGCGCGGTGCGAGCATCAGGAAACGCAATACGGTCAGCGGCAGCGTTGCATCGACCTGCAGTTTCTGCGGCATATAGCCGATCCGCAGTCGCGATTTGCGTGTGACCGTGCCTGAGTCAGCCTTGAGCAGCCCAAGCACGATGCGCACCAGGCTGGTCTTGCCGGCGCCGTTGGGCCCGATCAGCGTAACGATCTCGCCCGGTTCAACGCGAAGATTCACTTGGTCGAGAATGGCGTTGCCGTGCAGTCGCAGACTGACGGACTCCAGTGTGAGCAGTGCGTCGCTCATGCAGCCACCTGGCACTGAGCGCAGAGCCCGGTGATCTCCACGGTTTCGCCTTCCACCGCAAAGCCCACACTCGCAGCACTGGCGCCAATGGCGTCGCGGATAGCCGGCTGATCCAGCTCGATGGCGATGCGGCAGGACCGGCAGATCAGAAACTGCCCTTCGTGTCGATGCTCCGGACTGGCGCAACCGATAAAGGCATTCAGCGAGGCAATGCGGTGCACCAGACCCTGCTCCAGCAGGAAATCCAGCGCGCGGTACACGGTGGGCGGTGCCGCGCGGCGGTCATCCTCGCGCGCCAGCGCTTCGAGAATATCGTAGGCACCGAGCGGTTTGTGGCTCTGCCAGACCAGTTCAAGCACACGTTTGCGCAACACCGTAAAGCGCACGCCAGCCTGCGCGCACAATTGCTCGGCAGCGTCCAACGCCTCGCTGACACACTGGCTGTGGTCATGCGGGTGATGGGGATCGATCTGGATGAATGCGTCCGTCATTGGTCTGGCCTATATGCCCAGGAAGGAATGGGCTGTTATCATATAACACTTGACTGGTCCGAGGTATCTCCCATGTTGTTCCGTCGTCTGGTGTTGTTGCTTGCCGGGCTGAGTGTGAGTTGGTCCGCCGTCTCAGCCACCGCCCCCACCGTGCTGACCACTATCAAGCCGCTGCAATTGATCGCCGCTGCCGTGCTGGATGGTGTCGATGCGCCTGGCGTGCTGCTGCCACCAGGCGCCTCACCGCACAGTTATGCATTGCGGCCATCGGATCGCCGCGCCGTGCTACAGGCTGAACGCATTTACTGGGTGGGCCCGGATCTGGAGATGTTCGTCGAGCGGCTGTTGAACAACAGCCAGACTGCCGTCGAGCTGATGGACATTCCGCAACTGGCACTACGAGACATGCGCCAGACGCTCCCCGGTGCAGACAACCATTCCGATTCGCCGGGTGCACAGGCTCATCAGCACGAACATGGACACGAGCACACACCCGGTAGTCTGGACGCGCATATCTGGCTGGACCCGCACAACGCGCTGACTATCGCGCGTTACATGGCTGCCGATCTGCAGGCTCTCTACCCTGATCAGGCAGACAAACTGACTGATAACCTGACCGCATTCGAAAGCCGCCTGACGCAACTGGACACCCGCCTGCGTGCGCGCTTCGAGCCACTGCATGACAAGCCGTACTTTGTATTCCATGACGGCTACGGTTACTTCGAAGACCATTACAATCTGGCGCCGCGGGGGATATTCAGTCTGTCCCACGAGGTGCAGCCGGGCGCGCGACATATCAATGCGTTACGTGACCAGCTGCAGCAGGCCGGCCCTGCCTGTGTGTTCAGCGAGCCCCAGTTCACCCCGCGACTGGTCGATACCCTGACCCGCGACCTGCCGATCCGCAAGGCCGAGCTGGACCCGCTGGGCAGCGAGATCAAGGTGGACGCGCGAGGCTATCAGGCGTTACTCGAAGGGCTTGCCGATCAGCTGGCGGGCTGTCTGGAAAAACTCTGAGGCGAGGCCTGCCAGGATCAGCTGGATACCGGCAGCGCTATCTCCACCCGGCGGTGATTCGCCAGTATTGTCTGGAAGTGACCCGGATCCTTGATCAACACGCCCGCATGCTCGGCGTGCGCCCGTGCTGCAATTTCTCTGGATAGCCAGAACCGCAGCGCGGCGATGCGCAACATAGGCGGCCAGCACTGAGCCTCAACGGTAGTGAAGGGACGGCGCGCCGCATACGCCTTGAGCAAGGCGTCGGTACGGACCGGGTCGAGTTGATCAGCATCGTCCGAGCACCAGTCGTTCACGCATATGGCGACGTCATAGAGTGTCGAGCCACTGGCAGCGTTGTAGAAATCAATCACGCCGGTGAGCTTGTCGCCTTCAAACATGATGTTGTCGCGGAACAGGTCTGCGTGCAGCACGGCCTGGGGTAGCTTTTGCCTGAATGTTGCAAACTGGTCCAGCGCCTGCAATGCCTCATCAAGCAGCACTGATGTGTCGCCCGACGCATGCTGGCGTAGCAATGCGGCTTCGTGCTTCATCCACTCGACACCGCGATCGGTCTTGCGGGCAAGTCCACAATCGGCGCTGACCTGATGCAAGCGCGCCAGCGTGTCACCCACAGCGCTGCAATGCCTGGCGTCGGGCTGCTGCACGTGAGAGCCCCGCAGGCGCGGCTGGAGCAGTGCCGGTCGACCGTTCAAGGTGCCTATGGCCTGTCCGTATCGATCTGGAATGGCGTAAGGCACCGGCAACGCGGCCTGGTGCAGGCACTCCAGTAGCGCGACGAAAAACGTCAGCTCATCGGCAGGACCGCGCTCGACAAGGGTCAGTACAAACTCCCCCGTCTCGCAGGTCACGAAGAAATTGCTGTTCTCGCTGCCGCCGTCGATGCCCCTGAACTCAATCAGCTTGCCCAGATCGAAGGTCTGCAGAAACTGCTCGAGCTGGGCGCGGCTGACCGGGGTAAATACCGACATGAGTTATCTCACCACTCGAAAATCTTCCAGGATGGGATACGCATGCCCTCAGGCTGATCGCCACGGGTGAAGTTGCCTTCGTCATCCACGGCTACCAGAAAATAGGGCGGGCCGACCTTCGGGGTAACCTTGACGGCATAGAGAAAGCCGTTGACCCGATATTCCTCGACGGTGCGGTCACCTTCCTGACGAATGGTGACATCAGGCTCTGCGGTAATCTGATCCTGGGCCATGAGCGGCAGACTCACTGCCAACACTGCGGCGCCCAACCAACGGTTTAATATGCGTGACATGTTACTCTTGCCCTTTGCCCGGAATGTTCGGAATGTCCCTTCTACTGCTGACCATTCTAGCCCTTTTTACCTATGGATACGTTGACCTGACGCATGACTGATAATGCACCCCTGATCCTGGTGGATGGCTCGTCCTACCTGTACCGCGCCTTCCACGCCCTACCGCCGCTGATGACCTCCACCGGCAAGCCGACCGGCGCAGTGAAAGGCGTGCTGAACATGCTCAACAGCCTGCGCAGGCAATATCCCCACAGCCCCTTTGCGGTGGTCTTCGATGCCAAGGGACCGACCTTTCGCGACGCGCTGTTCGAAAGCTACAAGTCTCACCGTCCACCCATGCCCGACGACCTGCGCGTGCAGATCGAGCCGCTGCACGCCAGTGTAAGAGCGCTGGGTCTGCCACTGCTGTGTGTAGAGGGCGTCGAAGCCGATGATGTGATCGGTACGCTGGCGCGGCAGAGTGCAGCGGCAGGCCGGCCGGTAATTATTTCCACCGGCGACAAGGACATGGCGCAGCTGGTCGACGAGCACATTACGCTGGTCAACACCATGAGCGGCACGGTGTTGGATATTGCCGGCGTGCATGAGAAATTCGGTGTCGGCCCGGAGTGCATCATCGATTATCTGGCGCTGATGGGCGATAAATCCGACAACATCCCGGGCGTACCCGGTATCGGCGAAAAGACTGCCCAGGGCCTGGTTACCGGGCTCGGCGGCGGGCTTGAGGTGATCTATGCCAATCTGGAAAAGATACCCGAGCTGCCGATCCGCGGCGCCAAGAAACTGGCCGACAAGCTGGTCGAGAACCGCGAGATGGCCTATCTCTCCTACCAGCTGGCCACCATCAAGGTCGACGTCGAGCTGGAGCTGCGCGCCGATGCGCTGATGCCCGGCGAACCGAACCGCGACGCATTGATCGAGCTTTATCAGCAACTGGAATTCCGCAACTGGCTGGACGATCTGCAACGCGAAGCCAAAGCCGCGGATGCCGCCATCCCCGGCCCGGCCAAGGCGGAAACTGTCGAGCCGCATTACGAAACCATCCTGGAGAAGGCCGATTTTGAGCGCTGGGTCGACAAGCTCAAGGCCGCCAAGCTGTTCGCCTTCGATACCGAAACCACCAACCTGAATGCACAGCTGGCCGAACTGGTGGGCATCTCGCTGGCGGTCAATCCGCACGAGGCAGCCTATATTCCGCTCGGGCATAGCTATATGGGTGTACCGCAGCAGCTCGACCGCGAGTATGTGCTGGCAACACTGAAACCGCTACTGGAAGACCCGTCGCGCGCCAAGGTCGGTCAGCATTTCAAATACGACATGAATATCCTTGCTCACTACGGCATCGATATCTGTGGGGTGTCGTACGACACCATGCTCGAGTCCTACGTGCTGAATTCGACCGCCAGCCGCCACGACATGGACAGCCTGGCGCTGAAGTATCTGGGCCACGGCACCATCCGCTTCGAGGACGTTGCCGGGAAGGGCGCCAAGCAGCTGACCTTCGATCAGGTATCGCTGGAGCAGGCCGGACCTTACGCCTGCGAGGATGCGGACATCACGCTGCGCCTGCACCAGACGCTGCTGCAGAAGCTTTCGGCTACGCCATCTTTGGTCAGCGTGCTGAAGGACATCGAGATGCCGCTGGTACCGGTGCTGGCGCGCATCGAGCGTTACGGCGCGCTGGTCGATGCCCAACTGCTTGGCATCCAGAGCCGCGAACTGGGTGAGAAAATGCTCAGTCTGGAACAGCGCGCCCACGAGCTTGCTGAACAGCAATTCAATCTGGGTTCGCCCAAGCAGCTGGGCGTCGTGTTGTATGAAAAGCAGGGCCTGCCGGTCATCTCGAAGACCGCCAAGGGCCAGCCCAGCACCGCCGAATCGGTACTCGCCGAGCTGGCCGAGCAGGGTTACGAGCTGCCCCAGGTAATCATGCAGTACCGCACGGTGAGCAAGCTCAAATCTACCTATACCGACCGCCTGCCCGAGCAGATCAATCCGCGCACCGGTCGTATCCATACTTCCTATCACCAGGCGGTAACGGCCACCGGTCGGCTTTCTTCATCCGACCCGAACCTGCAGAACATTCCGATTCGCACCGCCGAAGGCCGCCGAATCCGTCAGGCGTTCATCGCGCCGCAGGGTTATAAGGTACTGGCGGCGGACTATTCCCAAATCGAGTTGCGGATCATGGCGCACCTCGCCCAGGATGCCGGTTTGCTGGATGCCTTCCGACATGACCGGGATGTGCACCGCGCCACTGCTGCGGAAGTATTCGGCGTGTCGCTTGAAGAAGTGAGCAACGATCAGCGGCGCAGCGCCAAGGCGATCAACTTCGGCCTGATCTATGGCATGAGCGCTTTTGGGCTGGCCAAACAGCTTGGCGTCGGACGCAAGGAAGCCCAGGAATACATCGACCGCTATTTCGCGCGTTATCCCGGCGTACTCGGATACATGGAACGCACCCGTCAGCAGGCCGGCGACCAGGGCTTCGTCGAAACCCTGTTCGGGCGCCGTCTGTACCTGCCGGAGATTCATTCGCGCAACCAGGCACTGCGCAAGGGCGCGGAACGCACGGCGATCAACGCACCGATGCAAGGCACCGCGGCCGATATCATCAAACGCGCAATGATCACGGTGGATAACTGGCTCGCCGAATCCGGGCTGGATGCGCGGGTCATCATGCAGGTTCACGACGAACTGGTACTGGAAGTGCGTGAGGATCTGGTCGATGACATCCGCGCCGGCCTCTGCGAACGCATGAGTGCCGCGGCAACGCTGGATGTTCCGCTGGCGGTGGAAGTGGGCGTGGGCAACAACTGGGACGAGGCGCACTGACCCTGATCATTGCTCTGCAGGCCGCGCCAGCCGCGGCCTGCAAAAAAGTTCGATTTTTTTTGCGTGCTGATTGAACTTTTTCGGAACCCTTTCGGTCAGAGCTTATGAATGGCCAGTCAAGCCTTTCTTGCTCCTTAGATGTGATTTTAGTGTTGGCAGAAAAACCCGGGCACCCTTTCCTAGCACAGCCCGGTCGTTAAACCCCGATCCTTCCCTCCCCATAGAAGCTCGGGGTTTTTTTTGGCTGCGATTTACTCCGCGGACACGTCCTCGCTCTCGTCCTCATCCTCGCTAAAGAACCACACGTCGAGCACCTCGTACGCCTCTTCCAGGCCCTGACGCTTGGGTGCAGAGAACAGCTGTACCGTCGCCCGGTTGCCGTATTCCTTGCGAACCGTCGATTGCACCTTGAGCAGCACATTCTTTGCTGCGCCATACGCCAGTTTGTCCGCCTTGCTCAACAGGATATGCGCAGGCAGACCGCTGACATCCGCCCATTCGAGCATCATCCGGTCAAAATCGGATAATGGATGGCGAATATCCATCACCAGCACCAGGCCGACCAGCGAATCCCGCTGTGTCAGGTAGGCATCCAGATGTTGTTTCCAGTGTTCCTTCAGCGCCAGCGGCACCTTGGCATAACCGTAGCCGGGTAAATCGACCAGCCGGCGCTGTTCATCCAGTGCAAAGAAATTGATCAGCTGGGTCCGACCCGGCGTCTTCGATGTTCTGGCCAGACGCGCGTGAGTCAAGGTATTCAGCGCGCTGGATTTGCCCGCGTTGGAGCGCCCGGCGAAGGCGACTTCGTAGCCGACGTCCATGGGGCATTGGTCGACCTGGCTGGCGCTCTTGATGAAAGTGGCTTGCTGACAGAGGGAAACAAGGGGTGTAGCTGAGGACATGGACGATCCATTGGGGCTGACGAGGGCTGATGACATTCACCTGAGCCGGTAGCTTAGTATATACTGCTGCGGTTTTATATCCTGAAAGCGTAACTGCGACAGTATGGACATTGCTTCGCTTTAGAGCGACCGATAGCATGGCGTTGGCAAACCGACCTCTGCTTCATTTATCGAGCAATAACAAACGAGGCGGTCTGTCCTAGAGCGCGTTGCAGACCGTAGCGACGGGTACAGCCCACACATTCTTTTAGCCGTAATTGGATTAGCCGATGAATAAATTACTCGTGAGCCTGGTGTTATCTCTCGGTGTGGCCGGTTCGGCCCATGCACTGGAAGGCAACGCCGAAGCTGGACAGGGCAAGGTCGCCGTTTGTGGCGCCTGTCATGGACCAGACGGAAATAGCCCTCTCCCGAATTTCCCCAAGATCGCCGGGCAAGGCGAACGCTACCTGCTCAAGCAGTTAGTGGACATCAAGGAAGGCGCTCGAGTAGTTCCGGAAATGACTGGCATGCTGGAGCCTTTCAACGAACAGGATCTGGCTGACATCGCGGCTTATTTCTCAGAACAGACCGCGACCAAGGGCGTCGCCGATCCCGCACTGGTCGAGCGTGGCGAAGAGCTGTATCGCGGCGGCAATCTGGAAGTCGGCCTTCCTGCCTGTACCGGCTGCCATTCCCCGACTGGCCAGGGCATCGATACAGCTGGTTTCCCGCAACTGGCTGGTCAGCACGCTCAGTACACCGCCAAGCAGCTGGCTGATTTCCGGGAAGGGGACCGCACCAACGACGGTGAGGCGCAGATCATGCAGACCATCGCCAGCCGCCTGAGCAACCGCGATATTGAAGCTGTTTCGGATTACATTCAGGGTCTGCGATAGATCTCGATGTATTGCCATCTGTAACGGCAGACTTCAAAAAAAGGGTGGCTTCGGTCACCCTTTTTTGTCCCTGCGGGCGTTACAGTGGCTATACCATGCAAGCAGTGTTTTAAATTACCCCCGGCCCGTGTTGCGTTGCCGGACGATATCAGGGAAGCTCCGAGCTCATCGAATTCCCTGAATACCAGCGTTCTGTACAGGAGAACTACATGCGCGCGATGTTAACAGTTGGTCTGATCTGGCTCTTGGGCAGTTTCGCCATGGCGACCGCACAGGAAGCTACCAACTACCAGGAAGGCAAGCATTACGTGAAACTGCCGAGCCCGGCACCCGTGGAAGAGCCCGACAAGATCGAAGTCGCCGAGCTGTTCTGGTATGGCTGCGGTCATTGCTTCAGCTTCGAGCCGATCATCGGCGAATGGAAGAAAGACCTGCCAGAGGACGTACATTTCCGTCCTGTTCCGGCATTCTTTGGGGGCGCCTGGGATACCCACGGCCAGCTGTATTACACCCTCGACAGCCTGGACAAGCTTGATGAAACACACACTGCTGTGTTCCAGGCGATGCATAACCAGAAAAACCGCCTCGCTGATCAGGAAGCCATGATCAAGTTCCTTGAGCCCTACGGCATCACCGAAGAAGAGTTCACCAAGGCGTGGTCATCCTTCGGCGTACGCGCGAAAATCGAGCAAGCCAAACGCCTGGCCAAGGCCTACCGCGCCAGTGGCGTACCGACTCTGATCGTCAACGGCAAATACCGGATCGAAGGCGGCATGGCCGGCAGTTTTGAGGATATGCTGAAAGTGGCCGACTATCTGGTCGAGCAGGAGCGCGAGGCACTTTAACCGCTCCGTTTCTGGAGCCTGGCGAGTACCGCACAGAGGGTGATGGCCGACAAACGGACAGGCTATTACCAGGGGCTCTGAAAGGGCCCCGCTGTGCAGTTTGCGCTTCTGACCAGGGACTGGCCACGCAGTTTTTCCACGATGGCTACGAGGGGGTTAGATGATTGCAGCGGGAAACATACCGGCGAAGCGCTCCACCCATGGCGCAATGGCGACTGCCAGTCTGCAAACCAACCCGCACTGTGTGCACGGCGAGCAAGCGCTGCCTGAAGTACTACGCCTGCTGAGTTTCAATATCCAGGTCGGTATCAATACCCAGCGCTATCGACACTATGTTACCCGCAGCTGGCAACATCTGTTGCCCCACGCAGGGCGCAGCACCACGCTGGATCTGATCAGCCGCATCCTCAACGATTTCGACCTGGTTGCCTTGCAGGAGGTTGATGGCGGCAGTATGCGCTCGGGCTATATCAACCAGGTTGAGCACCTTGCCCGCGAAGGCAAGTTTCCTTACTGGTACCAGCAACTTAACCGCAATCTCGGGCGCTTCGCCCAGCATTCCAATGGCCTGCTCAGCCGTTATGCACCGCAACTGCTCGAAGACCACAAGCTACCGGGTGTACTACCCGGGCGCGGAGCCATCCTCACCAGCTTCGGTGAAGGTCCCGATTCGCTGCTGGTGGTCATGATGCATCTAGCGCTCAGCCCGCGCACCCGTGCAAATCAGCTGGCATATATCCGTGAGCGCATCGCTGATCACAAGCACGTAGTGCTGATGGGCGACATGAACACCCACGCCGAGGATCTGCTGGAAAATTCGCCCCTGCGCGGCTCGAAAATGCACACCGCGACGCTGCCGGGCACCTATCCAAGCTGGAAGCCCGCGCGGGTGCTGGACCACATTCTGCTCAGCCCCAGCCTGTCCATCGAACAGGTCGATGTACTGCCCCATCCGATCTCTGATCACCTACCGGTGTCGATGCATATCCGCCTGCCGTCCGGCCTCTGCGTACCCGCCCATAAGGCGGATAGCTAACCGACAGATCTTCCTGCTGGTACCCCTCGCATTAGGTAACGGACATGCTAGGCTAGCCTTCGATTTCCATCGGCGTCCGGGCCAGTGCCGTTTCATTGCGGCCGCGCCCAGGAGCCGTTTGGCGTGAACAGGACGCGAGGAGTGAAGTGTGTTCAGCACATCCATGTGCGTTAACCGGGGACAGACCGGCAAGGGGCCCAGGTGAGATTTACCGCACTGTTTTTTCTCGTCATGCTCCTGGTTGGCTGTACCGGCGGTCCCCGCATCGATACCAGTCACCAATCCAGAAGCCATGACAGCCGTGTACGTTACGTAGTGCTGCATTACACATCGTCCGGCTTCGACCGGTCCCTGAACGCCCTGACCCAGGGGCCCGTCAGCAGTCACTACCTGATCGATGAAGGTCCGGCCACCATCTATCGACTGGTGGACGAAGATCGCCGCGCCTGGCATGCAGGGGAAAGCAGCTGGCAGGGGCGCACCTACGTCAATGGCATATCGATCGGGATCGAACTGGTACATCGGGGATTTATTGAGACGCCCGAGGGCAGGCGCTGGTATCCCTGGGAGCAGGAACAGATCGACAACCTGGTCACTCTGCTCGAGGATATTCTTCAGCGCCACGATCTGGCACCGGAACAGGTTGTGGGACACAGCGATGTCGCGCCGCAACGCAAGGTCGATCCGGGTCCGCTGTTTCCGTGGTTTCAACTCGCGGAGGCGGGCGTGGCAATCTGGCCGGACGCCGATTCGGTAGCCCTCTACCAGGCGCAACTAGCCGGACTCACCCCATCGATCAGCTGGTTCCAGCAGGCGCTGGCCGGCTTCGGTTACGAGGTTCCGCAAACCGGGCTGTTGGACAAGCCCACACTGAATGTCATCGCGGCCTTTCAGATGCGCTTCCGGCCGGCGCGCCATGACGGCCAGCCAGACACCCAGACGGCAGCCCTACTCGCAGCGCTGGTACCCACAGCAGCACAATCGCCCCTATGGTGTGCATACAAGCAGACGTCTGAAAGCACGACGCCGCCCTGTCTGCTGCCGTTGCCCGACGCAAGCCCCAACCAGGACATTCTTGACTGATGCTGAACGGAATCTGGCTCGGCTTTTTTACCGCTGCGTTCGCCGCCGCGCTCTGGCAATGGCTCGGCGTCGGCGATAGCGAAGTCTTCAGCCGTCTGGTGGCGTCACTGTTTGATATGGCGCGGTTGAGCGTCGAAATCGTATTGGTGCTGGTCGGCACCATGACGCTATGGCTGGGTTTCCTGGCCATCGCCGAAAAAGCCGGCCTGATCAGGGTACTGGCACGCGTGCTGGATCCCCTGTTCCGGCGCCTGATGCCCGAGGTGCCCAGCGGCCATCCGGCGCTGGGGCATATCACCATGAATTTCGCCGCCAATGTGCTGGGGCTGGACAATGCCGCCACGCCGATCGGCCTCAAGGCCATGCACGCCCTGCAGAGCCTGAACCCGAACAAGGAAACCGCCACCAACGCACAGATCCTGTTCCTGGTGCTGAATACCTCGTCGCTGACGCTGCTCCCGGTCACTATTTTCATGTACCGGGCGCAACAGGGCGCAGCGGATCCTACTGCGGTGTTTCTGCCGATTCTGCTGGCGACTACCGCCTCAAGCCTGGTTGGCCTGTTGTCCGTGGCGGTGATGCAACGCCTGCGGCTGTGGGACCCGGTCGTGCTGGCCTATCTCCTGGGTGGCGCACTCGCCCTGGGCGCGCTGCTGGCCACGCTCGCCGGCATGTCTGCCCAAGCATTGAGCGCCACCTCGACACTGGTCGGCAACCTGACGCTGTTCGGCATCATCATGGCGTTTTTGCTGGTAGGCGCGCTGCGCAAGGTAAACGTCTACGACACCTTTATCGAAGGCGCAAAGGAAGGCTTCAGCTTCACCATGTCACTGCTGCCGTTCCTGGTGGCGATGCTGGTGGCGGTCGGGGTGCTGCGCGCCAGCGGCGTACTGGACGCCGGCCTGGACGGGATTCGCTGGGTGGCTGATGCGCTGGGTTGGGATACGCGTTTCATCGATGCGCTGCCCACGGCCTTTATCAAACCGCTATCGGGCAGCGGCGCCCGGGCCATGATGATAGAGACCATGGATACCTTTGGTGTCGACAGCTTCCCGGCTCTGATGGCCGCGACCTTCCAGGGCAGCACCGAAACGACCTTCTATGTCATCGCCGTGTATTTTGGCGCGGTCGGTATCCGTCGCGTCCGCCACGGGCTGGGCTGCGCGCTGCTGGCTGATCTGGCAGGGATGCTGACTGCCATAGCAGTCTGTTACTGGTTTTTTGGGTAGGGTCTGCTGGCATCTCACCGCAGCTCGATATGAAAGTTGGGATCTGCCGCATTAGCTGCAGCAGGCCGCCCTGGGGTTGGCGTGCGCCTGCGCGCCGACAGGCAAAGCTTGATGCCACGTGCGGGCACGGCGTAGCGCAGGCGCGCTACACCCCCAGGTGCGTTGTGCGATAGCTCATATTCATGACCCAACGCAGCGGATCGAACGGGTCCCCCTGGGGTTGGCGTGCGCCTGCGCGCCGACAGGCAAAAGCGTGAGGTCAAGCGCGAGCACGGCGTAGCCCAGGCGCGCTACACCCCCAGGTGCGTTGCGCGATAGCTCATACTCATGATCCAACGCAGCGGATCGAACGGGTCCCCCTGGGGTTGGCGTGCGCCTGCGCGCCGACAGGCAAAAGCGTGAGGCCAAGCGCGAGCACGGCGTAGCGCAGGCCCGCTACACTCCAGGTGCGTTGTGCGATAGCTCATATTCAGGATCCAACGCAGCGGATCGAACGGGTCCCCCTGGGGTTGGCGTGCGCCTGCGCGCCGACAGGCAAAAGCGTGAGGTCAAGCGCGAGCACGGCGTAGCCCAGGCGCGCTACACCCCCAGGTGCGTTGCGCGATAGCTCATACTCATGATCCAACGCAGCGGATCGAACGGGTCCCCCTGGGGTTGGCGTGCGCCTGCGCGCCGACAGGCAAAAGCGTGAGGCCAAGCGCGAGCACGGCGTAGCGCAGGCGCGCTACACCCCCAGGTGCGTTGCGCGATAGCTCATACTCATGATCCAACGCAGCGGATCGAACGGGTCCCCCTGGGGTTGGCGTGCGCCTGCGCGCCGACAGGCAAAAGCGTGAGGCCAAGCGCGAGCACGGCGTAGCGCAGGCGCGCTACACTCCAGGTGCGTTGTGCGATAGCTCATATTCAGGATCCAACGCAGCGGATCGAACGGGTCCCCCTGGGGTTGGCGTGCGCCTGCGCGCCGACAGGCAAAAGCGTGAGGTCAAGCGCGAGCACGGCGTAGCGCAGGCGCACAACTCCCAGGTGCGTTGCGCCCTAGCTCATATTCAGGAACCAACGCAGCGGACCGAACGGGCTCCCCTGGGGTTGGCGTGCGCCTGCGCGCCGACAAAGGTTGGCACCCTTGCATAGCGCTGAGCTGCCTCAAACGGGCTTCATCGTGGAGTGGCGTGCGCTCGCCCAGGTTACCGCTCGCGATCGACGGCCAATACCCCCTTCCTGCGGGGCCGGAATCATCTGTTAAGCTGTCAAAACAGCCTCACACAGGACCGCGCCGATGTCTGCACCCCGATTCGATCAGCTTCACCGCGAGCCAGGCCCCTTCTTTGTCGCCCTTGGGGGCGCCGGCATGTTCGGTGCCAATTTCTATCTGTACGGCTCGGCTGGCGAATGGATCGCGGTGGATTGCGGTTTCGCTCTGCAATCGGCCCCCGGGGGCGCAACACAGGTATCGATTCCGGACGTCGGCGCTCTTGAGCGTCACGACATCAAACTTTCGGCGATCCTGATTACCCACGGGCACGAAGATCATATCGGCGCGATCCCTTATCTCTGGCGACAGCTGGACTGTCCACTCTATGCCAGCCCTTTCACCGCAAGGCTTATCCGTAACAAGCTTGATCCAGCCCTCAGCTGGCCAACCCTGCGTGAGATCAAGCCACTGCAACCGGTGGGCATTGGCGCCTTTCAGGCTGAATGGATACCGGTCACCCACTCGATCCCGGAATCGCATGGCATTGTGCTCGACGTCGCGGGCAAACGGCTTTACCACAGTGGCGACTGGAAGCTGGATCCGCAGCCGGTCGTGGGTGGCCTGACCGCACAGGGTCGGCTGCAGGCGATTGGCCGCAGTGGTGTGGACGTGATTATTGGCGACTCCACCAATGCGCCGACGGCTGGAGCCAGTTATTCCGAAGCAAGCGTACAGAACGGTCTGCTCGACACCATCCGGGCATGCCGCAAACGGGTCATCGTGACCTGTTTCGCCAGCAATCTCGCGCGCCTGCACAGTCTTGCGGAAATCGCCTTCGATACTGCGCGTTACGCAGGCCTGCTCGGGCGCAGCCTGCTGACCATGCACCGGGCCGGCCGTGCGCATGACTATCTGAGCGCCCGCCCCGGATTTATCGATCCCTGGGAGCTGGGCTATTTGCCGCGCGAGCAACAACTGTGGATCTGCACCGGTAGCCAGGGCGAGCCCGCTGCGGCTCTGGGCAGGCTGGCCAGCGGAAGCCATCCGCATCTGTCACTGGAGGAAGGCGACACTGTGGTGTTTTCCTCGCGATTGATTCCGGGAAATGAGGAGTCGCTGGCTGCGATCAAGTCAGGTTTGAAGGAGCAGGGCGTCACAGTCATCGATGACGACATGGCGCCCATCCACGCCTCCGGCCACCCGCCTCAGGATGATCTGCGCCAGCTATATGGATGGTTGAACGCGCGCTATTTACTGCCGGTGCACGGCGAGCCCTACCATCAGCAAGCTCACCTCAAGTTCAGTCGCAGCCTGGGATTGAGCGGCCTGGTGCCGGCCAACGGCGACCTGATAGACCTGCGCGGACGGCCGTGCAAGGTGGCGCAGATGTCGACGGGGTTGGTTGAGATTCAGCGGGATTGAGTGTGATGGCCGTTAACCCCGTAATCCCCCCTAGCCCCCGTTTTTCAAAGTGGGGAACGTTACCGTGCGAGTCTGGGTTACCTGCGTCATTCTGACGGCGGGCTATCGCCCAGGATAAAAAACCCTCGGCCGTTCGGACCAGCCCCCCACTTTGAAAAGGAGGGACGTTCGTGCGGGTCTGACGCATCTGCGCCGTCCTGCTGGATAGCTTCTGCCAGGAAATGATAAGCCGGTAACCGGCTCCTTTTTTGAAAGAAGAGGGAAGCTCGTATGGCACTTTTGCACCTGTGTCGCCGCGTCAAATGGCTATCCCTGAGAATACAACAACCAGCAGCCGCTCGGACCAGTCCCCCACTTTGAAAAAGGGGGGCTAGGGGGGATTCGCTTTTAAACAAAGCCCAATCACACCACTTCCTTGACCTTCTGCCACAGCATGCCCAGCGCCAGCAGCGGTGCGCGGAAACGATCACCGCCCGGAAACGCCATATGCGGTACGCGGCTGAACAGATCGAAGCCGCGGCTGGCCTGCCCGGTAATCGCCTCGCTGAGGATTCTCGCAGCCAGGTGCGTGGCGTTCACGCCATGCCCGGAATACGCCTGCGCATAGAACACGTTAGCCTGCCCCGGCATCTTTCCAATCTGCGGCAAGCGATTGGCGCCGATGCCGATCATGCCGCCCCATTGATAGTCGATTTTCACATCCGCCAACTCAGGAAATACCCGCAACATCTTCGGGCGCATATAGCCGGCGATGTCCGCCGGATCACGCCCGGAATAATGACAGGCCCCGCCGAACAGCAGGCGGCGGTCTGCGGACAAGCGGTAATAATCCAGCGCCACGCGCTGATCACACAGCGCCATATTCTGCGGTATCAACCGCTGCGCTCGCGCTTCGCTCAAGGGTTCGGTGGCGATGATGTAACTGCCTGCCGGGATGACCGTGCCGCTCAGGTGTTTGTCCAGCGTACCAAGATAGGCATTACAGCCGATCACCAGATGCTGCGCGCGCACCGTGCCGCCAGCAGTGTGCACCGTAACCGTCGGGCCATGTTCAATACGGGTCACTTGGGAGTTCTCGAACAGCCTGACACCCAGGCTCTCAGCCGCTGCGGCCTCGCCCAGCGCCAGATTGAGCGGATGCAGATGGCCGGAGCCCATGTCACTCATGCCGCCTACATATACATCCGAGCCCACCACGCTGCGCATGTTGTCCGGCTCGACAATGCGCAGCTCATGCGGATAACCCAGGGATTCCAGATCGGCTTTTTCCTCACGGAACTGCTCCAGGTGGCGCGGCTTGTTCGCCAGATCGCAGTAGCCCCAGGTGAGATCGCAATCGATATCAAACTCGGCTACGCGGTCCCGCACGATCTGCACCGCCTCGATGCCCATGCGTTTGAATTCCCGCACACCCTCGGCACCGACCTGGTTTTCGAACTGTTCCAGATCATGCCCAACGCCGCGGATCAGCTGACCACCGTTGCGTCCACTCGCGCCCCAGGCGATCTGATGCGCCTCCAGCAAAATAACCGAGAGTCCGCGCTGGGCCAGTTCAATAGCCGTATTCAGCCCGGTAAAGCCGCCGCCTACCACGCAGACGTCAGCCTGGGCCTCGCCCTTCAGTTCTGGAAATGCCAGGGATTTGCCCGGTGTGGCGGCGTAATAGGAGGGCGCATGATGATCGGTATGGCAGAGCATAGGAACGTTCCATTAGGACCAGGGAACCTCCGGACAACTGCTGCGCTCGGCCATGCTGCGTTGCAACTGACCTTCGCTCGCCAGGTTCTCCAGAGGCTTCTGAAGAAAACATGTTGACCAAAATAACCGATCCCGCTGCGCCGGGTACAGAAAACGTCCGCTGCGATTGATTCCCGGCGTCCGCGCGCCCGCTCCGGTCTGCTAATCTAGGCACCTGCCGTCCTCCGGAATACGCCGCCATGCGCCCAGCCCACGCTCTGATCAACCTCGCCAACCTGCGTTACAACTACCTGTTGGCCAAACAGCTTTCCTCCAGCAAAGCCCTGGCCGTGGTCAAGGCCAATGCCTACGGCCATGGCGCGGTACGCTGCGCCGAAGCGTTGGCCGATCTGGCAGACGGTTATGCGGTCGCCTGCATCGAAGAAGCTCTGCAGCTGCGCCAGGCGGGGCTCGAGCATCCGATACTGCTGCTGGAAGGCTGGTTCGAAGCGAGCGAGCTGCCGCTGATTGCCGAACAGCAATTGTGGGTTGTGGTTCACCATCATGGGCAACTGGCGGACCTCGAGCAGGCCAACCTGAGCCAACCTGTCCATGTATGGCTGAAACTGGATAGCGGCATGCATCGGGTGGGCTTTACGCCGGAGGAGTACCCGGCGATATGGCAAAGGCTGCAGGCAAATCCTAACGTGACCAGTCTGACCAAGATCACTCACTTCTCACGCGCCGACGAGCCCTCTACGGGACGTACCGAACAGCAGCTGGCGGTCTTCGAACAGGCCACGAAAAACCTCGATGGGCCAAGCAGTCTGTGCAATTCAGCCGGCGTGCTGGCCTGGCCCCAGGCACACGGCGACTGGCTGCGGCCGGGCATCATGCTGTATGGCGCGACGCCCTTTGATTTCGCACAGGACAGCGCAACCAACCTGAAACCCGTCATGCAGCTGGATTCGAAAATCATCGCTGTGCGCCACGTGCCCGCCAACGAACCCATTGGTTACGGTTCGCGCTTCGTCACCGCCCGCCCTACGCGGGTGGGCGTGGTGGCCATGGGCTATGCGGACGGCTATCCACGCCACGCGCCCGACGGCACGCCGGTGCTGGTCGATGGCTTGCGCACCACCCTCGCCGGGCGCGTATCCATGGATATGCTGACGGTTGATCTGACCGACTTGCCGGAGTCCGGACTCGGCAGCCATGTGCGGTTATGGGGTGAAGGGCTGAATGCCAGCGAGGTCGCCGGCTGGGCGGGCACCATTGCCTATCAACTGTTCTGTAATCTGAACCGCGTACCCCGTCATTATCAGCAATAAGCTGCGTTGAAAATTTCGAACGGCCGTGCAATGATTCGCCTCAAATTGCCCCCTAGTATTGATTCGCCTTAGGAGCCTCTGAAGAACGTAGCGAGCGAAGGTCAGGCAAGGCGAAAGCCGACGAAAAAGCGGAGTTTACGTGCTGTAAATGAGCATTTTGAGACGCCGAGTTTCGGGAGGATTTCAACGCAGCATGGCCGAGCGCAGTAGTTATTCAGAGGCTCCTGAGCTCCCGGAGGATCCAAACCTTGGATGTTGGCGCCCGTCTCAAAACCATTCGGAAGCTGAAGGGCTTATCCCAGCGTGAACTGGCCAAACGCGCCGGCGTCACCAACAGCACCATCTCCATGATCGAAAAGAACAGCGTCAGTCCCTCTGTGAGTTCTCTGAAGAAAGTGCTCGCGGGCATCCCCATGTCGCTGGTGGATTTCTTTTCCTCCGAAGCCGAGCAGGTCAACCAGCGCAAGGTGATCTTTCGCAAGGATGAACTGCTGGAAATCGGTTCAGGCCAGGTGTCCATGAAACTGGTCGGCAAGAGTCACCAGAACCGGGCGTTTTCATTCCTGAACGAAACCTACCCACCCGGCTCTGACACCGGGCCGGATATGCTCAACCACGAAGGCGAGGAGGCTGGAACGGTGGTTGCCGGCAAGCTGGAAATCACCATCGGCAGCGAGGTGTATGTACTCGATACCGGCGACAGCTACTATTTCGAAAGTAGCCAGCCACACCGCTTTCGCAACCCCTTCGATGTATCCTGCATTCTGATCAGCGCAACCACGCCGGCCAATTTCTGACTGGTTCGCAGGATAACCAGCCTGTTTGCCGGGTCAGTAGGGTGGATAGCCCTCAAGCACTTCACGCGCCATCTCGTGTGTGCTCTGGGTGCGGTCAGTGGGTGATCGCTGACGCTGATTCAGCACCTCGCTGGTGCTCCCGCGCCAGACCAATTTGTCATCCGCAGCATCGGTCAGATCGATCTGCATGGTGGCCACATCGTAGGTCAGGGTACGGGTCTGACTCATCGGTCCCATCATGCCCCAGCCCCAGTAATAATGGCCGCCACCGTAGTGAGTGGTCACGTTGTCCTGCCGTTGCTCAACAATCATGTACACCCGCACCAGCAAATCAGGCTCGCCGTCGTTGGACGGGCGCAGTCCGCGCGCATCCAGTTGGCCGCTGACCGCCTCCTTGATTCGCTGCGTGGTCAGATCGCTGGTGATACGCGGGTCATCAGCGGGCCTATAGCTCACCGCCGGCTCACTCCAGCTCCAGTCGCGATATTGAGTGAAGTCGCGGTTGCTGTCGAAATCGCGCTGGCCCTGTGTGGTCTGGCAAGCGCCAAGCAATAACACCAGGGTCATCGGATAGAGAAAGCGCAACATGGTCCTACTCCGCTGCAATGCCGGCCAGATGGCCTGCTCTTAACCTTGAGATATAGCAGAGATGATCGCAGCAGCAAATCCCGCGGCTGCCGCGCGGCGTGCGCCGCGCATTGGCGATTCCGTGCAATCTGCATGCAGGCATACGGCCATTTCGTGCAGAGTGCATAAGGGCGAACCTGTGGCGCTTCAATAAGCGATTGAAACTTAATGAAAAAAGCCCAAGTCCAATTGGCACGGGGATTGCCCTGTTCCTGAAGCAATTCAAACGGATCTGATAGAAGAGGAATCGCCATGCATAAGTTGAAACAACTCGCCGTTGCCACCGCGACCGCCGGTCTGGTCGCACTGTCGCCAATGGCTGCCCATGCCGATGACGGCGACCTGAATCGCCAGCTGGACGATGCACGTGCCGAAGGCTCGGTCTCCACCGCAATCGCCACCAACCGCAATCTCAGTCCTTTCTCGATTGATGTCGAAGTCGAGGGCGACACCGCGGTGCTGACGGGGGAGGTCGAGTCTGACGTCGAAAAGGACCTGGCTGAACAAATCGCAGCGGACATCGAAGGCATCGATAACATCGACAACCAGCTACAGGTGGGTAAAGAAAGAGAGCACGGCAAGGCGGCTGGCGAACGGTCCCTGGCCGAGCGCATGAGCGATTCCACCACTACCGCCACTATCAAATCCAAGCTGCTATGGAACAGCAGCACCGAAGGCCTGGATATTCACGTCGACACCGAGAATGGCGTGGTCACGTTAACCGGTGAAACCGATTCATCCGCATCCAAGGAACTGGCCGAACGCCTTGCCGAGGATACCGATGGCGTCCGGGAGATTCGAAACGAACTGCAGGTAACCGGTGAAGATGCCAACGAAGCAGAGGGCACGGTGGCCGAAACGGCGGACGACGCCGGTAACGCTATCAGTGACGCATGGATCACCAGCAAAGTGAAGTCGAGCTACCTGTTCAGCCGCAGTCTCAGCGGCCTGGATATTTCCGTCGATACCAATAACGGCAAGGTGGTGCTGGAGGGCTCGGTGGATACCGACGCGGAAAAAGACCTGGCCGAGCAAACCGCGAAAAACATCCGCGGCGTAAGGGAAGTCGACAGCTCGGCATTGAGCGTGGCCGAGTAACAGCATCAGGCCGGAGGGCCACGGAACAATATTGGCCGCCCGGTCGTATCAAGCAGAGCCTCGCATGCAGCCAAGGACCTCCTTCAGCCTCTTGATGTTGGCTTCGGTGGCATAGCCGGCACCGCCACCAGCATTGCCAGGATACTGTTCGTCGTATTCCTTGTGCTATTTGTCATTTCGCTGGTGATGGGCCGTCGCGTCCCCCGAGCCTGACCGGAACAACGCAGGGCAGCCTCCGAGCGGCCCTGCTTTCCAGCTCGTTACCTCAAGCGGGAGCGGGCCGACGCCAGGGATTGTTTTCCAGTCGGTTATGTACGGCGGTCGCGGCCTGAGCAGCCTGCCCAACTGCCACGCTGATCTGCTTGAGACCCACCACCACATCACCCACCGCATACAGGCCCTCGATCGACGTCTGCTGATGGCCGTCCACGATCAGGGCACCGTTTCCGTCTTGCTTTGCATCCAGATGATGTACCAGCGTGGCACGACAGGTATTTCCAAGGTTCGGGTAGATAATGTCGAACACGTAACGGCTGCCCTGAGCTGTCGTCACCTCTATTCGATCATCCCTGGTCAGGCTTATGCGGCGGACCTCGTCGCTGATCAGCGTAATATCGTAACGCGCAGCTTTGGCCAGCGCATCGGTGCAGGCGTCCGGCTCGCCATGAACGATTACCGTCACCCGATCGGTGAAGGTGCGCAAAAATACCGCATGATTGATCGCATTCTCAGCCTCGCCATATACCGCAATATCATCGCCATTTACTTCATAACCATCACAGATAGCGCAGAGCCGGACGATCCCGGAGGTGATAGCCCGTTCTATATCAGGCATATCCGGCAATATATCTTCAATGCCCGTGGCTAGAATCACGCTGCTGGCGGTAATTTCGCGTGCGCCTATATGCGCCGCGAAAACATTACCCTTGCGCCCAAGACGCTCGACCGTACCGGTCTCTATGCGCGCACCGTATTCGAGCGCCTGAGTGCGCAGCCGTGAGAGCAGCTCAGGGCCGCTTATACCAGGCGGAAACCCGGGATAATTGTGACTGGTAGGGATATAGGAAGCGCGGCTGGCCCCTGCGTCGACTATCAGGCAGCGCCGGTGAAAGCGCGCAAGATAGATCGCAGCGGTCAGGCCCGCGGGGCCGCCACCAATGACCAGACAATCGAGTTCTGTTGCGGGTATCTCGGACATATCGCTTCCTCGGCTGAATGTCAGGTAGAGAACCATTGTCCGTAGAAGTTCTGTGCCAGCAGGTGTTTCACTCAGACGGCAGCGAAACGGCCCTCGAGGTAACTGACGATCGCCCTGGATTCGTACAACCAGGTCGTCTGACCATCTTCCTCGATACGCAGACAGGGCACCTTGATACGCCCGCCCTGTTCAAGCAGCGTCTGTCGGTCCTGTTGGTTGTTCTTCGCGTCATGCAGCGCCACCGGGACGTTCAATTTGTGCATTGTGCGGCGCACCTTGACGCAGAACGGGCAGGCCTTGAACTGGTACAGCGCCAAATGCGCTGCGGCCTGGTTGACCACCGCCTGGGCTTCGGGCGAGCGCTTCATACGGGGCGGACGGCTGATGTAATCACCCGCCACGATCAGATTACCGAGGCCGATTCTGATTGCCTTCATGATCATCGAAACACACCTTGAGAAGTAAAGAAGGGCGCACAGCTTACGCGATTGCCGCGCAGCCAGGCCAATCGGGCATAATCCGGCCATCGCCCGCTTAACGGAAAGCACTCATGAAGCGACACCTGTTGCTCGATACCGCCCCCATTCCCAACACGAGCGAAGCGCTTTGCCTGTTCGAATACGGGGATGATTTCGTCATCAAATTGCAAAGCGGCAAGGGCG
Source organism: Pseudomonas profundi (assembly GCF_008638305.1). GTDB lineage: Bacteria > Pseudomonadota > Gammaproteobacteria > Pseudomonadales > Pseudomonadaceae > Halopseudomonas > Halopseudomonas profundi. Next base: position 188,301 of record NZ_VTPZ01000003.1, read on the forward strand.
GGCAGTTGATGAATACCCGCATGCACGGCTCCGAAGACGCCCTGGCAGAGATCCCCTGCCGCTCGCTGGCGGGACGTAGTCAGGTGCGCGCACTGATTGGCGGACTGGGTATGGGTTTCACGCTGGCCTCGGCGTTGCGCCATCTTCCGCCCGATGCCGAGGTGACCGTCGCCGAGCTGGTGCCCGGCGTGATCGAATGGAACCGGGGCGCCCTTGGCGCCAAAGCTGGCAATCCGCTGGACGACCCGCGCGCCCGGGTATTGAATGAAGACGTTGCGGTAATCTTGCAGGACAACGCCGGGAGCTTCGATGCGATCATGCTGGACATCGACAACGGTCCGGAGGGATTGACCCGCAATACCAATAGCTGGATCTATTCCCTGGATGGACTGCGCGCCTGCGCGCGGGCATTACGAACCGGCGGCATGCTGACCGTCTGGTCCGCCAGCGCCGACCGCGAATTTTCCAGTCGACTCGGCAAGGCGGGCTTTCACGCGGAGGAACGGCAGGTCTATGCACACGGCAACCGGGGTCCCAAACATACCATCTGGGTCGCCACGCGCGGAGCGGTTTCAAAGCCGGGACGGACAACTCACACATCAAGACACACGAGGGCAGGGCAATGACATCCACCAAAAGCACCTACGCCAGCCGCGAAGCCAGTTATCGTGAAAAAGCGCTGAAGATGTACCCCTGGGTCTGTGGCCGTTGCGCCCGCGAATTCGATGGCAAGCGCATCGGCGAGCTGACCGTACACCACCGCGACCACAATCATGACAACAACCCTGAGGACGGCTCCAACTGGGAACTGCTCTGTCTGTATTGCCACGACAACGAGCACTCCCGCTATACCGATCAGCAGTATTTCACCGAGTCATCCACCGCGACGCCGGTGGCCGGCAAGGCCACCCACAAGGCGTTTGCGGACCTGGCGTCGCTTTTGAAGAACAAGGACGGAGAGTCCTGAAGCGGATTACGCTTGAGCGGCATCAGGTCTGGGTCTATCTCACCGGACTGCTGATCGGCATCCTGGTCGGAGGTCTGCTGCCCGGATCCGGCTCGTTGCTGGAAAAGCTGATCTGGCCGGTACTGGCGGTCTTGCTATACAGCACCTTTCTTCAGGTACCGCTGCTGCATGTGCGCCAGGCGTTTGGTGACCGGCGCTTTGGCAGTGCCGTGCTGACCGGTAATTTCGTGCTGATGCCCCTTGTAGTCTGGGCGCTGGTGCAGTGGCTGCCGGATAACGCGCCCCTGCGGCTCGGCGTGCTGCTGGTGTTGTTGGTGCCCTGCACCGACTGGTTTATCAGCTTCACCCAGCTCGGCGGCGGCGATGTGCCCCGCGCCGTCGCTGTCACGCCGCTCAACCTGCTGTTTCAACTGTGCTTGCTGCCCCTGTATCTCTGGGCGATGACCGACTCGCAGCTCAGCGCCGTGTTATCGCTGGGAGATGTCGCGCCGGCATTGCTGATCGTGCTGCTGCCGCTCGTTGCCGCAGCTATCAGCGAGCGCTGGATCGAGGCGCAGACGGGCCGTGAGGTGCTGCGCGATACGCTGGCCTGGTGGCCCATCCCGTTGCTCGGTCTGGTCATTCTGCTGGTCGCTGCGGTGCAGGTGTCGACGCTGCAGGCAGCGCTGGCCTGGTTGCCCTGGGTGATTCCGATCTATGTTGCGTACCTGGTGAGCGCCGCGCTCGTTGCCAAGCTGCAGGCAAGGCTGTGGCAACTCCCGGACAGCCAGGGCCGCACCCTGGCGTTCAGTCTCGGTACGCGCAATTCCTTCGTGGTATTGCCCTTCGCCCTCGGCTTGCCCAATGGCTGGGAGGTCGCCGCCCTGGTCATCGTGGTGCAGTCGCTGGTCGAGCTGTTCGGCATGCTCGTATACCTGCGCTGGATACCGCGCGGGCTGTTCGCAGGCATCAAGAACGCCTGATCCAGCAAAGCGTGCACGATCAGGCGTGGGCAGCATCTTCAACAGAGGTTCTGCTACTATTTCTGACGACCCCACACCGGGCCAGCGCGCAGATACACCTGCAGGTCAAAGGGAACCCCATGCAAAACGATGTTTTTACACTGCCTGCACTTGATGGCTATCTTCTCGGCGCCACGCTCTATCCGGCTGAACAGCCGATAGGCAAACTCATTGTCGCCGGCGCCACAGGGGTGCCCCAGCGCTTTTACCGACGCTTCGCTGAACACGCAGCGCAGCGCGGCTACACCACGCTGACCCTCGATTACCGCGGCGTCGGTCGCTCGGCGCCTGAAACACTGCGCGGTTTCGATATGCAGTACCTGGACTGGGCCTATCTGGATCTCGCCGCCGCCGTGGATCACATGAGCGCCGATCAGCTCCCGCTGTATATGGTCGGGCACTCCTTTGGCGGTCATGCGTTTGGTTTGCTACCCAATCACCAGCAGGTCAGTGGCTTCTATACCTTCGGCACGGGTGCCGGCTGGCACGGCTGGATGCCGCCGCTTGAGCGCATTCGTGTCCAGGCGATGTGGGAGCTGGTTGCGCCGGTGATCACCCGCACCAAGGGCTACCTGGCGTGGAGCCGGCTGGGCATGGGTGAAGATCTGCCCATGGGCGTGTACCGTCAGTGGAAGCGCTGGTGCCGCAACCCGCGCTACTTCTTCGAGGATCCGGAGATGGAGCATGTGCATCAAAGCTTCGCCAGTGTCACAACGCCCATCGTCGCCTTGAACACGACTGACGATCTGTGGGCCTCGCCGCGCTCACGTGACGCCTTCATGCCCGGTTACAGCCAGGCACCCTATCAGCCTGTCACGGTAGTACCGGCGGAACGCGGTCTGCCTGCCATGGGACACATGGGCTATTTCCGCTCCAGTGCACAGCCTCTCTGGGAGGATACGCTGGACTGGTTCGGGTCACTTGAACGCCGTCGCGTTGCCTGACGAGGAACCGCATGCGAAAGCTTCTGCTGAACTGCGATATGGGAGAAAGCTTCGGCGCCTGGCGCATGGGGCTGGATGAAGAGGTCATGCCGCACATTGATTGCGCCAACATCGCCTGCGGCTATCACGCCTCCGACCCTGGGATCATGCGTCGTACCGCATTGCTGGCGCTGGAGCATGGCGTACGCATCGGCGCCCATCCGTCCTATCCGGACCTGATGGGTTTTGGCCGGCGCTCAATGAAATGCTCGGCCCAGGAAATCCGCGACATGTTGCTGTATCAGATCGGCGCGCTGGACGGCATTTGCCGCGCCGAGGGCGGGCGGGTCAGCTATATGAAGCCGCACGGCGCACTGTACAACGACATGATGCAGCAACCCGATGTGCTCCGCGCCGTCCTGCAGGCCGCCAGTGATTATGATCCGGCCTTGCCGTTGGTCGTGCTGGCGCAGCAGGACAACAGCGCGGTCCGCAGTCTGGCCGCTGAATTCGGTCTGGAGCTCATCTTCGAGGCCTTCGCTGATCGCGCATACGACGCCTCCGGTCAGCTGGTACCGCGCGATCAATCCGGTGCGGTGCACCAGAGCACCGCACTGATTCTTCAACAATCACTGATACTCGCCCGCGGTGAGCCTCTGCGCGCTTCTGACGGGTCCTCTCTTATGCTGGCCGCCGATACGCTATGCGTACATGGCGACAACGCCGAATCGGTGGCCGTGGTCCGGCAGATCGCCGCGGCGCTGGACGCTGCCTCGCGGATATGAAACTGCACATCGAGCGGGCTGCAGTCGATACCTTGATGATTCGTCTGTTCGATCGCATCGAGGAAGGCAACATGCCCTGGTTGCTGGCAGCATCCCAGCAATTACGCCGGCAGTTCGGTGACCAGCTGATCGACCTGGTGCCGTCCTACACCACCCTGATGCTGCACTACGATCTGCGTCAGCTGGATGAGATCACCGCGCGCCAGCTGATCACCACGGCACTGGCAGGGCTGCAGCCTCTCCCACCCGAGCACGCCGGTCGCGAACATGAGATTGCAGTGTGGTACGACATCAGCGTTGGGCCCGATCTCGAACGTCTGTCAGGCCTCACTGGGTTGAGTGTGAGTCAGGTCATCGCGCTGCACAGTGATCACGAATATCAGGTGTTTGCGCTGGGCTTTGCACCGGGTTTCGCCTACATGGGCTTGCTCGATGAGCGGCTCGCCGCACCGCGCCTGGCCACGCCACGCAAACGGGTGCCGGCTGGCAGCGTAGCCATAGCTGAGCGCCAGACCGCGGCCTATCCGTTGGCATCACCGGGCGGCTGGAATCTGGTGGGCCGCACGCCAGCGCCATTGTTTGATCGAAACCGGGATGGCTACAGCATGCTGCGGCCCGGCGATCGCGTGCGGTTCGTGCCGGTCGAGCACGCCGAATTTGTCCGATTGGGCGGCGACGACACGCCCGTATCGGGTGACGCATGAACAGGCTCACAGTCGAACGCAGCCTCGGCCTGGCCCAGCTACAGGATGGCGGACGTTTTGGTGTTCGCCATCTCGGCGTCACCCAGGGCGGCGCGCTGGACTGGATTGCCATGGGTTGGGCCAACTGGATGCTGGGTAACGTGCCGACCGCCTGCGCCCTGGAGATCCCGATGGGCGGCGTCACCCTGCGCTGCGAATCCGATACCACGCTGGCGCTGGCAGGCGCTGATTTGAGCGTCACGCTTGATGAGCAGGCCATCGCGCCCTGGCGCAGTTTTCCAGTGCAACGCGGCCAACGCCTGGAATTCAATTCGCCCTTCAGCGGCGTTCGCGCTTACCTCGCCGCACCCGGCGGATTCAGGGCCCCACGGGTGCTTGGATCCGCCTCGACAGTAACGCGCGAGAGCCTGGGTGGGCTCGACGGCTCGGGCCAGGCGCTCAGACGGGATGACTGTTTAGAATTCGAAAGCCTGGCAAGCTCTCCGCGTACCATGCCAGAGCAACACATACCCGCATACGGCCATGCTGTCCGCCTGGAGTTGATACCCGGCGCGCAGATTGCCGGATTTACCGGCGAGTCGTTGTTCAGAGCCTTCAACCACCCATGGCGAATCGACCCCCGTTCCGACCGCATGGGCGTCCGGCTGTCCGGCAAGCCTTTACGCTATACAGGCGCACCCTTGATCTCGGAAGGAATTCCCCTCGGCGCCGTGCAGGTGCCCCCGGACGGGCAGCCCATAGTACTGATGAATGATCGCCAGACCATTGGCGGTTATCCAAGGCTCGGCGCACTGACGCCCGCCTCGGTGGCGCGGCTGGCCCAGTGTGCAACAGACGACAACGTCTGGCTGACAGCTGTCGGGCAGGGGAAGGTTCGCGAGGAGATGATTGAGCTGTTGGACATGTGGGATTCCGGGATGCCCTCTTGATAACAGCCGTGACCTGGCGGAACAAAAACGGAGGCTCGATGCCTCCGTTCGATCAAATTGGCAGTGACTACATACCAACTTTCAGTTGGCCGCCTTTACCCAGGCCGCCTTCAACTTCCTGTGCCTGGTAGTTGCGCAGGGAGATAACCATACCGTTGTAGGCATCCATGAACGCCGCAACCGTCGCCTTGCCTTCCGGCGTGCGGGAGAAGCCGCCCAGACCGCCCGCAGCACGTCCGGTCAACCCGCCCAGCGCTGCGCCGAAGTTGGTCGCAGTGGCATTACCTTCGGAGATGGACAGTTGCACGCCGGAGCGAATATCAAACATGCTCATGGTCACTACAGACTGTCTGCTTTGTAGCGAACCCGCCACCGCACCGGCAATGCCACCTACAAGCCCACCCATTCCTGCGGCCAGCCCGCCAGCCGAGTCGTTATTGATGATGATTGCCGGCTCCAGGAAGTAGTCAGCTGCAACGCGCTGACCCTTGTGTTGCTGGGAACCAGCGCGGAACTCGCCGGAGTTTCGCTGTTTGTCCGTGATAGCGCTGAGCCGGCTTTCGGTACGGTTATTCCCTACAGAAGTAATAACGAAACAGTTGGACTGTTGCACGGCCAGGCGGATCAGGGGCTCGATGGTGGTCACCTGGGTGGCGCGGCCAAAATTGGCGAACCATTCCTTGCCGCGCCCGTCATCCACTGCGAGGGTGCCTAGCGGTGCATCACAGCGCTCCAGCGCGCTGTTGGCATCGACGCTACTGGCACCGCCAGCAGCGCCCGTTGCCGCGGTGGCGTTATTGCCGGTTTTTATGTTCCCGCCGGGTGTAACACAACCGGTCAGAGCCAGGGCTGAAGCGAGTGCGATCAGGGGCAGAGTTTTCTTGTACATGTCCGTGTTGTCTTCTGTCTTTGGAAATGAGTGGGTGCGGTTGGCAACAATCAATGCAGATACCAACGCGCGCCGCGCCAGTGCCAGTAATAGCGGGCGCTCAGGTACCAGGGTGCCCACTGGGTGCGCATGGCCTCGCGAGCGCGGTATCTTGCGTGCTCAACGTTGCGGGCTGCCTGCGCCTGAGGAAGCAATTGCTGCGCTTCCTTGCTGCCCTGCGATGCCGCGCGGGAGAGCCAGGCCTGGGCTTCTGAAGGGTCCGGGCCCATTTCCTCGAACCCATTCAGATAGAGTTGTCCGAGCCCCAGTTGCGCATCCATAAGGCCCGCATCACCTGCTTTGCGTAGCCACTGGATGGCCTGGTAGCTATTGCGCTGTACGCCATCACCACGAAAAAGCCGCAGGCTTAGATCATGCGCCGCGCGGGGATCTTTTTCGGCCAGTTCCGTCAGCGCCTGCAAGCGCCGTGCGCTTTCCTCATCGACCGGTTGAGCTTCGAAGGTAACCTTGCTCGCGTCCTGCTCGACGCAGCTCGCATGCTGGCAAACACGAACCGTATCCTTGCGCTGAAGTTGGGACTCGGGAGATTGCGCAGCGCAGCCAATCAGGGTGAAGGCTGTGCAGGTTAGAAGTAACGTTCTCAAAAGGCCTTCCCTGACGCTGAGCGTTGTTTATATCCGGGCGGGTGATCGTCCAAGCTGGGGGATAATACCTACGTTTCCTGATGCACTGCGGGATGCGGTTCACAAGTATGGGCTGTCGCCATCTTTCACTCGTATGTTCTGAAACGCGCATCTGAAACGCGCAATAGCCGGGTCTCGGATCTGGCGATCTCAGAGTCCAAGCGCATCAGACGCAGGATGTGAATCAACCAGAAACTTGAGGGGAACTGCTGCCACGTACTGAGCGCAACCGGCCAGATGGAATGGCCGGCTCTTCCAGAGGGAAGGCCGGCCAAACCAGACCTATTGCGGTATCTAGCGCTTCAGCGGTCTGTAGCGCTTTCCATACGCTCTTCCTCGTCCGCGTTCTCAATGTCTCCCGTTGGGCCGCCTACTGGTTCGGTGGTCTCCTCCAACGCTTCGCTAGTGGCGCTGGTATCCTGCGTGGTGCCGCTGTCGCCGCCTGGCAGGTGGGCTCGAACAAAAGCTTCCTGGCCTTCCAGCTCTAGTACCTGGGACGAATTCAGGCGAACCTCGCGCAGCAACTCGGGATTTTCGGCCAGCTTCATATCAAACGATGGAATGATTTCCTTAAGCGTCGCCTGCCACTCAGCGCTCTCGACCTGCTCGGGGAAGACCCTTATCAGCAGATTGAGCATGATTGGCGGAGCAGTGGATGCCCCTGGAGAGGCGCCCAGGAGTGTCGAAAAGGTGCCGTCCTCGGAGACCACCACCTCGGTGCCGAACTGCAGGGTTCCGCCTTCATCGGTCTTCTTGATGATCTGCACCCGTTGGCCGGCGTTCGTGAGTTCCCAGTCGTCGGGGTTCAGCTCAGGATAATAGGCACGTAGTGCGTCGAGCCGATCCTCGCGGTCCTGAAGCACTTCGCTAACCAGATAGCGCACCAGATTGAAGTTACTCAGCCCCACTTCCATCATCGGCAGGATATTGCTGAAGGTCATTGAACTGAACAAATCCGTCCAGGAGCCTTCTTTCAGAAACTTCGTCGAAAAAGTAGCGAAGGGTCCAAAAAACAGAGTCGGCTGGCCATTCAGGTAACGCAGGTCGAGATGCGGCACCGACATCGGTGGCGACCCTTCAGCCGCCAGGCCGTACGCCTTCGCCTGATGTTGGGACACTACTTCGGGGTTCGTGGTGTAAAGAAAGGAGCCGCCCACCGGGAAACCGGCGTATTGCTTGGCCTCAGGGATACCGGACTCCTGAAGCAACAGGAGCGCCGCACCGCCGGCACCATTGAAAACGTAGCGGCTATTGACGGTCTCTGTTTCTCCGCTTTCAAGATTGGCCACAGTGACGCGCCATGTTCCATCCTCGTTACGCTCTAGCCCACGTATCTCACTATTGGTCGCCAGCGATATGTTTGGCTGTTGTGCCAGGTGATCAGCCATCTGACGCGTCAGCACACCCCAATTGACTTCGGTGCCCAGATCCATGCGGGTGGCGGCCATGGGAGTGTCTTCCTCGCGGCCCGCCATGACCAATGGCAGCCACTCCGCGATGGTGGCTTCGTCCTCTGTGTATTGCATGCCGGTGTAGAGGGGATTTTCCGACATCCGCTCGTAGCGCTCGTTCAGAAAGTCGATATTCTCCTGTCCCCAAACCAGACTCATATGCGGTACTGACGAGATAAAACTTTGTGGATCAGAGAGAACGCCCCGCTCGACCTGATGAGCCCAGAATTGCCGCGATATCTCAAACTGTTCGGTGACGCCGATCGCGCGCGCAATATCCACACCGCCGTCATCCGTGGTCGGGGTGTAATTCATTTCGCAAAAGGCGGAGTGGCCAGTGCCAGCATTATTCCAGCCATCGGAACTCTCCTGCGCAATGCCGTCGAGGCGTTCGTATAACTGAATATTCCAATCGGGCTCAAGCTCATTGAGCCAGGTGCCCAGCGTTACGCTCATGGTCCCGCCGCCTATCAGCACGACATCGACGATCTCCTGATCGCTCTGCGAAACCTCATCTGATTGGGCCAGAACATAACCTGGCAGTAACCAGAGGTGCAGGCATAATGCCGCGGTCAATTGTTTTTTCATGGCAGTCTCGACTTGCTGGGTTGCGGAAACACTGTTCCGTGCGCGGCGCATGCGCCTGTCCGTCAAAGGATGGGTGGACCGGAAAAGTCTGTGCAGGGTGCACACTATGGACAGCGCATGAGCTGGCTGTGTTGCATTGATAACCCAGGAAAATGAACAAAACCCTCATGCCAGAGCGTTTTATGCACAGGTAAGCAGGTGCAGCTGGCGTTCGGGATTTCAAAGCAGGAGGTTCTGGCGGAGGATGGCACCGCCGCCAGAGATCAGGCCGGGCAGTCAGGGCCCGGCCACAAGGTTCTGGCAGAGGGCCCTATTGCGCCCGCGCCCGCGCCCGCGTGACCCGGTCCACCAGATACACCAGCCCGTGATAATCGACCTCGCCATGCTGGCTCAGGCCAATCTCGCAGGTGCGGCTGGTGCTGATGCCCTCCGCGCAATATTGCACGGCGTCCTTGAGATGACGCAGAGCATGGGCATTCAGCTCGGGCGTGGTAAAACCCTTGTCGCCGGCGAAGCCGCAGCAGTGGATGCCCTCGGGAATGACCACCTGGGTGGTGCAGCGCTTGACGATGTCGATGAGCCCCTGGGCCTCGCCCAGATGCTGGGTGCTGCAGGTGACGTGCACCGCGACCGGAGCCTGCTGCGCAGTAAACTCCAGACGCTGCAGCAAATGCTCGCGGATAAAACGCACCGGATCGTACAGATCCAGCCGTGGGTCCGCCCCATCCTGCAACAGACGCAGGGTGCAGGGACTGGTGTCGCAGTAGATGGGGTCCAGCCCGCCGCGACTGGCTTCGAGCAAGGCCGCGATCATTTCCTGCCGCTTACGTTCGGCCTGCTCGGCGTAGCCCTTGGACGCAAAGGGCTGTCCGCAACAGAGCTCACTCAGTTGTGCCGGGAATACCACCTGATAGCCGGCTTTTTCCAGCAGGGCCCGCGTCTTGTCCAGCAGCGGCATCTGCTCTGTATCACCGGCGGCTGGCCCCATGACGCGGGAGACGCACGCGGCCAGATAGACTACCCGTGGCCGGGAATCAGCGACAGCGATGGGCAGGCGCATGCCGCGAACCGGTTGCGGCATGGCGGCCGTCCACTGCGGTATTCGTCCGCCGCTGACCTTGCTCATCATTGCCGTCGCGCTGGCCAGCAACGGAGCGCCGAGGGTCATGCGTGCCCCCTTGGCGGCGTATAGCATCAAGCGGGTAGCGCCCATGGCGCCGCTAAAGTGATCCGTCAGCCAGTCGGCGATCCTCGTATTGTTCGCAGCGCCGCCGCGCAACGTGCGCACCAGGTCGCCGGTGTTGATACCCACCGGGCAGCGCTGGGCGCACAGCCCGGTGGCGGCGCAGGTATCAACACCTTGATATTGATAGGCGCGTTCCATGACGGTGGTATCGATGCCGGCGCGCTTGTTCGCCTGGATATCGCGCCAGATAACAATGCGTTGGCGCGGGCTCAGGGTCAGCCCCTGTGACGGACAGACCGGCTCGCAAAAGCCGCATTCGGTGCACTTGTCGATGATCTCGTCGGCCGCCGGCAGCGGCTTGAGGTGCTTGAGGTGAATCTGTTGATCATCGCTGAGCACCACATCCGGGTTGAGAATGCCCTGCGGATCGAGCAGACGTTTGATTTTCCACATCAGCTGGTAGGCGTCGTTCCCCCATTCGAGCTCCACGAAGGGCGCCATGTTGCGTCCGGTGCCGTGCTCGGCTTTCAGCGAGCCGCCGAATTCCACCGCCACCAGTTGCGCCACGTCCTGCATAAAGGCTTGGTAACGCGCTACCTGCTGCGGGTCGTCAAAGCCCTGGGTAAACACAAAATGCAGGTTACCTTCCAGCGCATGACCGAAAATGATCGCCTCGTCATAGCCGTGGCGCTCGAACAGCTCGATGAGCCGGTTGACCCCGTCGGCCAGTTGCTCGATGGGGAAGGTCACGTCCTCGATAATCACCGTAGTGCCGGTCTGGCGCACCGCGCCGACGGCGGGGAAGGTGTCCTTGCGAATTTTCCACAGCTGGTTGTAAACAGCCGGCTCTTCGCTGAAGTCGACGCGCTTTTCCAGCGTGAAGTCGGCAATCGACGCCATGATCAACGCCAGCTGCTCATGCAGCAGCGATTGGCTGGCGGCGCGGGATTCGATCAACAAGGCGCAGGCATTGGCCGACAGACCTTTCACCCAGTCAGGCATGCCCGGCTGGTTCTCTACCGAGCGCAGGCTACGCCGATCCAGCAGCTCCACCGCCGACACCGGCTGCGGCTTGAGTACCGTCACGGCGCGGCAGCAGCTGTGCACGTCGGGGAACACCAGCAGCGCGCTGGCCTTGTGCGGGTGGTCCGGCACCGTGTGGTAGGTGACCGAACTGATAAAGCCCAGAGTGCCCTCGGAGCCGACCATCAGGTGACTGAGGATATCCAGCGGCGCATCGAAGTCGACCAGGGCGTTTAGGGACAGTCCGGTGGTGTTTTTCAGCCGGTACTTGTGGCGGATTCTGTCGGCCAGGGCGGTATTGGCGCGGGTCAGGCGGCCGAGTTCGGCCAGGTGTCCAAGCAGTTCGGCGTGGCTGGTCTCGAAGGCTGAGACGCTCAGCGGATCTTCACTGTCGAACACGCTGCCATCGGCCAGCACCAGGCGAATCCCGGCCAGGGTGTGGTAGGTGTTCTGGGCGGTACCACAGCACATGCCACTGGCATTGTTGGCGACGATCCCGCCGATCTTGCACGCATTGATCGAGGCCGGATCGGGCCCGATCTTGCGTAGAAAGGGCGCCAGCGCGGTATTGGCCTGGGCGCCGATTACCCCTGGTTGCAGGCGGATCTGCCGGCCCTGATCACGTACCTCGCGGCCGTTCCAGTGATCTCCCAACACGATCAGCAGCGAATCGGAGATCGCCTGGCCGGACAGGCTGGTGCCGGCGGCGCGGAAGGTGACCGGTACCTGATGACTACCCGCCAGCCTGAGCAGCTGCACGACTTCCGCCTCCGACTCGACCCTCACCACCAGTTTCGGGATCAGCCGGTAGAAGCTGGCATCCGTGCCAAAGGCCAGCGTGGAAAGCGGATCGTCAAAGCGCCGCTCGCGCGGGATCACGCGTTCGACGGCCATCAGAAAGGCTGTTGGCAGGCTAGAGGTAGTCATGGAGGCTCCGGTAGTCATCAAGGGTGCCGGGCTCAGCGGCCGAGCTCGCGTACCAGGGAATCGGCGCTGATCTCTGCAATAGTTCGGGCGCCGGTCAGTACCATGGCCACGCGCATCTCCCTGTCGATCAGCTCCAACAGATTGCTCACCCCGGCGCCACCGGCCGCGGCCAGAGCGTAGACATAGGCGCGTCCCAGCATCACGGTGTCGGCGCCCAGCGCTAGCATACGCACCACGTCCAGGCCCGTGCGAACGCCGGAGTCGGCCAGGATGGTCAGATCGCCCTTCACCGCATCGGTAATCGACGGCAGCGCGCGCGCACTGGACAGCACCCCATCGAGCTGGCGTCCGCCGTGGTTGGATACCACGATCCCGTCAGCACCGAAGCGCACTGCGTCACGCGCATCGTCGGGATCGAGGATGCCCTTGATGATCATAGGACCGTCCCAGAATTCGCGGATCCACTCCAGATCCTTCCAGGATATGGACGGATCAAAATTCTCGCCCAGCCAGCCGATGTAGTCCGCCAGTCCGGTGGGATTGCCACGGTAGGTGGAGATGTTGCCCAGATCGTGGGGCCGGCCGAACAGGCCAACATCCCAGGCCCAGGCGGGATGCGTCATGGCCTGCAGTATTCGGCGCATGGGCGCGTTCGCGCCGCTCATACCGGAATGGGCATCACGGTAGCGCGCCCCCGGCACCGGCATGTCGACGGTGAATACCAGGGTAGTGACGCCAGCCGCCCTGGCCCGCTCCAGCGCATTCTTCATGAAGCCCCGGTCCTTGAGCACGTAAAGCTGAAACCACATCGGCCGCTTGATAGCCGGCGCGACTTCCTCGATCGGACACACCGATACGGTGGACAGGGTAAAGGGGATGCCCTTGTCCGCTGCCGCTTTCGCCGCCTGCACTTCGCCTCGCCGTGCGTACATGCCGGTCAGCCCGACGGGAGCCAGGGCCACCGGCATCGACAGTGTCTCGTTGAACAGGCGGGTCTCCAGGCTCAGCTCGGACATGTCACGTAGCACGCGCTGGCGCAGGGCGATCCCGGCCAGATCCTCGACGTTACGTCTGAGCGTACGTTCCGCGTAGGAGCCGCCATCTATGTAATGGAAGAGAAACGCTGGCAGTTTGCGTTGTGCCGCGGCGCGGTAATCCGTAGAGGCTGAAATGATCATGAGCATTACTCTAAAGCTGGAAAAAGACGCCTGGAGACCGGAACGCCAGAATAGTCAGTGGCGTCCCGTGTTTCCGGGCGAGAAAATGTCCATGCGCTCCGGCCGTGCCAGGCGCACCTTAGGTCAACCTGCTGCCAACGGGTCGCTAGCACCCAGTACGTAAACGGCGAACAATGCAATCAACCCGGTGAATAGCACATAGTAAAAGGTTGGCCATATGGTCTTGCGCAGGATATTGCCCTCGCGTCCGAGCAGCCCCACGGTGGCCGACGCAGCGACTACGTTGTGAATGGCGATCATATTCCCGGCTGCGGCACCAATGGCCTGCACGGCGACGATCAGCGCACTGGAAATACCCAGGCTACTGGCTACGCCGAACTGGAACTGGCTGAACATCATGTTGCTGATGGTATTGGAACCAGCGATAAACGCACCCAGCGCACCGATACTCGGCGCCAGCAGTGGATAAATGCCACCCACGCTATCGGCGACCCAACGTGCCATCAGAATCGGCATGCTGTCCAGGTCGGCGCCGTTGACGCCGGAATTGATCAGAATGCGCACCATGGGCACGGTAAACAGCAGCACAAAGCCGGCGCTGACCAGCACGCCAGAAGACTCCTTTACGGCGGCGCCGAGTTCCCGTGCCTTCATGCCGTGCAGGAAGTAGGTGGCGATGACCACCGCCACCAGAATGCCGCCCGGCAGATACAACGGCATGAAGTTGGCACTCACGCCGGTCTCGCCCAGCAGATCGGGAAAGTTGGCAACCACCGCTTTCAGAGCGAAGCTCAGCTCCGGCATTACGCGGCTGATCACCAGCAGCGCACCGACCAGGACATAGGGGAGCCAGGCTCGCAGACTGCTCATTGATTTGGCGGTGAGCTGATCCAGCTTCATCTCCACAGTGCCCAGCCACTCGGTGGGCCAGTCTCTGGCAGGGGCAAAGTCCCAGGTGGTCCTGGGCAGCAGAAAACCCTTGCGGGCGGCAGTGGTTATGATTGCCAGGCCGATCAAGCCGCCGCCGAGCGACGGAAATTCCGGCCCGAGGAAGATGCCAGTCGCGGCATAGGGCAGGGTAAACGCCAGGCCGGCAAAAAGAGCGAAAGGCAATACTTCGAAGCCGGCCTTCCAGCTCTTCTCCGCTCCGAAGAAGCGCGTCAGCATCAGCACCATGATCAGCGGCATAACGGTACCGACGACGGCATGGATGATGGCCACTTCGCTGGTGACCAGCTGCAGGAACTGAACCCAGGATGCCCCCTGTTCGACCAGCTGTGCACCGATGACGGCAGAATCCAGCCCGGTGCTGACCCCGACGACAATGGGCGTACCCACGGCGCCAAAGGACACTGGCGTGCTCTGTACCAGCATGCCCATCAGCACCGCAGCCATGGCCGGAAAACCGATGGCAACCAGCAAGGGCGCAGCAATTGCCGCCGGCGTGCCAAAACCCGAGGCACCTTCAATAAAGCACCCGAATAGCCAGGCGATGATGATCGCCTGAATACGGCGGTCGGGACTGATAGTGGCGAAGCCAGCGCGGATCGCGGTGATGCCGCCCGAATGCTTGAGCGTATTGAGCAGCAGTATCGCGCCAAAGATAATCCACAGCAGCCCGAGGGTAATGATCAACCCCTGAAGGGTTGACGCCAGGACCCGGTTGAGACTCATGTCCCAGGCGAACAGACCAACGGCTGCGGTAACCAGGTAGACCAGGGGCATGGCGCGTTTCGCCGGCCAGCGGAGGCCAACCAGCAATATGGCGGCCAGAAGAATGGGAGCAAATGCCAGGAGAGCGAGCAGACCAGTGGACATGGTGATGCTCCCCTTAGCCGTGGATGCAGTGGCACATACAGCCCACAGCACGATTATCAGGAAAAATGGGATTCGACACGGGAAAACCTCAGCACATTATTGGATTTATTCTCGAGCCCCGCATTAATTGGTAAGACCAATTTACAAAGCACGGGATTCACACTAAGAGTCAGAGGTTTGGCTGTCAATCTGCGGGATATACCCCTTTGGTCGAAGAAGCACGCTACGCGGCGTCGTTGCCCGGTCCTCAGCGGCTGGTTAAACTGATTCGTCAGCGGTACCGAGCGCGAAGCAAGGGCCAGCCACAGTTGGAGAGAGAAATGGGGTTCGGTCAGATAAAGGTGCGCCGGTTGTCGGATGACATCGTCGCCAAACTGGAAGGCATGATCCTCGAAGGTACACTCAAGGCCGGTGAACGCTTGCCCGCCGAGCGGGTGCTGGCAGAGCAGCTCGGCGTCTCGCGACCATCGCTGCGCGAAGCGATCCAGAAGCTGGCGGCCAAGGGCTTGCTGGTCAGCCGTCAAGGCGGCGGCAACTATATCGCCGATTCCCTGGGCTCGACATTCAGTGATCCCCTGCTGCCCTTGCTGGAAGACAATCCCGAAGCACAGCGCGACCTGCTGGAATTTCGCCATACCCTTGAGGGCGCCTGTGCCTATTACGCGGCGCAACGGGCGACCGAGCCGGATCGCCAGCGTTTGACCGAAGCCTTTGAGACTCTACAGGACTGTTATTCCGGGGCCGGCAAGGCCAGCCGGGCCGACGAAGGCGCGGCGGATGCCGGCTTTCATCTGGCCATAGCCGAGGCCAGTCACAACGCCGTGCTGCTGCACACCATTCGTGGCCTTTTCGACTTGCTCAAGCGCAACGTGGTGACCAATATCGGCGGCATGTATGCCCAGCGTACCGAAACCCGCGATATGCTGATGAAACAACACAACGCACTGTATCGGGCAATCATGGCCGGTGAAGCGGATGCTGCGCGGGACCTCTCGGACCAGCATATTCACTACGTGCAGGAAGTGCTGGCTGACGTGCTGGATGAGAGTCAGCGAGTGGCCCGGGCAGAGCGGCGGCAGAAGCGTTAACCAAGGCTATCGGGCCAGAGAGACATCCATCTTCGGGACCTGTGTGCTCATACCAGAGCGCCTGGCGCTCCGGCACGAAGGTTTCGCCACTACTGACACACCGCCCCACTCACAGTCGGAACCTGCGCCGGGCCGCTGCCCTTGTTGGCCTGGAAACCGAATTCCATGGTCTGGCCTGGCTGCACGACAGCGTTCCAGCCGACATCGGTCGCGCGGTAGGGATCATTACCTGATAGTTTGGCATTCCAGATATTGGTGATCTCGGTACCATCATCGTAACGCCACTCCAGGCTCCAGTCCTGGACCGGTTCGCTGCCGTTATTGATGATGCGTACCGCCGCGGTAAAGCCGACGTTCCATTCATTCGACACCACGTATTCGCACCGCACCGGACCACCGGCGGTGGGCGGCGGCGGGTCAGTGGGCGTTTCATTATCAGGTGGCGTGTCGGTATCCGGTGGCGGGCTTACCGGGCCACCTTCGGCTGCGCCTGCGTAATCGTTGTAGAAGGCCAACACCCAGGCCAGCGCGCCGTTCCAGTTGATGGTGATTTCGTTAGTGGACCAGGCGTCGATCTTGTCGACGTAGCAGGTTGCCGGTCGCGCGCCACAGCCGCCCAGCGCGGCCTGGGAGACGCCGTCTTCCAGCCCGGTATTGGGCCCGCCCGCCAGCGCACCCGGCGGCAGCCATGGGTAATTACCGTTCAGCGCACCGGCCCAGAAACGGTGGTGTGGCTGCTTCAATGCGTTCTCGCCATGGCTAGATACAAAGGAGAAGGACAGGGTGTTGCGGCCAAACAGATAGTCGAACGCCTTGCCGAAAGCGTCGCCATAGCGGCGATCCTCGGTGAAGTCGTACGCCAGACCGACCAGGAACAGCTTGTTGGCCATGACGTTGTTGGAGCCCCAGTAATATTCATGCTGGCTGGTCGGCACCAGATAGCCCACGCTGTTGATGGTATTGACGTGGTTATCGGCGATTTCAGCGACCTTGCGCTGGGCGCTGGCGCGCAGGCTGGTGGTATGCGGCGTCGGTACCACGGCGAGAGATATCAGGCCCGGCAACTCGGTATTCGGCCAGCCGAAGTCGATACGATTGACCTGATAGTTGTTGATGGTCTGCAGGTACCGATCATCTCCGGTGGTGATATACAGCTCGGCGGCGGCCCAATAGAACTCGTCCGCAGCGTTGCCGTCTCCATAGGCACCGCCGCCATCGTCGTAGCCTCCGTGATACAGATCATTGGGGTTACGCTGCGCGGCTTCCCAGGCTGTCTGCGCTGCAGTCAGGCAGCGGTTGGCATAGGCACTGTCGATATCCTTCCAGAGCCGCGCGCACTGTGCGCCCGTCGCGGCCAGATTGAGCGTTGCGGTGGTGCTCGGCGGCACCAGTGCGCGCTCGTTACCGTCTTCATGCGGCGCCAGCGGCAGCCCGGTCCAGCCAATATCATGCACCTTGTGATGCGCCATCCCAGCCTTCGGCTGCTCCTCCGGCACCTGCATCGACAGCATGAAATCCATCTGCCAGCGCACTTCATCGAGGATATCCGGCACGCCGTTGCCGCTTTCCGGAATGTTCAGCGTGCCGTCAGCGAACGCAGCGGCATTGCTGCCCAGGTGCAGCGCGCGCTCGTACATATTGAGCAGCTTCCACACGGAAATCCCGCCGTTGACTACGTACTTGCCGTGGTCGCCCGCGTCATACCAGCCCTTGGTTACGTTGAGCGAGTAGTTGCAGGTCCCCGGCCAGCATTGAACGTTTTCATCGCCCTGATTTACGCCCTGATTCAGATGCCCGGCCGGACGGGCCCAGCGACTGTCCGCGGCGAAGCTGGAGTTGCCGCCACCGGTAAAGCGGGTCTCGATCGGAATGCCGCTACGGTTGTGATAGAAGTATTTCAGCGAGTCGTAGAGCACACCGCTGAAGAGGTTCTCGTCGACCGCGAAGGGATGGCTCTGGTCGCTGCCCACGTGCAGTGTGAGGTTATCGGCGGATTCGTCAAAGTCGCTGAGGTCGATGTGGTGGAGATTTTCGCCACTGGCTCCATCATGCCCAAAGGGAATGGTCTGACCGCTAGCCAGGGCGGTGTTGCCGCGACGAAGCTCCCAATCCAAGGGCGCATTACTGCCCGTGGCGTAAACGGCGATCTTCGGTCCAACCGGAATATAACCAAGCTGGTTGACCCGCGGATTGCCGGTCTCCGCGAGGGCTGTACCGGCAGTTGCACAGAGTAGCGCCGCGGCAATGAGGGTTCGTCGAAAAGGCGTGGTTCGGGTAGCTGACATGGAGAGGTCTCCTGTTGGTTCATCCCGTCGCAGACGGGCTGGGCGCAACCTGGTAATGCAGGAGATTTCGGAAGTAAAAGCTTCCTCATCCAACCAAGGGATGGCGAGAGTGAGGCAGTATAAGCGGGCTGTTTCGTTGCACCATCGACACCTGCGAGGCAAGTGTCGATTTGTGATGAGGCCCTCAAGCGCAACCTTTACGGACCCGGATCAGGGAACCAGATCCTGAATCTTGGCTCTAGATCGGGTTCGCTGGCACAACCGATCCCCTTCGGCTGGCGCGCCCCACGGGCACGCTGAATCGAACCCGACAACGACGTTCTGCGCCTACGGAATGAACAGACCCATCAATCGATCAAGATAGTGGGGGACAGGGATGCCGTCCTGGTAGCCTGGTTTGCTAATTTCGCCCCTATGCGGCGTGCGATATTCACATACATCTGAGCGAGGGTACCCTGCGGATCACTGGCCAGTACTGGTCGCCCTTCATCGGCACCCAGGCGAATGTGGATATCCAGAGGCAGCTCACCCAGCAGTTCACTGCCATATTGCTCCGCCATCCGCTGCGCCCCTCCCGCGCCGAAGATATGCTCTTCATGGCCACATTGGCTGCAAATGTGGGTACTCATGTTCTCGATGATGCCCAGCACCGGAATGTTCACTTTCTCGAACATTTTTAGGCCCTTGCGGGCGTCGAGCAGGGCGATATCCTGAGGTGTGGTGACGATTACCGCACCGGAGACCGGCATGCGCTGGGCCATGGTCAGGTGGATGTCACCGGTGCCGGGGGGCATGTCGATGATCAGATAATCCAGCTCCTGCCAGTCGGTCTCGTTGAGTAAACGCGACAGCGCCTGCGTGATCATCGGACCGCGCCAGATCACCGGCGATTCTTCTTCGATGAGAAAACCAATGGACATGGTCTGGATGTCATGACCAACCATC
Source organism: Pseudomonas profundi (assembly GCF_008638305.1). Taxonomy (GTDB): domain Bacteria; phylum Pseudomonadota; class Gammaproteobacteria; order Pseudomonadales; family Pseudomonadaceae; genus Halopseudomonas; species Halopseudomonas profundi. The sequence goes on from NZ_VTPZ01000003.1 coordinate 207,671, forward strand.
GGCTGCATGCGACCTTCAGCCACTTCCGGCAACCCGGCCAGTCCGAGCATGCGCGGCTGGCTGGGGCCGTAAAGATCGGCATCCAGCATGCCTACCCGAGCGCCATCAGCGGCCAGCGCCAGGGCCAGGTTGGTCGCGGTGGTGGACTTGCCAACCCCGCCCTTGCCAGAGGCTACGGCGATGAGATGCTTGACCCCCGGCACAGATTGACTGGTTTGTGGCGGGCGCTCGATGCGCCAGCTGACATTAACCTCCACGGCCAGAGCCTGGGTATGTTTGAGCAGATGGGCTTCCAGCGTTTGCGCCAGCTGGTCGCGGTAACCCTGCGCCGGAAAGCCCAGCTCGATATCGAGATAGATTCGATAGGTAAAGGCCTCCAGCTTGCGGATGGCACCGGCACTGATCAGATCGGTACCAAGGACCGGATCGACCCAAGCGGCCAGCGCAAGTTCGGCCTGGACGGCCAGTTCGTTTACGACTGTCTTGAGTGCGGGTTTGGACATGGTGTACTCCTGGCCCGGCCAGAGCGGCCGGGCGGCTGATAGTTTTCCAACCTGATGTACTCTGCCCTGTTCACTTTTCAACAAAGGCCCGTTCGATCACGTAGTCACCGGGCTCACCCTGCTGGGCCGAGGCGCGAAAGCCCATACCGTCGAGCATGGCGGTCAGCTCCTCAAGCATCGCCGGGCTGCCGCACATCATCATCCGGTCGGTTTCGCTATTGATTGGCGGCAAGCCGATGTCGCTGGCCAGCTTACCGCTCTCCAGCAGCGTGGTGATGCGGCCCTGATTGCGGAACGGCTCGCGCGTTACGGTGGGGTAATAGATGAGCTTCTCTCGTACGTCTTCGCCAAGGAATTCATGTTCCGGAAGCTCGTAGGTAAGGTAGTCGTGGTAGGCCAGTTCACTGACCTGGCGCACGCAGTGAACCAATATCACTTTCTCGAAGCGCTCGTAGGTCTCCGGGTCGCGGATGATACTCATAAAGGGCGCCAGTCCCGTGCCAGTGCCGAACAGGAAAAGATTCTTGCCGGGGCGCAGGTCATGGATCACCAGGGTGCCGACCGGCTTGCGGCTGATGAACAGCGAGTCGCCCTCCTGCAGGTGCTGCAACTGGGATGTCAGCGGGCCATCCGGCACCTTGATGCTGAGAAACTCCAGATACTCATCATGATTTGCGCTCACGATGCTGTACGCGCGCATCAGCGGCTTGCCCTCCACCGGCAGACCTATCATCACGAAATGTCCGTTTTCGAAGCGCAGGCTCTGGTCCCGCGTGGTTTTGAAGCTGAACAGCGTGTCATTCCAGTGGTGAACACTCAGAACACTTTCCGTACCTATTGCAGCCATAGCGGCATCCTCCAGCGATTGAAATACATCAGTGCGAAAACAGCGCCAGCGAGCCGGTGGCGAATGCCAGCAGCAGCAGGCTTGTAACCAGTAACAGGAACATCGGCTTCCAGCCCTGGGCGAGCAGCGCGCCGAGGCTGGTGCGCATACCCAGCGCGGCCATGGTCGCCAGCAGGCAGGCGGTGGAAGCCGATACCAGAACGTCCTTCAGCATGGCGGGCAGCCAGCCGAGGCTGTTGAGGCAGAACAGTGCAAGAAAGCCAAGCAGGAACCAGGGAAACTCCGCCTTGCCGCCCTCTCCACGTTGCAGCACACAACCCAGCAGGATTACCAGCGGCGCCAGCAGCGCCACACGCAACAACTTGGTCAGCGTGGCAATATCGCCAGCGGTGTCCGAGACCAGATAGCCCGCCCCGGCGGCCTGGGCGACATCATGGATGGCCGCGCCCAGCAACAGACCGGCCTGACTATCCGAGTAGCCCAGCGCAGACAGCAGCGGTGGGTATATCAGCATCGAAAGCGTTCCCAGCGCAGTGACCCCGACCACCACCGCCAGCAGGCGGCGCTCCTCAAGTCGACCTGCTGGAATCACTGCGGCCACGGCGATGGCTGCCGATACCCCGCAGATCGCAACCGCCACGCCGGCCACCAGACTTTGCATGCTCGGCAGACCCAGCCAGCGTCCCAGGCCCAGCGCGGCGCCAATGGTCAGCGGGACGCAGCCGAGTACGACCAGCAGTGGCAGGCTGCCAACGGCGACCAGCTGCTCGACACCAATACGCGCGCCCAGCAGCGCTACGCCGATCCGCAGCACCTGGCGACTGCAGAAGGTGACTCCTGGATGCACGCGCTCATCGCTTGCCTGGCTGGCAAAGCCGAACCCCAACAGCAGAACCAGCAGCAGGGCCGGTGTTCCGTAATGTTCAGCCAGAAAGCTTCCCGCCAGCGCCAGCACTACGCAGAGCGCGACGCCCGGATACAGCCTGCGCGCGGCCATCCACAGCATCAGCTCGCCGGGCTGGGCGCGCTCGGTCATGCCACTTGCTCGCTTGGCTGGCCGTCAGTCAGGCCCGCCAGTTCACGCAGGTAGCCCCAGGGATACAGCCCGCGGTAATGCCCGTCGGAGAAGTAAAACTGCAGCCCGCTGACACCCGACACCTCGAGCTTGTCGATACCGACGTCGGCATCGATCAGTGTCAGCGAACCGACCTGTTGTGCGCGGGCGCAACCCGAACAGGCGCAGGACTTGCGCAGCGCCAGGCAGCTGTAGCTGCTGCGCTCGCCGTCCTGCCACAGCACTTCGAGCACTTTCTGCGCCTTTCTCAGACGCACTTCCTTTGGTGCCTCAACAATCATTTGCATCGACATAGCGTTACTCCTCAGGTGGTCGGCCCGGTACGATCGGGCACTACCAATGCGGGCCCTTCGGCCAGCTTGGCCAGCCGTTCTTCCAGCAGGACCGGGCGAGCGCTGTCACTGGCGGCGCCCGCGATCAGCAGGGCCACCAGCGTCTGTTTCAGCGCACTCGTCATGACAAGTTCGGGCATGACTCAGCGCTCCAGAAACTGCAATTTTTCGCCCTGGTCGACCCAGTCATCAGCCCCGAGCATGGGCTCGTTTGTCTGGCTGATGACCGGCCAGAGCAACGCCAGCTCGGCGTTCAACCCGGTAAAGTGCGCCTGATCCGGCGGCACATCCTTGTCGGCGAAGATGGCATCAGCCGGGCATTCCGGCACGCACAGGCTGCAGTCGATGCAGGTTTCCGGGTTGATGACCAGAAAGTTGGGCCCTTCGTGGAAGCAATCCACCGGGCAGACTTCGACGCAGTCGGTGTATTTGCAGCGGATACAGTTTTCAGTAACGACGAATGTCATGGCGCAATCTCCAATATTCCAGGTGCCAGCCTGCAACCCCAGCCGACCCGGCACGTGGCCGGGACCGGCTGCTCAGGCAGCAGCGGCGTCCAGTTTCGACATGGCCCAACGCGCGAGCTTGCGCACGTCCGGATCAGGATCATCCATGGCTGCGGTGACGAAAGGACGGCCGTCATCGTGGCCGATGCTGCCCAGCGCGCCGATCGCGGCCTTGCGCAGGTTGCTCATCGGGTCGCGGGAACATTCACCCAGCACTGGAATAGCGCCGATGGCGCCGAGCTTGCCGAGCGCATCGACCGCCTTCTCGCGCACCTGCCAGAAGCTGTCGCGGGTGGATTTAAGCAGTTCGGATAGCGCGTCCTGGTAGTCCAACTTGCCGATGCTAACGGCCGCCTCGATACGTACCTGCCAGTGCTCATCGCCCAGCAGGCGCACAAGGATTGGCCCTACCTGGGCGGGCTCGGCATAGACCAGCGCACCGGTGGCGGCACGCCGCACCTCGGAATCCTCGTCCTGCTGAGTGCGTTCCATCAGCGCTGGAAGGTTCTCCGGTTGCTTCAGCCAGCCAATGACGCCGACAGCTTCGCGGCGTACCAGCGGGTCCGGGTCGGTCAGTCGCTTCAGTGCGGGCGCCTGGGCGGCGGTATTACGCAAGGGTTTGAGCGCACGGAGAATGCCCGCCACCACGAAGTTGTCATGGCTGTTTTCCAGCGCTTCGAGCAGCGGGTAGGCCGCCGCCGGGTCCTTGAGGTCGGCCAGGGCGTGGGCGGCGGAATTGCGCACCACCTCGTCGCTGTCGCCCAGGGCGGCAATCAGCGCATCGGCGATATCCACGGCATCGAATTCATCGACCACCTTGGCCGCCTCCTGACGCACGGAGGGATCCGGGTCGTTCAGTGCCTGGATCAGCAGCTCGGCGGCTTCCGGCTCGCCGCTGTCGACCAGATCGAGCACCGCCACGCGGCGGATGCCCGGATCGCTGGAGGCGAGTTTTTCGGCAATGTCCTGCAGGTCTGGATCGTCATAGGTTTTCATAGCGTTGGCCTCAGCGAAGCAGATAGGGGATGTTGACCTTCACCGCATCGGTGGGGCAGTCGGTTTCACAGGGCATGCAGTACCAGCATTCGTCGTACTTCATGTGCGCCTTGCCGGTGGCTTCGTTGATCCACAGGACATCGAGCGGACAGACGTCGATGCAGACGCGACAGCCCTTGTCGGCGATGCATTTGTCTTCGTCGACGACGACCGGGACGCTGGAGTGGTGGTTGACTATGGGCATGGTTGTTTCCTCGTCAAAGCTAATAGGTTTTGTCGGTCAGGCGTTGGCGGCTTTCTTGACCCGCATCTTGCTGTAGGCGTCCTTCTCTTCGCCGAGGGGCACGATGTACTCGGCAACCGGGCGCTTGCCGCTGGCCATGTTGCCGTCCGCGTCCTTGAACAGCCGGCTGTGGTAGAACCACTCGGCGTTGTCCTGCTCGGGGAAGTCGACGCGGTAGTGGTACAGGCCCCAACGTGATTCAGTGCGGTACAGCGAGGCGCGGGCGGCCATCTCGGCGCAGTCGATGATCGATTGCACTTCCAGCGCGCGCAGCAGCTCGTGCGGGTCGGCGGCCGAGAGCATGGGCAGGTCGTCGCGCACGGCGAGGATGCGCTCCAGGCCGATTTCCATCTTCTTGGTGACCTTTGGCGGCTGCAGGTAATCGTTCACCAGGCGGCGCACCTTGTATTCCATCTGCTCGGGCGGGATTCCGTCCTTGACCTTCATGGGCGCCTGAATGCGCGCAAGTTCTGCGGAGATAAAGGCTTCATCCAGCTGGGGCACGGCGCGATCCTTGACGAATTCAGCCGCGCTTTCACCGCAGATCTGCCCGTAGACGAAGGCGCCGAGCATGTAGTTGTGCGCAACCGAGGCCATGTCGCCGGCGCCATACAGACCGGGCACGGTGGTGGCGCCAGTCTCGTCGGTCCACACGCCGGAGGCGGAATGCCCGGAGCAGAAGCCGATCTCGGAGATGTGCATTTCCACCATGCGCTGGCGATAGTCGACCTTGCGGCCGTCGTGGAAGCGGCCACGCGTCGGACGCTCGTTGGTATGCAGTACGGTCTCGATTTCCTGGATGGTTTCCTCGGCCAGGTGGTCGAGCTTGAGGAACACAGGGCCGGTACCGGATTCCAGCTCCTTGAAGAACTCCAGCATCATCTGCCCGGACCAGTAGTCGCACTCGATGAAACGCTCACCGTAGGCGTTGGCGGTGAAGCCACCAAGCGGGCCGGTGACATAGGCGCAGGCCGGACCGTTGTAGTCCTTGAGCAGCGGGTTGACCTGGAAGCACTCAAGATTCACCAGATCGGCGCCCGCGTGGTAGGCCATGGCGTGGCCGTCACCGCAGTTGGCCGGGTTCTCGTAGGTGCCGAACAGGTAACCGGAGTTCGGCAGGCCGATGCGGCCGGCGGCGCCGGTAGCCATGATCACTGCCTTGGCGCGGATGATGATCGGCTCGGCTGTGCGGGTATTCACCCCGATCATGCCGGCGATATTGCCGTCGGCGTCCTTGAGCAGACGGGTCGCCTGGAAGCGGTTCTCGATCTCCACGCGCACGCGGCGCAGGCGGCGGTAGAGGATCTTCTTGACGTTGTGTCCCTCGGGCATCGGCAGCACGTAGGTGCCCAGGTGGTGCACCTTCTTCATGTCGTAGTCGCCGGTCTCGTCCTTTTGGAAATGCACGCCCCAGGAGTCGAGCTTTTCGATCATCGGGAACGAGCGCTGCGCATAAGCCATCAGCGCCGGCTGGTGCACGATGCCGTCGTTGGCGATGGTGATTTCCTTGACGTATTGCTCGGGCGTGGCGTGGCCGGGGACGACGGCGTTGTTGAGGCCGTCCATGCCCATGGAGATGGCACCGGAGCGTTTTACGTTGGCCTTTTCCAGCAGGATGACCTTGAGCGATGGGTCCTGCTCCTTGACGGTTACCGCAGCCATCGGGCCAGCGGTGCCACCGCCGATCACCAGCACGTCGGTATCGATTACGGGGATGTCGTTGATGGTTGTAGTCATGGCTAATCTCCTATTTCCGCTCTACGCGAAATTGGTATTTGAATGAGTCACCGCGGTAACACAGGTATTCGAAATCAACGGGGCGGCCGCTGCGGTCGTGGGTAAGGCGCTCCACACGGAGGATCGCCTCGCCGGTCTTAACGCCGAGCAGCTCGTGGGTTTCGTCATCGGCCAGCACCGCATCGAGGCCGATATCGGCGCTGCCCAGGGGGATGCCGAAGGCGTTTTCCAGCATGGGAAAGATGTCGCCGGACAGGTCCCGGGAGAACAGCGGCTGGCCTATATCCAGCGGGAAGTAGCTGCTCTCCAGGCACACCGGCTCGCGGTTCAGATAGCGCACCCGCTTGACCTCGACCACGTCCTCGTGGGCCGGCAGGTGCAGCGCGGCAATGACCGGCTTGGCCGGCTTGCACTGGCGAATACTCAGCAACCGCGCGGTCGCCTCGTAACCCTGGGCGGCCATCGCCTCGCCGAAACCCTGCAGGCGCTGCACGTTCTGCACGGCCTTGGGTTTGCTGACGTAGGTGCCCTTGCCCTGGGCGCTGAACACCAGCCCTTCGTTGTGCAGATCGCGCAGCGCCTGGCGGATGGTGATGCGGCTGACCCCAAAGGCATTCATCATTTCGTTTTCGGACGGCAACCGCTCGTGGATGGCGTAACTGCCCTCCAGGATCTTGCGCCGCAGGCTGTCGCGGATCTGCACATACAAAGGCAAAGGCGACTGGCCGGGCATAAGCTGATCAACTCCCTGCATGGCTGCTCTCCCGCTTGTCATGACATGTCATGTCGGGGAAAAACGCGAACATGGCTGATTGAGCACAAATAGGCATGATCAGCCCGCCTTGTTTTGCTGCTGAAAGGCATTCAGGGTCTGCTCGCGGATCAGCTCCAGGCACTGGCGCTTGAGCACCATGAACTCGGGGCTGGTGAGCAATGCCTGTTCGCGCGGACGCGGCAGCGAGACCTTGATGTCGGCAATGATCCGCCCGGGGCTGGCACTCATCACCACGATGCGATCAGAGAGAAACACTGCCTCATCGATGTCGTGGGTGACGAACACCACGGTGTTGCGGAACTCGCGCCAGATCTCCAGCAGATTCTCCTGCATCATGATCCGCGTCTGCGCATCCAGTGCGCCGAAGGGTTCGTCCATCAGCAATACGCTGGGATAGTTGGCCAACGCCCGGGCGATGCCCACGCGCTGCTGCATGCCACCGGACAAATTGGCTGGGTAGGCATCGGCGAAAGCCGCGAGACCCACCAGCGAAAGAAAGGTGCGCGCCACACTACTGGCCTCCGCGCGGCTGGCACCAGCCATCAGCGGCCCGAAGGCGACGTTGTCCTGCACGCTCTTCCAGGGAAACAGCGAGTGCTGCTGGAATACCATGCCGCGGTCCGGGCCTGGTTCAGTGACCGTCTTGCCATCCACGGTCAGCTCGCCGCGGGTGGGATTGACGAAGCCGGCGATGGCGTTGAGCAGGGTTGACTTGCCGCAGCCCGAAGGCCCCAGCAAACAGACGAACTCGCCTGAGTTGATCTCCAGGTTCGCCTGCTTCACCGCTACGGTGCGGGCGCCCTGGTGGCCGAACTCGATGTCTACGCCACTGACCTTGATGTTGCCGCGGCCGTCCACGTTCCGGGTTGATTTCGCCTTGAGCCGGCTGTGATCCAGCACGGCGAGACGGCTATCGGGGGACACTGCGTTCATACGCGACCTCCTGTGGGCTGCCAGCGCAGCAGCGGGCTGCAGGCCTTGCGTACCAGCAGCGTGCTGAGCGTACCGAGCAGCCCGATGGTGAGCATGCCGATGATGATCTGCGGATACTGGATCAGCGTGTAGGACGTCCAGGTGAAGTAACCGATGCCGTACTGGCCGCTGATGATCTCGCCGGCCAGCAGCGAGAACCAGGCCACGCCCATGGCCACCGCCAGCCCGGTGACGATGCTCGGCATGGCGCCAGGGATGATCACGTGCCAGAGAATCGAGCGGTTGCTGGCACCCAGGCAGCGCGCCGCCCGCACCAGCACACCGCTGGTCTGCTCCACGCCGTGCACGGTGTTGAGCACCACCGGGAACAGTGCGCCGAGGAAGGTGATAAACACGATGCTCGACTGCTCGGTGGGGAGCATCAGGATCGCCAGCGGAATCCAGGCCACCGCCGGGATGGGCCGCAGCAGTTCGATATAGGGCAGGATGATGTCTTCGGCCCACTTCGACCGCCCCATCAACACCCCCAGCGTCACGCCCAGTACGACTGCCAGACCGTATGCGACGGCGATACGCTCCAGGCTGTGCGCGATATGCAGGTAGAACTCGCTACCTGCCAGCTCGCCCATGAAGGCTTCACCTACCTGCAGGGGCTCTGGCACATGCTCGAAGTTGACGAACAGGTTGACGTCATGGGTCGTCGCCAGATGCCAGAACACTACTGCCATGATCAATGCCGCGGTGCGTACCAGGTAACGCTTGCTCTTCTCCATCAAGGCATGACGTGCTGCGATCCGTGCGTGGGCCGCCTGTGCCACATCGTCGGCCTGCTCCTGTGTCTGATCCGGCGCATGGGCTTCAACCGTGGCTTCAGCGTGGGAGTCCGGGGCCAGGTCCGCCGGGTGTGACACCGGTGTGGCCATGGCTGCGTTCGCTTTCATATTCATGTCTCTACTCCTTCAACGTCAGGGCAGCATGGCTACGGTGTTGCCTTTGAGCAGCGCAGTCCCGCCGTGGGTGGCGATATGGGTTTCGGAGTCGGATTTCTTCATGAAGGCCACCACTGAGCCGGCATCGTCGCGTACCAGGTAGGCCGCCTTGCCGAACAGCTTCAGCCCGGTGGTGTTGTCATATACATAAGTGGCGCTGACCTTTTCCCCGGCGGCCTGCGCTGTCTTGGCGGCGGCGAGCATGTCGGCAATGGCGGGGAAACTCTGGATGCCCTTGCCCTCGACCCACATCTCTGCGGCGGGCAGCCCCTGGTTGCCCGGCTGCGGGCTAACAACCTTCTGCACCAGAGCCGGGTAATCCAGGCCGGCGCGGGCATAGGCACGTTTGAGATAGCTGTCATCGATCCAGGCATTGAAATCCAGATCGGGGATCTGCATTTCTTTTTGCAGCAGCGCGTGGTCGTACTTCAGCGCCTCGATCCACTGGGGCTTGATGCTGGCTTCCATGGTGGAAATCCCACCCTGGCTGAAGTAGAGGTAGAGCACCTCCTTCTCGACGCCGGTCCACTCGGACACCTTGGTAGCCGCCAGGACCGGGTCGGACTGAATCCAGTGCTGGGCCTCCAGCGTTGCCATCAGCACGGCCTCAACGATTTCGGGATGCTCCTTGGCAAAAGCCTCGCGTACAACGGTGCCGTGGAAGGTCGGCACGCCGGCCTCGCTACCATCGAAGATTTTGCGGGCAGTACCGCGAAATTCCATGATCTCCGACCAAGGACAGAAATCGGCGTGGGCATCTATGCGGCCTGCGGCGATACTGGCTGCGCCTACCGGCGGTGACTGATTGGCGATCTGTACCTGGTCGAACAGGTCAGCATCGCGCAGCGCCTTCAGCGTCATGCCCCAGGCAGCGCTGCCCACCGGTACGGACAGAGTCTTTCCAGCAAGGTCGGCCAGCGACTGGGCCGGGGAGTCGTAGGGAACGACAATGCCGTTGCCGGTGCCCTTGAGGTTGTAACCGGTCACCGCAATGAAGCGGGTCTGCTGCTTGCCGGTTTCCTGGAATTTGGCGCCGTTGACGATGAGCGGGTAATCACCCATGACGCCGAAGTCGAGCTTGGTCGCCAGCATCTGGTTGGTAATTGGTGGGCCGGAGTCGTAATCCCGGAAAACGATCTTGAACTGCGTATCTTCGTACTGCCCCGTAGTGGGCAAGTGCTTTTCGATGAGGTTGAGCTTCTCCAGAATCACGCCACCGGAAACGGTATTGGTCACCATGCTCTGGTGGCCAATGCCGATCTCCAGAGTCTTTGCCGTCGCTATTTCACCGAACAGAAACGTACTGCTTAGTGCGAGAGCAATCAGGCCTTTTCGGTTCGTCATTGTCTTCACCTTGCCGGTTGGTCAACTTGTATTAACAGGTCATAACGCCTGTCATTACCGTTGCACCGGGCGTGCCAGTTTCCTGCACGCGGTAGCTATCTGACTGTTTTACAAAAGAAACGGAAAAGTCGCTGGAGGAGAGCAGGCGCGGACCGCAAGCTGTCATACCGCCCGGCTTTGGTGCAGCGGAAGAGGGAGGGGCTCAGATGTGAGCAACCGGTCGGTGAGCTTTTATAACAAGTGATGCAAGTGGCAGAACCGAGCCTGCACTGCATTGACGACACCCGCGAGGTGCCAGAATGGAGGAATAGTGACGGATCGATGAAAGGAGCAGGGCAGACAGGAGCCGGCTGACCGGCTCCTGTCCCGGCGAATCAGCGCGCGACCGGCGCGATCCGGTAAAACAGGCTATACAACACCGGCAGTACGACCAGGGTCAGTACCGTGGCAAAGCCCAGGCCGAACATGATTACCACCGCCATACTCTGGAAAAAGCCGTCCGTGAGCAGCGGGGCCATGCCGAGGATGGTGGTCAGGGCGGCCATGGACACCGGGCGGACCCGGCTGATGGCGGAGGCGACCAGCGCATCGTAAGGGTCCCGTCCGCTGTCCAGTTGCAGGCGGATTTCGTCCACCAGCACGATGCCGTTCTTCACCAGCATGCCGCTCAGGCTGAGAAAGCCCAGCAGGGCCATGAAGCCGAAGGGGATACCGGTCAGCAAAAAGCCGACGGTGACACCGATGATTGCCAAGGGCACGGTCAACCAGATCACAATGGCGCGCTTGAACGAGTCGAACAGCAGGATGGTGATCAGGAACATCACCAGGTAACCCAGCGGCAAGGAACCGAATACGGCGCGCTTGGCTTTTGTCGAACTCTCAAACTCACCACCCCATTCCAGGTTGTAGCCTCTTGGCAACTCGATGGCTTCAATCCTGGGTTTCAGCCGCTCGAACAGCTGGGCGGCCGTCTCGCCGCTGGTGATTGCCGGGTCGGCCTGTACGGTCAGGGTGCGCTTGCGATCCCGGCGCATGATCAGCGGGTCTTCCCACTCGGTAACAAAGCCGCTGACCACCTGTTCGATCGGTACATAGGTTGCGCGTCCGTTGCTCCATACCAACAAGTCATCCAGTCCGGAGGCATCCAGACGCTCGTCGGCCGGCGTGCGGGCAACGATGGGCAGCATCCGCGTGCCGTCCCGATACAGACCAACATTCAAGCCACTGAAATTCATTTTCAGCATGCTGTCCATGTCGCGCTTGTCGACGCCCAGTTCACGCGCCTGGGACTCGACGAACTGCGGACGGACCAGCTTGGTCCGCTCGCGCCAGTCATGCATCACCGCATCGGAAACCGGATCCTCACGCATGATAGTGGTCGCCTCGGCGCCCAGCTGGCGCAGCACGATCGGGTCGGGCCCGGTAAAGCGCGCCTCGATCTTGCTGTCCGTTCCCGGCCCCAGCATCAACTGCTTGATCTTGGCCTGCACGCCGGGATGTTCATCATGCAGATAGCTGTCGAGCTGCCTGATCAGCGGCTGGATCTGATCACGATTCTCGGTGCGCACCAATAGCTGCGCGTAGTTGGCGTGCCTACGCTGGGGGAAGTAGGTCAGGATAAAACGCAGCGCTCCCTGGCCGATGGTGGTGCTGACCTGTTGCACACCTTCCTGCTGCAGGACATAACGATCGATCTGCGCAACGATCTCCTCGGTATGACGAATATCGCTGCCCTTGGGAAACCACAGGTCGACGAAGAACATCGGCGTGTTGGACGGAGGAAAGAAGCTCTGGCGGACCTGACTGAAGCCGATGATCGAACCGACCATCAAGACCGCCAATACCACCAGAGTGACTGTGCGCTGACGCAGTGCCAGGCCGAGCATGGCGCGGTACGCAGTAAAAATGATGCCGCGGTAGGGATCCGTCGCTTCAGGCTGGTCCGCACCAGGCGCAGCATTCTTGAACAGCAGGCTGGCAAAAAACGGGGTGAGGGTGATCGCGGTGACCCAGCTGAGAAACAGCGAAATCAGCAGCACCTGGAACAGCGAGATGGTGTATTCGCCCGTTGCGTGGTCGGACAGGCCGATTGGTGCGAAGGCAATGATCGCAATGACCGTGGCGCCCAGCAGCGGCATCATTGTCTGGCTGACGATATTGCGCGCAGCCTGCAAGGTACTCTCGCCGCGTTGGCGTCCCACCAATATGCCTTCCACCACGACGATGGCATTGTCCACAAGCATCCCCAGCGCAATCACCAGCGCGCCGAGGGAGATGCGCTGCAGTTCGATGCCCAGTATCTTCATGAAGATAAAAGTGCCCAGCACCGTCAGCGCCAGCACCATGCCGATCAGCAATCCGCTGCGCAGCCCCATGAACACCAGCAGAACACAGATAACGATGGCCACCGAGGCGAGGAAATTGAGCACAAAGCCGCGCACCGAGCTCTGCACTTCATCCGCCTGGTTGTAGAAAACCGCCATGCGCATCCCCGCCGGACGATCCTGATCCAGCTCCGCCAGGCGCTGTGCTACCGCCTCGCCCACATCCACAACATTGACGTGGGCGGCGAAGGATACGCCCAGTCCCAGCGCCGGCTCACCAGCGGAGCGATAGAGATTGCCCGGCCGCTCGGTGAAGCCACGACGCACATCGGCGATATCGCCCAGATAGATCCGTTGGGCACTGCCGGGCTCGCTGATGATCAGTTGTTCCAGCTCGCTGACGCTCTGGAATTCGCCCGTGGGATGCAAGCGAATCGATTCGCTGCCGACCAGCATGTGGCCTGCGTCCGAGACCACGTTCTGATTGCTGAGTACCTGCTGCAGTCGCTGCGGCGCGATGCCCAGACTGGCGAGACGGGCGCGGGAAATCTCCAGATGGATCTCCTCCTGCGGCGCGCCGGCTACCGATACCTTGGCCACGCCGGGCACCAGTACCAGCTCGCGGCGCAGGTAATCGGCGAAATCGCGTAACTCGGTGAAACTGTAGCCTTCACCGCTGAGCATCATGAAGGTGCCAAACACATCGCCGAAGTCATCGTTTATCTGCGGATCACCTACCCCGGGCGGCAAATTGGGTCGCGCATCGTTGACGTGCCGGCGCATCTCGTCCCAGATCTGTGCCAGCTCCTCCGCGCCGTACTGGCTCTGGATTTCGATGGTGATCTGCGACAGCCCGGCGCTGCTGATGGAGGTAATTTCTTCGATGTAGGGCAGCTGCTGGATGGCATTTTCCAGCGGGTAGGTAACTTCCTCTTCCACCTGCTGCGGGGAGGCACCGGGATAGGGCGTCACCACCATGGCCATTTTCAGGGTGAAGGCGGGATCCTCGAGACGGCCCAGCCCGAGAAAGGCGATCAAGCCGCCAATACCGAGAATCAACGCGATCAGCCAGCTGCTGACCCGGCGGTTGATGAAATAACCGGCAACGTCCATTTACAGTCCCCGCTCGCGTTCCCAGGCCCGCACGCTGCGACCCTCCGACAGCTCTGAACTGCCGACGGCGACGATCTGCTCGCCAGGTTGCAGCCCTTCCAGGATCTCGATGCCATTGCGGGTCAGTTCACCCACCTTCACGTCGCGAGCGCTGACCTTCAGTCCGTCCTCGCTATCAGTGACCACCCAGACCCGGCGCTGATCGGCCGTTCCCGTATCCGGACTGAACACAGCCTCGACCGGGACGGTTACCGACAGTTCACCGCTGTGGCGCAGCTTGGCGAAGTCGATAATCACCTTGGCGCTCATGCCCGGCAGCAGGATCAGACCTTCGGGCGGTTGTACGCTCAGTGTGACCTGATAGGTCAGGGTTTTAGGATCCGGCTGACTGGCATGCTCCTTGTAGCGGGCATCGAGGTCGAGATCCGGCAGGTTCTCCATACGCACACGAGGGTGATAATTGGTGACGTTCATATCCCGGCGTAACGAGGACAGCAAATTTTCCGGCACCTGGAACACCACATCCATACTGCCGCCGGCATACAAGGTGGCGATCGGCTGATTGGCCTGCACCACCTGATAACGTTCGACATGGGTGCGCGCCACCAGGCCATCGAAGGGAGCCAGCAAGCGGGTGTAGGCCAGTTGCTGGCGGGACAGTTCAAGTGCCGCCTCGGCCTGATTGAACTGCGCCTGGCGCTCGTCGACTTCCGCCTGCGAGACCATCTTGCGGTCAACCAGCTGCTTCATCCTCTCCAGCTGCGAGCGGGACAGATCGTAGGAAGACTGAGCGTCATTGAGCCGCAAACGGTAATCGGTGTCGTCCAGCTCGGCCACCAGCTCGCCCTGGGCAATCCGCTGACCTTCACGTACAGCCAGGTTGTGTAATTGTCCTCCGATACGAAAGGACAGCTCGGCTTCCTCGGGTGATTTCAGCCGGGCCGGAAATTCCCGAATCTGATTACTTGCAGGATCGCCCACAGTGAAGATCTTGACCGGACGAGGAGCTTGCTCAGGCTCGGTGGTCTGGTCCGAGCAGGCGGTCGCCAGGGCGGCAACCAGGGATACTGACAGGGCGCGAACCCAGCGGTTGAAACACGACATGAGGTCCATCTTCTTTTGGCGTTGAACGTGCCGCGATTATAGGGCAAAGCGGGCACAATTCAGCAAACATAACGGTGACTGGCAGCAAACCTGGGGCCACGTGACGGGCGCTTCGCTTGCCGACCCAGGTTCCCGCGGTTAGCCTTTCGCATCGTCGATTTCAGGAGTGTCCGTGGTATGCAGGTTCGAGGGTGGGATCTTCCGTTGCGTTTGTTTCACTGGTTGTTGGTCGTGGCCGTTACCGGCTCGTTGGCCACCATTTACCTGGGCGGCACCTGGATGGTCTGGCACGAGCGATTCGGCCTGGCTGTACTGGGTTTGCTGGTGTTTCGGGTGCTCTGGGGGCTGGTTGGCTCGACGCATGCCCGCTTCAGTGATTTTTTCCCCACACCACGTGCTCTGCTTGCGCATTTCCGAGGGCACCAGCAGAGCGCAGGGCACACCCCTGTTGGCGGTTTATCGGTGCTCGCCATGCTGGGCCTGTTCGGCTTTCAGGCGCTGTCGGGTCTGGTGGCGACCGACGATATCGCCTTCACCGGTCCCCTGCGCAGTCTGGTGTCCTCCAGTTTCAGCAACACCCTGAGCAGCTGGCATCGCTGGACCGAGGAGTTGATCTACGTGGTGATTGGGCTGCACATTCTGGCGATCGCTGTTTATCAGCTGCGTGGTAAAAAGCTGGTCGGGGCGATGCTGCACGGGAAAAAGGATGTGAGCGAGCCCGTCTCGGACCCCCGCCGTGGCAGCTGGATCGCGCTGCTGGTCGTGCTGATACTCGCAGGACTGGCAGTCTGGGCGGCATCAGGCGCCTGGATTCCGGCACCAGCGCCGGCGCCTGCCACGCCGGCCTGGTAACGGACCCGATTACTTCTGGCGGTACTTGTCGTGGCAGGCCTTGCAGGTCTGACCGACTTCGCCAAAGGCAGTGCGTACCTTGCTTTGGTCGCCTTCGTCAGCCGCGGCAACCAGATTCTCAGCGGCCCGGGTCAGGTCTCCGGAAAGCTTGATGACGTCAGGCGTGTTTTCGAACATCTCAGGCTTCACGCGGGTGACCTGGTCGCCTACATTCGTCTCGGTACCCGGACCAAATAGCGCACCCATGCCCGACTTGGAAATGGCGGAAATGGCATTGGCAGCCGCCAGCACCTGGTCCGGGTTGTAGGAAACAGTTTCATCAATCACCTGCTCCTTGATCTTGCCCATGTTCCAGCCCATGAAGCTGTAACCGGCCTTGCGCAACTTGATCTGATCTTCCGGTGAAACCTCTGCTTGGGCAGTCACGCTGGCTGCCAGCAGAGCGGCGCACAGTGCGCCGGCGATTGCGATCTTCATCCTTACTCCTTATTCAGGGCTGGTTTTACTGTGCATACGAACCGGTACGACCACCGATGAGGCCGAACCGGGACGGATTATAACGACTATACGAAACAAAACTCCGACAGCGCAGGCCTGCGCGGCCCGGTGTCGCAGACCCAACGGATCAATCTTCTTCGGCACGCGCTTCGTTGGCGGCGCGATTGAGCCGGTTCAGCCCACCCAGGGTGTTGAACGCGATGTCAGTACTGGGGAACACCTCACCCACCTGCCCGCTCACCCAGTCGGTCTTGGCCAGCTGATCCATCACCGGCCCTTTAACCTCCGCCAGGTGCACAGTGATATCCCGCTCGGCCAATCCTTCGGTAAGCTCGCTGAGCATATCCAGCCCGGTACCGTCGATATGATTGACCGCCGACATGATCAATAGCATGTGGCGGGTATCGGGATACTCGACCAGTGCCTGCAGCACGCCCTGTTCGATGGCCTTGCTGTTGGCGAAGAAGATGCTTTCATCGACCCGCAGCGCCAGCAGATGCGGCTCGATTTCCACCAGATGGCGGCGGGTACTGCGGAAATACTGGGTGCCCGGCACCCGACCAACGACCGCTACGTGAGGGCGACTGCCGCGCCATAACTGGGAGGCAATCGACAGGCTCACGCCCAGCACAATGCCGCCTTCGATACCGATGAATACCACCCCCAGCGCGGTACTCAGCAGGGTCAGCCCCTCTGCGCGGTCATAGCACCAGGCGCGCCGGAGCCCGGCGATATCAATAAGCGGCGTCACGGCGACCAATATGATGACCGCCAGCACAACCAGCGGCAGACTTGCGAAGAGCGGCGCGATGGTCAACAGGATCAGCGCGATCACGCTGGCAGCGATGACGCCTGCCAGCGGCGTGTTAGCTCCGCCCTCGACATTCACGATCGACCGCGAAAAACCGCCACATACCGCAAAACCACCGGACAAGCCGGCGCTCAGATTAGCTGCGCCCAGGCCGAGTAGCTCGCGGTCGGCATCAATACGTTGGCGTTTGCGCCGCGCCAGCGATTGGGCCAGTGACACGCTCTCGACAAAGCTGACCAGGCTGATCAGCGCGGCAGGCAGAAACAGCGAACGCAGGCTGGCAAAATCCGGCGTCACCCATTGCAGGCTCGGCAGACCGGCGGGCAACTCACCCACCACGGGCACCCCATGAACCGCCAGGTCAAAACCGAGCGTGACGGCCATTCCCAGCACCACCACCAGTATCGGCGCAAGGCGGGAGGCCAACCGGGAAATATCTGCTCTCATCCCGAGCTGCTGCAGATGCTCGGCCATGCGGCTGCGCGCGTAGATCAGCCACAGCAGCCCCAGCAAACCCATGCCCAGTATCAGCGAATTGATGGGCGTCCAGTTATCGAGCAGGTCCTGTGGGCTGGCGGGCATACCGCCAAGGCCAAACAGATGCGGCAACTGGCTGAGGATGATCAAGATGGAGGCGCCGCTGATGAATCCGCTGATCACCGGATGACTCAAAAAATTGGCGAGAAAGCCCATGCGCAGCAGGCCGAGCGCAAACAACATGACGCCTGACAACAAGGCAAGCCAGATCGCCATCTGCAGGTAATGCTCGGTGCCTATCGTAGCCACCGGTGCCAGCAGCGTCGCTGTCATCAAGCCGGTAACGGCGACGGGCCCGACCGACAGATTCATGCTGCTGCCAAACAGGGCATAAGCGATCAGCGGGAGGATGCTGGCGTACAGACCGATCTCCACCGGCAAACCCGCGAGCATCGCATAGGCCATGCTCTGCGGAATAATCATGATGCTGACGATAATTCCGGCGGTAACGTCGCCCCCCAGCCAGGCCTTACGGTAATTGCGCAGCCACGCCAAATAACCATCGCCGCCCGGTGGCTGCAGCCTGGGATTGGTCAACATAGGCGTCTCGCTTGGGGGGCATCAGATACCAGCAACCGTTGCTGCAGGGGAGTCGGGCAAGGCGTCATGCGGGCTATGCTCATCCAGCCTCCGCTGAGCAATACAACCGATACAGGGTATCGATCACTGCCAATGCCTGGGGACTCGCTATACGATAATAGATCTGCTTGCCCTCCCGCCGGGTCTCAACCAGCCCCTCCCGGCGCAGGACGCCCAGCTGCTGCGAGAGGGTCGGCTGCAGAATGCCCAGCTCCGTCTCCAGCTCACCTACGCTGAGTTCGTCCTCGATAATCCGACACAGCAACACCAGACGATCCGGGTTTGCCATGGCTTTCAACAGCCGCTGCGCCTGATCGGCCGCAGCGCGCAGTTTGTCGGTATCCAGGCTTGGTATGGGTTCCTGCATGTAGGTTCCGGTTCCAGTAGGTGCCATGACGCGCATTATTAACTATATGAATAGATAGATTGTAGGCGAATACGCCTTCATCGGCCGTCCGGTCATGATTATTTTCGCCAATGCGTAAATATATGGCGTTGGGATAAAAGCGAAACTCCCCTGCGCAACGCATGGCCACGTTGCTGCGTTTGGTCGATACTGGCAGGCGTTACCAACAACCAGATTACAGGAGTACCCCATCACATGAGCGCAGACCGTTTCGACCTGACCGGCAAAACCGCATTAATTACGGGTGCCTCCAGCGGGCTGGGCGAACATTTCGCGCGGGTATTGGCTGGCGCCGGTGCGCGGGTTATCGTCGCCGCGCGCCGGGTCGAACGTTTGCAAGCCCTGGTGGCGGATCTGCAGGCGCAGGGTCAGGAGGCGCTGGCCGTTGCGATGGATGTGACCGATTCCGACAGCGTCGATGCCGGCTTCAAACAGGCTGAGCAGGCCTGGGGCGTGGCTGACATCCTGGTCAACAATGCCGGCATCAGCAATCCGGTGCCCTTTCTCGACCTGACCGAAGGCAACTGGCGCAGCATGCTCGACACCAACCTGGACGGTGCCTGGCGCGTGGCGCATCGCGCAACCGTCGCGATGGCCAAGGCAGGCAAGGGCGGCAGCGTGATCAATATCGCATCAATCCTGGGTTTGCGGGTGGGTCCGGCGCTCAGTCATTATGCGGTGGCCAAGGCTGGGGTAGTGCAGCTGACGAAGGCCATGGCGGTGGAACTCGCACGCAATGATATCCGGGTAAATGCGCTGGCGCCGGGCTACTTCCGCACTGAAATGAACACTGATTACTTCGATACCGATCAGGGCCAGGACTATATTCGCCGCAAGGTACCCATGCGCCGCCTGGGCGATATGGAAGATCTCAGCGGGCCGCTTTTGCTGCTGGCCAGCGATGCCGGAGCATTCATGACTGGCACTATCATCAATGTCGACGGCGGCCATGTGACCAACAGTCTCTGATCCGAGTCTTCCGCTGAATTCATTTCCGCGCCGCGTATTACGGAAACCTTCTTGAATGCTGCCAAAGCTGTTACCCACTAATGAATGCCTGCTGCGCATAACCGGCGCAGCCTTGCTGGGATTGCTGTTCGCCTTCTTCGCCTGGTCCAGCCAGGAGAAACGGGACCAGTCGTGGGATGCGCAGCTCGCCACCCATTCACAGATGCAGCGTCTGGCTGTGCAACAGTCGCAGCAATCGCTCCGCCGTAAGGCGTTGATGGCAGCCAACAGTGTTTCGGCAGACCCCGATACCCTGCGCCTGATCAGGCGCATCAAGGTACTCGCCGAGCGCGACGGCCTGGACAGCCCCGCAGTCTTGACCCTGCGCGCCCAGCTGGAGAGCGATCTGCGGCGTTTCTGGGTTGTGCTCAAGGAATCCGGTGCCGATCAGCTCAATATTCACCTGAGCCCTGGCGTGGTCAGCCTGCTGCGCATGCATCAGCCGGTCGCATGGGGCGATTCGATGGCAACTATCCGACCCATGGCTGACCGGGTGCAACGCACCGGCATACCGCTTAGCGGTCTGGGTGCAGGACATTACGGCGCGGGCATCCGTGCGATCGTACCGGTGTTCGCCACTGACTATGATGACGAGGAGGTCATTGCCAGTATCGAGGTTGGCTTCGGGCTCGGCTCGGGCCTGCATCAGCTCGATGAAGAGCTGGAATCTGGCCTGGCGGTGTTGGTCAATTCATCGGCGATCAAGGACGTAGTCCTTGATCAGCCCAGCGCGGGTGCGTTCCGGCTCGCGGGCACCGAGTGGCTCATCAATAGCTACTCGCGACCACGTATTCTGCCCTGGCTCCTGGCCGGCCAGCTGCCAGCCGATGCGCTGCAAGGCCAGGCGCAGCGCGTCCAGGTCGATGACCGTCATTACCTGCTTACGCCGATTCTGCTACGGCATTTCAGCAATACCGACACTGACGCCCCGCCACATGCGGTCATGCTGGCCTCACGCGATATCACGCCCCTCTGGAACAGTTACCTCAACGGCAAGCGCCTGTCGCCGCTGTACTGGGGCTTCGGTTACCTGGCTGCATTGGCGTTGATGGGCGCGTTGATGTTGGGCACCCGGTTCGTTGTGCGACGTCAGGAGCAGGCCTGGCGGCAAAGCTTGCTGGAAGAGGCGGATCTGCGCGAGGCAAACCGCAAGCTTTCGGAGATTATCGTTGCCACCCAATCGGCCTACATCAACGAGAACAATCTCAACCAGAGCTTCGATCATCTGCTGGAGCAGATCCTCAGAGTGACGGAAAGCCAGTTCGGCTTTGTCGGGCAGGTACTGCGCGACGAACATGGCGAGCCCTATCTGAAGACCCACGCCATTACCAACATTGCCTGGGATGAAGACAGCGCCGCCATATTCCGCGGAAGAGGCCCCCAGGGCATGATCTTTCGTCGGCTGGACACCCTGTTCGGGCAGGTTCTGGTAACCGGTGAAGCCTACCTGTCCAACGACGCAGCGTCAGACCCCAATAACAATCGGCTGCCGCCCGGCCATCCGCCGCTGGAAACCTTTGCCGGTCTGCCCATCTACTTCGGCGAAGAAATGATAGGCATGCTTGCCCTGGCCAACCGCAGCAGTGGCTACGACGAGCAGCTCACAGCTTTCCTCGCGCCCCTGCTGAGCAGCCTGGGCCAGCTGATTCACGCGCTGGTCAAGGACCGGGAAGAGCGCACCACAGCTCAGCGTCTGGAACACCAACGTCAGGCGCTACGGGCAATGAACGAAATCGCCGGTGTGCCCGAGCCGGATATCACCCGGCAGCTCAAACAGGTTCTGGAGCTGGGCTGTCGCTACCTGGGCATGGACATGGGCATCGTCAGCCATATTCAGGACGAGAATTACCGCGTCGTTGCCGTGCACAGTAAGAACGGGAAAGTAACCGAGGGGCAGCAGTTTCCTCTCGGGACAACCTACTGTGCGCTGACGCTGCAGTACCAGGATGTGCTGGCCATCAATGATATGGAGCAGTCACCTCATAACGACCATCCCTGCTATCGCACCTTTGGTCTGCGCAGCTATATCGCGGTTAGCCTGCAGGTTGGCGACGAGCGCTACGGCACCTTGAATTTCTCTTCATCGGAGCCGCGACCTCATCCCTTCGATGAAACCGACCTGGAATTCGTACGTCTGCTCGGCCCCTGGGTCAGCGAGGCATTGCGACGGGACCTGATGCAACAGGAGCGCGAACAATTGCTGGCGCGCTTCGACAAGCTGACCACACACCTGCCAGGCGTTATCTATCAATATCAACAAGATAGCTCAGGGCACGGCTGGTTCCCCTATTGCAGCCAGGGCCTAGAGGAAATATGCGGCACCAGCACCGAGCAGGCGCAGCAAGATGTCGAGACAGTGCTCTGCAGAATACATGGGGACGATCGTCAGCGCGTCACCGAGAGCATCCAGCTCTCTCGTCAGATGGTTACGGAGTGGCAAGATGAATTCCGCATAGAACACCCCCTTTTCGGCGAGCGCTGGATAGCCGCCATTGCCAGCCCCGAGTCCTTGCCCGATGGCACCCTGATCTGGCACGGCTTCGCTGCCGATATTACCCAGCGCAAACAGATGGAAATGGCTCTGGAGCTGGAACGCGCGCGGCTGGCCAGCATTATTCAGGGCGCCAACCTGGGCACCTGGGAATGGAACGTGCAAACCGGTGAGACTGTTTATAACCAACGCTGGTATAACATCAACGGCCGCACGCCCGCGGACATCCAGGCCACGACGGTGGATGTCTGGCGAGAGCTCATCCACCACGAGGACCGCGGGGAGGCGGATCGCCTGATACAGGCGCACCTCAACGGGAAGCTTGAACACATCGATTTCAGATACCGGGTACGGCACAAGGATGGCCACTGGGTCTGGGTTCATGACCGTGGCCAACTCATCAGCCGTGACGCCAACGGCCAGCCGCTCTGGGCCAGTGGGACATGCACGGATATTACCGATGACATGCGACGCGACACGGAAATCCGACAGGCGCGGGCGTTCCTCAGGGCCGTTATCGATGCTTCCACCGAGGTGGCGGTGGTCACGACAGATCTGGAAGGCAGTATTACCCTGTTCAACACCGGTGCCTGCAAACTGCTCGGCTACAACGCCGATGAGATGATCGGCAAGCGCACACCGGTAAGCTACCACCTGGATAGCGAACTGGAGCGGCGGGCGCAAATACTCAGCACCGAGCTTGGCTATGCCGTGGACCACCGCGAAGCGCTATTGGCCAATGCGCGCCGCGGCAAACCGGAAACCCTGCCCTGGACCTATATCAACAAGAACGGCAGTCAGCGGCTGGTCAACCTGACCGTGACCGGCATCCGCGATCAGAATAATGAGTTGACCGGCTTCCTTGGCGTTGCCACGGATATCACCGAACTCATCCAGGCAACCCGCGAGCTGCAGCGCAGCGAAGCCCGTTTCCGCAACATGGTGAGTAATCTGCCCGGAGCGGTCTATCGCTGCGCGGCGGATGAGCATTGGACCGTCACCTATCTGAGCGATGAAATCGAAGTGATCACCGGTTATCCGGCAGAGGATTTCGTCAACAGCCAGGTGCGCAGTTACGTCAGCATTATTCACCCCGAAGACACACCGCGTAATCGAGGCGGGGCGGCGAACCTGGCCCAGGGCGAAAGCTTCGAGCTGACCTATCGAATCGTTCACGCCCAGGGCCATGAAATCTGGGTGCGCGACAAGGGCCGCGGCGAATACGACAGCGAGGGCCGACTGCTGTGGATCAGCGGCTTTGTTTGGGACGTCACCGAGCGCTACCGGATTGAACAGATGAAATCGGAGTTCGTCTCCACCGTCAGCCATGAGCTACGCACACCGCTAACGGCCATCAGCGGTGCATTGGGCCTGATCGAAGGCGGCGCGCTGGGCGAGTTGCCTGCGCCGATGCACAAGATGCTGGCCATTGCTTCGAACAACAGCCGCACCCTGACCCATCTGGTGAACGATCTGCTGGACCTGGACAAGCTGGCGGTCAATCGAATGCATTTCGACATGCAACATGTACCGCTGCAGCCATTGCTGGAGCAGGCGCTGGATGCAAACCGTAGCTACGCTGACCAGTTCGATGTCACGCTGCGCTGTGGTCAGGTAGATCCGGTACTGGTCCACGCCGATCCGCGCCGGCTGGCCCAGGTACTGGCTAACTACCTTTCCAATGCGGCCAAGTTTTCCCATCAGGGCGGTACCGTTACCCTTGATGCCCGTTACGCTGAGGGTCGTGTTTGCATCAGCGTCGTCGATGAAGGTGAAGGTATACCGCAGGAAGCCCACGCCCGGTTGTTCGAGCGTTTCTCTCAGGTCGACAGTTCAACGACCCGGCGGCGCGGCGGAACGGGATTGGGGCTCGCCGTGACCAAAGACCTGGTGGAGCATATGGGAGGGCAGGTCGGGTTCGAATCCGAACCTGGCAAAGGCTCGGTGTTCTGGTGCGAGCTGGCTGCAGAACCGACCGACGGAAGTGAAACCTGATGGACATTGATCAGCTGCAACGCAGCACGGATGCAGGCGGAGTCACCGCTGGAGCCCCTTACATGAAACAGCTTGAACGTATCCTGCACATTGAAGACGACGTATCGATTCAGGAAATTGCTCGGGTCGCCCTGGAAGTTCTCGGCGGCTTCACCGTCAGGACCTGCGCCTCCGGGGCCGCAGGCCTGGCCGCCGTGGAGCACTTTCAGCCGGATCTGATCCTGCTGGATGTGATGATGCCCGAAATGGACGGGCCGGAAACGCTGCGCCAACTCGAACAGATGCAAGTGCTCGACAGCTGTCCGCTGGTGTTCATGACCGCCAAGATGCAACCCGAAGAGATCGACGAATACAAGCGCCTGGGCGCCGCCGACGTTATTGTCAAACCGTTCGACCCCATGGCGCTGTCTGACCAACTACGACAGGTCTGGGAGGCTTGGCATGGACAAGGCTGAACAACTTCGCCAGCAGCTGGCGATCCTCGCCGATGGCTTTCGCGAGCGTCTGGATAGCGAACTCCCCGCGCTGGAACAGTTGGTACATGAGCTGCCCGACACATGGCAATCTGCTTCAGACTCGCTGCAGTATATTCGCGAACAGCTGCACAAGTTGGCCGGTGCGGCGGGCACCTTTGGTTACCCGGCCCTGGGCGCGCGCGCGCGCGAGCTGGAACTCTATGTCCGCGAGCTGAAGGAACGCGAGCAATGTGACAGCATCTCACGGCAGACCCTGATCGAAGGTTTCAGTCAACTGGCCCTGCTGCGACGCAACGAAACGCAAGAGTCGCCGGTCGCTCCGCCGCAACCCGCTGATGAGCGCATCGATCGTCCGCACTGCATTCATGTTCTTGAGCACGACGATCAGTTCGCCAATCGTCTGTGTCATACCCTGGAGAGCTTTGGCTATCAGGTGGTGCTTCACACCCAGACAAGTGAACTCCTGCATGCCTTGAAGGGGGCTGAAGCAGATGCGCTGATTCTAAATATCAGCCCCGATGCCCAGAACAGCGACTTGCTCGGGAAGCTCCAGGAAATTCAGGCACAACGCACCATGGCTTTGCCGTTGCTCCTGATCAGCGACAACGAGGATTTCGAACTTCAGTTGAGCGCCGTGCGCGCTGGGGCCCAGGGGCTGTTCACCCGACCGGTGGATCTGGCGAAGCTGGAAGACCGACTCGAGCGCTGCTTCAACAATCTGCTAAGCGAGCCGTTCCGCATCCTGTTGGTCGATGACGATGAAACCCTGGCGCAGCGGTATCAGGCGGTGCTGAACAACGCGGCCATGCGCGTGGAGATCGTCAATGATCCGCGCAGACTGCTCGAGCAAATGGATGCCTTCATGCCGGATGTGATCCTCATGGATATCAATATGCCGGACTATTCGGGGCCCGAGCTGGCGCAGATCATCCGTCTGGACGACAACTGGTTACGCGTGCCGGTGGTGTATCTGTCTGCCGAGACCGACGTTACCCGGCAGAAGGATGCCCTGCTCAAGGCCGGGGACGATTTCATCACCAAGCCGATTTCCGACAATGCTCTGGTCAATGCCGTGTATTCCCGCGCCCAGCGCGCCAGGCTGCTCAGCCAGGCGTTGGCGCGCGACAGTCTGACCGGCCTGCTCAAACACGCCGACATCAAGGAGCAGGTGGAAATCGAACTGGAGCGCGCTTGCCGCACGCACCGCCCGGTGAGCATCGCCATGATCGACATCGATCACTTCAAATCGGTCAACGATCAGCACGGGCACGCGGTGGGCGACAGCGTGATTCGCGCGCTGGCCAACCTGTTGCGCCAGCGCCTGCGCAAGATCGACCGTCTGGGGCGCTATGGCGGCGAGGAGTTCGTCGCGGTGTTGCCCGATTGTCACGCGGCAGACGCCAAGCGCATCCTCGATGAGATCCGCGTTGCTTTCAACGAACTGCAATTCAGCGGCAGCAATGGCCTGTTCCGCTGCAGTTTCAGCGCCGGTATCAGCGCCTGCCAGGCACCACTGTGGGAGCCCCGTGAGCAGCTGGAGCGGGCCGATGCCAAGCTGTACCTGGCGAAATCGCAGGGCCGCAACTGTGTGATCGCTGCGGCCGAGCGGCCTGATGCTGTCTGAACAGAGTTTCGAGGAGGTTCTGGTTTGCTTAATGAATCGGCCGGTGCATAACGCCGAATCGTTCTGCCATAGCGCACAACCGCTTATCCAGCGTCCAGATTTGCGCCCGAGGCGTGACCAGGGTCGAAGCAAGCAGCATTAAATCGACAAGGCCACAACCCATGCCATACAAACGTTCACGCTGGATAAGATCTACGGTTTCCTGAACGCTAGCTTGTTGAGCCTGTTTCAGCCTACCAAGCCAGGACAGAGTCTGGTTGCGACTCGGAGGGGTCCCGCAGGCAATTTCACCAACGATTAGCCGATGCGTTAATACCTGATCAAACTCAAGAAGACGAACCAGGGCATCGTTGCCGTGACGAAAGTGATCGACCCAAACCGATGTGTCGACTATCACCTCGCTCAATCTGGAGCCTCCACGCTGCGCCGGGGGATATCTTGCATTTCGGGCATGGTTGCGCCAAGCGCTGCGAGTCGCTTGGCCGATTGGACTCGAATGAAGGTCTTCACTGCCTCTCTGAAAAGCTCATTCCTATCCATCGCCGGATCGGCAACTTCCAGCGCCTCTTCGTACAATGCGTCATCAATCGTAACGGTTGTTCTCATCTGGAATCCTCATTACATCAATATTGATGCCATCATGCATCAGGACCAATGAAGAGACAAACAAGACCGCGCGTCTATACTCACCACATTCCAGAAGCTCCAAGTGCGCGAAGAGCTGACCGAGCTGTGCAGGGATTTGATAGAGCCGCCTAAAGCTCTCCGCGCCGCGCCATGTCGCCTATGCGGTCAGCCGTGCGGCAGGCGATAGCCTGGATGGTGAGTGACGGATTAACACCGCCGGAAGTTGGAAATACCGAGCCGTCGCAGA
The DNA here is from genome assembly GCF_008638305.1 of Pseudomonas profundi. Classification (GTDB taxonomy): domain Bacteria; phylum Pseudomonadota; class Gammaproteobacteria; order Pseudomonadales; family Pseudomonadaceae; genus Halopseudomonas; species Halopseudomonas profundi. The sequence continues at coordinate 234,683 of NZ_VTPZ01000003.1, forward strand.
TCCACAGATTGCGGATATCCCAGCTGCGGCAATCGGCGTTGACCACGCTGGTGCGTGGGTCATCGCCCATTCTGGCGGTGCCCATCAGATGCGCGGTGCCCTCGGTCTCGGACCATATCTCGCGTGCGTCGATGCCTTCCAGACCGCCACGCAAAAAACGCATCGCATGATTGATCAACCGCAGATCGTTATCGCAGAAGGAATAACTGACGCGCGCGATGGGCAAGCCGTAGGCATCGCGCTCGTCTGCCAGGCTGACCCTGTTGCGTTCCTGGGGCAGCGTCTCGCCGACAATCTTCAGGCCCACCTGATGATTGTACTTCTCCATCTCATCAACCAGCGCCTGGCCCCACAGACCGCGATTGCCGACCTGGGTTTCGGCCCAGGCGGCCGGCAGCGGCCCCTGACTCATGAAGGCATAACCACCGAAGAAGTCCTTGTTGTCGTCGCAGTAGTTCCAGTGTTCGCTGATAGCCAGTGAAGGTGGGCCCTTGTACCAGCGGATTTCGTCGTCGACCAGCCCCCAGGCCGCCTGGTTGCTGTGCACCATCAGATTCTTGCCGACCAGTCCTGAGCTATTGGCCAGCCCATCCGGATAACGCGGGCAGGCCGAATTAAGCAAAAGCCGGGGCGTTTCAATGGCGTAGCCGGCTACCACCACATGACGGGCGCGCTGGAAATGCCAGCTGCCATCCCGGTGATAATGCACACCACTGGCCAGGCCGTCCGGACCGGTCTCGATGCGTCCGACCATAGCCAGGTCACGCACCTCCGCGCCGCCTTTCAGCGCCCGCGGCAGCCAGGTATTCAACACGCTCTGCTTGGCATTGGTTGAACAACCGGTCACACAGAACCCCCGGTAAACGCAGGGCGGCGCTTGGTCCCGCGGTGCCGAGAGTGTCGCTAACGGGGTTGACGTCCAGTCGATGCCTTGCGCTTCACAGGCGCGCGCCAGGGCCAGCGCCGAGGCGTTGAGCTCGTGTTGGCGATAGGGATAGCGCGGACGCTTGGGTCCCCACGGATAGCGGACCGGACCCGAAATACCCAGCACCTGCTCAACTTCACGGTAGTAGTGCCACATGTCTTGCCAGTCAATCGGCCAATCGACGCCATAGCCCAGCAGACTGCGCGATCTGAACCATTCAGGACGGAACCGCAGCGATACCATGGCGTAATGCACAGTACTGCCGCCAACGGCCTTGCCACTGTTATTGGTGCCGAGCACCAGCGGGTTATCGCCGCTGCATACCCGCTCATCGGTCCAGAACAGCTTCTGCTGATGTTCTTCATCGGAGGCGAATTCCGACAGCGGCCGCCACCATGCGCCGGCGTCGAAGGCCACCACTGAAAAACCTGCCTCGGCGAGTTTCGCAGCCAGCGTACCGCCGCCCGCGCCCGTACCGACGATGGCGAAATCCACCGGCTCGTCGAGCGGATACTCGCGCATCGGCACCCAACCGGTCGGGCTGAACACATCCGGCGCGCGTCCGCCACGGGCACGCGGTGTTTCCAGCGCCTCGAGATACAACTCAGCGGACATGGCGATTCAACTCCCGCGCTCTGGATTCAGCCCCTGGCCTGGCTTCAGCAGGTTCCCAGGCGTCACGGTGATTGGCGCCCAGACGTACATAGCCCCGGGGCGCTGCGGGGCCGCCGAACCCTACTTCATTCCAGGCTACCGGGTGGCGGTAATAGGCGGCGGCGATGTCGTGCGCCAGGCGCAGACTGAAAAACAAGCGAGACGGCATGCCCTGCCAGGCAGGGTGAACCAGGTCGCCGGCCTGCGCATCGGCTAGCAGCTCGTCCTGTTGCGTGCGGCTCAGCCCGGCGAAGCCTTCAGCATGGCGATCCAGCGCTTCGGCATCCAGCGCGGCCAGGCCGATGCGCCAGGCTTGCCGGAACGGGGGCAGCCGCGCGTCCCGATAGCCGTCACCGTGGTCGGCAAGCAAGCGCGCGTCAATCAGCGCCGCCAGGGGTACCTCGGGCCGATTCTGCGGTTGCGGTACGACACAGGCACAGAGCGCACACAAAATGGTCCATTGCGTGGCGTCCAGAAACCGCGGCTCACGCGGAATGGCCAGACGCGCGTCCACAATCTGTCGGGTCACGTCGTTCCAGGATGGCCCGCCCCGTTTGGACTGCACGTCATATTCGGGGTATCGCCGGCTCATGGCGCCAGCTCCCGGCCATCTTCCAGCAAGGTATGCGCGGCCAGCCCGGCGAATGCCAGACCGGTGAAGCTCGGCGGAGCCGGTAAGGGCGGGCCCGCTTGCAGGTTCTGTCGCCAGTTGCGCCAACCGCCGTGGTTGCGGGCAATACCCAGCGCATGGAAACCCGCGCCCGCAAGCCCCATTACCGCAGTGAAACGCAGGACCAACCGGGACAACCAACGCAACCGGCCGTATGCCGGACCCGCCGCTACGGTGGCGACCAGCAGGCCGGCGGCCAATGGGGGAGCGCTTACCGGAATGTACATTGCCGGGTTCTGAAAGGCGCCGCGAAAATGCAACAGACCAGCCTCCAATGCCGTGCCGAGCAACCCGGCCGCAGCCATCAACCCGACCGATTGGCCAACCGGCAAGCCGAATATCCGCGGGATAAAGTCCTGTGTCTCACCACGCAGGCGCTCGGAGAAGTAACCCAGTACTCCGGACAAAACCAACGCAGAGGGTGCACCAACAGGCGCCGCGTAGAACAGATTACTCCAGCTCAACCGGCCCGGACGCTTGCCGATGTTGTAGAGATGGAATGCGGTCCCGGCCAGACCGGTTCCTATCGTGCCGACGTAAACGGCGTTGCGCAGCGGGTTATTGCCAGCGCGGGGATCCTGCTGCCCCTGCCCGCTTATCACCAGCGAGAGCACCGAGGTCACTAGCGGCGTGTACATTGCGCGATTCTGGAAATCACCGCGGTAGTGTTCCATCGCGCTGTCCGCCGCCACGGAGAACGCCAGCAAACCTGCGCCACGGTTCAGCGTGTGCGCCGCGTCCAGCATGACGTGTTCCCGCCCGTGGGTATGCAACAGACGGCCCCGTCCTGGCCGCTCGTGTCTCTGCCAGAGCAATGACGCCAGGCTCAAAAGCGTGGTGACGCCGGCTGCCAGCGCCCTGAGCTGGGTTCTGGAGAACATCGCGACTCCTTAAATTCCGTCAAATTCTGTCGGGTTGCGTCAGATTGCGTAGCGCCGGGCATCGGCGTGGCGAAATTCCAACCCGTGCCCGGGCTGATCTAGATCAGGCCTGATCACCCCTTCCCGGGCCTGCGGGGCGTCTTCGAAGAGCATGCTTTCAAGCCGCACATGGTCCTGAAACCATTCGATATGGCGCAGACGCGGCGCAGCGCAGGCCACGTGCCGATGCAAGGCCGGCGCGCAATGCGCCGAAAGGTCGACATGGAACGCCTCGCACAGCGCTGCCGCCTGCAGAAAGCCGCTGATACCACCGCAACGCGTCACATCGGCCTGCAGGACATCAACCGCGCCGCTTTCAAGCAGACGGCGGACATCGTCAGGGGTGTAAGCGTATTCACCAGCGGCGATATCCATCGGCTGGCCGGAGGCACCGATGGCATCGCGTACGGCGCGTAGCCCGCGCACATCGTCGGAACTGACTGGCTCTTCGAACCAGCTCACCTGTGAATCGGCGATCCGGCGGGCGAAAGCAATAGCGCTGCGGCTGCTATGCGCTCCGTTGGCGTCGATAAACAGACCGGCATCGCCTATCGCCTGTCGCGCCTCCTCCACACGGTGAATATCCGCAGCCGGGTCCGCGCCCACTTTCATTTTGACCCAGCGGCAGCCGTCATCCCGCGTCCAGGCTGCGAGCTGCTCACACAGCGAGATGCCGGCCTGGGTAGTGAAGCCACCGCTACCGTAGACAGGGACCGATTCGCGTCTGGCGCCCAGCAGCCGCACCAGCGGCAGACCGAGCAGCCTGGCCTTGAGATCCCATAGCGCCGTATCGACGGCGGAAATGGCGCAGGCGCACAGCCCGGAGCGCCCGAGATTGCGCACGCTAGCCCACAATTCATCGAGAATGGCACCGATATCCAGCGCGCTGGCAGCTTCAAGCGCCGGACGCAGCTGCCTGTCGATCAAAGGCACCAGCGAAGCATCGGCGTAGGTATAACCCAGCCCGGTTTCGCCTGCGGCCTCCAGCTCGACCAATACCAGCGTGGTGGCGGCCCATTGCAGCGTGCCGTCCGCCTCGGGCGCCTCGGTCGGGAGGCGATAAGCCGAGGCGCGCACGCTGCTGATCAGCGGAGCGGGGGACAAACTCATTGCCCGCCCTGGTCCTTCCCGCTACTGCTGTCGTCAGCCTGTGGCAGCACGCCCCCAAGCACCTGTTTGACTGTCTGGGTGATGATGCCGCGCTGGTCCGGATCGCCCTGCAACAATGTCGAAGCGTATTGTTTGGCCTGCTCCAGCTTGATGTGCGGCGGCAGCGGCGGAACGTCCGGGTCAGTCTTGAACTCGATCAACACGGGTCGATCGGAAGCCAGTGCCTCCTCCCAGGCTGCCGCTACACGGTCTTCACTGTCGACATAGATGCCCTTCAGTCCGATCGATTCGGCGAACTGGTGATAAGGCACGCTGGGAATACGCTGAGCCGCTTCGTATTTGGGATCGCCCTCCATGACCCGCTGCTCCCAGGTCACCTGATTGAGATCCTCGTTATTGAATACGGCGCAGATCCACTGCTTGTTGGTCCACTCCTGCCAATATTTGGCCACTGTTATCAGCTCGGCCATGTTGTTCATCTGCATCGCGCCATCGCCGACCAGAGCAATCACCGGCCGATCAGGATGGGTGAACTTGGCGGCTATGGCGTAGGGCACACCAGCACCCATGGAGGCCAGCCCGCCGGACAGCGAACACATCATGTCGCGGCGGATCTTGATGTCGCGGGCAAACCAGTTGGCGGCAGACCCTGAATCGCAGGTGATGATTGCGCGGTCCGGCAGGCGCGGCGACAGTTCGAACGCCACCCGCTGCGGATTGATCGGGTTGGCCGATACCATTGCGCGGGCTTCAAGGGTCTGCTCCCAGTCGGCGCGCCAGCCTTCCACTTCCTTGCGCCAGCTGCGATCGGTCTTGTCCTGCAACAGCGGAAGCAACGCCTGCAAGGTCTCTGCGGCGTCGCCCTCCAGATTCACCTCCATCGGATAGCGCAGGCTGAGCATATCGGCCTTCAGGTCTATCTGCACGCCGCGCGCCTGGCCTTCTTCAGGGAGAAATTCGGAATAGGGAAAGCCCGATCCGATCATCAGCAAGGTGTCGCATTCGGTCATCAGCTTGTAGCTGGGCTCGGTGCCAAGCAGGCCGATCGAGCCCGTCACCCAGGGCAGATCGTCGGGCAGCGCAGCCTTGCCCAACAGCGCCTTGGCAACACCAGCACCGAGTTTTTCCGCGATCTGAATAACTTCGTCAGTGGCCTGCAGCGCGCCAGCGCCCACCAGAATGGCGACTTTCTTGCCTTCATTCAGCACTTCCGCAGCCAGCCGCAGATCTGCCTCATAGGGCACCACCCTGGGGCGGCTGTAACCGATACCGGAATGGATAGTGCCGTGGGAGCGCTCAGGTTCGCTGTATTCCATCTCCTGGAGATCGTTAGGCAAAATAATTGCGGTGACCTTGCGTTCGCCGTAGGCGGTGCGAATGGCCCGATCGACCAGGTGGCGCACCTGCGAAGGCGCACTGGCTTGCTGCACAAAGGCACCGGCGACGTCCTTGAACATGGACATCAGATCCAGCTCCTGCTGGTAATGGCCGCCCAGACAGGTACGCGCCTGCTGTCCGGTTATGGCCAGCACCGGCATGTGGTCCATGCGCGCGTCGTAGAGTCCGGTCAACAGATGCGAAGCGCCCGGGCCGGACGTGGCGATACAGACCCCGAGACCGCCGGAAAACTTGGCGTCAGCTGAAGCCATGAAGGCCGCCATTTCCTCATGCCGGGCCTGAATGAACTTGATTTTGCCGTTGGCTCGGCTGAGCGCGCCGAACACGCCGTTGATGCCGTCACCGGGGTAACCGTAGATGCGGCGTATACCCCACTGGTAAAGCCGTTCGACAAAATATTCGCTGACTGTAGCCATGGGAACCTCGCTTGATCTGGATGTGACTGCATGCAGACAAAGAGAGGCTGACCGCAGGCCGCTGAAGAAGCGCGCGCCCGGGGAGAATGGTCTTGACTGGCTCAGCCTCAAATGCCTGTCATGAGGTTGTGACCGGAGAGTAGTCTGAGGGTTTCCCTGATTCGGTTAAAGTCGACGATCGCGCGTAGGCATCTTGAGGACCCGCCCGGAATCAAGACTCGATACACGGTGCGTGTCCTGGGGGTGTAGCGCGCCTGCGCTACGCCAAACTCGGGAGCCGCTCCAAACCCCGTCGGCGCGCAGGCGCACGCCAACCCCAGGTTGACCCCGCTTCGTCGGCGCGTCCGAACGCGGCCCGAGGCGCACGCCAACCCAAGGAAAACCACTCGGCAGCCGCTACGCCAGCTGAAAAAATGCAGCACTTCCTAGCAGCGCTCCCCCTGGGGGTGTAGCGCGCCTGCGCTACGCCAAATTCGCGAAGAGCACCAAACCCCATCGGCGCGTCCGAACGCGGCCGGAGACACTTGCCCCGAGAAAAGGGGATTTATCGGGCCAGCTCCGGCCGATCACGGAAGTATGCCAGCGCCTCGGGATTTGCCAGCGCATCAGTGTTTTTCACCGGCCGGCCGTGGATCGTCTCGCGAACCGCCACTTCCACGATCTTGCCACTGACGGTGCGCGGGATATCGGTGACCGCAAAGATGCGCGCCGGCACATGCCGCGGTGTGGCATTGGCGCGAACTACCTGGCGGATACGCTGTTCGAGGGCCGCGTTCAGCACCACCCCATCCCGCAACCGCACCGCGAGCACTATCCGCTCATCGCCCTGCCAGTGCTGGCCAACGGCGATGGATTCGAGCACTTCATCGACCTTCTCCACCTGCCGATAGATTTCGACGGTACCGATACGCACCCCGCTCGGGTTGAGCACCGCGTCGGACCGCCCATGAATGATCAGCCCGCCGTGCGGCGTTTCCTCTGCGTAGTCACCATGCGCCCAGACACCGGGGAACCGTGCGAAGTAGGCCTCGTGAAAGCGACTGCCGTCTTGGTCGCGCCAGAAGCCGACCGGGACGGAGGGAAACGGACGCGTACAGACCAGCTCGCCTTTCTCGCCGTGGACGCGCTTGCCCTGCTCATCCCACACCTCGACCGCCATACCCAATCCCGCGCACTGCAACTCACCGGGCCACACCGGTAGTACCGGATTGCCCAGCGCGAAGCAGGAGACGATATCCGTACCGCCGGAGATGGAAGACAGGCACAGGTCCGCCTTGATCTCACGGTAAACATATTCAAAGCCTTCCGGTGCCAGCGGCGAGCCGGTCGACAGCAGTGTTTTGAGGCGGCTCAACTGATGGGTTTCGCGGGGTTTGCAGCCTGCCTTTTCCAGCGCTGCGATATAGCGTGCGCTGGTACCGAATACGCTGATGCCCTCTGCGTCGATCAGATCCATCAGCCGTTGCGCTTGCGGCTCGAAGGGCGAACCGTCGTACAGCACCAGCGTGGCGCCTACCGCCAGGCCCGAGACCAGCCAGTTCCACATCATCCAGCCGCAGGTGGTGAAATAGAACAGGGTGTCCTCCGCCCCGAGGTCGGTATGCAGACCGTGTTCCTTGAGGTGCTGCAGCAGCGTGCCGCCGGTGCCGTGCACGATGCACTTGGGCACGCCCGTGGTACCGCTGGAGTAGAGGATGTACAGCGGATGACCGAAGGGTACTGCCACGAACTCCGGCTCGCCGCCGGGCTGACAGAAATCCTGCCACAGGCTGGTGGGTACAACGGATGCGAAATCTGCTGAACTTGCCTCGGCGTGCGTATAGGGCACCAGCACCAGCCGCTCCAGCGACGGCAGTTGAGCGAGGATGTCTTTGAGCTTGTCGGTGAGATCGATCTGCTTGCCGGCGTATCGATAGCCGGCGCAGGCGATCAGTACTTTGGGCTCAATCTGACCGAAACGATCAACCACACCCTGAGTGCCGAAGTCCGGCGAACAGGATGACCACACGGCACCCAGGCTGGTCGCAGCGAGCATGCCAACCACCGTCTGCCAGGTATTCGGCATAAAGGCGGCAACCCGGTCGCCTGCCACGACACCTGCTTCACGCAGCGCCCGCTGTAGTCCGGCAACATGGGCGCTCAGTTCGGCGTAGGAAAGCTGCTCACGATGCCCGTCCTCGGCGATGGCAACCAATGCCGGATGATCATCCCGGCGGCGCAACAAATGCTCGGCAAAATTCAGCGTCGCGCCGGGAAACCATTGAGCGCCCGGCATGGCATCAGCATCCAGCAAGACGTCTGTGGCGGGAGTCGCAAAGCGCACATCGAAAAAATCCACAATGGCCTGCCAAAAGGCGCTGCGCTGCTCCATGCTCCAGGCGTGCAGCGCAGGATAGTCGGCCAGTTCAACTTGATGGCGCTGTTCAACATACCGCCGAAAGCCGTCCATGCGGCTGGCAGAGATGCGGTCGGGTGAGGGCGTCCAGAGCGGTGCGGACATAACGTAATCCTTCAGGCTTTAGCCAGGCTGGCTTGCGCGACACGCGAGCCGTTCGGCTTGTCGAGCAGGGTGCAGATGCGTTGTCCGGCAGCTATCACCTGGTCCAGATCGACGCCGGTATGGATACCCAGCCCGTTGAGCAGATACAGCACGTCTTCTGTGGCGACATTTCCCGTGGCACCTGCGGCGTAGGGGCAGCCGCCGAGTCCGGCAACCGAGCTGTCGAATACGCTGATACCTTCCAGCAGTCCGGCGTAGATATTGGTCAGCGCCTGGCCATAGGTATCGTGGAAGTGGCCGGCCAGCTGCTGACGCGAGATATCGCGGCCGACAAAATCGAACAGGCTGCGCGTCTCGCCGGCGGTGCCCACGCCAATGGTATCGGCCAGGCACACCTCATAGCAGCCCATCGACAGCAGCTCAGTGGCGATACTCGCCACCTGCTCAGGCGGCACCGCGCCCTCATAGGGGCAACCCAGCACGCAGGAGACATAGCCGCGCACGCGCATGCCGTGCCGCTGCGCCTGCTGCATGAGCGGAGCGAAGCGCGCCAGGCTTTCGGCGATGGAGCAGTTGATGTTTTTCTGCGAGAAAGACTCCGAGGCGGCGGCAAACACCGCCACCTCCTTCACACCCGCCGCCAGCGCCGCGTCCAGTCCCTTGAGGTTCGGCGCCAACGCCGCATAGATCACGCCGGGACGCTGCTTGATACCGGCGAACACCTCGGCGCTGCCGGCCATCTGCGGCACCCACTTGGGCGAGACGAAGCTGCCCACCTCGATATATGGCAGACCAGCGTCGGTCAGGTCATCGACCAGCCGCACCTTGTCCGCAACGCTGATTGGCTGCTTCTCGTTCTGCAGCCCGTCGCGGGGGCCCACTTCAACAAGGCGTACCTGGGTGGGCAGGCTCTGATTCATGCTGTTGTCCTTTAATGATGCTCAGGTTTCGCTGCGCTGTTGGGCTTCAGTGGCGCTGTGCAGATCTATCAATACCGCGCCTTCGGCAACCATCTCGCCCTCAGCGTGGAAAATATCACGCACCTGACCGGCGGCTGGGGCACGGATACTATGCTCCATCTTCATCGCCTCCAGCACAACCAGAGGCGCGCCAGCTGTCACCTCATCCCCGGCCTTCACCAGTACCCGAACGATGTTGCCGTTCATCGGCGCAGTCAGGCTGCCCTGCGGCGCAACGGAAGCCTGCACTTCCGCCAGCGGATCGACGGCCCGTACCGCCAGCCAGTCGTGGTGCCACTGCAAGTAGAGCGTCGCGCCCTGGCGAATGTACTGTGTAGCAGCGGTTGCGGCATGATCGGCGAAGGGGACTATTCGCCTACGTTCGCCAGCGCAGCTCAGATGCAGCGGCTGGGAATTGCTCAGGCCCGCGCGCCAGCCATTGAGGCGGGTCCAGGGCGAATGGATATCATCGTCCCGCTGGATGGGCGGCTCAGTGGCCAGCCATGCATCGGCGGCAACCTGCCAGAACGCACCAGGCAAGGGCTCGGGAGCGGGCAGCAACTGCGCCTCGTGACGCGGGATGAAGCCGGTATCCAGCTCTGCCGCGGCAAAGGCGGGATGGGAGATGATCCGCGTGAGAAATGCCAGGTTGGTGTGCAGACCGCCAATCACCGTCTCGCCGAGCATTTGCAGCAACCGGCGCCTGGCCACTTCCCGCGTCTCGCCCCAGGCAATCAGCTTGGCGAGCATCGGATCATAGAAGGGCGAAACCTCGTCGCCCTGTTCAACGCCGCTGTCGACTCGACGGCCGGGGCCCGCCGCCGGCTCACGGTACAGCTCAAGCCGGCCCGTGGACGGCAGAAAGCCGCTGGCAGGATCCTCGGCGTAAAGCCGCACTTCTATGGCGTGACCATTGAGCGGCACCTGAGACTGACTTAACGGCAGCGGCTCACCCTCGGCAATGCGTATCTGCCAGGCGACCAGATCCAGCCCGGTAATCGCCTCGGTCACCGGATGTTCGACCTGCAACCGGGTATTCATCTCCATGAAAAAGAAATCGCCACGCTCGTCGAGCAGGAATTCAACCGTCCCGGCACCGACATATCCGATCGCCTGTGCAGCCTTGACCGCCGCCTCGCCCATGGCGGCACGCAGCGCGGATGTCAGGCCCGGAGCTGGCGCTTCCTCGACCACCTTCTGGTGCCGCCGCTGAATGGAGCAATCCCGTTCGTTGAGATAGATGCAGCCGCCATGCTGGTCGGCAAACACCTGGATCTCGATGTGCCGGGGCTTGAGCAGATATTTCTCAACCAGTATCCGCTCATCACCGAAGGATGACCGCGCTTCCCGCTGAGCCGAGGCCAACGCCTCGGCCAGTTCCAATTCGGACTCGACCACCTTCATGCCCTTGCCGCCACCGCCGGCGCTGGCCTTGAGCAGCACCGGATAACCGATACGTGCCGCTTCATCCCGGAATGTATCGAGGCTTTGATCCGCGCCGTGATAACCCGGTACCAGCGGCACACCGGCTTCCTGCATCAATGCCTTGGCGGCGGATTTGCTGCCCATGGCATCGATAGCCGACGCAGGTGGACCAAGCAGGATCAGCCCGGCAGCTTCGATGGCGCGGGCGAATTCGGCATTCTCCGAGAGGAAACCGTAGCCCGGATGAATCGCCTGACAACCGCTCTGACGTGCGGCTTCGATGATGGCGTCAATGCGCAGGTAACTGTCGGCGGGCTTGGCGCCGCCCAGCCCGACTGCCATATCCGCCTCGCGCACATGCCGGGCGTTGCGGTCGATGTCGCTGTGCACGGCAACAGAGAAAATGCCCAGCTCGCGACAGGTGCGCATGATGCGGCAGGCAATCTCACCCCGATTAGCGACCAGCAGCCGATTGATCATGCTTGCCACACCGGTTTGCGTTTTTCCAGAAAGGCCTTCAGCCCCTCCTGACCCTCGGGGCTGACACGGATGCGCGCGATCGCGGCTTCGGTGTAGCGGCGCAGCGGTGTAGAAACCTCGCCCTGCTTGACCTCCAGCATCAGCAACTTGGTGGCACGCATGGCCGCTGGACTATTCAGCAGCATATTGTCGACCCAGCCCTGCAGGGCCTGATCGAGACTCTCGGCCGGATAGCACTCGGCAAGCAATCCCAGCTCGCGGGCGGTCCGGCCATCAAAGCGCTCGGCGGTCAACGCGTAACGTCGGGTAGCGCGCGCGCCTATGGCCTGCACGACAAAGGGGCTGACCACGGCTGGAATCAAGCCGATGCGTACCTCCGACAGACAGAACTGCGCTTCTTCAGCGCCGATCGCCATATCGCAACAACTCACCAGCCCCAGCGCGCCGCCGTAGGCGGCACCATGCACCACGGCCAGCGTTGGCAGCCGCAGCTGGCTGAGGCTGGCCATCAATTGCGCCAGCTCACGGGCATCGCTGAGATTGGCGTTGTAATCCAGTTCCGCGGATGCCTGCATCCAGGCCAGGTCCGCGCCCGCGGAGAAATGTCGGCCACGTCCGCGCAGAACCAGAAAGCGCAGCGAGTCGTCAGATTGCACCTGATCGATAGCCTGCAGCAGTTCGGCAATCATCGCGGCGTTGAAGGCGTTGTTCTTGTCTGGCCGGTTGAGCCACAGCGTGGCGATGCCCTGTGCATCACGTTCCAGCTCGATGGTATTGAAATCATTCATACATCTGTCTTCCGCTGTCTGTGAAGCTGTGCCTGGCAAGGCGCTTACATTCTGAATACACCGAACCGCGTCGGCTCAATGGGTGCGTTGAGAGCGGCGGAAATCGCCAGGCCAAGGATATCCCGGGTCTGCGCCGGGTCGATCACGCCGTCATCCCAGAGCCGGGCACTGGAATAATAAGGGTGCCCCTGATGTTCATACTGATCGAGAATCGGCTGGCGCAGCGCCTGTTCCTGATCAATGGAGAACGTCTCGCCGTGGCGTTCGGCCTGTTCGCGCTTGACCTGCACCAACACGCCGGCGGCCTGTTCGGCGCCCATCACGCCGATTCGCGCGTTCGGCCACATCCACAGAAAGCGCGGATCGTAGGCCCGGCCGCACATGCCGTAGTTGCCGGCGCCAAAGCTGCCGCCAATGATGACGGTGAACTTGGGCACGCGGGCGCAGGCCACCGCGGCGACCAGCTTGGCACCGTGCTTGGCAATACCGCCGGCCTCGTATTTCTGCCCGACCATGAAGCCGGTAATGTTCTGCAGAAACAGCAGCGGAATGCCGCGCTGGCAGGCTAGCTCAATGAAGTGCGCGCCCTTTTGCGCCGACTCGCTGAACAACACTCCATTGTTTGCCAGTATCGCCACCGGGTAACCGTGCAGGTGAGCGAAGCCGCATACCAGGGTGGTGCCGAATAACGCCTTGAACTCATCAAAAGCACTGTCATCAACCAGCCGGGCGATGACTTCGCGTATCTCGAGTGGGTGCTTGGGGTCGGCCGGGATCAGCCCGTACAAGTCCTCTGCCGGAAAGCGCGGGTCAATGGTCTCGCGACTGTTCAGCACGCCCTGCTTGCGCCAGTTGAGATGGGCGATACAACGCCGGGCCAACGCCAGCGCATGCTCGTCGTTCTCGGCGTAATGGTCGGCCACGCCCGAGGACCGGCAATGCACGTCGGCACCGCCCAGATCCTCGGCACTGACCACTTCGCCGGTGGCGGCTTTCACCAACGGCGGGCCGGCGAGGAAGATGGTCGCCTGGTTGCGCACCATGATGGCTTCATCTGCCATGGCCGGGACATAGGCGCCGCCAGCGGTGCAGGAGCCCATCACCACGGCGATCTGGGGAATGCCCTGGGCGCTCATGTTGGCCTGGTTGAAAAAGATGCGGCCGAAGTGTTCACGGTCGGGGAACACTTCATCCTGACGCGGCAAATTGGCCCCGCCGGAATCGACCAGATAGATACAGGGCAGGCGATTTTCGTTGGCGACGGCCTGGGCGCGCAGATGCTTTTTCACGGTGAGTGGGTAGTAAGAGCCACCCTTCACCGTCGCATCATTGGCCAGGATCATGCACTCGACGCCTTCGACACGGCCGATACCGGCGATCAGTCCCGCGGCTGGCACGGCTTCATCGTAAACGTCATGCGCCGCCAGCTGGCCGATTTCCAGAAAGGGCGAACCGGGGTCGAGCAGGGTATCGATACGCTGACGCGGCAGCAGCTTGCCGCGGGCCAAATGTCGCTCCTGTGCCTTGGCACCGCCGCCTTCGGCGATGCGCGCCAGCAGCGTGCGGAGCTCCTCGACCAGCGTACGCATGGATTTAGCGTTCTCGATGAAGTCGCTGGATTGTGGGCTGATACGGCTATTGAGAATCATCAGATGCGGGCTCGCTGCGGGGCGCCCTGGGAGTGTAGCGCGCCTGCGCTACGCCGATATTTAGTGTCGGCGCGTGGTGCGCTGGCCAGACAGACTTCAATTAGACCGCATCTAACGACGAGCTGAGTGCTCGCTGAACGCTGTCGTCGAGCCGGCGCTCGACAACCCCAGGAGGCCCGCGCCCGTGCAGCTCCCTGGGCTCCCTGGGGGTGTAGTGCGCCTGCGCTACGCCAAGGGTTGGGGCTGCTTCGGCCTATGACCAAACAACGTGACCCGATACCCCCTCGGACTATTGGGTGAAGTCTTTTAGCGCGTCTCATTGAACAGCTCCCGCCCGATCAACATGCGCCGTATTTCGCTGGTGCCCGCACCGATCTCATAGAGTTTGGCATCGCGCAGCAGGCGGCCGGTGGGGTAGTCGTTGATGTAGCCGTTGCCGCCGAGAATCTGGATTGCATCCAGCGCCATCTGCGTGGCGCGCTCAGCGGTGTACAGAATCACCCCGGCGGCATCCTTACGGGTGGCTTCGCCGCGGTCACAGGCCTGAGCCACGGCATACAGATAGGCGCGGCTGGCGTTGAGCTGGGTATACATGTCCGCCACCTTGCCCTGTATCAGCTGAAATTCGCCGATGCTCTGGCCGAACTGCTGCCGCTCGTGGATATAGGGCAGCACGGCGTCCAGGCAGGCCTGCATGATGCCCACCGGGCCGCCGGACAGCACCACGCGCTCGTAGTCCAGACCGCTCATCAACACTCGCGCGCCGCCGTTGAGTTCGCCGAGCAGGTTGTCCTTGGGCACCTCGACGTCATCGAAAAACAGCTGGCAGGTGTTGGAGCCGCGCATCCCGAGCTTGTCGAACTTGTCGCCCCGGCTGAAGCCGAGCCAGTCGCGCTCGACGATGAATGCGCTGATGCTGCGAGATCCGCCTTCGGGTTCGGTCTTGGCGTAGATGACATAAGTATCGGCATCAGGACCGTTGGTAATCCAGGTCTTGCTGCCGTTCAGAACAAAACGGTCACCGCGGCGCTCGGCACGCAGGGACATGCTCATCACATCGGAACCGGCATTGGGTTCACTCATGGCCAACGCACCGACGTGCTCGCCGCTGATCAGCTTCGGCAGATAACGCGCCTTCTGCTCGGCGGTGCCGTTGCGGTTGATCTGGTTGACGCAGAGATTGGAGTGGGCGCCATAGGACAGGGCGACCGAGGCAGAGCCACGGCTTATCTCCTCCATGGCGATAACGTGGGCCAGGTAGCCGAGTCCCGCGCCGCCATATTGCTCTTCAACCGTGATGCCGAGCAGCCCCAGATCGCCGAAACGGCGCCACATGCCAGCGGGGAACTGGTTGTCACGATCAATGGCAGCCGCCTGCGGGGCCAATTCTGCCGCGACAAAGGATTGAACCTGATCGCGCAGCATGTCCAGCGTCTCACCCAGGGCAAAGCCGAGGCTTGGGTAATTCATGGTTCCACCTGCCTGTTTTATTATTATTGGAAAGCGAGTCCCTTCAAGGAGCCTCTGAACAGCTACTGCGCTCGGCCATGCTGCGTTGAAATCCTTCCGAAACCCGGCGTCTCAAAACCGCTCCATCCACACAACCTAGGCTGGTACGCCCAGCCCGGTGCGCTTTTTCGCCGGATTTCGCCTTGCCTGGCCTTCGCTCGCTGAGTTGTCAAAGGCTCCTTAAGATCAGTCGATCCTCACAGATTAGGTAAAACTGTTGCGCGCCGCCAGAGGGCAGCACAGCAGCACTGAAATACGCCGGAACACCCAGGGGTTACGCGAAGCCCTCAAGTACGATCTTGCCGCGTGATTTATGGCTTTCAAGCAATTGGTGGGCCTTGATCAGATTGGCCGCGTTGATGACGCCAAAGTGTTCGGCCAGCGTGGTACGCAGCGTATCCTTGTCCGCCAGGGCTGCGATCCGGTCGAGCAGAAGCCCTTGCGAATGCATATCCGGTGTCTGATGCAGACTGCGGGTGAACATGAATTCCCAGTGCAAGGAGATGCTCTTGGGCTTGAGTTTGCGTATATCCAGTGTTTCGAAATCATCAATCAAGGCGAGCTTGCCCTGCGGCGCCAGACATTCCACGTATTGATCAAAGTGTTCAGCGGTATGAGTAAGCGAAGCAACCATGGTCACCGGCCCAAGGCCCTGGGCTTCCAGTTGAGGCAGTAAGGGCTGGCTGTGATCGATGACGTATTTCGCGCCAAGCGTCTTTACCCACTCCACACTTTCCGGACGGGCAGCGGTCGCGATCACTTTCAGCCGCGTCAACCGGCTCGCCAGCTGCACCAGTATCGAACCTACGCCACCCGCAGCCCCGACAATCAGCAGACTCTGTCCGGCGCCGTTGCCTTCCGCGACACCGAGACGGTCGAACAGCAATTCCCAGGCGGTGATGGCTGTAAGCGGCAACGCGGCGGCTTCTGCATCGCTCAGGTTTTCCGGAGCGTGCCCGACGATGCGCTCGTCGACCAGTTGATATTCGGCGTTGCTGCCAGGCCGATTGACCGCACCGGCGTAAAAAACCCGATCTCCCACTGCGAAGCCGCTGACTTCCTCGCCGATGCCTTCGACGATACCTACCGCATCCCAACCCAGCACCTCAGCGACGTCCGAAGCAGGCTCACGCGTTCTACGAATTTTGGTATCGACTGGATTGACCGAAATTGCGTTGATTCTGACCAACAGGTCACGCGGACCGGGGGAGGGAATCGGCAAATGGATGTCGATGAGCGCGTCTGCACGATTGATGTCGCCAGCCTGATGATATCCAACTGCTTTCATGGTAAGGCCTCGGTTGCTGTTATTTTGGCTTAGAGTACCATGCTAGACGCTTCGCAGGGGTTTGGACAAATTATCAAAATGTCCCGCCATCACAGTCAATACACTGGTGAATCGCCGCAGAGCGGCTGATCCTGTCGGCCTGTTCAACGGTAAAGTGGAGCCTTGCCAGCGCGAAAATGGAACAAAGGTCTCACCACCACGGTTGTTGTAAGTAATAAACGACGGCTGGTCAGGACTCGCCAACCAGCTGAACGAGACGTCGGGTTCTGTCCGGGCCTTCCATATTTCCAAGTTGCTCTACCGCCGCGTAGAAGGCCGTCCAGTCTTCCCCGAGCTGCTGGAACAGCCGCTCAAAGGCAGGAATCCACTGGTCATACAATCCAAATGGCAGCAACGCGGCGTTGTTCAAGGAATCCCCGAACCATTGATCGAAGCCGGCAAAACCCTCCCATTGCTCGTCGCGCAGCCTTTGGTAGTCAGCGCGCAGTTGAGCGAAACGCTCAGTCTTGGCGGCGCGTTTTTCTGCCTCGCTGAGGTCACTGGCATAGAGAGTTGCCAGACCATCGCGCGCCGCCAGTACCAGTTCCGTGAGTTGCTGCTGGCGCCGATCCAATGCCATGTCGGGTGGCGGCAAGTTCCGAGACGCCCGCCACTGGCGGAGCCCTTGTTGGCCGACAAAGCTGGCGAAGGACTCATTGAACGCCGTGTCGTCCTTGATATAGAACTGCTGGTGGGCCAACTCATGGAATATCAGTTTGGCTACGTAGTCATCGTCCCAGTGCATCATCGAGCTGAGCACGGGGTCGTCATACCAGCCAAGCGTGGAATAGGCCGGCACACCGCCAACGAACACATCCATGCCCCGCTCGCGCCAGGCTGATGCTTCCCGGTGTGCGCGCGCTTCCTGGAAATACCCCTTGTAAGCAACGCAGCCGGCAACGAGATAGCAGTGTTCCACCGGATCCAGCGAAAATTCCGGTGTGACAAACACATTCCACACCACGTAGAGGCGAGGCAAGGCGGTGTAGCGCGTATAGCTGGGGTTATCCGGCAAGGCGAGGGTGTCACTGGCGAAACGCCGCGCTTGCAAGGCGGCCGCCAGCCTCGATTGCAGATTCGGGTCGGCTGTTGGATCTTCGAGAATGGCTCGTATCGGCACGCTGTCACGGATCACGGCGCGCTGGCCTTGCCATGCCTGGTGGGCGTATTCCGCGGTGCTGCATCCAGCAAACAGGCCGGCCAGTGTTAACAGTAAAATCGCTCGGAGGGTTCTGACTGCAGGAGCTCGCATCTTTACTCCGCTGACCCGGGCTTGGCGGGACTGTTGATGGAAACGAGATTGGTTTTCAGCCAGTCGGCCAACGCTTCTGCCTGCCGTTGCGGTTGGCGCGCCGGCACCCAGAGCGCCAACTGGTTAGCCGTTTCGACAAACCCCCAGGGGGCCAGCAGTCTGCCGGACGCGACGTCATCGGCGACCAGCAGCTCAGGTGCGATCGCCACGCCGAGCCCCGCCAGTGCTGCTTCAAGCAGGTAATACAGATGCTCGAAACCTTGTCCGGTCTGCAACGAAGCCGCATCCAGCCCGGCCGCGCGCGCCCAGTCTGTCCAGGCCTGCGGGCGGGACAAGGTATGCAACAGGGGCTCACCGGCAAGCACCGCGGACGGCTTGCCCTGCAACGCCGCGGCACCGGCATAACCGGGGCTGAACACCGGTCCGATGCGCTCGCCCAGCAGAGGATACAGGTGCATATCCGCCGGCCAGGGTGGCGCTGCGAACAACAGCGTCGCGCTGACGCCAGAACGACGCGGGTCCAGCTCGCCCTCGCTGGCCGACAGATGCAGATTGAGCCCGGGCAGTTCTGCATTCAACCGATCGAGCCGGGGAATGAACCAGCGCGCCAGCAGACTCCCCGGGCAGGCCAACAGAAACGGAGCGCCTACCCGCAGCTCGGCGATTTCCGCACAGGTGGCGCGCAACAGCTCGAAGGCATCCCGGCTGCCATCGCGCAGGCGCTTGCCGGCTGGTGTTAGCCGCACGCCACGGCCAGCCTTCTCGAACAACCTAACCCCGAGCTCGTCCTCCAGCGTGCGTATCTGGCGACTGACGGCACCGTGTGTGACATTCAGCCGATCCGCTGCCTGGCTCACGCTTTCCAGGCTAGCGGCCGCTTCGAAGGCTTTCAGCGCATTGAGCGAGGGCAATCTGCTGGTCATCGATCGGTCACTTTTTCTCACAGGTTGCAGCCATCTTATCGATTTTTTCCTGGTCCTGCCTGCCTTAGCATCGCCTCCATGGTTTTTTCATAACCGCGATGCTGAACTCAGTAGAGGAACCGATCATGCAGACAGCCACAACGCGTTTCAGCCAGGGCGCAGACGCCCACGGACAATTTGGCTCGTTCGGCGGTCGTTTCGTCGCCGAGTCGCTCATGCCGCTGATTCTGCAGCTTGAGCAAGCCTTCAATACAGCCATGGCCGAACCCGACTTTCTCGCCGAACTGGATCGCTTCCAGGCCGAGTTTGTTGGTCGGCCCAGCCCGTTGTACTTCGCCGAGCGGCTGACGGCGCTTTACGGCGGAGCAAAGATCTACTTCAAGCGTGAGGAGCTCAATCACACCGGCGCGCACAAGATCAACAACTGTATCGGGCAGATTCTGCTGGCGCGGCGCATGGGCAAGACCCGCATCATCGCCGAGACCGGCGCCGGCATGCACGGCGTGGCGACTGCCACCGTGGCGGCGCGCTTCGGCCTGCAATGCGTGGTGTACATGGGCGCAACCGACATCGAGCGCCAGCGTGACAATGTGGCGCGCATGCGCTTGCTGGGCGCAGAGATCATCCCGGTCACCTCCGGTACCGGCACCCTGAAAGACGCCATGAATGAGGCGTTGCGCGACTGGGTCACCAATATCGACAACACCTTTTATCTGATCGGAACCGTAGCCGGTCCGCACCCCTATCCGACCATGGTGCGTGAATTCCAGGCTGTAATAGGCCGTGAAACGCGCCAGCAGATGCTCGACCGTGAGGGTCGTCTGCCGGACAGTCTGGTGGCCTGCATCGGCGGCGGCTCGAACGCCATGGGCCTGTTTCATGCGTTTCTGGATGACGAAGCCGTGCGCATGATTGGTGTCGAAGCAGCGGGGGAAGGCCTCGCCAGCGGCAAGCATGCGGCCAGTCTCAAAGGGGGATTCGCCGGTGTGCTGCACGGCAACCGCACCTATCTGCTGCAGGATGAAGACGGCCAGATAACCGATGCCCATTCGATCTCCGCCGGCCTCGACTACCCCGGCATCGGGCCCGAGCACGCCTGGTTGCATGAGCAGGGACGGGTGGAATACACCGCCATCGATGATCACCAGGCATTGGCGGCGTTTCACACCTGCTGTCGCCAGGAAGGCATCATCCCTGCGCTGGAAACCGCCCATGCCCTGGCCGAGGTAGCCCGGCTGGCGCCGCAATTGCCGAGCGATCATCTGATGGTGGTCTGCCTGTCCGGGCGCGGTGACAAGGATATGCCCACCGTGCTGCGTCTGATGGAGGAACAAGCATGAACTCACGTCTCGAAGCCCGTTTTCAGCAACTGTCGGCTGAGAATCGCGCCGCGCTGGTTACCTACGTGTGTGCCGGCGATCCTGATTACGAGACCAGTCTGGCATTGCTGAAACAATTGCCGGGCGCAGGCGCGGATATCATCGAGTTAGGCATGCCCTTCAGCGATCCAATGGCAGACGGCCCGGCAATCCAGGCCGCAGCACTGCGCGCCCTGCGCGGCGGCCAGACCCAGCGCAAGACGCTGGAAATGGTGCGTCAATTCCGTGAGCACGACGACGCCACACCGGTGGTATTGATGGGTTACTACAACCCGATCCATCGATACGGCGCGCTTGAGTTCATGCGTGATGCCAGCGCGTCGGGCGTCGACGGGCTACTTATTGTCGACCTGCCCGCCGAGCACGATGCCGAACTCGGGCCACTCTCACGGCAATATGGCGTCGACATGATCCGCATGGCGACGCCGACCACCGATGCCCAGCGTTTGCCCAGAGTCCTGGCGCAGGCCAGCGGCTTTCTCTACTACGTTTCGCTAAATGGGGTCACCGGAGTCGGCCAGGCAGACGGGGCTCAGGTACGCGATGCAATCGGCGCCATCAGGCAGCAGTCCGCATTACCGGTGTGTGTGGGTTTCGGCGTGCGCACTCCGCAACAGGCTGCCAGCTTCGCCCGGGACGCCGAAGGGGTGGTAGTAGGCTCGGCGCTGGTGGAATGTATCGAACGCGCAGCAACAGGTGAGAAAGCCGTCGAGGCGGTGCTGGAGCTGACCGGACAACTGGCCGCGGCGGTGCGTTCGGCGCGGCAGTAACGCTGCGCCGCGAGATTTCAACGCAACATGGCCGAGCGCAGCAGTTCTCAGCGGTTCTCTAGCGCAGGGCAGCCAGTACCGGACCGGTATCCGGCCGCACACCCCGCCAGAGCAGGAAGGCTTCGGCTGCCTGCTCGACCAGCATCCCGAGCCCGTCAATACAGCGCGCGGCGCCCTGTTCGCTGGCCCAGCGATTGAACGCAGTCGGCTCCTTGCTGTACATCATGTCGTAGCACCAGGTATGCCCTGGGCGAATCAAATCGGAAGACATCGCGGGCACTTCGCCGTGCAGGCTTGCCGAGGTGGCATTGATGATCAAGTCCACCGGTTCTTCGATCCAGTCGAAACCCGCTGCACTGACCGGCCCCAGATCAGCGAAGATAGCCGCGAGCTGCTCGGCTTTTTCCACAGTGCGATTGACCACACAGAGTTGCTCCGGCGCGGCTTCCAGTAAAGGTTGCAGCACTCCGCGGGACGCGCCGCCAGCCCCGACCAATAATATCTTCAAGCCCGCCAGCGAGAGACCGGCATTGTGCTGGATATCCCGGACCAGACCCTTGCCGTCAGTGTTATCGCCCAATAGCCGACCGTCTGGCAAACGCATGATGGTGTTCACCGCGCCGGCACGCTCGGCAGCGGCTGTGCGCTGATCGACAATCGCCCAGGCCTGTTCCTTGAAGGGTACGGTAATATTCACGCCCTGGCCGACCGTCAGAAAGGTGCGCAGGGTACCGGCGAAATCATCCAGCGGTGCCAGTAGCGCTTCATAAGACAGCTGTTGGCCGGTCTGTTCAGCGAACATGCGGTGAATCCGCGGGGACTTGCTGTGCGCGACCGGATTGCCGATCACGGCGTAACGATCCATCAGGGTTGCTCCTTGAGCCAGTCACGGACCGGCAGAAAGTCCTCGGTGAGTCGCGCCTCGGCGCTGCCCGGTTCAGGCTGCCAGTTATAGCCCCAGCGTACGGTGGGCGGCAAAGACATGAGTATCGATTCGGTGCGGCCGCCCGTCTGCAATCCGAACAGGGTGCCGCGATCATAGACCAGATTGAATTCGACATAGCGACCGCGGCGGTATTCCTGAAAGGCTTTCTGCTCGGCTGTGTAAGCCTGCGCTTTGCGCCGCTCGACAATCGGCAGATACGCCTCGAGGTAGGCATCACCAATGGCGCGCATGAATTCGAAACTGCGCTCGAAACCCCATTGGTTTACATCGTCAAAGAACAAGCCGCCGATCCCGCGCGCTTCCTGACGATGCTTCAGATAAAAATACTCGTCGCACCAGGCCTTGAACCGCGGATAAACGTCGTCGCCGAAGGGCGCGCAGGCATCCCGGGCGACCCGGTGCCAGTGCACGCAGTCTTCTTCATGGGCGTAATAGGGCGTCAGATCAAAGCCACCGCCGAACCACCAGACCGGATCAGCATCGGCTTTCTCTGCGATGAAAAAGCGCACATTGGCATGCGATGTCGGTATGTGCGGGTTCTCGGGGTGCATGACCAGCGATACGCCCATCGCCTGGAAGTGCCGCCCTGCCAGTTCCGGCCGGTGCGCTGTGGCCGACGGGGGCATGCCATCGCCAAATACGTGGGAGAATCCAACACCGCCTTTTTCCAGCAAGCTGCCGTTCTCGATGATCCGCGAACGTCCACCGCCGCCGCCCGGGCGCTGCCATTCGTCCTCGGCAAACTGCGACCGCCCATCTAGCTGTTCCAGCGCGGCGCAGATACGGTCCTGCAGTCCGGTCAGATAGGCTTTTACTGCAGCAACGTCGGCGGGTTGGGGAGTCTTGTTCACAGCGGTTTCTCAGGCAGGGCGAATGATGGCTTCGGTTCTCAGATCCCTGATGATACTCGGATTACGCTGCCCTCCCAACGGGCCGGGCACGACGTCATCCAGTGCACCGTGAAAGTACTGCTCTATCCGCAGCCGCGAGCGCGCCGGCGGTCGACCGGACGGATTCGCGGAGGTGGAAACCAGAGGTCCGGTCACGGCGCACAACTGACGCACAGTCGGGTGATTGCTGACACGTAATGCAACCGTTTCGTGCTGCCCGGTTATCCAGGGCGGCAACCGATCTTCATGCGGCACCAGCCAGGTATTGGCGCCTGGCCAGGAAAGACGCAGCTTGGCCAACTGGCTATCGGGCAAGTCCCATAGTAGAAAATCGAACTCCTCGATCGCGCCTGCGATGAGAATAAGGCCTTTTTCTACCGGCCGCTGCTTGAGGTCAAGCAGGCGCTCGACGGCATCGGCCTTCCATGGATTGCAGCCCAGGCCCCACACCGCTTCGGTCGGATAGGCGATGACTCCGCCCGCATGCAGAACTCTGTCCACCTGCCTGATTCGCCAGTTTGCCAACATGCCGCGCCTCATCTCGATTGCAAGTAGCGACAGTAGCCGAGCCAGACGAACCGCTCAAGATCAGCGACGAGAATAACCGTGCGGAGTCTGTTGCACGAAGCCTTCCAATTCAAGCTCGAGCAGACCTTGCAGGACCTGTTGCACCGGCAACCCACTGTGTTGGCTGAGCCAATCCGCGCTGACCGGCTCATGACTCAACCATTTATCCAGCGGATGATCTGTCTCGCTCGTCCCGTTGCGGGTGGCAGGTTCAGCAAGGGCGGCAGTAAGCGGTACGCGCAAGACGTCGAGTACATCCTGGACAGTCTCGACCAGCGTAGCGCCGTCACGGAGCAGGCGGTGGCAGCCGCGCGCCTGGGTGTTATGAATCGAGCCGGGCATGGCAAATACTTCGCGGTTCTGCTCGAGTGCCAGGCGTGCGGTGATCAACGAGCCACTGTTGAGGCTGGCCTCGACCACCAGCGTGCCCAGACTCAGGCCGCTGATGATCCGGTTGCGCCTGGGAAATTGGCTGGCATGCGGCCCCATAGCCGGTGCCAATTCCGAGACAAGCGCACCGCCATTGGCCAGGATGTCGTCCGCCAGTCTGCGATGACGCTTGGGATAACAATTATCCAGCCCCGTGCCCCAGACAGCGATGGTCTGGCCAGAGACATCAAGCGCGCCCTGATGACAGGCGCCGTCGATACCCAGAGCCATTCCGCTGGTCACTACCAACCCGCTCTCGGTAAAGCTACGCGCAAAGGCTCTGGCCGTCGCGGCGCCATGTGGCCCGGGATGCCGGGTGCCGACCATGGCCAGCTGCGGGTCCTTCAATAACAAGGGATTACCGCGGACAAAGAGCACCGGTGGCGGATCGGCAATCTCGCGCAGTAATGGCGGATAGTCCGGTGATTCACGGTACAACAGGTGACAACCGGGCGCTTCAAGCCAGGCCAACGCAGCATCGATACGGCCGAGTATTTCGTTATCGCCTTGTTGCAGCTTCTGGATGCCGTCTTGCAGCCCGGCGCTCACACCCAGGCGTTGCAGGGTCATAAAATCAGCATCGAGGGCTTCGACGGCGGACGGGAAGTAACTGAGCAGACGCTTGAGGGATCGAGACCCGAGACCATCGAGCATGGACAGGGCGAGCCAGGCCTGTCGCGGATCGGACAGCTGAATAGCCATGGATCATCCTTGATAAAAAAGCGGCGCCTAGGGTCTGTTCCCGTTTCATCGCGAGCCGCGTTGCTGTGTCAAATGGCGCCAGGCAAGGCGCGGGACGCAGGTAATGGTTGTTCCCTTGCCAAGTCCCGCAACGCCGCATGGCGTCATTTGCCACGCAACCCGATGAAACGGGAACAGACCCTTAAGGCGCCGCTACATTCAGTTTCTAGGGATTGCGGACCTTGTCCATGATCGCCAGCTGGCGACTGGCATTGAGTACGATTCCGTAGCTCATGCGTTCGTAGACGCGGAACACCATCAGCAAGCCGCCGCGCTCGTCGGGCAGTTGAACCTGGTTGTTCTGAATGCGATCGCGGACCACTTCGCCGGTCTTGTAGATCGCCAGCACGTTCCCTTCTTTCAGGCCATCGACCGCACCCTTGTTCAGCAATACGACATCGTACTGACCAATCTGGGTGACACCGTTTGGCACGTCGAGAATCAGTCCATTCACTTCCTGGTCCGGATCGCTCGGGAAGAAAGTGGAGGATACGGCGCGTTCTTCGGTTTCCATCAAGCGGTCGCCAACCCGAACTTCCTGGCGGCTGCGCGTGATGTTGAGCGTAGTGATATCCCGCTCCGAGCCCATGACCTGGCCGTTGCCGATTTCCTGCACATGAATACCGAGGAATTCGCCGCTCTCCGGATCGGTATAGGACCGGCCGCGCCGGTAAATACCATAGGCCGCTACGTCATTTTCTGTGTCACCCCGGGCATAGACCCGGTTACCGGCGCCGGCAACAACGCTTTCCGCTTCGCCGCCGATCACGTAGGGCGCTTGCTCCAGTAGCTCTTCAGTGTCGAGGATGCGGCCGGCCCGCAGGAAGGCATTGATCGCTTCCAGCGGAATGGTCGGGATTGCTTCGGCAACCGGACGGGAGCGTATGGTAGGGGACAGTTTGATGGTACCGCCCTGCCCACGGTTGACTGTCAGCCGTGGTTGGCCATCAACGTAGACCAGCGAAATGATGTCGCCCGGATAGATCAGATGGGGATTGTCGATTTGCGGATTGGCATGCCAGATTTCTGGCCATTTCCATGGCAGACTGAGGAAACGTCCTGATATGTCCCACAACGTATCGCCCTTCACAACCTGATACCGTTCCGGGTGATCTTCCCTGAATACCGACTCCTGCGCTTGAGCTAAAAAGCTCGAAGCCACCAACAGGAGGCCGAGTAATGTTTTCCTCATGACACGAATCCCTTTATTATGTAGGTCAGCACCCGAGGTCTGAGTACATACTCCTGCGCTACGAGGAGCCAGACCCGCTTTATTTCCTAGCTGCGATCATCTTAGCAGCACAACTTATATCTGATCCACAAGTGCATCACAAACCGATATGGCCATATTAAATATTCTTGAATTTCCTGATCCGCGGCTGCGTACTGTCGCCCAACCGGTAGTCGAAGTAGACGACGGGGTGCGCCAACTGATCAGCGATATGTTCGAAACCATGTACGCAGCGCCCGGGATTGGCCTGGCTGCGACTCAGGTCAATGTGCATCAGCGGATTGTGGTCATTGATGTGTCCGAAAATCTGGACGAGCCGATGGTGTTCATCAACCCGGAATTCGAGCCTCTGACCGAGGACCTGGAGGAGATGCAGGAAGGCTGTCTGTCCGTGCCCGGTTTTTACGAAACCGTCACGCGTCCGGAACGCGTGCGGGTGAAGGCCCTGGATCGCGATGGCAAACCCTTCGAACAGGTTTGCGAAGGCCTGCTTGCGGTATGTATCCAGCATGAATGCGATCACCTGAACGGCAAGCTGTTTGTCGACTATCTTTCCAATCTCAAGCGCGACCGCATTCGCAAGAAGCTGGAAAAGCAGCATAAACTGCAGGCCAACGGCTGAACACGTGGGTCTGCCTGGATAGTCTCAAGGCTTGCTTCGGCAAGCCTTTTCTTTACGGATCCCCATGAAAGCGTCAGACCTTCGCATCATCTTCGCCGGCACCCCCGAGTTTGCCGCTGCTCATCTTGGCGCCTTTATCGAGCAGGGCCTGAATATCGTGGCGGTCTATTCCCAGCCTGACCGACCTGCGGGCCGCGGACACAAGCTCACGCAAAGCGCGGTTAAACAGCTTGCGCTGAAACACGGACTGCCGGTCTACCAGCCACAAACGCTGAAGAATGCTGATAGCCAGGCTGAGATGGCTGCGCTCAAACCGGATCTGCTGGTGGTCGTCGCCTACGGATTGATATTGCCGCAGGCGGTACTGGACATCCCGCGTCTGGGCTGTATCAACAGCCATGCATCGTTGCTGCCACGCTGGCGTGGCGCAGCACCCATCCAGCGTGCGATCGAAGCAGGCGACAGCGAATCAGGCGTGACCGTCATGCAAATGGAAGCAGGACTGGACACCGGCCCTATGCTGCTCAAAGCCACAACGCCCATCAGCTCTGAAGACACCGGCGGTAGCTTGCACGACCGGCTTGCCATGATAGGTCCGACGGCAGTAACCGCCGTGATCGACCAGCTGGCCAAAGGTGAGGCAGCGCCCGAGATACAGGATGACAGCCTGGCAACCTACGCGCACAAACTCGGCAAGAGTGATGCACGTATCGATTGGACCCGTTCAGCAACCGAGCTTGATCGCATAGTCCGTGCATTCAATCCCTGGCCACTGGCGCATGCCCGCTGGAATGACCAGCCACTCAAGATATGGGCTGCGCGGCCAGAAGCTGGCGCGGGGGCTGCGGGAGAAGTCCTTGCGGTAGACAAGAGCGGTTTATTGGTCGCCTGTGGCGAGGGCGCGCTGCGTCTGACGCGGGTGCAGTTGCCCGGCGGCAAGCCGCTGGCCTTTGCTGATCTATACAACGCGCGACGCGACCACTTCACGCCTGGCCTGACCCTGGAAAACGGCCAGTGAGTCCGCGCCTGGCGGCGGCCAACGCACTGGCGCTGGTCATGGCCGGCAAGGCTTCGCTCGGTACCAGCCTTCCGGGCCAGCTGAAGCAGGTTGCCCCACGTGATCACGCACTGACTCAGGAACTGGCCTTTGGCACCGCGCGCTGGTTCTTTCGCCTCGAAGCGCTGGCCAACCGCCTGCTGGATAAACCGCTCAAGGCCGCTGACCGTGACCTCCAGGCACTGTTGCTGGTCGGCCTGTATCAGCTGTTCTACACCCGCGTTCCAGCCCACGCTGCCATCGATGAAACCGTCAGTGCCGCCAAAACCCTGAGAAAACCCTGGGCCAAAGGGATGCTCAACGCCGTGCTGCGACGCGCGCAGCGCGAGTCCGAAGAGCTGTTTGCCGACATGGCACGCGATCCGGTGGTCCGCCTGGCCCATCCACGCTGGTTACAAAAGCAGCTCAAGGCCGACTGGCCGCAGCATTGGGAAGCCATCTGCGAGGCGAACAACGCCCATCCACCCATGACGTTGCGCATCAA
Organism: Pseudomonas profundi; assembly: GCF_008638305.1. Classification (GTDB taxonomy): domain Bacteria; phylum Pseudomonadota; class Gammaproteobacteria; order Pseudomonadales; family Pseudomonadaceae; genus Halopseudomonas; species Halopseudomonas profundi. The sequence continues at coordinate 262,704 of NZ_VTPZ01000003.1, forward strand.
CCAGCGCCAGACCGAGCGTTCGGCTTACCTGCAACAGCTTGAAAAGGCTGGCATTACCGCCGAGGCCTGTCTTCACAGCCCAGTGGGTATCCGCTTGCTGCAGCCCTGCGACGTTCAGCTATTACCAGGCTTCGCCGAGGGTCTGGTCAGCGTGCAGGATGAAGCGGCGCAACTGGCCGCTCCATTACTGGAAGCCAGACCTGGCGACCGGGTACTGGATGCCTGCTGCGCCCCGGGTGGTAAAACCTGCCACACGCTTGAGCAACAGCCTGCCCTGAGTGAGCTGGTTGCGCTGGATCTCGAGCCGTCGCGCCTGGCACGGGTGCAGGAAAATCTGGACCGACTGGGCCTGACGGCCACGCTCAAAGCGGCGGATGCCCGCGATCTGGATGCTTGGTGGGACGGTATACCGTTCAACCGTATCCTGCTCGACGCACCCTGTTCCGCAACCGGCGTGATTCGTCGTCACCCGGATATCAAGTTGGCAAGACAGCCGGCCGATATAAGTGAACTGGCGACGCTACAAGGGAGCCTGCTCGATGCCATGTGGCAAACGCTGGAGGTCGGCGGCATTCTGGTTTACGCCACCTGTTCGGTCCTACCGGAAGAAAATACCCGCGTAGTGGAGGCGTTCCTGCAGCGCGAACCCAGTGCCAGGGAATTGTCGATTGCCGTAGATTACGGCGAACCGCAGCCGTGCGGCCGGCAACTTCTACCGCAGCCGAACGGTCATGATGGCTTTTATCTGGCCAAACTGGTCAAAATAGCCGCCAGTACCCGCCGCGGTCGTTTTCCCACTGAAGATAAGGAGCCGTCTGCGTCATGAAGATCATTATTCTCGGCGCCGGACAGGTGGGCAGCAGCCTGGCAACAGAACTGTCCAGCGAGGCCAATGACATCACCGTGATCGATACCGATACGGTGCGCCTGCGCGATCTGAGTGATCGGCTGGACATTCGCACCGTGGTTGGCCGTGGTTCGTTTCCTACCATCTTGCGCCACGCCGGTGCTGATGACGCCGACATGCTGATCGCGGTGACCAGTAGCGACGAGACGAACATGATCGCCTGTCAGGTCGCCTACACGCTGTTCCGTACGCCGACCAAGATCGCGCGTATACGTGAGTCGGCCTATCTCACGCGTGGTGGGCTGTTTCACAACGATGCGGTGCCGATTGATGTATTGATCAGCCCTGAGCAGGCAGTAACCACCTACATCAAGCGTCTGATCGAGAATCCCGGCGCGTTGCAGGTACTCGACTTCGCGGAAGGCAAGGTGCAGCTGGTAGCCGTACGAGCCTATTACGGCGGGCCGCTGGTGGGTCAGGAGTTGCGCTTCTTGCGTCAGCACATGCCCGGCGTCGAGACGCGGGTCGCCGCGATTTTCCGCCGGGATCGCCCAATCATCCCCAAGGGCGACACCGTAATCGAGGCAGATGATGAAGTATTTTTCGTCGCCGCCACGCCGGACATACGCGCGGTGATGAGCGAACTACGGCGCCTTGATCGCACCAACAAACGGGTGCTTATTGCCGGTGGCGGCAACATCGGCGAACGCCTCGCCGAGGCCATGGAGACTCGCTACCAGGTCAAGATCATCGAGAAGAACAAGGCTCGGGCGGACTACCTGGCGCAAAACCTCGACCGCGCCATTGTTCTGCACGGCAGCGCCTCGGACAAGGAACTGCTGATCGAGGAGAACATCGAGGAAGTCGATATTTTCTGTGCGGTCACCAACGATGACGAAGCCAATATCATGTCCTCGATGCTGGCCAAGCGGATGGGCGCGCGCAAGGTCATGGCTCTGATCAACAATCCGGCCTATGTCGATCTGGTACAGGGCGGCGAAATTGATATCGCCATCTCGCCCTCCCAGGCGACCATCGGCACCCTGCTTGCACACGTACGGCGGGGCGATATCGTCAACGTGCACTCGTTGCGACGCGGTGCGGCGGAGGCGATCGAAGCCGTGGCGCACGGCGATTCTCGCTCGTCCAAGGTGGTTGGTCGCGCCATTGGCGACATTGACCTGCCGCCCGGTACCACCATTGGTGCCATCGTACGTAGCGACAAGGTGCTGATTGCCCGCGACGCTACCGTGATCGAATCCGAGGACCACGTGATCATGTTCGTGATCGACAAGAAACATATTCGCGATGTCGAGCGCCTGTTCCAGGTCGGGCTGACATTTCTCTAAGGTAACCGACCCCATGCAGTATCCACAGATCCAGCGCATCATCGGTATTTTGCTGATGTTGTTCTCCACCAGCATGCTCCCCTCGGCGGGGGTGGGCTGGTTCTATGGCGAGCATGCCCGCGAGGCCTTCGTCACCGGCTTTCTGATTACCTTTGCATTCGGCTTTCTGGCCTGGCTTCCGGTTCGTGGCAGACGCAACGAACTGCGTACCCGCGACGGTTATCTGATTACCGTACTGTTCTGGCTGGTTCTCGGGCTGTTCGGCGCGGTGCCGTTATATCTGCTGGATATGCCGGATCTGAGCGTAGCCAATGCGGTGTTTGAATCCTTCTCCGGTCTCACGACAACGGGCGCCACGGTCATCACGGGGCTGGATACCCTGCCGCGTGCCTTGCTGTTCTACCGTCAACAACTGCAATGGTTTGGCGGCATGGGGATTATCGTACTGGCGGTGGCCATTCTGCCGCTGCTGGGCGTCGGTGGCATGCAGCTGTATCGCGCCGAGATGCCCGGGCCGCTGAAAGAGAACAAGCTGACGCCGCGGATTGCCGAGACCGCCAAGGTGCTGTGGCTGATCTACACCGGGCTCACGGTGGCCTGTGCGCTGGCTTACTGGGCAGCGGGAATGGAGCCATTCGACGCCATCGGTCACAGCTTTTCAACGGTAGCGATCGGCGGATTTTCTACCCATGATCTGAGTATCGGCTACTACGATAGTCCACTGATCGAGCTGATCTGCATGGTGTTTCTGGTCATCTCGGGCATCAACTTCGCCTTGCATTTTCTGGCGTGGCGTTTTCGCTCACTGAAAAGCTATTGGCACGATCCGGAATGCCGCTCGTATCTGTTGATTCTGGTCGCGCTGTTTGTGGTGTGCTGCGCCATGCTGATCCACGTCGAGTATTACGATACCTGGACCTCAATCCGCTACGGTGCCTTCCAGACGATTTCGATTGCCACAACGGCAGGTTTCAGTGTCACCGATTTTTCAGTCTGGCCGACAGTGCTGCCGTTCCTGTTGCTTTACGCCAGTTTCATCGGCGCCTGCGCAGGCTCCACTGGCGGTGGGATGAAGGTGATCCGCGTGATCCTGCTATACAAGCAGGGCACACGTGAAACGAAACGCTTGCTGCACCCGCACGGGGTGTTCCCGGTCAAGCTTGGCAACAAGCCGGTGCCAGACCGGGTCGTAGAAGCTGTATGGGGGTTCTGTGCGGTGTACGTGTTCGCCTTTGCCGTCATGTTTCTGATTCTGCTCGGCACTGGCCTGGACTTCGTCACCGCCTTTTCGGCACTGGCCGCCTGTATCAATAACCTGGGGCCGGGGCTGGGGGACGTATCAGCGCACTACGGGGACCTCTCGGCCACGGTGAAATGGATACTCAGCTTCGCCATGTTGTTGGGCCGACTTGAGGTCTTTACGCTGATCATCCTGCTGACTCCGATGTTCTGGCGTCGTTGATGACGTGAGGATTGCGCAGCTCCGCTAGCTGCGGGATCCTTATTCTTCGTCCAGAAACGCCAGGCCTGCACCCTCGCCGGGGATCACCCGCTGAACAACCATGCGCAGGACCGGCGCCTCGATTGGCATGTCCTGCACTTGCCCCTGTACTTCGGCGCCAGGCGTCAGCGTCGCCAGATCAGCGTTCTCCACGAACACACCGCCATCGGACAGATCACGCGTCTGACCGTACACATCACCCAGATCCGGGTGAGTAATCCTGATTCGGCACCGCATCATGGTGCGTGGATATTGACGCTGATTGGCCATGCTCAAGCTCCTGCTTGTATATTTTGTTATCCCTGTGACCACGCATTACCAGCGGGACGCTCAGTACCAGCGCTTTTCTCCCGAGGGGCGTTTCTTGAACCGCTTCATGCTCCACATGTACTGGCTTGGCCATTGACGGACATAGCGCTCGATCACCCCACTCATGGCGGCGACCGCTTCGGTTTCATCATCACTGTATAGCGCCTCGGGTGCCTCTTCGAGAATGACTTTGAAGCCGCTATGGTCAGGCAAACGAACGCAATGCAGGAACAGGGCTCGCGCCTTGCCCCCCTTGACCAGTCCCGGAACGAATTTACTGGTCAGCGCCTGGACCGCAAAGAAAGGTACGAAAACACCGCTCTTGAGCGCGGGCTCGGGGTCCGCCGGGATCCCCACCGCACCGCCTTTACGCACCTCACGGATAACATTCGTAATGCCTTCACGCGTAGAAGCAGCCACCTGGTTGCCCAGCTGGGTGCGCTGACGCCTGAGCAGATCATCCACTGCTTTCTGCTTGGGCGGGCGGTAAAAAATAAGTGGCGAGCATTGTGAGCAGTAATAGTGATTCAGGACTTCCCAGTTACCCAGATGGCTGGTGATACACACCACACCTTCACCAGCATCCAGAGCAGCACGCAGCAGGTGCTCGCCCTCGACTTCCTTGACGTAGCTCAGGGTCTTGGAGGGCTTCCACATCCAGGCGCAGGCGCTTTCCGCTACGCTGCGGCCGGTATTGATCAGCGTCTCGCCGACCAGTGCCTCGCGTTCTTCGGCACTCAACCCGGGCATGCAGTGCGCGAGATTTATACGCACCACTTCCCGGGAGCGGTTGGGCAGCTTCCAGGTAAGCCAGCCCATGCCTGCACCCAGGCGCTGCGCCCAGCGAAACGGCAGCATGGAAAACAGCCGGAGAAAGCCGACAATCAAAGCGCCCTTGAGCCGTTCCACAAGTAACCCCGCACTGTTTCGAAAAACGCATTGTAAAGGCAGCAGCGCGTCAGGGCGAGATACGCCAACTCATCCGGCGAGCTCAGGGTAGCGAAAGCAATCGGTCGTATGGTCCATGACCATTCCGGTGGCCTGCATGAAGGCATAACAGATGGTCGGACCGACAAAGGAAAAGCCGGCTTTCTTCAACGCTTTGCTCATGGCTTCGGCTTCAAGGGTAATGGCCGGCACCTCTGCGAAGCTGCTGAAGTGATTGATGCGTGGCGCGCCGCCGACAAACTGCCAAAGCCACTGCGCCGGATCGGTCTGCTCCCTGAGAGCCAACCAGGCGCGGGCGTTCTGCCGGGCCGCACTGATTTTCAGCCGATTACGGATGATGCCGGCATCGTCCATCAGCCGCTGCAGGTCCTGGTCCGTCTGGCTTGCCATGAAGCGGACATCAAAACCGCGGTATATCTCGCGGTAACGCTCGCGCTTCTTGAGGATGGTGATCCAGGACAAGCCTGCCTGCAATCCGTCCAGCACCAGCTTCTCGAACAGCCGGTCACCATCAAACTCGGGCACACCCCATTCGTTATCATGGTAAGCCTGATAGACAGGGTCCCCGGAGCACCACTGGCAGCGGGTGATAGGCGGTACAGATGTGTTCATGGGGTCTTCGCTGCGTCAGTTGTTAGGGTGCCAGTGTAGCTTAGGGTCTGTTGTCGTTTCATCGCGGTCGCGACGGAGGCCCGTTTGGTGCAGAACAAGACGCGAGGAGTGAAATTTGTTCAACACATCCATGTGTTTCACCCCTTCGGGGCTTACGCGCAAGAACGCTCCAGGCGTTTTTGTGGTTGTTCCAAATGAGCGACGAGTAACGCAGTGCTGCGCTAAACGGGTCCCGTCCCTTCGGGTGGGGCCGCCTAGGTTGCGTGGCAAATGACGCCATGCGGCGTTGCGGGACTTGGCAAGGGAACAACCATTACCTGCATCCCGCGCCTTGCGGATCGCCGCCCGGCCTTGCGCCATTTGACACAGCAACGCGGCTCGCGATGCAACGGCAACAGACCCTAGCCATTGTGGGCGTCAGTCGCTCGGTCTTCGCCTGTATGTCACCCCGGTCTGACTGTATACTTCCGCCTTTCTTCACAGCCTAACCGGGTGAAAACGTGACTCAGACCAATCCAGCCGTCCATACCTTTCAAGGACTTATCCTTGCCCTGCAAAGTTTCTGGGCAGAGAAGGGTTGCGTAATTCTGCAGCCCTACGACATGGAAATGGGCGCCGGGACCTTCCATACCGCTACTTTCCTCCGGGCGATCGGTCCGGAAACCTGGAACGCAGCCTATGTTCAGCCCAGCCGCCGTCCGACTGATGGCCGCTACGGCAACAACCCCAACCGCCTCCAGCATTACTATCAGTTCCAGGTAGTGCTCAAGCCGAACCCGGATGATATTCAGGAGCTGTACCTGGAGTCGCTGAAACACATCGGCGTGGATCCGCTGGTTCACGATATTCGCTTCGTGGAGGATAACTGGGAATCGCCGACGCTAGGCGCCTGGGGCCTGGGTTGGGAAGTCTGGCTGAACGGTATGGAAGTTACCCAGTTCACGTATTTCCAGCAGGTGGGCGGTGTCGAGTGCTACCCGGTGACTGGCGAGATCACCTACGGTCTCGAGCGGCTGGCAATGTATCTGCAGGGTGTCGACTCGGTGTACGACCTGGTGTATTCCGATGGCCCGTTCGGCAAGGTGACCTATGGTGATGTGTTCCACCAGAACGAGGTGGAACAGTCGACCTATAACTTCGAGCACGCCAACGTCGACAGGATGTTCGAGCTGTTTGACTTCTACGAGAGCGAAGCAAACCGGTTGATTGCCGCCGAACTGCCATTGCCGGCCTACGAAATGGTCATCAAGGCCTCGCATACGTTCAACTTGCTGGATGCGCGTCGTGCCATCTCCGTCACTGAGCGTCAACGCTACATTCTGCGCGTGCGTGGGTTGTCGCGCGCCATCGCCCAGAGCTATTTGCAAGCCCGGGCAAAACTCGGCTTTCCCATGGCCACTCCCGAATTGCGTGATGAAGTACTGGCCAAACTGAAGGAGGCCGAATAATGCTGCCGCTCGATTTCCTGGTAGAACTGGGTACTGAAGAACTCCCGCCCAAAGCGCTCAAGCGCCTTGCTGAAGCCTTTCTGGAAGGCGTCGAAAAAGGCTTGAAGGATGCCGGTCTGAGTTACGATTCAGCCCGGTATTACGCCGCGCCACGGCGACTGGCGGTCTTTGTCGGACAGCTGGCGACCCAGCAGCCCGACCGTACCAATCAGATGGACGGCCCACCGCTGCAGGCGGCCTTCGATGCCGACGGCAATCCGACCAAGGCGGCCCAGGGCTTTGCCCGCAAATGTGGCGTGGAAGTTTCTGAACTGGACCGCAGCGGCCCGAAGCTACGTTACGTGCAGAGCATTCCAGGCCAGCCAGCGCATGACCTGTTGCCGGATATCGTGGACGCTGCGCTGGCTGCGCTACCGATCCCCAAACGTATGCGTTGGTCGGATCGCAAAACCGAGTTCGTCCGCCCCACCAAGTGGCTGGTGATGATCCAGGGTGACTCGATGATCCCCGGCGAAATCCTGGCGCAACACGCTGGCCGCACCTCGCGCGGGCACCGTTTTCATCACCCGGATGAAGTCCGTATCACCACGCCGGCGAGTTATGCCGATGATCTGCGCAAGGCAAAGGTAATAGCGGATTTCAACGAGCGCCGCGAGATGATTCGCCAGCGCGTCGAACAGCTTGCCGCAGAGCAGCACGGCACGGCGATCATGCCGGACGACCTGCTGGATGAGGTCACCGCCCTGGTCGAATGGCCGGTGCCACTGGTATGCAGTTTCGAGGAACGTTTCCTTGATGTACCTCAGGAAGCACTTATCTCGACCATGCAGGACAACCAGAAATATTTCTGCCTGCTGGATGCTGATGGGCGCCTGCTGCCGCGTTTCATCACCGTCGCGAACATTGAAAGCCACGATCCGGCGCAGATTATTTCGGGCAACGAAAAGGTCGTGCGCCCGCGCCTGACCGATGCGGAGTTCTTCTTCAAGCAGGACCAGAAACAGCCGTTGGAAAGCCATAACGCACGCCTGGCCAATGTCGTGTTCCAGGCGCAGCTCGGCAGCGTGTATGACAAGGCCAGTCGGGTGTCGAGCCTTGCCGGGGCCATCGCCGGCCAGATCGGCGGTGAGCCAGAGAAGGCGGCACGTGCAGGCCTGTTGAGCAAATGTGACCTGTCGACCGAAATGGTCGGCGAGTTCCCCGAGTTGCAAGGCATCGCAGGCTATTACTACGCCCGGCATGACGGCGAAGCCGAGGACGTGGCGCTCGCACTGAATGAGCAGTACATGCCGCGCGGCGCAGGCGGTGAGTTGCCGTCTACCCTGACAGGCGCCGCGGTGGCACTGGCAGACAAGCTGGACACGCTGGTAGGCATTTTCGGCATCGGCATGCTGCCCACCGGGAGCAAGGATCCCTACGCTCTGCGCCGTGCAGCGCTTGGCGTGCTGCGGATCCTGATCGAGAAGAAACTGGAACTGGACCTGCATGCGGCGCTGGAAACGGCCGTCGCCCAATACGGCGATTCGGTGAAGGCGCAGGGCCTGGTTGAGCAGGTTCAGGACTTCATCTTCGACCGGTTGCGTGCCCGCTATGAAGACGAGGGCATCGACGTAGCGGTGTATCAGTCCGTGCGTGCGGTAGCGCCCACCTCGCCACTGGATTTCGACCAGCGCGTACAGGCTGTGCAAGCGTTTCGCCGGCTGCCGGAAGCAGAAGCCCTGGCCGCCGCCAACAAACGCGTGGCCAATATTCTGTCCAAGGCCGACATCGCTATCGAGGCCACTGTCGATCCGGCCCTGTTGCACGAGCCAGCCGAGGTCGATCTGGCCAAGGCCGTCCAGGACGCCGAAAGTGCCGCCGGGCCGCTCGCGCGTGATCGCCAGTACACCGGCAGCCTGGAGTCACTTGCCGCGCTGCGTGAGCCAGTGGATGCATTTTTCGATCAGGTACTGGTCAACGCCGAAGAGCCTGCGATAAAAGCCAACCGTTACGCCTTGCTGGCGCGCCTGCGTGGCCTGTTCCTGGGAGTAGCGGATATTTCGCTGCTGGGTTGATCGGCGCATCGAGATAGGATCTATTGACGTTTCGTAGCGGCCGCGACGGAGGCCCGTTTGGTGCAGAACAAGGCGCGAGGAGTGAAGTTTGTTCAACACATCCATGTGTTTCACCCCTTCGGGGCTTACGCGCAAAAACGCTCCAGGCGTTTTTGTGGTTGTTCCAAATGAGCGACGAGTAACGCAGTGCTGGAGCAAACGGGCCCCCGTCCCTTCGGGTTGCGTGTCAAATGACGCCATGCGGCGTTGCACGACTTGGCAAGGGAACAACCATTACCTGCGTCCCGCGCCTTACGGAACGCCGCCCGGCCTGGCCTCATTTGGCACAGCAACGCGGCTCGCGACGAAACGTCAACAGACCCTAGGCTTATGAAACTGATCATTCTGGACCGCGATGGCGTCATCAATCGGGACTCGGACAATTTCGTCAAAACGCTGGATGAATGGATTCCCATACCCGGCTCGATCGAAGCTATAGCCGCGCTCAGCCAGGCCGGGTGGACCGTTGCAGTCGCCACCAATCAGTCTGGTCTGGCGCGCGGCTATTTCAACCAGGCCACGCTTGAGGCCATGCACCAGTATCTGCAGGACCTGGTTGCCCAGCAGGGCGGCCGGGTTGATCTGATTGTGCACTGCCCCCACGGTCCGGATGATAACTGCACCTGCCGAAAGCCCCTGTCAGGGTTGTTTGAAAACATCGCTGCGCATTTTCAGGTGCCGCTCGATGGCGTTCCCACTGTTGGTGACAGCCTGCGGGATCTGCAGGCAGGCGTAGCGGTAGGTTGTCGACCCTTCCTGGTACGGACCGGAAAGGGCGCCACTACCGAGCAAAAGGTCCTGCCGCCTGGCACGCTGGTATTTGATGATCTGGCCGCTGTGGCCGCTTACTTGCTGGAAGACTGAACATGTCCTTTCTGATGCCCCTGCGCGTCATTCTTTTCTACCTGCTATTGTCCGCAAGCGCAGGCATCTGGGGTTTGCTGATGCTGATCGTCGCGCCCTTTCTGTCGCCGCATTGGCGATATACGCTGATCATCGGCTGGTGGAGCCGTATGGCAATCTGGCTGACCCGGCATCTGGTCGGGATCCGCTATGAGGTAATCGGCCAGGAAAATATCCCTGAGCAGGTCGGAGTGATTCTGGCGAACCATCAGAGCACCTGGGAAACCTTCTTTTTGCAGCAAGTGTTTCGTCCACAGACCCAACTGATAAAAAAGGAATTGCTCTATGTTCCCTTCTTTGGCTGGGCCTTCGCTCTGGCTAAACCTATCGCCATCGACCGTAGCAATGGACGTGATTCGCTCAGGCAGCTCGCCAAGGTAGGAGGGGAGCGGTTGGCAGAAGGCTTCTGGATTCTGGTATTTCCGGAGGGCACCCGCGTGCTTCCCGGCACGCCGGTGAAGTTTTCACGTGGCGGCACCGCGCTGGCCTGCAGTAATAACGTGCCGGTAGTACCGGTGGCACACAACGCCGGTGAGTTCTGGCCCAAGGTCGGCTGGGGCAAACGCCCCGGCACCATAACGGTGAAAATCGGCCCGGCAATGTACCCCAAGGGCACCGATCCACGGTCTATCGTCGAGCTGAACAAGCGCGCCGAGCAGTGGGTAAACGACGCGCTGGCCGAAACCACCGCCCGCTAACCAAGTTCACCCTTCACCCCGCCATAGCAGCCCGGCAACGGACACACCGCCGGGCTCGTCTTCTCAACGGCAGCACAACCTTCTCTCTCCTGTGAGTCCTCCTTAATCCCATACGCTAATTCATAAAAACAGCCTGACCGACCGAATCCTTGATTTCAATCTGGTCGGTTACCGGGCCGCAAGGAAAGGGCACCCGTATAAGGCACTAAACCATCAAACACAAGGGTTTGGGGCGGGTTAAGCGCTTCAGGAAAGCCTCATCTCAACCGCTCGGAGTCCCCGAAATGCGCGGCTTTGCCGTTTCGTTTTGCGACCCTTGTCACTCTTTTAAAGCCTCAACCAAACCTTGGTCACAAACCGGCATCGCCTTGGCCACAGATTGCCATCTGCCTCTTACTATCTTCTCCGTTCCCAACTCACTCGAACAAGAAGGTTTACCCATGAAGACGGACAGCCTCCATCCCTTTCGTAGATGGCTGATGCCTGTCGCGCTTGGTCTGATAGTAGTTTCCAGCCAAGGTTGTCGTAGCGGCAGTGGCGATAGCGAACCCGAATTTGAAGACCCTGAAATCGAACAGATCGAAGCTGGCGAGGCGCCCGATTCTGTCAGCGAGGAGGCCAGCGACACTGGCGACCAAAAGGCGGGCAGCACGCCGTCGACCGGCACCAAAACGAATAATAAATCGGACAACAAGGCGCGCGCTGGCGATATCGACACCGGCGGTCCAATAGCATTGATCGGTCTCAACGTGGCAGGGGCCGAGTTCACCAGCAGCGCGCTACCAGGTAAAGAAGGAACACATTACTTTTTCCCACCGGACGCCTATTTCGACCGCTGGGCAGAGAAAGGCATCACCTCGGTACGCTTCCCTATCAAGTGGGAGCGGCTTCAACCAAAACTGAAAGGCAAATTCGATGAAGTGTATGCCGGGCATATCGACGATATGTTGGATCAGGCTGAACACAACTACATTGATATCCTGCTCGACGTCCACAATTACGCCCGCTACCGCGGCGACGTGATCGGTACCAAGAAGGTACCGGTAGAAGCCTTTGAGGACTTGCTGTCGCGCATAGCGGAGCGCTGGGGTAATCACCCTGCGCTATACGCCTATGACATCATGAACGAGCCCTACGGCGCCGACGATAAATGGCCGGCTGCCGCCCAGGCCGGCATCGACGGAGTGCGCAAGCACGACACTCTGAAGCCGATCTTCATCGAAGGGACCTCCTGGTCCAGCGCCGCTCGCTGGCCTAAATATGCCGACGCGCTACTGGAACTTGATGACCCGTCTAATACCCTGGTGTTTTCAGCGCATGTCTATCTCGATCCGGACGCCAGTGGCAGCTATAAACAGGCCTATGAAAAATTCGATCCAATGGTAGGTGTGAACCGGGTCAAGCCATTCGTGAACTGGCTCAAGGAGAACTACAAACGCGGGCATATCGGGGAGTTCGGCGTACCCAACGATCCCAAGTATCTGAAAGCTATGGATAATATGCTCGGGTATCTGCAGGAGAACTGCATTCCGGTAAGCTATTGGGCAGCAGGGCCATCCTGGGGCAACTACAAGCTCTCGGTCGAACCTGGCAAGGACGGTAAGCAGAAGGCGCAGTGGGACGTACTCAAGAAATACATCGATACCGGCAACTGCACAGATTTCGGGCCGCTACCGTAACTGATACCTGCATTTCAAAGGCCGGCTTATGCCGGTCTTTTTTTGGCCGACGTTCAACCAGACACTATACGCTCGCACTGAGTCAGATCTGTGTTGACGAGTTGTCTGAAAGAGCGCAGTAGACCACTCGAATCAGACAAGCGGTACTGCGTCACACATTTTCCGCACTAGACTGATACTGAGTGAGCTAGCAGGGCAGCTCCCGCGAAAATAACAATTCATGCAAGACAAAAAAATGGCGAAAGATTCTGACCTTTCGGTTCGTTGAAGACCGCAGCAGACATCAAGAAATGACAAGCCATATCCCGGCTCCAAATCCAGCCGTTCGAGATGCGAAAGGGATATTTGTTAAGCGCCTGAAAAGGAAGTAACCCTCATGATACAAGTCGATAATCACATCGCTCAGCTTCAGCTTCGTATAGAGAAAACCAGATGGTTTGTAGAAATGGGAAAACAGGCGCTAGCCCAATGTCCTGACGACTGCGAGTTGCTCATTTCTCATGAAAACATGCTCGCGCACCTCGAATCTCTGGAAGGTCAGATCAGTAATATTCTGCACGCTACCTCTGAATCGATCATAACCGAGCAGAGCGTAGAACCGCGTCGCCAGGCAGTGGGCTAGATAGAATCAAGTGCTCTCGACAACCAATAAAAAACCCGGGAGGCTGATGCCTCCCGGGTTTTTTAGCAGAAACGCTGGCTTGTGTTCGCTTCTAGTGGTCACACATCCAGATTGGACACCGCCAGCGCATTGCTCTCGATGAATTCGCGCCGCGGTTCGACGTGGTCGCCCATCAAGGTATTGAAGATCTGGTCAGCGGCGATGGCATCTTCAATGTTCACTCGCAACATGCGACGGCTGTCGGGATCCATGGTCGTCTCCCACAGCTGATCGGGATTCATCTCTCCCAGTCCCTTATAGCGCTGGATAGTATGACGTCTGGCGGTTTCGTTCATCATCCATTCCAGACCTTCCTTGAAATGGGTGATCGGCTTTTTCTTTTCGCCACGCTGCATATAGGCGCCATCTTCGAGCAAGCTCTGCAGTTTCTCGCCCAGCTCAGCCATGGTCCGGTAATCGTTACTCGCAAACAGATCCCGATTGAAGGTGTAATAGCTGGATAGACCGTGGGAAATCGACTCTACCTGCGGCAACCAGAGATTACGCTCGCGGTCTTCGCGCAGGCTGATATTGTATTGCTGGCCTGATTTCTCTCCGGTCTTGACCATGGTTTCGAACTTGCCGATCCATTCTTCCATGAACGCCTTGTCCGCCACGTTTTCGGCGGTCAGGCGCGGCAGATAGATGAAATGCTCCATCAGTTCAATTGGATACAAGCGTGACAGGCGATCCAGCGTCTTCATTACCGCACGGAATTCCTGAACGATTTTCTCGAGATGTTCGCCAGTGATCCCAGGTGCATGCTCGTTGACGAACAGGTAGGAATCCTCCAACGCAGATTGCGTGAGATAATCCTGCAGCGCATCGTCATCCTTGAGGTACTGCTCCTGCTTGCCTTTCTTGATCTTGTAGAGCGGAGGCTGTGCGATATAAATGTAACCCCGTTCGATCAACAACGGCATCTGCCGGAAAAAGAACGTCAGCAACAATGTCCGGATGTGCGAGCCGTCAACGTCGGCATCGGTCATGATGATGATGTTGTGATAACGCAGCTTGTCTATATTGAACTCTTCGCGGCCGATGCCGCAGCCCAGCGCAGTAATCAGCGTGCCAACCTCGGCAGAAGAAAGCATCTTGTCGAAGCGGGCTTTCTCGACGTTCAGAATCTTGCCCTTGAGCGGGAGTATGGCCTGTGTTTTACGGTTGCGGCCCTGTTTGGCTGAGCCGCCGGCGGAATCGCCCTCCACTATGTAGAGTTCGGACAAGGCGGGGTCTTTCTCCTGACAGTCTGCCAATTTTCCTGGCAGCCCGGCGATATCCAGCGCACCCTTACGACGCGTCATCTCCCGTGCCTTACGAGCCGCCTCGCGCGCACGTGCCGCATCAATCATCTTGCCGACGACCGCCTTGGCTTCGTTGGGCCGTTCCAGCAAATAGTCAGCAAACTGCTTGTTCATTTCCTGCTCAACAGCGGTTTTCACCTCCGAAGAGACCAGCTTGTCTTTGGTCTGGGAAGAAAACTTCGGATCCGGGACTTTAACGGAAATGATGGCTGTCAAACCTTCACGAGCATCGTCGCCTGAAGTGCTGACCTTCATTTTCTTCAACAAGCCTTCCTGCTCAATATAACTATTGAGCGTCCGCGTCAGTGCGCTGCGGAAACCCGCCAGGTGGGTCCCACCGTCCCGCTGCGGAATGTTGTTGGTGAAACACAACAGACTCTCATTGAAGCTGTCGTTCCACTGCATCGCGACCTCAACGGCAATACCGTCGTCGCGCTGTATATCAAAATGGAAGACGGAGTTGACCGCGGTCTTGTTCACGTTGAGGTACTCAACGAACGCGCGAAGGCCGCCTTCATACTTGAATAGTTCCTGCCGACCGGTACGTTCATCGATCAAATTAATGCCCACACCGGAGTTCAGGAAAGACAGTTCACGCAGACGCTTGGCGAGGATATCCCATGAGAAGCTGATGCTGGTGAATGTTTCGGAGGAGGGCTTGAAGTAGATCTGCGTACCGTTGGTATCAGCGTCACCAATGGGCTTCAAAGGCGCCAGAGGGACGCCGTGGGAGTAATCCTGCTCCCACACCTTGCCTTCGCGGCGAATCGTCAGCACAAGCTTCTCAGACAGCGCGTTAACCACGGACACGCCTACGCCATGAAGCCCGCCGGATACCTTATAACTATTCTCGTCGAACTTACCGCCGGCATGCAGCACCGTCATGATCACTTCTGCCGCCGAAACACCCTCTTCATGAGCGTCTACCGGAATGCCCCGCCCGTTATCGTTAACGGTGATGGATTCATCAGCGTGAATAATGATGTTGATGTCCGTGCAGTGACCGGCAAGGGCTTCATCGATCGAGTTATCAACCACCTCAAAGACCATGTGATGGAGACCGGTACCGTCGTCCGTGTCCCCGATGTACATGCCCGGGCGTTTGCGCACCGCATCGAGGCCCTTGAGGACCTTAATACTTGAGGAATCGTAAGCTCTTTCTTCAGTCATCTTGTAGTCACTCCAGACGTCATTCGGTCTGTATAATTTGACCATGTTCCACGTGGAACATGGCCCGAGGTGTTGCGTCTTGCCAACAGCCATCCAGCTGTTCCGGCTCAACGCAACTAATAAAAACCTGGCACTCTAGTGCTTCGAGTAATGCACACAGCGACTTCCTGTGTTGCTGGTCAAGTTCGGATGGCAGATCATCGATAAGAAATACACAATCCTTCAGCTTGTCGCTATCCCGCAATAGATAGCCCTGGGCAATTTTCAACGCACACACAACCAGCTTCTGTTGTCCTCTGGACAGTATGTCAACCGCGTTCATGCTGTGCATACGCAAGCGTAGATCGGCGCGCTGCGGACCCGCTTGCGTGTGCCCCAATTGCACATCGCGCTCGAACTGAGCATCCAACACCGCCTTCAGCGCCTTATCCTTATCCCAGCCACGAAAGTAACTCAGCTTAAGGTCAGGCAACTCGATCAGCTGAGCGAGTACATGCTCAAAGGCTGGCTTAAGCTTTTTGAGATAAACCTGCCGATACGTATCGATCTGCTCACCGGCCTGTATCAGTTCGGCCTCCCAAGGGCTGATCATCGAACGCTCGATTCTACCACGCCGGAGCAACGAATTCCGTTGCTTGAGGCTTTTTTGCAATCGCTGCCAAGCGGGAAGGAACCGATGTTCCACGTGGAACACTCCCCAGTCCAGGTACTGGCGGCGCTGTTTGGGCGCACCTTCCAGCAACTTGAAACTGTCAGGATTGATGAGCTGCAAGGGAAGGGTTTCAGCGAGCTGCGCTGTGCTACGCGCCGTTTGACCGTTCAATCGAATCTGATATTCGGCTTGGCGGTTCCGCGTGATCCCCATGGAACATGATTGGCCGGAATGCAGAACAACCTCAGCAAACACTGTACAGGCGTCTTGTTCGTGCTGAATTACCGGTTGCAATTTGGTGCTGCGGAATGATCGCGCCATACCAAGGATATGAACGGCTTCGAGCAAACTGGTTTTGCCGCTGCCGTTGGGACCAGAAATGATATTGATGCGGGGGGAAGGGAAGAGCGTTACCGGGTGCAAATTGCGCACCCCGGTAACGGCAAGGCGCTTAAGGGGCATTGTTGGGGTTAGAGACGCATGGGCATGACGACGTACAGGCTGTCGTCATTCTCGGACTCCTGCACCAGCGCGCTGCTGTTCGCGTCAGACAAGATCAGCTTCACGTGCTCACTGCCCAAAACGTTCATCACGTCCAACAAATAGCTAACGTTAAAGCCAATCTCCAACGAAGCGCCTGAGTAATCAACAATAATTTCTTCTTCGGCTTCTTCCTGCTCAGGGTTGTTCGCCTGAATCTTCAACTGACCTTCACTGAGCATCAAACGAATCCCCCGATATTTTTCGTTGGACAGAATAGCCGTACGGGCAAAGGCGTTACGCATAGTCTGCCTGTCAGCCAGAACCACCTTGTCGCCGCCACGCGGAAGTACCCGCTCGTAATCGGGAAATTTGCCATCCACCAGTTTGGAGGTGAAGGTGAAATCCCCCGTCGTCGCGCGAATATGATGCGAGCCCAGAGTAATGTTAACCAGATCATCCGCCTCGCCCAGCAGGCGCGCCAGCTCAAGTATCCCCTTGCGAGGAACGATCAACTGGTAACGTTCCTGGTAGTCGATACCGGCGTCGACCGTACACATGGCCATACGATGACCGTCGGTGGCTACAGAACGCAACTGGCCGTTGTTGATTTCCAGCAACATGCCGTTGAGGTAGTAGCGCACGTCCTGCTGAGCCATGGCAAAGCTGGTGCGCTCGATCAACCGACGAAGCTTGTTCTGGCCGACCGCGAAACTCATCGCGCCAGGGCCGTCTTCGACATTAGGAAAGTCAGCTGCAGGCAGAGTGGCCAGGGTGAAACGGCTACGACCTGCCTTGATCACGGCTTTATTATCATCAACCTTTACCGTGAGGGTCGCGTCGTCCGGCAATGACTTGCAAATATCCATCAGTTTGCGCGCGGGGACTGTAATTTCGCCAGCCTCGGCGCCTTCTTCCAGATTGATGCGACCGACGAGTTCAACTTCCAGGTCCGTACCGGTGAGCGACAGGGTATTGCCGTCGACTACCAGCAGAACATTGGATAGCACCGGTAGAGTCTGGCGCCGCTCTACAACACCGGCCACCAGTTGCAGGGGCTTCAACAGGGCTTCGCGCTGAATGGTGAATTGCATTGTCTTCCTTCGACCTCGTGCAGGATGGCTTGGTTGCCAGGCATCACCTTGATCAGGTGGTCAATGTCCTGAGCAGATTTTTATAATCTTCGCGGATGTCGGCATCCATTTCACGTAACTCGGCAATTTTCCGTGTCGCATGCAGGACCGTAGTGTGATCGCGTCCGCCAAAAGCGTCACCGATCTCCGGAAGACTGTGGTTGGTCAGTTCCTTGGACAAAGCCATGGCCACCTGACGCGGGCGTGCTACCGAACGCGAGCGGCGCTTGGATAACAGATCCGATAATTTTATCTTGTAGTACTCGGCAACGGTTCGCTGGATATTATCAATACTCACCAATTTGTCGCGCAGAGCCAGCAGATCCTTCAGCGATTCGCGAATCAACTCGATAGTGATGTCGCGGCCCATGAAGTGCGCGCTGGCGATAACCCGTTTCAATGCGCCTTCCAGCTCGCGGACGTTCGAGCGAATACGCTGGGCGATAAAGAACGCGGCGTCATGGGGTAGATCCACCCGCGACTGTTCAGCCTTCTTCATCAAAATCGCGACCCGAGTCTCAAGCTCAGGGGGTTCGACAGCAACTGTCAGGCCCCAACCAAAACGCGATTTGAGACGTTCCTCAAGCCCGTCGATTTCCTTGGGATACCGGTCGCTGGTCAGAATGACTTGCTGGTTACCTTCAAGCAACGCGTTGAAAGTATGGAAGAATTCCTCCTGAGAGCGCTCCTTCTTGGCGAAAAACTGAATGTCGTCGATGAGCAAGGCGTCAACTGAACGGTAGTAGCGTTTGAAATCATTGATGGCGTTCATCTGCAATGCCTTGACCATATCCGCGACAAAGCGCTCCGAGTGCAGATAAACGATCTTGGCTGCCGGATTTTTCTTCAGAAGATGATTGCCGACCGCATGCATAAGGTGTGTCTTACCCAGGCCGACCCCGCCATATAGAAACAAGGGGTTATAACCATGCTTGGGATTATCCGCCACCTGCCAGGCTGCCGCCCGAGCAAGCTGGTTGGATTTGCCCTCAACGAAATTCTCAAAGGTGAAGCTGCGGTTGAGATAGCTTGTGTGCTTGACGACCGATGGACCTGAATCGGCGCGTTGCGGCGGATGCGGGTCATAGTCGGCTTGTCGGGGTGAGTCCGCAGTTGGTTCGGGTTGAAAGCCCTGGGAAATAACCTGGGTACGTGGCGTGACCGGGGCAGTCGCAGTAGCGGGCCCCTGTCTATTTGTCTCCGCCCGAACCGCTGGGCTTTGAGCATTGCCGGTGGAGGTCGCGCGACGGCTACCAATCAATAAAGACAGTAACGGAGCCTGCCCCTGCGACAGATCATCCAGCAACTCCTGTATGCGATTGAGGTATTTGTCATTAACCCAATCGAGAACAAACCTGTTCGGCGCATACAGCCGCAACTCGTGATCGTCACCGTCTACCTGCAACGGACGAATCCAGGTATTGAACTGCTGAGCAGGTAGCTCATCTCGTAAAAAATCGATGCATTGCTGCCAGAGTGCAACAGACACTAAATCCCCCGGTGCGCTATACCCTAGCGGCTTGTTTTTGAATGAAAACAGTGCACGTCACTGTGCAGCCATTCTGGCTTTGCCTAGGGGCAGTATTCTAGCTGGAACCCCTCGACTTATCCACACCGATCCATGGTTTGCGGCGGTATGCCACAAGCCAGTTTCTCGCAACGACAAGCAGCGATATAAACGCCGAACAAGCGAAACCAGGGGTCTTGAAGGTTGTGTACAACCCGCGATGAACTCTGTCCAAAACCGGGTGGATAACCGGGTGTGAAAACGGCCTGTGGATATCCGACCTGGTTATCCACAGCAGGTCCACATCAGTCGAGGTCATTCCGAAACAGCTTGTGCACCAGGTTATGCTCCGCTGAAATGCGCAGTGTCATTGCCCTTGAGCGGCTTATCCACAGAAAAGTGGCTGCTCATTTACATCAACATCATCAATCTTTTAAAAAGAATTACTCTTATATTGTTTTTTTAAATATGGGATGCGAATCGAATTGACCGAACAGACCTTCTTCTCTAGAATCACCGGTCCCTTGAAGGGGCTCACCAGCTCTGGCATGAATCAATCAGGTATCTGAAGATGAAAAGAACATTTCAACCCAGCGTTTTGAAGCGCAAGCGTAACCATGGTTTCCGTGCCCGTATGGCCACCAAGAACGGCCGTGCCGTTCTGGCCCGTCGTCGCGCGAAAGGCCGCAAGCAGCTGTCAGCTTAAGCCCGGGATCACAGGTGGATCTCGGATTCGGTCCTGAATACAGGCTGCTTACGCCTGCACAATTCAAGAACGTCTTCGATGGAGCCACTTGCAAGGCCTCGGGACCTAACTTGTTGTTGCTGGCCAGACGTAATGGCCTGAGCCATAGCAGGTTGGGTTTGGTCATTGCCAAAAAGAATGTCCGCCGTGCGGTAGATCGCAACAAGGTCAAACGCATCGCACGCGATTCCTTCAGACATCATCGTGCTGAACTGGAAGACCTGGACATTGTCGTCCTGGCCCGCAGGGGCTTGGGTGATATTGATAATGCGGCGTTACATTCGCTGTTCTCAGAAATGTGGCGTCGGCTTATCAAGTCGGCTGGCAAACAGAATCAATCACGCCGTTCCGGATCTCCGTCATCCAATGCGTAACCTCGCGCTCGGACTGATCAAGATTTATCGATACGCTATCAGTCCGCTGATGGCCAGTCATTGTCGTTTCTATCCCTCCTGTTCCTGTTACGCCCAGGAAGCCATCGAGCAACACGGTTTTCTTCGCGGCTGCGCAATGAGTGCGCAACGTCTTTCTCGTTGTCATCCATGGAACCCGGGTGGTTACGATCCCGTACCGTCAAAGCCTGCTCACCGTACTTCCCAGATGGCCGACAAACCATGAACATGCAACGAAATATCCTCATAGCTGCCTTGCTCGTGATTACTTATCTCATGGTGCTGCAGTGGAATAACGACTATGGCGATGTGGACCTGCCGCCTGCTGTCACCGACACCGCTCCTGCTGGTGGTGAGAACGATTTACCGGATGTACCTGCGATAGATCAGAACCAGACAGCTGGCAATGATGACGTGCCTGACGCCAGTGCACCTATGACTGCGAACGACAGTGCACCGGTTGAATCCGCTGCCGGCTCAGAGTTGATCAGGGTCAGAACCGACCAGCTCCACGTCAGCATCAATCCGGTTGGCGGCGATATCGTTTCGTTGTCTCTTCCGGGCTATCCGACCCGCAAGGATCGGCCGGACCTGCCATTCCAGCTACTGGAACAATCGTCCAACCGTATCTATATCGCCCAGAGCGGACTGGCCGGACAGGATGGCCCGGATGCGCGCGAAGCCGGCCGGCCAACGTACAGCGTTGAGCAGAACTCCTATGTTCTGGACGATGGAGACGACACACTGGTCGTCGACCTTCGTTTTGAAGAGAACAATGTCAGCTATACCAAGCGTTTCACTTTCACGCGTGGCGATTATCTGATCGGTGTCGAGTACATTGTCGATAACCAGAGCGAAGCAACCTGGAACGGCAACCTGTTTGGTCAGATCAAGCGCGATGGCAGCGGTGATCCGTCCAGTTCCAGCGCGACCGGCATGGCGACTTATCTGGGTGCGGCGTACTGGGCAGCGGATGATTCCTACGAGAAAATCAGCCTCGGTGATATGGACGACGTACGTCTGCGCGAACCGGTCAACGGTGGCTGGATCGCCTGGTTGCAGCATTATTTTGTCAGCGCCTGGGTACCTGCAGCGGATCAGAGCAACGTCTACCAGACACGCAAAGATAGCCAGGGTAATTACATTGTCGGTTTCATCAGCCCGGCATCCAGCGTCGCTGCTGGTCAACAAGGCACCATTTCAGCGGATTTCTATGCCGGCCCGAAGATTCAGGACCGTCTCGAGCAAATTTCCGAAGGGCTGGAGCTGACGGTTGATTACGGTTTCCTCTGGTGGATCGCCCAGCCACTATTCTTTGTGCTGAGTCTTATCCACAGCTTTGTCGGTAACTGGGGCTGGAGCATTATCCTGCTCACCATTCTGATCAAACTGGTGTTTTTCCCGCTTTCTGCGACCAGTTACCGCTCCATGGCCAACATGCGCCGCGTGGCGCCCAAGCTGCAGGCATTGCGTGAGCAGCATGGCGACGATCGTCAGAAAATGTCGGCTGCGATGATGGAGCTGTACAAGAAGGAAAAGATCAATCCGCTGGGTGGCTGTCTACCGATCCTTGTGCAGATGCCCGTATTCATCGCGTTGTACTGGACATTGATGGAGAGCGTGGAGATGCGCCAGGCCGAATGGCTGGGCTGGATCGTGGATCTGTCACAGAAAGATCCCTACTTCATCCTGCCTATCCTGATGGGTGCAACCATGTTCATCCAGCAGCAGCTGAATCCTGCACCACCGGATCCGATGCAGGCAAAAGTGATGAAGATGCTACCTATCATCTTCACCTTCTTCTTCCTGTGGTTCCCGGCGGGTCTGGTGCTGTACTGGGTAGTGAACAACATGCTGTCGATCGCGCAGCAGTGGTACATTACTCGCCAGATCGAAAAAGGCGCAGCAGCCAAGGCCTGATCACTGGCAGCTCGTTTAAAACGCCCCGATTTCGGGGCGTTTTGCTATCTATAATCCGTGCAATTCCTTCAGGAGCGCCCCATGAATCGCAGTTATCACGCCGACACCATTGCGGCTATCGCCACCGCTCCCGGTCAAGGCGGTGTGGGCATAGTGCGAGTATCCGGACCCGGTGCGCTTGATGTGGCCAGCCAGGTTTCACGATTGCAACCGGTACCGCGGCATGCGCATTTCGGCACGCTCTGGACTGATGATCAGCCTCTGGACCAGGGCCTGACGCTGTTCTTCCCGGGCCCACATTCCTTCACGGGCGAAGATGTGCTCGAATTGCATGGTCATGGTGGTCCCGTCGTCATGGATCTGCTGCTCAAGGCCTGTATCGGATGCGGCGCGCGGCTGGCCCGACCCGGCGAATTCAGTGAGCGAGCCTTTCTGAATGACAAGCTCGACCTGGCCCAAGCCGAAGCCATTGCCGATCTGATCGAAGCGAGCTCCGAACAGGCGGCGCGCAATGCCGTGCAATCACTTCAGGGCGCCTTCTCGCAGCGGGTGCAGGGCCTTACCGAAGCACTCACCAATCTGCGTATCTACGTGGAAGCGGCGATCGATTTTCCGGAGGAGGAAATCGATTTCCTGGCCGATGGTCATGTACTCAGCCAGCTGCAGGACGTACGTGAAAGGCTGGCAAAAGTGCGTAGCGAGGCCGGACAGGGCGCGTTGTTGCGCGATGGCATGAACGTGGTGATTGCGGGTCGGCCCAATGCCGGGAAATCAAGTCTGCTCAATGCGCTTGCCGGGCGCGAAAGCGCCATCGTTACGGATGTCGCCGGCACCACGCGGGACATCCTGCGCGAGCATATCCACATCGATGGCATGCCACTGCACATCATCGATACAGCCGGACTGCGTGACACCGAGGATCTGGTGGAGAAAATCGGGGTTGAGCGAGCCATGACGGCGATAAACGAGGCTGACCGCATTTTGCTGGTGGTTGACGCATCACAGCCTGAAGCTCAGAACCCCGATCAGCTATGGCCCGAGTTTCTGCTGCAGCAGCCGGACCCCGGCAAGGTAACGCTGATCTACAACAAGACCGACCTGACGCAGGAGCCGGTAGGCCAGACGCAGGGCCAGGACGGCAGTGAATTACTGCATCTGAGCGCCAAGCAGGGCGCAGGCATCGACTTGCTGCGCGAGCATCTGAAAACCTGCATGGGTTATCAACAGACTGCGGAGAGCTTGTTCAGTGCTCGCCGCAGGCATCTGGAGGCGCTGGAGCAGGCTAGCGAGCATCTTGATCATGGGCATCGACAGCTGACCCTGATGGGCGCCGGAGAGCTGCTTGCAGAGGATCTTCGAATGGCACAACAGGCCCTGGGTCAGATCACCGGGGATTTCAGTGCCGACGATCTGTTGGGCAGGATTTTCTCCAGTTTCTGTATCGGCAAGTGAGCTGCTGCGCAGCCGCATGCAAAACATACGGCTGCGCACATATCACTCTTCGGATTGGTGTAGATAACTCACCGCCATTGACGCCATGGCCCGGGCGCCCACCACCAGCGCCTCTTCATGTACGAAAAACTCGGGGTTGTGATTGGGTGCAGCCTCGGCTGGATCCTGGTCTGGGGGCGTAACCCCGAGGAAAAAGTAGAATCCAGGCACCTCTTGCGCATAAAAGGCAAAATCCTCGGCTGCGCCTTGTAGCGGCGCCTGGCTGGTGCCACTTTCGGCAACCTGCTCCAGAACGGGTGCCATCATTTCGACCAGATCAGCGTCATTAACGGTGGGGGGATACATCGGAATGATCGAGACCTCCGCCGTTGCGCCGGCGCTTTCGGCAATCTTCTCTGCACTGGTTTTGATATCTCGGCCGACCTGCGCGCGAACATCCTCATCATAGGTGCGGATGGTGCCAGTCATCTCCACCCGCTCGGGCACAATATTGGGCCCGGATCCGCCATGGACAGAGCCTATGGTCACTACCGCAGGGGATTTGGTCAGATTAGCCTTGCGACTGACCACCGGTTGCAGCCCCATGATGACCTGCGCAGATGCCACGATTGGATCTACAGTGTTCCAGGGCATGCCTCCGTGGCCCTGCTTCCCGTTTACATTGATCTCCAGCATGTCGCTGCTCGCCAGGCTGGCACCTGTACGCCAGCTCAGCGACCCGGCCTTCCCGGGCATGACGTGCACGGCGAAAATTGCCTCGGGTTTGTGATCCTTGAACAGACCTTCCTCGAGCATCAGCTCGGCGCCCCAACTCTTTCCCTCTCCGGGCCTGACCAGGCTGGATCCTTCTTCGGCCGGTTGAAAAATAAACATGACGGTTCCCGGCAGGTCGTCCTTCATCTCCGTAAGCACCTCCGCCGCTGCCATCAGCATCGCGGTGTGCGCGTCATGGCCACAGGCATGCATGACCGGGGTCTCGTCACCGAAATACGTGCCGGTGGCCTGCGAGGCAAAGGGTAAGCCGTCCGGCTCCTCGATTGGCAAAGCGTCCATGTCCGCACGCAGCGCCACAGTTGGTCCCGGTTGCCCGCCCTTGAGAATCCCGACCACGCCGGTGCGGCCGACCTCTGTCTGCACTTCCATACCAAGCTCACGCAAGTGCTCAGCTACCAGGGCGGCTGTGCGGGTCTCCTGACCGCCAAGCTCGGGGTGTTGATGGATATCGCGACGCCAGGTAATCAATTGCTGTTCGACAGCGTCCGTTCGGTTGCGGATATCGGTCAGTACCTCTTCCGGCGCGGCCTGCGCGTGGCCGGCGAAAATGCTGGCAGCCAAAAACAAGGAGGCTGATAAGGGAAGTAATCGATGGGGAATCATGAAAGTGCTCCGGCTTGGTTAGCGTCTGTTTACCTTAGCTCATGGATACAAATGGCTCTTCACCGCTGAGTTGAATACTTATACTCAACCTGAAAACGCGGCATTGAACCCTGTGTACAACCGGGCCTGAGCCCGGTCCATAACCCTGTGCATGACTTGAGGTGAAACTGACCTGTGGATAAGACCGCTGGTTATACACAGGAAGCAGACCCATCCGGACAAGGGTTACCAGCAGGACGGCCACAACCTTATACTTCGTTCAAATCACTGATAGATCGAGGATTTATCCGGTTATCCACAGATAAGTGCTTCACCATATACAGTATTAACATAAAGCTTTTTAAATACTTGTCTTGATATATGTATTAACAACCGGAGCCTCTACAGGGCCAACGCCTTTGCTCAAAAAATAAACAGCTGCGGGCTGCATTTTTTTGACACTGGGCCTATAATCAGCCCCTTTTTCCGACGCCAGGGCTGCATCCTGGCAACGAGGTGCACTGTTGGATTTCCCGAGCCGATTTGACGTAATCGTGGTTGGCGGTGGCCATGCCGGTACTGAAGCCGCGCTGGCGGCTGCCCGTATGGGATCGAAGACCCTCTTGCTGAGCCACAATGTTGAAACGCTCGGTCAGATGAGCTGCAACCCGGCAATCGGCGGCATAGGCAAGAGTCATCTGGTCAAGGAAATCGACGCACTCGGCGGCGCCATGGCCCGCGCCACTGACCAGGCAGGCATTCAGTTTCGCGTGCTCAACAGCCGTAAGGGCCCTGCTGTCCGCGCCACCCGGGCGCAGGCTGATCGCGTTCTGTACAAAGCGGCGATCCGCCACGCTCTGGAAAACCAACCGAACCTGTGGATATTCCAGCAAGCCTGCGATGATCTGATCGTCGAACAGGACCAGGTTCGCGGTGTGGTCACGCAGATGGGCTTGCGTTTTCATTGCGACAACGTTGTGTTGACTACTGGGACCTTCCTCGGTGGCCTGATTCATATTGGAATGGATAACTACACTGGAGGCCGTGCTGGTGACCCGCCGGCCATCAGCCTGGCGGCACGGCTACGCGAATTGCCATTGCGCGTCGATCGGCTGAAAACCGGTACCCCACCGCGCATCGATGGCCGGACCGTGGATTTCAGTCAGATGACTGCCCAGCCGGGTGACACACCGATTCCGGTCATGTCGTTTCTCGGTGATGTCAGCGAACATCCGGAACAGGTCAATTGCTGGATTACCCACACCAACGAGCGCACACACGAGATCATTCGCAATAATCTCGACCGCTCGCCGATGTACACCGGCATTATCGAGGGTGTGGGGCCGCGCTATTGCCCATCGATCGAAGACAAGATCCATCGCTTTGCCGACAAGGACCAGCATCAGGTCTTCATCGAACCGGAAGGCCTGACAACCCACGAGCTGTATCCCAACGGCATTTCGACCTCGCTGCCGTTCGATGTACAACTGCAGGTGGTACGGTCGATCAAGGGAATGGAGAACGCCCATATCCTGCGTCCCGGCTATGCCATCGAATACGATTATTTCAACCCGCAGGATCTGAAGTATTCGCTGGAAACCAAGGTCATCGGCGGCTTGTTCTTCGCCGGTCAGATCAATGGCACCACCGGCTACGAAGAGGCCGCTGCGCAAGGGTTGTTGGCAGGTATGAACGCGGCGCGCCGGGCCCAGGGTCAGGAAAGCTGGTGTCCTCGGCGCGATGAAGCGTACATCGGCGTACTGGTTGACGATCTGATCACCATGGGCACGCGAGAGCCATATCGCATGTTTACCTCCCGCGCCGAGTACCGTCTGGTGCTCCGTGAGGACAATGCCGATCTGCGTCTGACCGAAAAAGGCCGCGAACTGGGGCTGGTCGATGACCATCGTTGGGAGCGGTTCAGTGCCAAGCGAAACGCTATTGAATTGGAGCAGCAGCGCCTGCGTACTACCTGGGTGCAGCCGACCAGTGACAGCGGCAGAGCTTTTGCGGAACGCTTCGCGACGCCGCTGAATCATGAATACAGCCTGATCGATCTGTTGCGCCGGCCCGAAGTGACCTATCCCGGTCTCTGCGAAGTCACCGGCCAGGTGGATATCGCTGCCGATGTCGCGGAGCAGGTCGAGATTCATGCCAAGTACGCTGGATACATCGAGCGGCAACAGGAAGAGATCAACCGTCTGCGCCAGAATGAAGAAACCGCGTTGCCGCTCGATCTGGACTACCAGGCGCTTAGCGGACTATCGAACGAGATCAAGCACAAGCTGGCCGACGTGCGGCCGCAAACGCTCGGCCAGGCATCCCGGATACCGGGTGTAACGCCTGCTGCCGTGAGTCTGCTGCTGATCCATCTGAAAAAACGCAGCGCTGTGGGTAAAAGCGGTCTGGCCAGGGAGGCCTGAACGCATGAGCGACCACGCGACGCAGCTCGCCGAAGGTGCGCGGCAACTGGATATCGCCTTGAGCAACGACCAGGCGCAGCAGCTGCTCGGGTACCTGGCTTTGCTCAACAAGTGGAACAAGGCCTATAACCTCACCGCCGTCCGTGATCCGGCGGAAATGGTCAGCCGCCATTTGCTGGACAGTCTCAGCATTCTGCCCTTCGTGGAAGGCGATCGCTGGCTGGACGTGGGTAGCGGTGGCGGAATGCCCGGGCTGATTCTGGCAATCATGCGACCGGACGCGCATTTCACCCTGCTCGACAGCAACGGCAAAAAAACCCGTTTTCTCACGCAGGCCAAAGTTGAGCTGAAACTGGCGAACGTCGCGGTGGTGAATAACCGCGTGGAAGCCTTCTCAGCCGAGCCGGCGTTTCATGGGATCGTGTCCCGGGCATTCAGCTCCATGGCGGATTTTGCCAACCTGACCCGCCACCTGAGTGATCGCCAGACGCGCTGGCTGGCGATGAAAGGCTTGTATCCCGATGAAGAGCTGAATGTCTTGCCGGATGATTTCGAAGTCCTGCGCAGCGAACAATTAGCAGTCCCCGGTTGCCAAGGCAGTCGACATCTGCTGATACTGCGACGGTTGATCCAGCCCGAATTGGCATAGCCTGGAAACGGATAGGAGGTCGGAGTGGGAAAGGTATTGGCAATGGCCAATCAGAAAGGCGGCGTCGGCAAGACTACCACCAGCGTCAATCTGGCGGCTTCGCTGGCTGCTACCAAGCGCAAGGTGCTGCTGATTGATCTCGATCCCCAGGGCAATGCCACCATGGGTAGCGGTGTGGACAAGGCTGATCTGGAGAACTCGGTGTATGAGTTGCTGACCGGTCAGTGCGAATTGAGCGAAGCTCTGCGTCACTCCGAATATGGTAAATACGACCTGTTGCCAGCCAACGGCGACCTCACAGCGGCGGAGGTGGAGCTGCTGGATTCGCAGGTCAAGGAGCATCGCCTGCGCAATGCACTGGCTTCCGTGCGCGACGCGTATGATTTCATTCTTATTGACTGCCCGCCCTCGCTGAATATGCTCACCGTGAACGGGCTGGTGGCTGCGGATGCGGTAATCATTCCGATGCAGTGTGAGTATTACGCACTGGAAGGGTTATCGGCTCTGGTCAATACCATTCAGCGTATCAGTGCGAAGCTGAACCCGTCGCTGCAAATCGAAGGCCTGCTGCGCACCATGTATGATCCGCGCAACAGCCTTACCCGGGAAGTATCTGCGCAGCTGACGACGCATTTTGGTGACCAGTTATACAAAACGGTGATTCCGCGCAATGTGCGTCTCGCTGAGGCACCCAGTTATGGCATGCCAGCACTCGCTTATGACAAGCAATCGAGGGGCGCGGTCGCCTACCTGGCCATGGCCGGTGAGCTGATCCGACGCAGTAAACAGGCTGATAAAGCCCGAGCCGTGACAGACGCAACCGAATAACAGGAAAAGGACGATACAGGCATGGCGGTCAAGAAACGCGGCTTGGGACGAGGGCTCGACGCACTACTGGGGCAACCGTTGCCCGCCAACCAGGATGTCGACAGTCAGGACCAGCAGCTCAAGGAAATTCCGATTGACTTGATTCAGCGCGGCAAGTACCAACCCCGCCGTGACATGGACCCCCAGGCGCTGGAAGAACTGGCCAACTCGATTCGGGTTCAGGGCGTCATGCAACCCATCGTGGTGCGTCCCATTGAAGGCGACCGTTACGAAATCATCGCCGGCGAACGCCGCTGGCGAGCTACACAGCTGGCTGGCCTGGATGCGATTCCTGCGGTTATCCGCGAGGTTCCCGATGAAGCCGCCATTGCCATGGCGCTCATCGAAAACATCCAGCGCGAGGACCTCAACCCCATCGAAGAAGCGATCGCGCTACAGCGCCTGCAACAGGAATTCGAGCTTACCCAGCAGCAGGTGGCAGACGCGGTGGGCAAGTCCCGGGTAACCATCACCAACCTCTTGCGTCTGATGTCCCTGGCAGAAGATGTCAAATTGTTGCTGGAGCGTGGCGATATCGAGATGGGTCACGCCCGGGCATTACTGGGTTTGCCTGCGGAACAGCAAACCCAGGCAGCGCGTCAGGTAGTGGCCAAGGGCTTGACCGTGCGCCAGGCCGAAGCACTGGTCAGGCAGCTGTTGAATCCGCGGCGTGAAGCATCCGAAACGCGTCAAAACCCCGATATAGAGCGTCTACAGCAGGATTTGGCGGAGCGGATCGGCGCAAACGTCAGCATCCAGCACGGCGCCAAGGGCAAGGGGAAGCTCGTTATCAGCTACAGTTCGCTGGACGAACTTGATGGCGTATTGATGCACATTAAATGAGTTGTAGCGCCACGGATGGTGGAATAGTTTCTCAACGAAATGCAGGGTTGCTGCAATCGAAACGGATTTCCCCTGTGCCTGTTGAACCCAGAGTTTAATCCACCTATACTCCTCGCGCTGTTTTGACTGGAGCAAATTGCACCAGTTTATTGCATTAATTAACCCGGAGATCAGGCCGAGGCTAATCACCGAGGCGGGAAAATGGACGCAAGAACGCCCAACAGAACCCCGTTTCATCGGTTGCCCGCATTTCCGGTTTTGGTAGCACAAGCAATTATGGCTGGGCTGGTTGCGCTGACCCTGTGGATTTTCCAGGGCCCTGTTTCCGCCTGCTCGGCTTTGTTGGGAGGGATGATAGCCCTCGTGCCCAACGCCTATTTTGCCTATCGGGTGTACCGCTACAGCGGAGCTCGATCGGCCCGTGCCATCGTCAGCGAACTGTATTCCGGCGAGGCAGGCAAACTGATATTGACGGCAGCGCTTTTTGTGCTGGTGCTATTGGCAGTGAAACCGCTTGAGGTCCCCGCGCTATTTGCCGGCTACCTCGCGGTGCTGGCAGTGGGAGCCAGCGCAATGCTGATCGTCAGAAGCTTTCCAAAGCATTAGTGTCTGAGGCAAATATGGCAACTTCATCAGCTGAGTATATCCAGCACCATTTGCAGAACCTTACCTTCGGTAAGCTGCCTGGTGGCTACGTTCGTGCGGACGGCAGTGTCGTCGAAGAAACAACCTGGACCCTGGCCAGGAGCGGCGCCGAAGCAACCGATATGGGTTTCATGGCGGTGCACGTGGACACCCTGGGTTGGTCCATCTTTATGGGTCTGATCTTCCTCGGTCTGTTCCGTTATGTAGCTGGCCGGGCCACGGTCGACACGCCCACTGGCGCGCAAAACATGGTCGAGATGGTTGTCGAATTCATCCAGAACATCGTGCGCGATACCTTCCACGGCAAAAGCCCCCTGGTGGCACCCCTGGCGCTTACCATATTTGTCTGGGTGTTCCTGATGAACTCCCTGAAGTGGATTCCGGTGGACTATATTCCGGGTCTGGCCCACGCATTGGGTCTGGATTACTTCAAGATCGTCCCGACAGCCGATCCGAACGGTACCTTCGGGCTGTCATTGGGTGTATTCATCCTGATTATCTTCTATAGCATCAAGATCAAGGGCGTTGGCGGCTTCGTTCACGAGCTGTCCTTCACCCCGTTCAAGCACTGGTCGTTGATTCCGTTTAACCTGTTCCTCGAAATCCTCGGCCTGCTGACCAAGCCGTTGAGTCTGGCGTTGCGACTGTTCGGCAACATGTACGCTGGCGAGGTGGTATTCATTCTGATCGCGTTGTTGCCCTTCTATCTGCAGTGGGGCTTGAACGTGCCGTGGGCTATCTTCCACATCCTGGTAATTCCGCTACAGGCCTTCATCTTCATGGTGCTGTCCGTGGTGTATTTGAGTGCTGCTCATGAGGATTCACACTGAGCAGCCGGAACCGTGTTCAACCAACGATAAACTTGAACTTCAACTTGAACCTTAGGAGTAATTATGGAACTCGTTATCATTGCTGCCTCCATCATGATCGGTCTGGGCGCTCTGGGTACTGGTATTGGCTTCGCCCTGCTGGGCGGCAAACTGCTGGAATCCACTGCACGTCAGCCTGAATTGGGGCCTAACCTGCAAACCAAGACCTTCCTGATGGCCGGTCTGCTCGACGCCGTGCCGATGATCGGTGTTGGTATCGCGATGTACCTGATCTTCGTTGTCGCTCCTGGTATGGGCGCCTGATCGGACGATTCGGAAACCCGGCAGGCAACCCCTGCCGGAGATGATCGTCTCGTTCATCGGGATACAACGAAATAGCACGAGGTAAATCGCTGTGAATATTAATCTGACGCTGTTTGGTCAAACGATTGCCTTCGCTATTTTTGTCTGGTTTACCATGAAGTACGTATGGCCGCCGATTACCCAGGCCATGCAGGAACGCCAGAAAAAAATCGCCGAAGGTCTGGATGCGGCTGGCCGCGCCCAGCGTGACTTGGGCCTGGCCCAGGAAAAGGCTTCCCAGACTCTGCGTGAGACCAAGGAACAGGCTACTCAGATCATCGAGCAGGCCAACAAGAGTGCCAACCTCATTGTCGAGGAAGCGAAACAGCAGGCACGTTC
This sequence comes from Pseudomonas profundi, assembly GCF_008638305.1. GTDB lineage: Bacteria > Pseudomonadota > Gammaproteobacteria > Pseudomonadales > Pseudomonadaceae > Halopseudomonas > Halopseudomonas profundi. The sequence continues at coordinate 294,801 of NZ_VTPZ01000003.1, forward strand.
CGAGGGTGAGCGCCTGATTGCGGCTGCCAAGGTCGAAATCGAGCAGGAAATGAACCGCGCCAAGGATCAACTTCGTGCCCAGGTTGCCGTACTGGCTATCCAGGGTGCCGAGCAGATTCTGGAATCCGAAGTGGATCCCAAGGCCCACAGTGAGCTGGTCAACAAACTGGCCTCACAACTCTAAGCGAGGCGAGCTATGGCTACTACTAATACGCTAGCTCGACCTTATGCAAAAGCTGCTTTCGAAGTCGCTTCATCCTCCAATAAGCTGGATGCCTGGTCAGGCATGCTGGCTTTGGCGGGTGCGGTGGTCTCCGATGCAGCTTTTGGCTATAGGGTGCGCAATCCGGCAGTGACCGCAGAGCGCAAGGCTGAAGACCTGCTCATGGTTGGCGAAGGTCAGTTCGACGCGGAGTTCGGCAATTTTGTCCGGGCTTTGGCTGATAACGATCGATTGCTCCTGATTCCGGTTATCGCCGAGCTCTACGAGCAGCACAAGGCGGAACACGATCGCAGCATTGCAGTGGAGGTGGAAACCGCCTTCGAACTGAATGACGATCAACAGAAAACGCTGGCTACCGCGTTGTCGAAGCGGTTAGACCGCACAGTAACTCCCCATGTGACCATCAACCCGGCCCTTATTGGCGGTGTGTTGATTCGTGCGGGTGACTTGGTCATCGACGGTTCGGTCCGCGGCAAGCTTGCAAAGCTGGCCGAAACGTTGAAATCCTGATTTGAGGGACATGGCATGCAGCAATTGAATCCTTCCGAAATTAGCGAAATTATCAAACAGCGCATCGAGAAACTCGATGTGACTTCGCAGGCCCGGAATGTAGGCACGATCGTCAGCGTATCTGACGGTATCGTGCGTATCCACGGCCTAGCTGATGTAATGTACGGCGAAATGATCGAGTTCCCCGGTGGCTTGTACGGTATGGCCCTGAACCTGGAGCGCGATTCCGTCGGTGCGGTTGTACTGGGTGATTACCTGGGCCTGAGCGAGGGCATGACTGCCCAGTGCACAGGTCGTATCCTGGAAGTTCCAGTCGGCCCCGAACTGCTCGGCCGCGTTGTAGACGCGCTGGGTAACCCGATCGACGGCAAGGGTGTCATTGACGCCAAGCTGACTGATGCGGTCGAGAAAGTCGCTCCTGGTGTGATCTGGCGTAAGTCGGTTGACCAGCCGGTCCAGACTGGTTACAAATCAGTCGACGCGATGATTCCGATCGGCCGCGGCCAGCGCGAGCTGATCATTGGCGACCGTCAGACCGGTAAGACCGCCATGGCGATCGACGCGATCATCAACCAGAAAGATTCGGGCATCAAGTGTGTCTACGTCGCGGTTGGTCAGAAGCGTTCAACCATCGCCAACGTGGTGCGCAAGCTGGAAGAAAACGGCGCAATGGGTCACACCATTGTTGTCGCTGCTTCTGCTTCCGATCCGGCTGCGCTGCAGTTCCTGGCACCTTATGCCGGCTGCACCATGGGCGAATATTTCCGTGACCGTGGCGAAGATGCTCTGATCGTATATGACGATCTGTCCAAGCAGGCTGTTGCCTATCGTCAGATCTCCCTGCTGCTGCGTCGTCCGCCGGGCCGTGAAGCCTATCCGGGTGACGTGTTCTATCTCCACAGCCGCTTGCTTGAGCGCGCCTCGCGCATCTCGGAAGAGTATGTCGAGAAGCTCACCAATGGTGCTGTGACGGGCAAGACTGGCTCGCTGACCGCGTTGCCGCTGATCGAAACCCAGGCGGGTGACGTATCCGCCTTCGTTCCGACCAACGTGATTTCGATCACTGACGGTCAGATCTTCCTTGAGTCGAACCTGTTCAACTCGGGTATCCGTCCTGCGGTGAACGCCGGTGTATCGGTATCCCGTGTGGGTGGTGCTGCTCAGACCAAGATCATCAAGAAGCTGTCCGGTGGTATCCGTACCGCGCTGGCTCAGTACCGGGAACTGGCAGCATTCGCCCAGTTCGCTTCCGACCTGGACGAAGCGACCCGCAAGCAGCTTGAGCATGGTCAGCGCGTTACCGAGCTGATGAAGCAGGGCCAGTACGCGCCCATGTCAGTCGCGGATATGGCTATCAGCCTGTACGCCGCGGAAAAAGGTTTCCTGACCGACGTCGAGTTGAGCAAGATCGGCGCGTTCGAGAAGGCGCTGCTCGCTTACTTCAAGCGTGACAAGGCCGATCTGCTGGCCAAGATCAACGAGAAGGGCGACTACAACGACGAGATCGAAGCCGGTATCAAGTCTGGCATCGAGAACTTCAAGGCGACCCAGAGCTGGTAAGCCCATTGCGGGGTGCGACGCAGGTCGCATCCCGTATCGTGCGATGCAGCCACGGGATAACCTCAGAGGTGTGACATGTCAGGCGCAAAAGAGATTCGCGGTAAGATCGCGAGCATTAAAAGTACGCAAAAGATCACCAGCGCCATGGAAAAGGTGGCGGTCAGCAAAATGCGCAAAGCTCAACAGCGCATGGCTGCCAGCCGTCCATATGCTGAGCGTATCCGTCAGGTAATTGGCCATCTGGCCAATGCCAACCCGGAGTATCGCCACCCGTTCATGCAAGAGCGTGAAACCAAGCGGGTGGGTTATATCGTGGTCAGCACGGATCGTGGTCTTGCTGGTGGCTTGAACACTAACCTGTTCAAGGCGCTGGTTCAGAATATGAAAGAGTGGCGTGACCGCAACGTTGAGACCGAGCTGTGCGTTATCGGCAGCAAGGGCGCCGCGTTCTTCCGCAGTTATGGCGGTAACGTGGTAGCGGCCATCAATGGCCTCGGCGAGCAACCGACACTGAATGACCTGATCGGCAGCGTTAAGGTGATGCTTGACGGTTACCATGAAGGGCGTATCGATCGTCTGTTTCTGGTATCCAACAAGTTTGTTAACACCATGGTGCAGCAACCCCAGGTAGAGCAGCTGATACCGCTCGTTCCGGCTGACAAGGAAGAACTGCAGAAGCAGTGGGACTATGTCTACGAACCGGACGCGCGCGAGCTGCTCGACGGACTGCTGGTGCGGTATATCGAATCACAGGTCTATCAGGCGGTGATCGAGAACAATGCCAGTGAGCAAGCTGCCCGAATGGTTGCCATGAAGAGCGCTACGGATAACGCAGGGGACATCATCAATAACCTGCAACTTATCTATAACAAGGCGCGTCAGGCAGCAATCACTCAGGAAATTTCGGAAATCGTCGGCGGCGCCGCCGCGGTCTGACGCGACCCGGTCTAGCGATTACGGTTTCATACCACTTAGAGGAACCAAACATGAGTAGCGGACGTATCGTTCAAATCATCGGCGCCGTCATCGACGTGGAATTCGCACGCGAAGACGTACCGAATGTGTATGACGCGCTGCAGGTTGACGAGAAGGGTCTGACCCTGGAAGTCCAGCAGCAACTGGGTGATGGCATCGTACGCACCATCGCCATGGGTACCACCGAAGGTGTCAAGCGCGGCCTGGCCGTGAGCAGCACTGGCGCTGCCATTTCTGTACCGGTGGGTATCAAGACCTTGGGCCGGATCATGGATGTGCTGGGTAACCCGATTGACGAAGCGGGCCCGATTGGTGAAGAAGAGCGTTGGGGTATTCACCGCCAGGCGCCCTCCTATGCCGAGCAGGCAGGTTCGAATGAACTGCTGGAAACCGGCATCAAGGTTATCGACCTGATCTGCCCGTTTGCCAAGGGCGGTAAGGTTGGTCTGTTCGGCGGTGCCGGTGTCGGCAAGACCGTGAACATGATGGAGCTGATCCGTAACATCGCCATCGAGCACAGCGGTTATTCCGTATTTGCCGGTGTGGGTGAGCGGACTCGTGAAGGTAACGACTTCTATCACGAGATGAAGGACTCCAACGTACTGGACAAGGTAGCGCTGGTTTACGGTCAGATGAACGAGCCGCCGGGTAACCGTCTGCGCGTCGCCCTGACTGGCCTGACCATGGCCGAAAAATTCCGTGACGAAGGCCGTGACGTACTGTTGTTCATCGATAACATCTACCGTTACACCCTGGCCGGTACCGAAGTATCGGCACTGCTGGGTCGTATGCCTTCTGCGGTAGGTTATCAGCCGACACTGGCCGAAGAGATGGGTGTTCTGCAGGAGCGCATTACCTCCACCAAACAGGGTTCCATCACCTCCATCCAGGCGGTATACGTACCTGCCGATGACTTGACTGACCCCTCGCCAGCCACCACCTTCGCCCACCTGGATGCGACCGTGGTACTGTCGCGTGATATCGCATCGCTGGGTATCTACCCTGCGGTTGACCCGCTGGATTCCACGTCTCGTCAGCTTGACCCGCAGGTTATCGGTCAGGAGCACTACGACACCGCACGTGGCGTTCAGTATGTTCTGCAGCGCTATAAAGAGCTGAAGGACATCATCGCGATTCTGGGTATGGACGAGCTGTCCGAAGAAGACAAGCAACTGGTAGCCCGCGCTCGTAAGATCCAGCGCTATCTGTCGCAGCCATTCTTCGTTGCCGAAGTCTTCACCGGTGCGCCTGGCAAGTACGTTTCGCTGAAGGACACCATTCGTGCTTTCAAAGGCATCCTGGATGGCGAGTTCGACCACCTGCCCGAGCAGGCGTTCTACATGGTCGGCAGCATCGAAGAAGCAATCGAGAAAGCGAAGAAAATGTAATGGTAGCGCCCGCGCAAGCGGGCGCATAACCGAGGCAATGAAATGGCTATGACAGTGCACTGCGATATCGTCAGCGCGGAAGAAGAGCTGTTCACCGGCCTGGTGGAAATGGTCGTGGCACACGGCAATATGGGTGATCTGGGTATTTTGCCCGGTCACACGCCGCTGCTGACTGATCTCAAGCCTGGCCCGGTACGGGTTATCAAGCAGGACGGCAATGAGGAAGTGTTCTACATTTCCGGTGGTTTCATTGAAGTCCAGCCGAGCATGGTCAAGGTGCTTGCCGACACGGCTATCCGTGCTGGTGACATCGACGAGGCAGCCGCCGTTGAGGCGAAGAAAGCTGCCGAGGCTGCGCTTAGCGAGAAAGGTGCCGAGTTCGATTACGGCTCCGCTTCTGCAAGACTTGCCGAGGCCGCTGCGCAACTGCGTACCGTGCAGGAGCTTCGCAAGAAGTATGGCGGCCCAGCGGTCAACAACCGCTGAGCCCGGAAAAGGCAGCCTCGGCTGCCTTTTTTCTTGTTCGTTAAACACCCCTCAAGCCAGGCACGCTCCCTCTGGCATCAGTGAACTGATCGCCCTTGATCACTATCCCTTTATCGGAGTTGCTTGCGACTGTCAGCTCGCGGCTTCTATCATTGCCCCTCGTCAATAACACATCCCAGGAACGGATCAATGAATCTGCACGTAGTCATCCTCGCTGCCGGACAAGGCACTCGTATGCGCTCGGCTCTGCCGAAGGTCCTTCATCCGGTCGCTGGCAAGCCCATGCTCGGCCACGTTATCGATTGCGCCCGGAATTTGTCACCGGCGAAAATTCACGTGGTGATCGGTCATGGTGCTGAACGGGTGCGCGAGGAGCTGGACGCTGCGGATATCAACTGGGTTATGCAGAGCGAGCAGCTGGGTACCGGCCACGCAGTAGCACAGGCTCTGCCCCACATCTCGGCCGCCGATCAGATTCTGGTGCTCTACGGTGATGTGCCGTTGCTACGCAGCGAGACATTAAACAGGCTGAGTCAGCAAGCCGGCAGCAGTAGCCTTGGGTTGCTGACCGTGGAGATGGCAGATCCGACGGGTTACGGCCGTATCGTTCGCGATTCAGAGGGGCAGGTACAGGCGATCGTCGAGCAGAAAGACGCCAGCTCCGAGCAGCTGCTCATCAGCGAAGGCAACACAGGCATCATGGCTCTGCCCGGCTGCAAGGCGGCTGACTGGCTAGGTAGCCTGTCCAATGACAATGCCCAGGGCGAATATTACCTGACAGACGTGGTCGCCCTGGCTGTCTCGCAGTCGGTTGCCGTCGAAGTAGCCCAGCCAGGCGACGAGCTCGAAGTGATGGGTGCCAATAATCGGCAACAGCTGTCCGTGCTGGAACGCGCCTGGCAGCGAAAGGAAGCAACGCGGCTGATGGAATCAGGGGTCACCCTGGCGGACCCGGCACGTCTGGATGTGCGTGGCGAAGTCCTGGTCGGGCGGGATATCTTCATGGATATCAACGTGGTGCTTGAGGGCCGCGTAAACATCGGTGACAACGTTCATATCGGACCGAACTGCGTGCTCAAGGATTGTGATATCGAGGCGGGCACAGTCATCAAAGCGTTCAGCCATCTGGACGGCGCATTGGTTGGTGAAGACTGCGACGTCGGACCCTACGCACGGCTACGACCCGGCACAGTACTTCAGCGCACGGCCAAGGTGGGCAATTTTGTCGAAACCAAGAAGGCCGAGGTGGGTGAGGGCGCGAAGATCAACCACCTGTCCTACGTTGGGGATGCGCGAGTCGGCAAAAACGCTAATGTCGGCGCCGGTACTATCACTTGCAATTACGACGGCGTGAACAAGTTCATGACGCTGATTGGTGAGGGAGCCTTTATCGGTTCCAACACGGCATTGGTGGCGCCAGTCAGCGTCGGTGACCAAGCCACTACCGCAGCCGGGTCGACTATCACCGGCGATGTTCCTGCGGGATCACTGGGCGTTGCCCGGGGTCGCCAGCGCAATATCGAAGACTGGAAGCGCCCGACCCGCAAAAAATGATCAGAAGGCTCGCGCCTGATAGGGTGCGGGCCGCCTGTTCCTTGTTGTACAAGCGCAGCGGCATCCTTCCTCCAGGCCATGCACGCCTGTCGACCATCTCAGGTCATTGTTCCTGCCAGCAACCGGACTGCGTCCGTCATTAGGCCGCCAGTGCGGTTCACCTGTTCGCGGCAGCCCAATAAATAGATATTTCCGCAGGCTAATCTATATTCAAAGGGTATATCCAACCTGGCCAGGAGATATTCCGGATGTTTGCGCAGCTATCCCAAACCCTCAGCGGATTGAAATTGCCCCTGAGGGTCGAGATCAAGGGCGGACCCAGCATGGATCTGGGCCCGGCGCCTACCGTCACGCTCGAGATCAATGATCTTTCGTTGCTGGCAGAGCTGCAGGAGCCGAGCCTGGACAAGCTCGGCGAGGCATATATCAACCAGCGAATCGAAGTGCGCGGAAACATAATGGATGTGATTGAAGTGGCCGACAGGTTAAGCAAGGGGCTGCTGGGTGAAGCATCGGAGCGTCCTCCGGAACGCACGGCGCACGATAAACAGCTCGATGCCGAGGCCATTGCTTACCATTACGATCTTTCCAATGACTTTTACCAACTCTGGCTGGACCCGGAAATGGTGTACTCATGCGCCTATTTCCGAAAGCCTGACGACGCGCTAGCCCAGGCGCAGGTTCAAAAGCTGGACCATCTGTGTCGCAAGCTGCGACTCAAGCCGGGTGAACGTCTGCTGGATGTCGGTTGTGGTTGGGGCGGATTGGCCAGACACGCAGCCAGGCATTACGGGGTCCAGGTACACGGCATCACCCTCAGCAGATCGCAGCTTGAATTGGCGAATGAAAAAATCAGCCGTGAGGGGCTGACCGATCAGATCCAGCTTGAGTTACTGGACTATCGGGACCTGCCGCCAGATGGTTCTTTTGACAAAGTGGTCAGCGTCGGCATGTTTGAACACGTCGGCCACGCCAATCTGCCTGAGTATTTTCGCATCCTGTTCGAGCAACTCAAGCCCGGCGGGTTAGCCATGAACCATGGCATAACCTCCAGACATGTCGATGGCAGGCCTGTCAGCCGGGGCGCGGGCAAGTTCATTGGCCGCTATGTTTTTCCGCACGGAGAACTGCCACACCTAGCCACAGCCATCGCCAACATGAGTGACCAAGGACTGGAAGTGGTCGATGTCGAAAGCCTGCGGTTGCACTATGCGTTGACCCTGGAGCACTGGAGCCGCAACCTCGAAGAGCGCCTTGCAGAAGCGGCACAGCTCGTCCCGGACAAGACATTGCGGATCTGGCGGATTTATCTGGCAGGTTGTGCCTATGGCTTCAAACGCAACTGGATGAACCTGCATCAGATTCTGGCCGTAAAACCGCGCGCAGACGGCGGACATTTCCTGCCGTTGACCCGTGCGGACCTGTATGATTGAGCGGACCATTGCATTGTCGGTTGATAGCTAAACGCTATCCCTGCTGTTACATTCTCAGGTTACCCTGTCTCTGAGCCGGCCCTGACTGGAGACGTGGTGTGCTGCTGATACCGCTTAAAGAAGATGAAATCGCAATTGGAGCACCGCTGCCCTGGAACGTAACGGATGCCGAAGGACGGATCATAGTCGAACAATCGCGGATGCTTGACAGCCAGCCAATGCTCACCTGCAGAGGAAAAGCTGGATGTCGCCGGAAATGGGGCGCCGGAAGATCGCCGACCTGAGCGTTGGCGGGGCGCGGATGATTTCTCCTGCTGTTTTTGCGCAAAAAAGCGATGAGTTGAAACTGTCCTTTCGCGTTAACCCTGCGGGGATGGAGGTATACGTGACGGTCAAAGCAAAAGTGCGCGCCGTCCAGGAAGATGACGCAGGCTCAGGACGGGTTACCACCGGCGTCGAATTTACCGACCTGGGCGAACAGGAGCGGTTGTATCTGACGACGGTGGTCTATTAGAACCTGCTGAAGGACACCCTGTGAAAAATCTCTGGATGTGGCTGGTGGTTCCCCTGATGATCCTGTCTGCGACGGCCGCTGCCCACGCCGACCCTCTGGAAGTGACCCTGGGGGGCGAACGTTTTTACCTGGATGTGGTAGATGACCCTGCAAGTCGCCGTCAGGGGCTGATGGGGCGGGCATCTCTTGCGCCCCATGAAGGGATGTTGTTCGACTTTCCGCCCGACACCACGCCGGCAATCTGGATGCGCAACATGCTGATCAGCCTCGATCTGCTGTTTGTCGATGATCAAAGCAAACTGATGAAAGTCTTTGCCGATGTTCCGCCGTGTGAGGACACGCCCTGCGAGATTTATCGGGTGGAACGCCCCGTGCGGTTTGTCATTGAGGTCGCAGCCGGGACAGCAGCGCGGCTGGAGCTTGAGTCGGGCATGTTCCTGGATCTCGGCCCCCTTTCTGAACAGCCAGCGCCTGTACGATGAACCCGGCTCGTCGATGCCAGCGCGTCAAATCTCATTGAGCCCTCGGCTCAACCCATCTGCCCCGGCTGATCTTCTCACAATACGCTTTCAGTACAGGCGCATCGCTGGCGTTTGAGTAGTAATAAATGGACTGCTGGTAGCCGACCCCGTCCGTACGGGAGCCTTCACAGATTCCATAGGCGCCGGTTGGACAGGTATCGACCATCTCAATCTTGAAGCTACGTTCGGGGATATCCGGCTGACAGAAGCTGTTCTCGAAGAGATTCTGAGGGATGGTCATGTTTTCCTGACACAAACGTATCGGTTCATGACCGTCGTCAGATTCGATCAAGCAGGCGCCAGCATGAACTTCAACGATGATGCCCAGGAGAACAGGCGCAAGCAGTATCGACTTCATAGGGTATCGGCGATGTCAAAAAGCCAACCTTACTGTTTACGCCGCGCTGCTTGCAAGCCGCTTTCCAATTGCTGAGAGTCTGGCCTTTGCGTCATCAGCAATTCGATCCGGTTGTCGCTCCGCCAGGGGCTGGGTTGCCAGTTCAGAGATTTTCCCCCTGTACCGTTGAAGCTCATCCACCCATCCTCGGTATGCGCAACACCCTTGGCACGTTGCCAGTCTGACCGGCTTAGCCAATCCTCCAGCGCTTCACGTTTGAATTGCTGCGCAGGATGAATCTGCCAGCCGATGCTGTACCAGACATCGCGACTGGACTGACGGCAGTGCCAGTCATCCACGCTGCGCCAAAGGGTAGCTGGCCCGGCGGGAGCATCGGGCAAATCATCCAGACCAGGCGCGATAGACAACGGCTCGGTTTGCCGCGGCACGTTCTCCCACGGCAATTGGCTGTGCTGGCACCAGTAAACCGGCGGAATAGTCTGGAGCCTGGAAAGAATCGCTTTGCGATCCGCCATGCCAAGTTCGGCCGATTTATTGAGTATCAGCAGTCCTGCTTGCGACAGGGCTGAACGCTGAGCATCTACCAACTCTCTACCGGTATGCAGAGCCTGGGCATCCAGCACCATCAACATGGGTTGCAATGCGAGCACGTCCTTCCATGGGAATCCGCGAAGCTGCGCCAGGAGAGTCGAAGGATGTCCGAGCCCCGAAGCTTCTATGAACAGTCTATCAGGCCGGGTACGACGCAATAATCGGCTCAATCCGACCTGGAAGGGCAGGCCGTTCACGCAGCACAAACATCCGCCGGGCACTTCTGCCAGGCTTACGCCATCGTCATCGTTTTGCAGCAACGCCGCGTCAATGCCTACCTCGCCGAACTCGTTGATTAAAATGGCCCATCGCTCGCCATCCGGTCTCTCGGAAATCAGATGTCGGATCAATGTAGTCTTGCCTGACCCCAATGGGCCGGCGATAAGGTGGGTAGGGATCTGTTCAAGCATAGCCACGCCCTGGAAGGTGGTAGTCGAAGCGCTGGCGCGATCAGGGTACAGATTGGAGCAAAATCGCCTGAGGATCTGTCGAATCGTTCTCAGCCTGTCATGCTGTGATGGCAGGCTTTCCGACAGGTTCCACGTGGAACGAAGCGGCACTTACACCGCTTTCTCCCAGTGTGGAACAGTGCTTGTCCTAGCGTAGGTAGTGGACGTTAGACGGCGGTTCGTCCGGCCCTTTCCCGGGGAACGGATGAGGCGCCAGCTCCAGATTGAGTAGCTGCGCGCCGTGAAGCTCGATGTAGCCCGGATAGCGCCGTTCGCCGGTGACAGTAAACTCGAAACCATAACGGCGGATCAGTCCGATGCGTCCGCTGCGATTGCGACCGGGCCTGAGTCGGGCCAATGCGATACTTTCATCCAGCAACTGAACGTCAGCTTTGCTGCAATGGCTGCGTACCAGGCTCAGCGCCCGGTCGCGCAGGCCCATGCCCCGCCATATCCAGGTGCCGGCCCAGAGCGCCAGAATCAGCAGGACGACATGGCCCAGATCGATCATCAGTTGGACGCTCCGTAGGTTTCAGTCAAGGCGATTATTGCATGGTGAGAAGCGCAGAGCACGCCATCTCACGCGGATGCAGTTGACAGCATGAGCACGCGAATGCGGTCGGCTGAAGGGTAATGCCAGGTGACGTTGAAATCCCAGAACAGAGCGCCGTACTGGCGGTCCGGTCCGGGCTGCTGGTAGGCCGGCTTGGGATCCTGCGCCAGACATTGTTCCACCAGTTCGACCACCGGTTGTTCTAACCGGCTGGCATGCTCCTGTGCCTGAGCCAGTGCCTCCGAGGACCATTGCACCTCGATCAAACCAGGCGCCGCCGATGCCAGCGCATTGGTCGCTCCGGCTACGGCATCGACGTATGGCACGTAGGGTTTGATGTCCAGTACAGGCGTGCCGTGGAGCAGGTCATGCCCGGAGATCAGCAGCCTGCCTGGTTCTACAGCGTCCAGTTTCACTACCGACTGACCGATCGGGTTTGGCCTGTGGGTTGCCCGGCTGGCAAATACGCCGATTTTACGGTTGCCGCCGAGCCGAGGTGGCCGCACTCTCAGGTGCGCTTCACCGGATGGTGCGGCGTGGAAAACAAACAGAATCCATATATGGCTGACCGACTCCAGCCCCTCCGTTGCCTCGGCTTGATGATAGGGCGGAAGTAACTCGATGACGGCTTGTGAAGCGGGCGCCAGGGCGGGCTGGCGAGGAATGCCGAACTTTTCCCGGAAACACGAATGGACCTGTCCGACAGGTTCGAAACTGTAACTCATCAGGCCTGCAGGACCGGCGGGACTGAAGACGGGTGATCGTGAATCACAAAATGGCTCCCATTTTCTATCTCAATAACCTGAAGATTCTCGGCTTGCTGGGCGCTGACACGCATCGAAGCGGTGTCCAGAATACGATCCTCTGCAGGCACCAGCACAGCGCCGCAACGGACATGGCGGTAAATATCAGGGCCGGTGGACGCTGTCCAGTCCGCCATGTCTTGTATGTTGGTGACCATCGTCGACAGGTGCCGGGCGTTGAAGGGAAAACCCATAACCAGGTCACGCTTGTGCGGATCCTCCAGCGAGCCCCATCGCGAGCGATTTTTATCCGAGATAGGCTGCTGCTGCCAGGCTGCCAGGTAAAACGGCAGCAGCCAGGCGATGATTGGCGAGATCTGCTGGACCGGCCGGGCCTGCGGCAACATCGGCGCTTCTAGGATCACTTCGGCGTCGACGAACAGGTCTGGACGCTGGCGTGCCGCCTCCAGCACTACCGCACCGCCGCGCGAATGGCCATGTACCCGCAGCGAGCTGTGGCTTACCAGGTGCTCAATGGCGAGATTCAATACCGCCGCATCGTAGGCAATCGTTCCCGGCTGATGCTTGGGAACGAAGGTCCATTCTGCAGCCACGTAATTCGGGTTCTCGACAGGTAGATGATAATCGGCGCAGCTGAGTTTGATCAGCTCCAGATGAGGTGCTGCGTAATAGCGGCTGAAGTAGGTGAAATTTTCGGCAAAGCCGTGCACCACCACCACGCTGGATCGGGTGTGACCGCTGGCTCGTTTGGCGATTGCAGCTTTGCCCACCTTGAAGATTTCCCCTTCAAAGGTAGCCGCCTGTAGCGGTGGAGTTTCCCTGCGAAGCAAAAAACGTCGAACATAAACGACTATCAGCACTGCCAGGCCGATAAGTCCAATCAGCATTTCCATATGTGTCTAGCCCTTAGTAATCGCGCGAGTAGCGTAAAGGAATTAGGGTTCAAAAGATTCACCCATGCGGGCGACAGATTCGATGGAATCTCGCGTGTTAGAGCACCAAACTGGGCCGGTCACCTGCTTTCCACAATGACGTTCCGCGGGTACTATCGCCAAACGACGATATACGATAAGAGACTGTCATGCTTGTTCAGTGTTCCGCTGGGGCTCCGATGAAAACCGATATGCAGGATATTCTCGTTGAGGTAGCTGAAGTTGCGCGCGCGCTGGGTCATCCGGCACGGCTGCGTATAGTAGAGTTGCTTCTGAAGCGCCACGTGTGCGTCGGTGGCGAGATTGTTGAAGCGCTTGGCCTTGCTCAGTCCACCGTGTCCGAGCATTTGCGCATTCTCAAGCAGGCAAACATTGTGTGTGGCGAAATAGAGCGGCCACATGTGTGTTATTCGTTGACCCCGGACGGCCTGGAGCTGCTATCAGGCTGGCTGCGGCCAACGGTTGAAAAGGTACAGCAACATGGCGCGCTTTGCGCTGCGGATGGGCCATGTAATCCACAGGGAGTATCCCATGAGTAACGTGCCGCAGGCCATTTCTGCGTTCGAACGCTATCTATCGCTCTGGGTAGCCCTGGGCATCATCGCAGGCATTGTACTGGGCAGCCTGTTTCCTGGCGCCGTCGAGCTGTTGGCAGCGGTTGAATACGGCTCGGTGAATTTCGTCGTGGCGGTGCTGATCTGGTTTATGGTCTATCCGATGATGGTTTCGGTGGACTTTTCCAGCCTGCGTCGATTGCACGAGCGGCCCAAGGGGTTGGTCATCACGCTCACGGTCAACTGGCTGATCAAACCGTTCAGCATGGCGCTGTTGGGTGTGCTGTTCTTCGAGTACCTGTTCGCTGATCTGATTGATCCTGCCAATGCGGGTCAGTACATCGCGGGGCTGATTCTGCTCGGCGCAGCGCCTTGCACGGCCATGGTGTTTGTCTGGTCTCAGCTAACGCGGGGCGATGCCACCTATACCCTGGCTCAGGTGGCTCTGAACGACGTCATCATGGTCTTCGCTTTTGCGCCAATCGTGGCGCTGTTGCTCGGCGTTACCGAAATAGACGTTCCATGGGCGACCTTGTTGTTGTCGGTGGGGCTGTATGTGGTGATTCCCTTGTTAGCCGGAATCATCACGCGGGTCAGACTCAGCGCGGGCGTTTCCCCTGAGACAGCCGAGCAATCGCTGCAGCGCTTTAACGCGCGGGTCAAGCCGCTCTCGGTGCTGGGTCTGCTTGCAACGGTGGTGTTGCTGTTTGGATTTCAAGGCCAGGTTATCCTCAATCAACCGGTGCTGATCGCCTTGATAGCGGTTCCGCTGCTGATCCAGTCATACGGTATTTTCGCGCTCGCCTATACCGCAGCGAAACTCTGGAAGGTGCCGTTCAACGTCGCGGCGCCGTGCGCCATGATCGGAACATCGAACTTCTTCGAACTGGCGGTAGCGGTGGCCATTGGCATGTTCGGTTTGAATTCCGGTGCAGCACTGGTCACCGTGGTTGGGGTATTGGTTGAAGTGCCGGTGATGCTTTCGCTGGTGGCCTTTGCCAACCGCACCCGACACTGGTTTCCCGCCGCAGACAGCTAGCTAACTAACTAACTAACTAACTAACTAACTAACTGGCTGGCTGGCGGGAGCTGGCTCAGCTCCCGCCGTGCTGTTCCAACCAGGGTGCATCAGTATAGGCCGATGAAGCGCGGCTCAGCCTGCGTTGCTCCATTCCTGCTCCTGCAGTGCTCGCCACATGATCTTTCCTGTAGGCGATTTCGGCAGGCTGTCCACAAACTCGATCAGCTTGGGGCATTTGTAGGCGGACATGTTCTCCTGGCACCAGGCGAGGATATCTTCTGTGTTCGCCTGCTGACCTGCAGCGCGGACAACCACCGCCTTGACGGTTTCGCCGCGGCGCTCGTCGGGTACTGAAATCACGCAGACTTCCTGCACCGCCGGGTGTCCATAAAGAAGCGATTCGACTTCTGCCGGCCAGACCTTGAAGCCAGAGGCATTGATCATCCGTTTGACCCGATCAACCAGGAAGAAATAGCCCTCTTCATCGTAATAGCCGATGTCGCCGGAGCGGAAAAAACGCTTGCCATCCAGTTCGATAAAGGCCTCTGCGGTTGCTTCGTCACGTCGCCAGTAGCCCTGGAATATCTGCTCGCCGTGCATGATGATTTCACCGCTTTCACCCGGGCCGAGCTCCCCCAGCGTATCGACACTGATGACCCGTGAATCAACGCCGATGATCGGTATGCCCAGGCACTGCGGCTTGGGCGCCTGGGGCGGATTCATGTGGGTGGCGCTGATGGTTTCCGACAATCCATAACCCTCGGAGTACTGCAGTCCGGTCTTGTTTTCCAGTTTCGCTGCCACCGCGGCCGGCATGGCTGCCCCGCCCCCGCCTATGGACTGCAGGCTGCTCAGGTCATAGTCGTCGATGCTTGGCTCTGACAGCAGATCCACCACCATGGTCGAGATGTTTCGCCAGCTGGTGATCCGGTGGCACTCGATCAGTTGTGCGGCGGTCTTGCGATCCCAGCGGGTCATGATCACCTGAGTGCCGCCGATATAGATCGCGCTGTTCATGCACACCTGCATGCCAGTCACGTGAAACAGCGGCACAGACACCAGCTGCACGCTGTGGTGCTGGGCGTTGCCCCATACCGAACAGTACACGGTTGTCGCCATGACGCTGTGGTGCGTATGGACGCAGCCCTTGGGATTGCCGGTGGTGCCGGAACTGTAGGGGATCACGCAGAGGTCGTCCGGGCCGGTTGTTAGCGGGCCAGGGACGTGGTTTGCCGCGAGTGCGTTTTGCCAGGCCACCAGACCCGGCAGCCGCGGAATCTCACTGGATAGCTTTACCGCATCGGGCAGCTCTGCGACCGGCGGTTCAATGACATATTCGCTATAGGCGCTAACGACTACGTGGCGCAGCAAACCTTCCTCAAGTAACCCGGTGACGTTGTCGAGCAGTTCGAGGCCGCACAGGGCAACGTCGGCTTCGGTATCGGTGATCAGGTATTCCAGTTCGGCGCGGCGGTTCATCGGGTTGACCGGCACGACCACCGCGTTGGCGCGCAAGATGGCATAAAAGCCCACCACAAACTGCGGGCTGTTCTGCATGTAGAGCAATACCCTGTCGCCGGCCTTCACGCCGTTTTGCTGCAGGTGCCCCGCGAGGCTCTGCGCCTGATGCTCCAGCTCGCGGTAGCTGAGTTCGGTGCCGTAGTAGAGAATGGCTGGGTGGTCCGGGTAGCGCAGCGCAGACACCGTCAAATTGCAGTACAGGTTGGTTCTGGGCAAGTCGAGAAAGTGCGGAACCAGGGCGGGCCAGACATCGTAGTGTCGTTCGAACATGTTGTTATTCTCCGGCGTGCTTGAATGCTGACTACCGAGAGTAGTCGGAGCCGGATACTCTGGAAACCGCTAACAACCGCGCTGTTGACGCATCATAAGCAATCAGGGAGTCAGGGCAAGAGGATCTGGAAATTGCCGCCGCCCAGGGAACTGTCATTGCTTAACTCGATACGACCCTGTATCCCGTTGCGCTGATGAAGCCGGGCGATGCGTTCGCCAAAGTACAGCCCGAGCCCGGTGCTACCGGTGCTCAGATCGATGCCCATCACATACTCCGATTGCCGTTCGATCATCGCCGGAGGATAGCCTTCACCGTCGTCACAAATGGCGATCGCCAGCTGGCCGTCGCGCATACCGGCGTGCAGCTGTATCGCGGAGCGCGCATAGCGCTCCGCTTCGCCCTTCTGGCCATTTTTTAGCCAGTGCGCTTCCTTGCAGCAGATTTGAGCGGGCAATCAAAGCGGGATCGTTTTTCGGCTGGGCATAATCCTCGTTGCGCCGCGCCAGCTTGCCCAGCTCTACCTGACGTTGCAGCGCGTGGGTCGAAATCCGTATTCCCTTCTCGAGGTATTGCTGAGCAGCGAGGCTATCGCCACGTGCGTCATGTATGGCTGACAGCCCATCAAACAGGGCGGGTAGCATCGGGAACAGCTCGATACCTTTTTCATATAGAGCCTGCGCTTCATCGAGCCTTCCTTTGCTGCGCAAATGATTGCCCTGTGCGACAAGTGCCCAGGGCAGTGGCCGATCGCCGACCAGCCCATTCAATAGCGATTCCAGCTCCGTATCCTGGGCAAGCTGCGCCAGCGCATCGGCCAGATAACGCTGACATAGCGGGGCGAGTCGCAGCTGCGCCTGGATCATCATGCGACAGGCGCTAACCACCTCCTGCGGGTCATCCCGGCTGAACAGCCAATCATCAGGGTAGGGCAAGGTGCCATTATGCGGCAATTAGCAGATACGTTATCGCCTGAACCGCTCCTCTGAGCCAGAGTCTATCAGAGCATCAGCAACTCCCGACCTGCCTTCAGACTGGCGGCAGCCTGGCGCTGCAGCTGGTTTAAACCCCCTGAATTTGAGGCTTTACTCATGATTACCCGTGGTCTGCTCGATCAATTATTGAAGTCCGGTTCCGATCTGCTGCAAGGGCAAGCCGGCGCGAAATCATCCACGCAATCCGCCGGGCGCAGTGACTCGCCATTGGGCGGTTTGTTGTCTGGCGTCGGCGGAGGCGCCCTGGGCGGCTCGGCGATAGGCTTGCTCATGGGCAACAAGAAGGCCCGCAAGGTCGGCAAGAAGGTCGCGACCTACGGCGGTCTGGCTGCCCTCGGTGTCATTGCCTACAAGGCCTACGGCAGTTGGCAACAACGTACCGGCAACAGCTCGGCGGGGGAGCCCCGGACAATTGATCGGCTGCCGCCGCCACAGGTTGAAGAGCACAGCCAGGCCATCCTGCGTGCGGTCATAGGTGCGGCCAAGGCGGACGGGCACGTTGATGATCGCGAACGGGAATTGATCGAAGGAGAAATCAACAAACTGACTGAGGACCGGGAGTTGCAGAACTGGTTCGATCAGGAGTTGCGTCGACCGCTTGATCCGGCCGAGATTGCCAAGGCCGCCGGCACGCCGGAAATGGCCGCTGAAATGTATCTGGCCAGTTTGCTGATGGTGGACGAAGAGAACTATATGGAGCGCGCCTATCTGGACGAGCTGGCGCGGCAGTTGAAACTGGATCCGGAACTGAAAGCCGAACTGGAGCGTCAGGCCGAACAGTCAGCCGCATGATGCGTTGATCGTTCAGACAAGACGCGCCCCGCCGGCACTAGCTGAAGCTAGGGCCGGCAAGGGTCACCTCATTGCGTGGCTGAAACCTCAGCCTGCCAACCACCACCCAACGCCTTGAACAGCTCGACCTCACTGACCAGCTGGCCCAGACGATCACCGATCAGCTGCTGCTGTGCGGTGAACAACTGACGCTGGGCATCAAGCAGGGTGAGGTAGCTATCCACACCGGTACGGTAACGACGTTCGGCAATCTGGAAGTAGCTTTCGCTGGCTTCCACCAGATCACTTTGAGCCTCTACCTGCTGCACATAGGTATCGCGTGCAGCGAGGCCATCCGATACATCACGGAAGGCTTCCTGAATGGAGCGCTCATACTCCGCTACGCGGGCGTCGCGAATGATCTCTGCATACTCAAGGTTCGCACGCAGACGGCCGGCGTTGAAGATCGGCAGGCTGATGCTTGGCGAGAAGCTCCAGTAATCCGAACCGCTTTCGAACAGCCCGTCCAGATCACTGCTGGCGCTACCCGCCGCACCGGTCAGGCTGATGCTCGGAAAGAAGGCTGCCCGTGCCGCGCCAATATTGGCGTTGGCACCGCGCAGGCGACGTTCAGCTTCGACGATATCCGGGCGGTTGATCAACAGCTCCGACGGCAAGCCCACCGGCAAATCCGTGAGATAGCTGCGTTGCAGGTCGATCGGGTCCACGCCCGCGAAGGGGATGCGCTGGCCGAGTAACTGGGCCAGTGCGTTGCGATCCTGAGCCACCAGACGGGTATAACGCGCGAGACTGCTACGCGCTGTTTCCACGGCGGTGCGAGCCTGGGTCAGTTCCAGCGATGACGCCACACCGACATCGAAGCTGCGCTGGGTCAGCGACAGGCTTTCGTCGTAGGTTTCCAGAGTGCCTCGGGTTATCTCCAGCAGCGCCTGGTCTGCCTGCCAGGTCAGATAAGTATTCGCCACGGCGGCGATAAGACTGATCTGGACGCTGCGTTGGGCCGCTTCGGTGGCCAGATATTCTTCCAGGGCCTGCTCCTGCAGGCTACCCAGGCGGCCGAACAGATCAAGCTCCCAGCCAATGCCCAGGGTGGCGCTGTACTGGCTGCTGATGCCCGCTTCGCCCCCTGGGTTCAGGCTCGCCGGCGTACGGCTGCGGTTGCCGCCGCCGTCAGCGCTGATCGAGGGAAACAGATCCGAACGCTGGATGCGGTACAGCGCGCGCGTCGCGTCGACATTCAGCGCGGCAATACGCAGGTCGCGGTTGTTTTCCAGGGCTATGCCAATCAACTCACGTAGCGCAGGGTCCTGGAAAAACTGACCCCAACCCAGATCGGCGGTGTGTTCGTTGGTGCTTGCCGAGTAGGCGTCGCCCTGAGGCCAGGTGTTTGCTACCGGGGACTCGGGCCGCTGAAAATCAGGAATCATCGAGCAGCCGCTGAGCGTGACTGCCAGCGATACGCTTAATAAAGTTCTTTTCACTGTGCAGGCTCCTCGGTGGTCGCAGCTTCGCTGTCGGGTTCGTCCTGCTTCCGGCGACTGAATACCGAGGACACCATAACGAAGAACAGCGGCACCCAGAATATGACCAGAACGGTTGCGGTAAGCATGCCGCCGATAACACCGGTACCGATCGCATGCGAGCTGCCGGCACCGGCACCGCTGGCCAATGCCAAGGGGACCACGCCGAGGGTGAATGCCATCGAGGTCATGATGATCGGGCGCAAACGCATCCGGCAGGCCTCAACCGCCGCATCGACCAGGCTCATGCCTTGCTCATGCAGATCCTTGGCGAACTCGACGATCAGAATGGCGTTCTTCGCCGTCAGCCCGACCGTGGTAAGCAGCCCGACCTGAAAGAACACGTCATTGGACAGGCCGCGACCCAGGGTCGCCAGCAATGCACCGATCACGCCTAGCGGCACTACCAGTAATACGACCAGCGGGATCGACCAGCTCTCATATAGCGCGGCAAGACACAGGAAGACCACCAGCAAGGACAACGCGTACAGCATGGGTGCCTGGTCGCCGGAGAGCCGCTCTTCGAAGGACAGGCCTGTCCAGGCAACGCCTACGCCGGGGGGCAATTGACTGGCCAGCTCTTCGACCGCTGCCATGGCATCACCGGTGCTGTAGCCGGGAGCTGCCTCGCCCATGATTTCGATGGACGCAACGCCGTTGTAGCGTGCCAGTTTTGGTGAACCGTAGATCCATTCGCCGGTGGCGAAGGCGCTGAACGGCACCATCTCACCCTGGCTGTTGCGCACGAACCATTTGTCCAGATCCTCCGGATTCATGCGTGCTTCGGCTTCGCCCTGGACGTAGACCCGTTTGACTCGGCCACGGTCGATGAAGTCATTGATGTAGCTGGAACCCCAGGCGACTGACTGGGTAGCGTTAACATCACTTAGCGATACGCCCAGTGCGCGCGCCTGTTCGTCGTCCACAATCAGCTGGTACTGCGGTTCGTCGTCCAGGCCGTTGGGCCGCACGGCGGTGAGCACCGGATGTTCTGCAGCCATCCCTAGGAACTGGTTGCGTGCTTGCATCAGGGTCTCATGCCCAACACCGGCATTGTCCTGCAGGAAGAAATTGAAACCCGTCGCGTTGCCCAGCGCCATAACGGCAGGCGGAGCAAAAGCAAACACCTTGGCATCGCGGTACGTATTGAATTCCTGCTGCGCGCGCTCAGCCAGGGCGAAGACGCTCTGCTCCGGCTCTGGGCGCTCATCCCAGGGCTTGAGACCGACGAAGGCGATGGCGGAGTTCTGGCCTCGTCCGGCGAAACTGAACCCGGTTACGGTAAACACAGATTCGACGATGTCGCCTTCTTCCGTGAGCAGGTGGTTACGCATCCGGTCCACGGTCGCCTGGGTACGCTCGGCGGTCGACCCGGCCGGCGTTTGCACCTGGGCGAAGAGGACGCCCTGATCCTCGTCCGGCAGGAACGCTGAAGGCAGGCGGGTGAACAGTAGCGCCATGATGCCCACTATCACCACGTACAGCAGGAGATAAGGGGCCTTGCGACGCAGTATCGAGGACACGCCCCGCTCGTATCGATTCACGCCGCGATTGAAGGTGCGGTTGAACCAGCCAAAGAATCCGCGCTTCTCTTGATGCGAGCCCTTCGGGATGGGCTTGAGCATGGTGGCGCAGAGCGCAGGCGTAAAGATCAGCGCAACCAGCACTGATAGGGTCATGGCTGACGCGATGGTGATCGCGAACTGGCGATAGATCACCCCGGTGGAGCCACCGAAGAAAGCCATGGGCACAAATACCGCGGACAACACCAGGCCGATACCGACCAGTGCGCCCTGAATCTGGGTCATGGACTTACGGGTCGCCTCGACCGGTGGCAGACCTTCTTCTTCCATGACCCGTTCGACGTTTTCCACCACGACGATCGCGTCATCCACCAGCAGGCCGATGGCAAGCACCATTGCGAACATGGTCAGGATGTTCACGCTGAAGCCAAAGGCCGCCAGCACACCGAATGTACCCAGCAGTACCACCGGTACAGCCAGGGTCGGAATCAGCGTGGCGCGGAAGTTCTGCAGGAACAGATACATGACCAGGAACACCAGCACGATCGCCTCGAACAGCGTATGCACCACGCCTTCGATCGACGCCGACACCACCGGCGCTGTTTCAAACGGATAGACCACATCCATGCCCGGCGGGAAGAACGGCTGGAGTTCTGCGATCGTCTCCTTGACCGCGTTGGCGGTGTCCAGCGCGTTGGCGCCGGTGGCCAGGTTGACCGCGATGCCCGTGGCAGGCATGCCGTTATAGAGCGCGGTAATGGCTGCGCTTTGCGAACCCATTTCAACCCGTGCGACATCCTCCAGGCGGACCTGCGAGCCGTCACTGTTGACCTTCAGCAGAATGTTGCGGAATTCCTCGGGGGTCTGCAGCCGCGTTTTGCCGATAATGGTCGCGTTCAGCTGTTGGCCGGGCACCGCCGGCAAGCCGCCAAACTGGCCGGACGAAATCTGCACGTTCTGCGCCCGAATCGCCGCGCTGACGTCCGATGGCATGAGCTCGAAGTTGTTCAGCTTGGCGGGGTCCAGCCAGATGCGCATGGCGTAGGGCGCGCCAAACACCTGGAAGTCACCTACACCATCGGTACGTGAGATCGGGTCCTGAATGTTGGACACGACATAGTCGGAAAGATCGTCCCGCGTCAGGCTGCCATCAGTCGAGACGACACCCACTACCATCAGAAAGTTGCTGCTCGACTTGGTAACACGAATACCCTGTTGCTGTACTTCCTGCGGCAGAAGCGGCGTTGCCAGTTGCAACTTGTTCTGTACCTGAACCTGGGCAATATCGGGATCGGTGCCCTGGTTGAAGGTCACGTTGATCTGCATGCTGCCGTCGGAGTTGCTCTGCGAACTGATGTAGCGCAGTCCGTCGATCCCGTTCATCTGCTGTTCGATCACCTGGACGACCGTGTCCTGCACGGTCTGCGCTGAGGCGCCAGGATAGCTGACGGAAATCCGCACGGCGGGCGGTGCGATGCTTGGATACTGGTTGACCGGCAAGCTGAGAACAGACAGCCCCCCAGCCAGCATGATCACCAGGGCGATAACCCAGGCGAAAATGGGTCGGTCGATAAAGAAATGTGGCATGGATGATTAACCTTCCTGACCGGGTTGCGGTGCCGGCTGGTCAACGTTACCAGCAGGAACGGCCTTGACCTCGGCACCGGGGCGGATGAACTGGAAGCCTTCTGTAATCAGGCGATCACCTGCATTGAGGCCTTCGCTCACCAACCACAGGTTGCCGACGGTACGGTCTACCTGGATATTGCGCAGCTCGACTATATTCTGGTCGTTGACCACCAGAGCCGTGGCAGCACCTGTCGGGGTGCGGGTTACGCCCTGCTGTGGTGCAAGAATGGCTTCACTGCGGGTGCCGGATATCAATTCTGCATGAACGAACATGCCGGGGAGCAGGATCTTGTCGGGGTTGGGGAATACGGCGCGCAGGGTTACCGAGCCAGTGCCCGCGTCGACTGACACCTCGGAAAATTCAAGGGTGCCGTCATGCTCGTAAACCGTGCCATCTTCCAGCGTCAGGTTGACCTTGGCGGCGTTGTCACCAGCGCGCTCCAGCCGGCCCGCCGCCAGGTCGCGGCGCAGACGCAACAGCTCCCGCGCTGGCTGGGTAACGTCGACATAAATCGGGTCCAGCTGCTGAATAGTCGCCATGGCGGCCGCCTGGCCATTGTTTACCAGGGCGCCCTCGCTCACAGCGGAACGGCCTATCCGTCCTGAAATGGGGGCAAGCACCTTGGTATAGCGCAGATCGATACGGGCGCGCTCCAACGCGGCCTCGGCCTGCATGTTTGAGGCGCGGGCTTCGTCATAGGCCTGCCGGCTCACTGCATTTTCCTTGACCAGCACATCGTAGCGGTCGGCCAGCGACTTGGTTGATGCTTGGGCCGCTTTGGCGCTTTCCAGTGCGGCTTCGTAGATAGCCGGGTCGATCTGATAGAGCTGGTCGCCAGCCTTCACATCGCTGCCTTCCTTGAACAGACGCTTCTGGATAATGCCGTTTACCTGGGGCCGGACCTCAGCTACCCGATAAGCCGCAGTGCGGCCGGGCAACTCGGTTGTCAGGGTGAAAGGCTCGGCTTCGAGCGTCACAATGCCGACCTCAGGCGTCGCCTGCTCGGCAGCGGAGGGAGCAGTCTCTTCTTCGTTTCCGCAGGCGCTTAACAACGCGGCGATGAGCAGGACCGGAAGCAGAGCTGCGCGGGCTGGCTTGGCTGGCATGAATGAACCCCATGGACAATTGCACAAAATGATTAAACCAGCCCGAAAGGGCACTGGTCGGTAATGGGCGACAATATACTTACATTCGCGTATGTTTGTAAGCGTTTTTAGCTTCGTTAACATTATTGATCCTCGTTGCCCCTGCAATAAAAGGGCCGAAGATCCTGCACCAAGCGAGATCGCCACATGGCTCGACGCACAAAAGAGGAAGCACAGGAAACCCGTAGCCAGATCATCCAGGCGGCGGAATTATGCTTCCATAAAAAGGGCATATCGCGCACTTCGCTGGCCGAGATAGCGGCGGCTGCCGGTGTGACGCGTGGCGCGATTTACTGGCACTTCGAAGATAAAACCGAACTGCTGGCTGCGCTGCTGGAAACGGCTCACATGCCGTTGCAACCACTCGGCGAAGCTAGCCGAAACGAGGGCGAACCCGATCCCCTTGGACGGCTCCGGGAGTTGTTGGTGACGATATTCCAGCGTGTAGCGCTTGATCCTGGAATCCGACGTATCAATGAGATCATTTTTCACAAGTGTGAATATACCGACGAAATGTGCGGCTTGCGTCAGCGCATTCGGGATTTCCGCAGCTTGTGTGATCAAAATACCGAAAGCGCAGTGCGCCTCGCCATGGCCAAGGGGCAGTTGCCGGCCAATCTGGATGCTGCACTTGCCAGCCGCTGCGTGCATAGCTTTATCAGTGGGACCATTGATCAATGGCTAATGAACCCGGAGGGTCTCGATCTGCCGGACAAAGCTCCAATATTGGTCGACGGAGTGCTCGACATGCTCAGGTTGAGTCCGGCGCTGCGTTTGAGCTGATGGCGTATCCAAGCTGGCGGAGGTTGGGGAATGTTGCCAGCGTGCTGCTGGTGATCTGCAGTGCTGGCCTACTCGCCGGATGTTCCTTGCCAACCCTCGAAGGGCGTAGCGTCTCTTCTGTCCTATTGGCAGCAGATGCCCGCGAAACGCGCCTGGGACAGGCGATTGCTCCTCGCGTCGACGCGCATCCTGGTGAAAGTGGTATTTATCCGCTGGCGAACCCCTACGATGCATTTGCTGCGCGCATGCTTCTCGCGCAGGCAGCAGAGCGCACACTGGATGTGCAGTATTACATCTGGCATGACGACAACAGTGGCAGATTTTTGCTCGACGCCTTGCATGACGCGGCGGAGCGTGGGGTTCGGGTGCGCCTGTTGCTTGACGATAACGGTACGGCGGGCCTGGATACCGAGTTGGCTGCATTGGATTCGCATCCGCAGATCGAAGTACGTCTGTTCAATCCTTTCGCGGTCAGAAGTCCCAAGTGGATTGGCTTTCTGACAAATTTTTCACGCGCCAATCGGCGCATGCATAACAAGTCCTTTACCGCCGATGCGCAGGCGACCATTGTCGGTGGGCGCAATATCGGGGATGAGTATTTCGGCGCAGCGGAAGGCGTGCTATTCGCAGATCTGGATGTGCTGGCAGTGGGACCGATAGTCGGGGACGTTGGCACCGATTTCGATCGTTACTGGGCCAGTGAATCGGCTTATCCGGTGGAAGGTATCCTGCCCGCGGTGGGGAACCATCAGCTGGAAAAGTTGACTGAAGGGTCGCTACAACCGCAAGCAGGTTCAATGGGTGCGGTGTATCTGCAAGCCGTACAGCAATCGGAATTCATGGCCCAGCTGCTTGATGGTGCACTAGAGCTGGGGTGGGCGAAGACCCGCATGGTCAGCGATGATCCGGCCAAGGGACAAGGCGCGTTAGAAGGTGAAGGCCTGCTGACGCATCAGTTGGGCGAGATACTGGATGACCCGGTTACTGAAGTTGCGCTGGTTTCCCCCTATTTCGTACCCACCGCTTCAGGTGTTGACGCTTTTGCTGATCTGGTAGCCCGGGGCGTAAGCGTTCGGGTACTGACCAATTCCCTGAATGCGACTGACGTCACCGCCGTGCATGCAGGCTATGCCAAGCGCCGCAAGGATTTGCTCAACGCCGGAATAGAGCTGTTTGAAATGCGCCGGATGTCGCCGCAAGCGGAACGTAACGAAAGCGTTGGGCCCTTCGGCAGTTCTGCTTCCAGTTTGCATGCGAAAACTTTTTCAGTAGACCGTGATCGTATATTCGTTGGATCGTTCAATTTTGATCCGCGTTCGGCAAACCTGAATACTGAGCTAGGCTTTGTCATTGATAGCCCAACGATGGCCAGGCAGATAAGCCGCGCCTTCGATACCAGTATTCCCGCCAATGCCTATGTCGTTCAGCTGGACGATGATGGCCAACTCGTCTGGATAGAACAGCGGGGCGATCAGCTGCGGCGCTATGACAGCGAACCGCACACCGGTTTATTAAGACGCGTTGGCGTGTTGATACTCTCCATACTGCCGATCGAGTGGTTATTGTGATTTTTATATTCCCAAGGGGTTAAGGACTATGGACGAGACTGGCACACGGGACTTGCTGCGCGGCCAGGCAACAGTTGGCGCATCTCGCCAGACAGGCTCAACACTGCAGATAGCCATGTCGGCCTGCTGTGCGATGTTGCTGGCCGGATGCGCCGCCAGCGGGCCGGATGCCCCGGCTGAAACGGTCGGCGCCATTCAGCAGTTCACCGCATCGCCAACATCCATTACCGCAGGTCAGACGACCGAGCTCGCCTGGGAGCTTGGCAATGTTCAGTCTGTGAAGCTGGGTGAACTGACCGCTACCCCCGAATCCTCTGCGATCGTTGCGCCAGCGCAGACCACGACTTATACCTTGTCTGCCATTAACGCGCAGGGCGAGCCCGTTGAATATGAGGTGACCGTCAACGTCGACGAAGGCCCCAGCGTACTGGCGAATGTCTCGATTGATCCTGAACAGACCGGGCCACGTATTCCCGAGGGATTCCTCGGCTTGTCCCATGAATGGGGGCAGGCGCAGATGATGATGGGCGACCCGGCAATCGGGACCAACCCCATCTATCGTCAATTGCTGACCAACCTGATCGAGCGCAGCGGCAGTCCGTTATCGCTGCGTATCGGCGGCAGCAGTACCGACCGTACTGGCGAACCGGCGCCGAACACCGTCACCCCCATGGCGCAGCTTGCGCGCGACCTGAATGCTGCGGGGGAGGGCGTATCCTTTTTCATGGGGCTTAACATGGGTGCCGGTGTGCCCGGGCTGGCAGCGCTGCAGGCGCGAACCTATGTGCAGGAGATGCCGGTCGGCTCGATCGAGGCACTCGAGCTGGGCAACCAGCCTGATTTGTTCGTGCACAACGACCATCGCGATAGTGGCTATGATTTTGAAGATTACATGGGCGAGTTCCGCTTCTTTGCCCGCCAGATCATGAGCAACATTCCCGGCGGCCCGCCCCTGATGGCTCCATCGATGGCCGGATTCGCCGGTAGCGCGCCGTTTCCCCTCGTTGAGGCATCGGATTTCGGTACGCCATTGGAGCTGGAGCGACTGCTCACCCAGGAGCATCAGACCATCGGCATCGTCAGTCAGCACGCCTATAACGGCGGCAGCTCTGCCTGCGGTGGCGATCCCCAGCCGGGGTTCCTGTTGCAGCCTGATGCCGTTACTGACAACCGCGAGGCCGCCGAGCCTTACATCAAGGTCGCTACCAAGATGGCCAAGCCGTACCGCCTGACCGAGATGAACTCGATCACCTGCGCGGGCGAGCCGGGCGTCAGCGACGCCTTCGAAGCTACGTTGTGGGCCGCAGACGCCCTGTTTGAATACGCCTATGCAGGCATCAACGGGGTCAATGTGCACAGCAATACCTGGAACACCACGCATAGCTGGGATCTGTATGGCGCGTTTCTGTTTGATGTTCCCGAGGCGCAATATCAGGCATCCGACACCGAGGCTCAGCCGCCTGCTGATGCGCGATTCCCGACCGGTTACGCGCTGAGAAAAGTGCTGCCGGTATATTACGGCATGTTGTTTTTCGCCGAAGTGGCAAGCAACCAGGCAGAAATGTTGCCGATCTCGCTGGCCAGTGATGTAAACGTAAAGGCCTGGGCTACCCGCGATCCTGACACCAACCGGATCTCACTCGCGCTGATCAACAAGGACCCAGCCGCGTCAGGTCCAGTTCGGGTAACCATCCCCGGTTACGCCATCGGCGAAGTGAAGCGCCTGCTGGCGCCGTCCTTCGAAGCACAGCAGGGCATCACTCTCGGCGGGCAAACCTTTGACGGCAGCCCCGACGGCCGCCCGGTGGGCACTGAGTATCGAGAGCTGATCGAAGCACAGGACGGTACTTTTACTGTCGCTGTAGGCCCTGCCAGTGCGGTGCTGCTGACCCTGAATAGATAACGGCCGCATAAGGTGTGCCCGAGTGGGCGTCTGCTGCTATGTGGTAGTACGGCTACATCTGACCGATCAGTTCCGTTGCCGGCGGGACTGTTTCAGAGAGCCACCGCGTTACTCACGTGATAAAACACCAGCGCCAGCATGCACAGCGTACCCATCCACAGCAGCGCAATACCGGCCGGTTTCTCTCTCAGGCTGAAGCCAATGCCGATCAGAATGAACCCCAGCATGAAAATGGCGAACGTCGGCCAGAAAAACAGAATATCCATTAAACGTACTTCCTGACGCGCTACCCATCGAGCCGATTGGCTGTACAGGGCGCTATTGATCGTTGAAATATCAGCCGATATGAACGGGCCACGAACTCGAAGTATGAAGCAAGCGCAACGATAGCGACAGGGTACCGAGGTTGGCTGATCTAGGGCTGCCGGCCGCTCGGCCTATAGCACCCTTCTGTTTGTAGCTCGTCCAGATCTATCGCCAGCACTCCGTTGGATTCCGCGTATTTCGGTTATGCCCTGCTCAACCAATCCTTTAGCTCACCCGGTAATAGCCCAGTCCACCGACGTAGCGAGCGGCGAAAATTGGCCCGGTCATTGAAATTGAGATAGTCAGCGACCTCTTCGCTTGAATACCCACGGCTCAGGTACAGCTCCAGGGCGACGCTGGAGCGAGCGTGGTCAAGCTGCTGCTGAAAATGCGTGCCATGCTTTTGCAGCTTGCGTTTCAAGGTTGCCGGGCTCATGTCGAAGGCCTCGGCCACGCTTTCCAGGCGCAGTGGCTGGCGAACCTGCGCTACGAAGTGATCATGCAGAGCATCCAGCAGACTCCGTGGTGCTGGTAGCCCCGCCACCATGGTCTGGCCCTCGCGTTCGGCGACTTGCCCGGCGGTGGCCGAAGCGCTTCTCCAGGGCTGGTGCAGATGGGCTCGTGGCAGGCACATCTGATTCAGCGGGCTGTTAAAGCGCAGTTGCTCACCAAGATGCACCCAGTACTGCTCGATATAGCGCGGCTGTGCATGGGCCATGTGGAACGTCCAGGGCAGACGCTGGCCGGACAGCCACTGGCTCATGCCGGTCACCGCGGCCATCCCTGCCTCGATCAAAAATACGCTCTGCTTGCCGGCTCCGAAACTGTCGCCCCAATCCAGCCAGAGATGATGCTCGTCGACTCGAAGGCGCAGGCGCAGTAACGGCCATAGCAGCGGTTGCAGGCGTACCAGCCGCTCCAGTGCCTCATGCAGATTGGTTGCGTGGCGCAGGGCGTGGCTGGCCGCCCCGTAATGCCCAGGTAACCACTGTTCTCCGAGCAGGAAGCTGGTGTCGTCGGCCTGCATCTGCTGCTGTAGGTTGGCGATCAGCTGTAAAAACTGCTGCGGGCTGATCAGTCGATTGCCGGCAAGAATATCGTCATGGAAAAGGCCGGTGCCCTGCATCAGCCGATGCACATTCACGCCCCGGCCCAGCGCCAGGTCGATAAGACTGGCGGGCTGAAAGTGTGCCGGGATGAACCGCGTGTCGCACTCCAGCCAGCTGTTCATCCGGTCTGCCGTCCACTGTGCATGGTCAGGCTCTGCTTGGTCCGGGCCATGGTGAGATTCAAGCGTTGCAGCAGCGCTTCGGAGTGCTCCTCACGAGCCATCAACGCCACTACAGTGGCGCTCAGGTTGATGCGCTCGCCGTGACGGCTGCTTTTATAGGCCAGGCTGCGCACGGCCTCGCTCAGTTCGGCGGCCAGCACCTGCGCCTGTCGCTCTCCAGTTTGCGGGAGGACTATCACGAAGCGGTCGCCGGCCAGCCGGCACAGCAGGTCATGCTGGCGCAGGTTGAGCAGCATCAGTTGCGTCAGCACCTGCAACAAGCGGTCTCCCTCGGCGTAGCCGTAGCCGTGATTCACCCGGGAAAAGCCGTCCATATCCAGCATGATCAGGGATAAAGGCTGGTGTTCTTCTGCGGCCTCGCTAAGCGCCAACTGCAACTGTGTGCGCAGGTAGGTGGCGTCGCCCAGCGGGGTGACCTTGTCGAACTGCCGATGCTCGCGAAAAACCCGCTCGCGGTTGCGCATCTGTTCGTTGATTGCCAGTTGTTCACGGTGCCAGTGAAAAATACCCATGGTCAGCAGGACAAAGCCGATGGGCATCGGGCCTGATTCCAGCCAGCCGTCCCAGGTTATTACATCGGGCAGGGCAACGAATTCATCCACGCTGTCCATGAACAGACTGAAGAACAGACACGCCAGGCCCAGGAACAACAGGTTGGTTACGTGACCTGCCGGTCGGCTCTTCAACAGCAGACAGGTCCACAACAGCAGGAGCAGCGCCGAGCCACCTTCGCCGGCAATATCCAGCCAATCCCACGCCAAGACAGGCTTTATCTCCCCCACCAGTAGATGCAGGATCAGACCCGCATTGGCTGCGACCAGCAGTGCAGTGAGCTTGACGCGGTGAGTTGCAAACATGGATTTCACGGTGATCTCCCTTCCTTGGGCGCCAGCTAACCAGCTGAATATGACAATCCGGTGGCAGGGAGGGGAGTCATATCAGCTCAGGGTAGTGGGATGCTGGCAGCGTATTGCGCACTACCCGGCGCCGCGATGGTCATTGCGCCTTGGGTAAACCGGGAGCTGTGCAGCGCTGGTCTTGGGGGTTCCGCTCCGCCGCCAAGGTCAAATCAGCTCAAACCCTGACGTTTATCCCCAAGATCGGCTCTGTTTGCCACTATTCGCCCCGCAACCGTCACATAACTGACATCTGGTCCACCTAACGTGCAGCTCCAGGACGGCCCGGCTGCGGTCGCATTCTTTTCCAGGGGAGGACCAACCATGTCTGTGCAAAACGTTACGACTCGCAGTACCGGATTTCGCCTCAGCGCGCTGGCGTTGGCCATCGCTGTAAGCGCACCGCTGGTTGCCCAGGAGCGGCAGCCGGAGGTGGTTGAAGTCATTGGCCAGGCGGCTCAGCTCGAACAGGCACTGGACGACCAGCGCCGCGCCAACACTATAAAGAGCGTGGTGCATGCCGACGGCATCGGCCAGCTGCCGGACGACAATGCGGCCGAGGCGCTGCAGCGCATTCCCGGCCTGTCAGTGGAACGAGACCAGGGTGAAGGTCGCTTCGTGCGGGTGCGGGGATTGAGCTCGGACCTTAACAGCGTGACCATTAACGGCACGCTGGTGCCGGCACCTGAGGATGACCGCCGCGCGGTGGCCATGGACGTGCTGCCCAGCGAACTGATCCAGTCGCTGTCGGTGGTCAAGACACTGACCCCGGACATGGACGCCAACTCGCTGGGTGGCACCATTGAAGTCGAAAGCCTCTCGGCCTTCGACCATGACGGGCAGTTCTACAGCCTCAGTGCTGAAGGCAGTCACGACGAGAACACCGGCGAGAATAGTCCCAAACTGTCGGGCGCCTTCAGCAACCGCTTCAGCATTGGTGATGGGGTCGATAACTTCGGCGTCGCCGCTGCGCTGAGCTGGCAGGAACGCGAATTTGGTTCAGACAACGTCGAAACCGGCGGCGCCTGGGACTTCGATGACGGTGACCGGCTGGAAGAACTGGAGCAACGCCGCTACGACATCACCCGTGAGCGCACCGGCCTGGGCCTGAACCTGGACTACCGCCCCGATGAAAACAGCGAGATCTGGTTTCGCAGCCTCTATAGCCGCTTCAAGGACGATGAAGTTCGCCAAGGGATGGTGACCGAGTTTGCCGACCCGCAATTGGCTGGTGAGCTGGGGGATGCCGAGCTCAGCCGTGAACTCAAGGCGCGGACAGATACCCAGGAGGTCGAGAGCTTCGTGCTCGGCGGCAAACGCCAGCTAGGTGACTGGGGTCTCAGCGCCCAGGCCGGCTACAGCAAGGCCGGAGAAGAAAGTCCCGGCGGGATTGCCAATGCTGCCTTCGCAGGGAATGACGATTTCAGTGATATCGGCTTCGGCGGTAGGCGCAAACCGCGGCTACAAGCCGGGCAGGACATCCATGATCCGAACAACTTCACGCTGGACGAAGTGGAGTGGGAGAAGACCCGCACGACCGATACCGAGCGGAACATCAAGCTCGACCTGACCCGCGACTTCTATCTGAGCGGCCTGCCCTCGCAGCTTGCCTTCGGCGGCAAGCTCAGCCGCCGGGAGAAGGATAATGATCTGGAAGTCTGGATCTACGAGGACTTCGACGAGCAGGGCTTCAGTGATGAGCAACTGAACCTGTCCAGCTTTACCCGCGGCACTACCGACTACGGTCTGGGTCGCTTTGGGCCGCAGATCTCCGACCGCGCGGTCAAGGATCTGATCAGTGGCCTCGATCGGGCTGACTTCTACGATGAGGAGGAGTCGCGCATCAACGACTTCACCATCGAAGAGGACATCAACGCCGCCTATCTGATGAATACGCTGGATATCGACAACCTGCGCATCATCGCTGGTTTGCGCTACGAGGGTACGGAGCTGACCGCACGCGGCACCGGTCTGGACCAGGGTGAGTTTGTCGCCAACGACACCAGCAACACCTACGACCACTGGCTGCCGGGTCTGCATGCCATCTACCAGCTCAACGACAAAACCCAGGTCCGCGCCGCCTGGACCAACAGTGTCGTGCGCCCGACCTTTGGTCAGCTATTCCCCGGCTTCGTGCTGGATGACGATGAGGCCGAGTTCGGTAATCCCGACCTCAACCCCATGGAGTCGGCCAACTTCGACCTGGGTATTGAGCACTACCTGGGCCGCGCCGGAGCTGTGTCTGCCTTTGTGTTCTACAAGGACATCGAAAACTTCGTCTACACCGCCGATATTGCTGGCACCGGGGAATACACCGGATTCAGCGAGGCCATTACCTCGGTAAATGGCGACAGCGCCAAGGTCTACGGGCTGGAGCTGGCTTACTCGCAGAAGTTCGACTGGTTGTCCGCACCCTGGAACGGCCTGTTGGTGAATGCCAACACCACCTTCACTAGTTCGGACGCGGATATCGAACAGTTTGACCAGGATCTCGGCGCCATGCGCGGCCGCAGCATCAGCCTGCCCGGCCAATCCGATGTCACCGGCAATCTGACGCTGGGCTGGGAGAACGACCGCACCAGCCTGCGGCTGTCGGCCAACTACAAGTCCGACTACCTGTATGAGGTGGGTGATGTGCTGGATGCACGCTACGACGCCGAAGTCGATGACCAGATGTTCCTGGACTTCAGCGCCAGCTACTTCCTGCGCGACAACCTGCAAGTGTTCTTCGAGGCGCAGAACCTTACTGACGAGTCCTATTACGTTTACACCGGCTCGCCTCGCTATAACAGCCAGTACGAGGAATACGGCCCCAGCTACAAGATTGGCCTGACCCTTACCCACTTCTGAATCGGCGCCAGCGCCGGCCTGCATCATGCTGGCGCTGCCCCATCCTCACAGCACGGGATTGCATATGTACCAAGGATTTCATTTGAAGCCCCTCGCAGCGCTGGCCCTGTCCAGTCTGCTGGTGGGCTGCTCCGCAGCTACCGGCGACAGTAGCGATGCGGCGCCTACTCACATCGCTGTAGACCAAGCTGGCATGGCACTCGAACACTGGGCACCCGGCAACGCTGCCCGCGCCGAGTCCTGGCATCTGTTTGCGACCGAGGGGGGCCTACCCGCCAACCGGCTTGCAGCCGACGCCGATGGCATCTCGCTGTTGGACGCCAGCGGCGAGCGCCTGGCGCAGCACCCCGGCAACTTCACCACCCTGGATGTCCGCCACCAGAACAATCAGCTGCTGATCGCCACCACGGAGGCCGCCAGCCAGCAGCCAAACCTGCTGCAAACCGATGCCGGCAGCCTGGTCGTGCAGCGCCAGCTGGTGTTGCCCAGCAGTGACTACCGCATCGAGAACCTGTGCCTGTACCAGGATGAGTCGCAGAATCTGCACCTGTTCATCGTGGGTGAAGAAGGCATGGGCGATCAGTGGCTGGTCGGCAGCGTCAACGGCTTGCTGGGTTCTGCCGCCCATGTGCGTAGCCTGCGTCTGCCGCCGAAAAGCGAGCATTGCGCGGTGGATGACCAGCAGCACCTGCTGTATGTCAGCGAGGAGAGCGTCGGCATCTGGGCCTATGGTGCCCACCCCGAGGCCGAACTGAGCCGCCAGCCGGTGGATATGGTTGCGCCCTTCGGCGGCCTTCAGGACATGGTTGCCGGTCTGGCGGTGATACCCGGTGGACTGCTGGCGCTGGACCCGGACGCCCGCCAGCTGCATAGCTATCAATTGAGTGACGACGGCTGGAATAGCCTGGCACCGATTGCGCTGCAAGGTGTGATCGAGCCGGAGCGACTGACTGCGCGCGTTCAGGACGGCCAGGCTCAACTGCTGATGGTCGACGGTGATGACGGCACGTTCTACCAGAGCGTTATTGACTCGCCCTTGGCAGCCCGGCCCGCCGAAACTCCGGTGCCGGTACTGCTGCCCAGCGTGCAGACCGACCCCATCCCCAGTGTCGGCGACGCTGCCGATGATCCGGCCATCTGGTTGCATCCGAGCAATCCTGGCGCCTCACGGGTACTGGGTACCGACAAGCGCAACGGCCTGGCGGTGTACGACCTGGACGGCAAGCAATTGCAGTATCTGTCGGTTGGTCGCCTGAATAATGTCGATGTGCGCGGCGGTTTCCAGCTGGGTGAACAGCGTGTTGACCTGGCAGTGGCCAGCAACCGCGATCACAACAGCCTGCATCTGTTTGCCATCGATCCCGAGCAGGGCGAATTGCGCGACCTGGGTCAGATTGCGACGCCATTGCAGGAAATCTACGGCCTGTGCATGGGCCAGGGTCCGAACGGCACGCTGTATGCCATTCCCAACGACAAGGATGGGCGCTTCCTGCAATACCGCCTGGATGGCCGCAGCGGCGAGATCAGCGGCGAACTGGTCCGCGAATTTGCCGTGGCCAGCCAGCCGGAGGGCTGCGTGATGGACGATCAGCGCCAGCGCCTGTTCGTTGGCGAGGAGGGCGCAGCGGTATGGGCCCTGGATGCAGGGGAGGATGCCTCCACCGAGATGACCCGAGTGATCGGCGTCGACGCGCCGATCAAGGCCGACATCGAAGGCCTGGCCCTCTATCAGCATCCCGAGCATCCCTATCTGGTGATCTCCAGCCAGGGTAACGACAGCTATGTGGTGCTGGATGCCGAGCCGCCCTTTGCGCTGCGTGGCAGCTTCCGCCTGGGTCTCAACAGCCAGCTGGGTATCGACGGCGTATCCGAGACGGACGGCCTGGAAGTGACCTCGGCCAACCTCGGTGGCCAATGGAGCCAGGGCATGCTGGTGGTGCAGGACGGCCGCAAACGCATGCCGGAAACCAACCAGAACTACAAATACGTGCCGTGGCAGGACATCGCCGCCGCACTGCAACTGGACTGAGGGAAATACCTATGCCAACTACCGGTCACACCATGACACCTTGGGCCCTGATCACTGATGCCAGCCTGCTGGTACAGCTGGTCATGCTGATTCTGGTCCTCGCCTCGCTCGCTTCCTGGTATCTCATCGTTCAGCGCAGCGGCCTGATGGGCACGGCGCGCCGCTCGCTGGCGCGGTTCGAGAGCAGCTTCTGGACCAAGGGGACCGATCTGGGCCAGCTGTACCGTGCCCAGGAAACAGAGAGTCCCGGCGTGGAGGGGATCTTCCATGTCGGCTACCGCGAATTTGCCCAGCTCAGCCACCAGGAAACCGAACCGGAAGCGGTAATGGAGGGCGTGCAGCGAGCCATGCGCATCGCCATCGCACGGGAGGAGGAACGACTGGAAAAACATCTGCCGTTCCTCGCCACGGTCGGTTCGGTCAGCCCCTATATCGGTCTGTTCGGCACCGTGTGGGGCATCATGAATGCCTTTATCGGCCTGTCGCAGACTGAGCAGGCGACGTTGGCCACGGTCGCACCGGGCATTGCCGAAGCACTGATCGCCACGGCCATAGGCCTGTTTGCAGCGATTCCGGCGGTGATTGCCTACAACCGCTTCGCCGCCTGCAGCGAAGGTCTGATCAACCGCTACTACACCTTCGCTGAGGAGTTCTCTACCATCCTGCATCGCCGGATGCACAACCGGAAGGGGAGCTGAGCCATGCGCCCGGTTCGTAAAAAGGCGCGGCTCAACTCGGATATGAACGTGGTGCCCTATATCGACGTCATGCTGGTGTTGCTGGTGATCTTCATGGTCACCGCACCCATGCTGACCCAGGGCATTCAGCTCGAACTGCCGAAGGTTGCCAGTGAGGCGCTGCCCAGCGACGACCCGCTGAACATAGTCACCCTGTCGATTGATGAGCAAGGCCACTACCATTGGAATGAAGACGATACGGTCAACACTGAGGAATACACCGACAGCAGCGAGTCCCTGGACGAAATGCGCCAACGCATCAGCGCGCTGGTCGTCGCTCGGCCGGACACCCAGGTGTTCATCCGCGCCGACCAGCATGCCGACTATGGCCTGGTGGTAGAGGGCATGGCCGCCCTGCAGCAGGGTGGTGTCAGTCGACTGGGCCTGATAACCGAGGCGCCCTGAAGAATGAATGAGCCGATACACACCACCCCTTCACGCCCGTCTCGCCGGGGGGAGCGCTGGCTGGTTCCGGCGCTGGGCACAAGTCTGCTGCATGCCGCTGCGTTGCTGATGCTGTGGAACAGCTGGTCACCGCAGGCTCCGGCCAGCGCCGCGCAACCGGTCATGGTCACACAATTGATCACCATGCCCAGTCCGGCACCCGAGCCGCCTGCCCCGTTGCCAGAACAGCTACCCGAACCGGAGCCCGAGCCAGTCGTCGCCGAAGCACCCGCCCCCGAGCCGCAGATAGACCAAGCCGAGATTGCTCGCAAGCGGCTAGAAAAACAGCAGCGTGAGCGGGAGGAGCAACAGCGTCTGGCTGAACAACGCCGTGAACAGGAGCGGGAAGAGCAAAAAAGGGAAGAGCAGGCCCGCCGCGAACAACAGGAGCGTGAGCTGGCCGAGCAACGCGCCCGTGAAGAGCAGCAGCGCCTCGCCGCCCAGGCCGAAGCCAATGCCCTGGCAGAAGCCGAAGCAGCCCGCCGCGCTGCTGAAGCGGCGGAGATCGCCCAGTACCAGCCGATCAGCAAGAAGCCGCCAGCCTATCCGCGTCGCGCGCTCGACCAGGCACTGGAAGGGGATTGCACCGTGTCCTACACGGTTACCCGTTCGGGCCGGGTCAGCGACCCCCAGGTGGTGGAGGGCGCCTGCGATGATCCGATGTTTATTCGCCCATCGCTGGCCGCAGCCAAGTCCTTCCGCTACCAGCCACGCATCATCAATGGCCAGGCGGTTGCCGTATCCGATGTACGCAACACCTTTCGCTATCGCATTCAATGACGGACATAACATGAGACAGGGACATCAGCACTATCACGCCGACCTGCAGGCGGTTGACGACCGCCGGCTTAACCCGAGCGAGGCTGCGGATCTGCATACCATCATCAGCCGCAGCCGGCGGCAGGTGCTCAAGGGCGGACTGGCGCTAGCTGCCTTTGGGCTGTTTGGCGGTAGCCTGCTGGGTTGCCAGCGCAGCGCCGGTGTGCAGCTGGCCGGCCCGCTGCTGGGCTTTACCGGCGTCGCCGCGCAGACCTCGCCGGCGTTCGATCAGATTCTGGTGGCCGAGGGTTACAGCGCGCGACCTTTCTTCAGCTGGGGCGATGCGGTGCTGGATGCTGCACCCGAATGGCTGGACGACGCCTCCCAGGATTGGCAGGCGCAATTGCTACAAGCGGGCGATAACCACGACGGCATGCACTTCTTCCCCTTCGAGGATGCGCCCAACGAGCATGGCCTGCTGGTAATCAATCATGAATACATCAACCCCACCCTGCATACAGATGGCCTGACTTTCACTCAGTTGGATGACGGTCGCCGTCAGCGCCCGGTCGATCAGGTGCGCAAGGAGCAGGCTGCCCACGGTGTCAGCGTGCTGGAAATCCACCGCGCCGCCGACGGCCAATGGCAGCGGGTGCCTGGCTCGCGCCTGCACCGCCGTATTAGCGCCATGACACCCATGGCCATCAGCGGCCCACTGGCTGGCGATCTGCGTATGCGCACCGCCAGTGATCCCAGCGGTATGCAGGTGTCGGGCACGCTGAATAACTGCTCCATGGGCGTCACGCCCTGGGGCACCTACCTGACCTGCGAAGAGAACTTTCATAACTACTTCGTTAACCGCGACGCCGCAGACCATGCCGCCCGCCCAACCCATCAGCGCTACGGCATCGGCCGGGGCCAGAGCAGTGCCTACTACGCCTGGGAGTCGGTGGATCCGCGCTTCGATGCGACACCGGATCCAGCGCAGAACTATCTAGGCCATGTGAACGAGCCAAACCGCTTCGGCTGGGTAGTGGAAATCGACCCCTTCGATCCCGACAGTACACCGATCAAGCGCACTGCCATGGGCCGGCTGGGGCGTGAATGTTCGGTCGTCTCGCTGGGCGACGACGGACGCATGGCGATCTATTCCGGGGATGATGCCCGCGGTGAGTACGTGTGGAAATTCGTACCCGATGGCCGCCACGATGCGGCCAATCCCAAAGCCAGTCGCCAGCTTCTCGATAGCGGCACTCTGTATGCCGCGCGCTTTGATGCAAACGGGCAGGGCCAGTGGCTGCCGCTGATGTGGGGCTCGAACGGACTGACGCCTGACAATGGTTTTGCCGACCAACAGGCGGTGCTGCTGAACGCACGGGGCGCTGCTGACGTATTGGGCGCCACGCCCATGGATCGCCCGGAATGGGTCGCGGTGCATCCGGAGAGCCGTGAGGTCTACGTCACCTTGACCAACAACAGCGAGCGGGGCGAACGCTTTCCACTCGACGCCGCTAACCCCCGTTCAGATAACCAGCACGGACAGATACTGCGCTGGCGGGAAGCCAATGCCGACCCCGCCGCCACGCATTTCGAGTGGGATGTGTTTCTGCTCGCCGGCGACCGGCCCGGCGCAACGGACGCTGACGGCCAGCCGCTACCGGATAATCTGATCGGCAATATTAACGGCGACATCTTTTCTTCCCCCGACGGCCTGGCCTTCGATAGCGCCGGGCGGCTGTGGATCCAGACCGATTCCGATGAAGAGGCGGCGCACACGGTCAACACTGGATGCAATCAACTGCTCTGCGCCGACCCACAGACCCGGGAAGTGCGCCGCTTCCTGGTCGGTCCGCGGGGGGCGGAAATCACCGGCATCACCTGGACACCTGACTACCGCACCCTATGGGTCAACGTCCAGCATCCCGATATCAGCTATCCCGCCAGCGACGGCCACAGCCGTCCCCGGTCCACCACCGTTGTCATTACCCATGACCAGGGCAAGGTGATCGGCAGCTGAAATCCGGCGCTGTACCCGGCACCGAATAGTCGAGTCCGATCGCGGCCCGTGGTGCTCGATCCCCCCAGGAACGCTGAACGCCCAAGGGACCCGCGGGGCAACTCCTGGGAACGTCGAGCACCAGCTCGATGAACGGCCTCAAAACCACACGCTTGATTATCCACTTGATAAGGAACCACCATGAAACTCCGCACCCTGATTCCCGCCTGCGTGCTGCTCGCCAGCAGCGCATTAGCCCCGGCGCAGGCCAGCGCCGCTGAACCGATACTGCGCTTCGCCATTCTTGGCGACGCCGAACCCAAGCCCAAGGCTGAATTCCCCGGCCTCGCTGCCGCGGTCGGCCACGTCAATCACCTCAGCGATACCCTTGATCTGGACTTCGTGATCGGCGTCGGTGACATAGCCCACAAAGGCACCGAGCTGCAGTACGAAGCCGTCACCCCGGTCCTGCAACGCCTGACCCTGCCGTTCTACCCGATCATGGGCAATGAAGAGCATGGCTCCACCGTCGAACGTTATATGGGATACGCCCAGCGTTGGAATGAAGGCAAGGTAGAGATCGAGGGTCCAAGCTACGTGATGGAATTCGAACAACTGGCGCTGGTCATGGCGTCACCGGATGAAGGTCGAGACTTCAACGATGAGGGCGTGGCCTGGGTCAAACAGCAGATCCAGAAGTTGCATCCCAAGCCGGTATTGTTAGTGGCCCACGGCGCCCCCGCCGGCACCTTCCCGGAAAACCAAGACAAGGGCATCCACCACCCCGGCTTCGCCGAGATCAGCGCCCAGCCCAACCTGATCGCCATGATTTCAGGCGATTTGCACATGGATATGGACCGCACCGACCACTCCAAACAGCTCGATGGCGTGCACCACCTGCATATCCCCGCGCTGGAACGCACCAAGATTCCGAACGAAGACCACCACGTGCCGATGTTCCGGTTGCTGACGGTGATGGATGATGACCAGGTGATAGTCGATACTTACCAGGTTGGCCTGGACGGACCGCTGGAGCGGCATGATTATCGGTTTGAGCTGAGCCGCACATTGCAAGAGTGACCGTCGCGTCAATGCAGTGGCCGCTGCGTACGCAGCTGAGCGTGTTGTGGAATGCCCTACACCTGACGCGTCGTTTAACGAAGCGCATCAGTGGCTTGGTGGTTTTCGTTGAAAAGCACTGGCACGGTTAATGCTTGGATATATAGTGGCGAACTGATATCGCCAATATTACGTCTTCATCCAGATCCAGGGAATCAAGCATGACCAGAGCCAGGGCCGAGCGCCGGCAGGACCCCAAGATGCGTGCCTATGTCGACCAGATGATCGCTTCGGGCGCGGTCATACTGGGTCGTAAACCGCTCAAGATTATCCACCACGGCAAACTTCATACGTTGAGTAACGGTGTGCTCATCAGCGAAGGCCTGAATTTCTGGCCGATTGATGCCGTCGTTATAGAAGTCTGAGAACCGGGTTGTAAAAGAGAAGGTTGATATTTGACGCTGAGTTGATGTCAAGCAACAGCAGATTAGCCCGATCGGGAAAAGGCATTTTGCAGTACTGAGCCCGGGGTGCCTCAGGCCTGGAGCAATCGCTTGATAACGCTGAGCAGCTCGTCAAGGTCGGCAGGCTTCTGCAAATAGGCATCGGCGATTTCGTGAGGGTCGATGCCGGCGGGTAACGCAGCACTCATGATCAGAATCGGAATGCCCGCATATTTCGGCTCAGCGCGCACCGCCTCGATCAGCTCCGCTCCAGTCAGGTAGGGCATCATGAAGTCAGTGATAATGAGGTCGGGTAGCTCTTCTGCCAGACGACTCAGCGCATCGCGCCCATGGTCGGCACTGATTACCCGATACCCTTCTTCCTCCAGCAATATCGCTAGCGTGAAAAGGATGCTGGGTTCGTCATCAACGAGCAGAATGCATGG
Source organism: Pseudomonas profundi (assembly GCF_008638305.1). Classification (GTDB taxonomy): domain Bacteria; phylum Pseudomonadota; class Gammaproteobacteria; order Pseudomonadales; family Pseudomonadaceae; genus Halopseudomonas; species Halopseudomonas profundi. Next base: position 336,091 of record NZ_VTPZ01000003.1, read on the forward strand.
GGTGTTTTCGGTGAGCTGAGAGTGGCTCATCTATTTGTCGCCTTGGATCCGGCGTGGATGCCCATGCTCGGTATGGACGTCGTCGATTCGCCGGAACCGCTCGTCAATAACGACACCCTCCTCAGTAATGAAGAATTCGCGAATGGCCGGATCAAAGGCATTGGAACGTACTTTCACCACGGAGATCGAGCGCCGGGTCGAGCTGTCGAGTTCAAGGTAGCGCAGCAACAGGATGTTCTGAGCTGCCGCCGAAATAGACCCGAACTTCAAGCGAATTTCTCCGCCCATCAGCTCCTCGGTTTCCATGGTCCAGGCCACGGTAACGCCTTCCGTATGGAGAACGTTGGTTAATGCGGCCAGATAGCGTCCGATCCGATCGGGGTATGCCACAGACTGTTGGAACGCATTGATGCCGTCGACAAAAAGGCGTTTGACGTTGCGCCGACGTACGGCCTCCAGCAATCGATAGCCGAGTTCATCAAGCGTATTTTCGGTAGCCGGTTGCCAGACCACCTCAACAATACCGTCGCGGATCAGGGCCTCGAGTTCAATACCGAGGGACTGCGCCTTGTCGATCAGGTCATCTTTGCTTTCATAGAAGCTGAAGATCAATCCCGGCTCGTGCGGTGCGGACTGCGCGATGAATTGCAGCCCGAGCGTTGTTTTACCGATTCCGGACGGACCTACAAGTAGCGTGGCAGATCCTGTTCGAACGCCGCCGCCCATCATCCGGTCCAGGCTGGGGATACCCGTTGAAAGATTCGTTCTGTCGGTTACCGGCCCGCGCACGCGCCCCAGGCTGCTTTCGAGTCGAGGAAACACACGTATCCCTTCGTCGGAAATACTTGCCATGTGGTTGCCTGAAATAAAGCCGCTACCCCGGAACTTGTGCACCTGAAAATAACGGTGGCTGTGGTAGTCAATCTGCTGCCTGCCGAGTTCGAACCAGCCATCGACCATGGTGTATTCGGGGCTATGCGGCCCGCGCGCACTGTTGGTCAACAACAGGATGGTGGTGTCGGTGAGGTTGGCAAAGGTCGAGAGGTTATTGACGAATTTGCGAAAGTCGCTTTCCGTGTGGACGCTCTCTTCCAGCACGAACAGCCCATCGAGGACGATCAGCGACGCGCTGCGGGCTTTGCGTTCGCGACTCAGTAGCCGAAGTATCCCGTCGAGCCCTTCCTGTTCCAGCACGCTGAATGCGCTTTCATAGTAGACCGACGCTGGCACCTGATCTTCATCGAAGTAGCTCAACCCGCTCAGGTGTTCAACCATGCGGTCGTGGGACTCGGCAAGTAAGGTCACATACAGAGAATGCTCGCCGAGAGTCGCCCGATGAAAGCACACCTGGTTCGCCAGGATCGTCTTGCCTGCGCCAGGGGAGCCCTGAACGATATAGACGGCAGCGGGGATCATGCCTCCACGCAAAACAGTGTCCAGGCCTATTACACCAGTGGTGAAACGGGGGCGAGGGGATTTGCGAGGGGCTGATTCGCTCATGGGTGTTCCTGAAGGCAAAAATAGTGGCGTAAAGTGCTGGCCGAGGGAGCTATGTGCCCGGGTTTTCGAGTGGATGATCCCGCGATAGGTTCAAAGCGTCTGTCGCGTACACGGGACAGGTCTCGACAATACCAATTGGAAAGCCCGAAATGCTTCACGGGTTCCAGATCTGCTCGGCCGTTCGTTCAAATTCACCGCACACTATCCAGACTCTGCACCGCAAGATCCAGTGCTTTATACATATCAAGCCTGGCCGAGTGGCCTACCTCAGGATTGTTCAAATCATTGCCACGCTCGGAGGGCAGAATCGGCGCGGTCAGGTCGTCAGCTTCCATCGGTTCGAAATCGTGTTCTTCACCGATCGTCATGGCGCTGCGCCGCAGCAACATGCGTAACTGGTCCGGCTCAAGATCGGGGTTGATGGACAGCATCGCCGCTAGCAACCCGGCGACCAATGGCGTGGCGTAGGACGTACCGCAGTGCTCGGCGCCTTCTTCGTGGGGCGTTGAAGTAGAGCCCTGAACGCAGGCTGCAGCGGTAATATCGACCCGCATATCGATGTTTGAGGCCTTGCGGCGAGTGGCGTACTGCGGGTCCTCTACGTTGACATCCTCGTCACTGCGCTGGTGACCGCCCACGACAAACAGCTGGTCGGTAATAAAGGACGAGGGCAGCCGGTATTCATCGCGCCCGGAAAAGGATGATCCATTCCCCGCGGAGTTCACCACCACGACACCAGGGTGCTCGCTGCGCAGCCACAGGAAGAATTCTTCGAGCAGTTCTTCATAGCCGCTCATGGCAATTCCGGAGCGGACCAGTGAATCAATCGGGTCACCGTTAACATCAATCGCGCCTACACGATGAATGCCCCAGCTCCAGTTCAGAACACGCGCACCGTCCTGCACCAGATTGACCGACGCAGCGATATTGGCAGTGATTCCCGCATCCGACCCGCGATCAACGATCACATCAAAGCCCGGCCCGACCTTGTCCAGCGCGCTCAGAAAGCCGCTGTTTCCGCCATCGTCCCACCCGGCTGCAAGAACGCCGGCCACCGTAGTGCCGTGGCCATCGGCTTTGCCTGCATCGCGGGCATATACGCAGGTGCGGGTTGTGTTCTTGCGGCAATCGCCGGAGTAACCGGCAAAGTCCGGGGTATCGAAATCCACATCCCGCTCGATCACACCCAGGCGGACCGGGTGAGTCTTGATCCTGCCATCGCGCGCCTTCAGCCGACGCTGATAGAAGTTCACTGCATCCATGAACCGATTGGATGCCCACTCCTCATTTTCCTTCGCAGAAGCGGTATCCGTGTCGCGCTCAATACTTTTCTCCGCCCCGGACTCTTCGATCACAACCGCGTCCACGCTCACCTCGTTCCCAAGGCGCAGCACCATAGCGTCACGCTCATCCAGATTGCCGGCCGGTAACCGAAGCTGATAGGTGTTCAGCGGCGGGATTGCGCCGACTACCTCGGCGTCGTATTTATCTGCCAGTCGGCGCGCCTCTTCAGCCCCGTCGTGCTGTTCCTCGATAATCACGCTGACCAGATTCAGATAGGTGGTCAGCCCATCGGAATTGTCAGCGACTTCATCGTCGCCAGCTGCCAGCACATAGCTCGAACCGAGACTCAGCCATACCGGGTTGCTGGTCTCACCGTTCTGCTCCAGCCACAGCGGACCGCTTTCGACATCATCCGCGCTCAGCTGAAACCGAATCAACCCGTCGGCACCGCTACGCTGCTCGATCCGCGCACCGTTCAACCTGGCCTGCCAGTCACCCCCGCTTAAACCGCTGGCCTGCAGGCAGAACGTCGGCTGCTGAGTGTCCAGCACATCCCCGCAGCGCTGCAGCTGGGTAATACGCAGCGGCTCGGCCGCAACAACGGAAGCGGCAAACAAACACGCCGCAGCCAGGAAAACCGGAATATGGGACTTGGTACGCTTCACTATCACGCTCTCTGGCAATACTGCTGGCGACCCAACGCCGCCGCTTGCCTTTGTATGACCTGGAAAAGGGAGGAGGTTTCGTTTTTTTTGGGGGGGGTGAGCCGATGGGCTGTGGGGGGGGAGCGAAAAAGTAGGATCGTGTATGCAATATCGTTGCGATTACCGTGGCTCGGCTGCATCGAATGCGTAGCGCATGAGACGAGNGTGGCTCGGCTGCATCGAATGCGTAGCGCATGAGACGAGCCTGCTCTGGTCGGGTAAAGCATGCATAATGCGACAACCCATCAAGGGAGGGATGAATGCGATTCCAAGTTTCTTGGAGACCATCTTCCGGATAGGCGACATCTCGAGCGCTAAACCTTATAGGTCCTAGCAATTTAGCGAAACATGGAATTCGAATGATGCGGCAGATCGGTATTTATGAGCAGTTGATTACAAAACTCATCGAAAGTCGCTTGGATCGGGATCACTTTTATATCGGCGAGCGACAACTTGGCGGTGCAGAAGCATCTGTTTGGTTATCTCGGTTTCTGTCGAATGTTCTCCAGTTTGCCATTGAGTCAGTGCCCGCGGGTGACGACCGGCTACAAGGCCAAATTGAGTTATCTAACCAATTGCTAATGTGGCTGAAGGGGCAGATCCAGGACAATGGATTTTTAGAAGACAATCTTCTTGATAGCCAGGGTAGGATCCTCACCGCCCTATACGATCTGGAAAACCCTGTTGCAGCTAACCTAAAGCAATACGTCGAAGAGATATTTCCTCTCACCGGGCTCACCCAGAGCGAGTTGTTCTCAGGCAGTAACGCCGGTCTGTCGCTGGAGTCTGAGCTGAAGCGCGAAATCCTTTCCGCAGACAAAATTTACTGGCTGGTGTCCTTCATCAAGTGGGCTGGGATTCGTATTTTCCGGAAAGAGCTGGAAACGTTTGCCTCCAGTGGCCGCGAGCTCAAAATCATCACCACATCCTATATGGGTGCGACGGACGCCAAGGCTGTCGAGTATCTGGCCAGCCTGCCGAACGCTGAAGTGATGCTGAGCTACAACACCGAGCGCGAGCGGTTGCATGCCAAAAGCTATTTATTCCTTCGGAATTCGGGTTTTCACACCGGCTATATCGGATCATCAAATCTCTCTCGTTCAGCGTTGACCAACGGCCTTGAATGGAACTTGAAGATCACCTCTCAGGAAATTCCACACATCATCAGCAAGTCACTTAGTACCTTTGAAACCTACTGGGCATCAGACGACTTCGAGCGATTTGATGGTCAAACGAAAAGTGTAGAGAAACTCAAGCGAGCCCTAAAACAGCAGATGGGGTGGGACTACACCGGAACATCGTACTTTTTTGATATCACACCCTTCCCACATCAGAAGGATATTCTGGAGCAGCTCTCTGTTGAGAGGGATATACACCAGCGTTTTCGAAACCTCGTGGTGGCCGCCACCGGCACCGGCAAGACACTTATCTCCGCCTTTGATTTTCACGAGTTCTTGAAGACGTCACCTAACGCCAATTTTCTATTCGTTGCCCATCGAGAAGAAATTCTGAAGCAGGCTCGCGAAGCGTATCGAGGCGTACTGAGAAACAATGCCTTCGGTGAGCTTTGGGTTGGTGGCCAGCTACCTGATCATTACCGCCAGTTGTTTGTGTCTATCCAGACCTTAAACAACCAGCTTGATAAACTGAATCTGACACCGGACTACTACGACTACATCGTGATCGATGAAGTGCACCACATCGCCGCCTCAAGTTACCGAGCGGTGCTTCGGCACTTCTCGCCTTCGATACTGTTGGGACTGACGGCTACGCCGGAACGGCATGACGGTGGAGATATTCTCAGTGACTTCGGCGGCGTCATAGCCGCTGAACTTAGGTTGCCGGAAGCAATCAACCGTCGGCACCTGTGCCCGTTTCAATACTTCGGAATTGATGACGACACCGACCTGCGCAGTATTCCGTGGAGTCGTGGTCGTTACGATATTGCTCAGCTGACGAACCTGTACACGCACAACCACGGCCGTGTGAAAAATATAACGCGTAACTTACTGGAAATTGTCACCGATATAGGAAACATGAAAGCCTTGGCCTTCTGTGTGAGCCGTGACCATGCAAACTTCATGGTGCAGCAGTTCCTGCTACACGGTATTAATGCTGATGTGCTGACCAGCGACAACAGTCATGAGCGGCAGCAGAAGCAGCAAGCCATTCGCTCAGGGCAGATCAATGTCTTGTGTGTGGTCGATATTTTCAACGAAGGCATTGATATTCCAGAAGTGGATACCTTGTTATTCTTGCGCCCAACGGAGAGCTTGACCATTTTCTTGCAGCAACTTGGCCGTGGTCTTCGCCTTTCAGATGGCAAAGATTGCTGCACAGTGTTGGATTTCGTGGGCAACTCACGACCTGAATACGACTTTGCGAGCAAATTCAGGGCGCTGGTTGGCAAGTCTGAACGATCGATTACAGAGGAACTGAAACAAGGCTTTCCCCATGCGCCGCTGGGTTGCCGGATTGAACTCACCAGGAAAACTCAGGAAATGGTGCTGAGCAACATACGGCAGGCGACCCTGACGATGAAACGCCTTGTATCTCTGGTTCGCCAGTTTCCTCAGCATTCAACGCAGCCACTGACCCTGAGAAACTTTCTGGTACAGCATCCTCACATTGACCTCAATGAGCTCTATAGGCGCGTCAGCTGGTCGGAGCTGGTTAGCAAAGCTAAAGATGAGGTCGTTGCTGATGGCTCGCCGTTCAAAATGGCAAAGAAGGCAGTCTACAATCGAATCTTGATTTGTGACGATCACCAGTACCTGCTGTTCCTTAAAGAGCTGTGCCAGGCAGGCTTTGTTTGGGGTCAGGCAGATAATCGTCGGGCGCTGATGTGCCATTATGATTTCTGGCAAAAAGCAGGGCCGGATCTGGAGTTTGAGTCGCTTTCTCAGAGCTTGGCGGAGCTCAACAAGTTGGAAATTACTCAGGAGCTAATTGACGTACTTGATTGGAAGTTAGCGCAAACCAAGCATGCGCAGCCCTCTATGCCGGAGTTGCAGGAAGTACCACTGCGCCTGCATGCTCGCTATTCCCGAGAGCAGATTCTGGTGGGGTTTGGTGCGATAACTTTCGACCACCAGCCGGCCTCCAGAGAAGGCGTTTATGTCATCCAGGATCAGAACATCGAGCTGCTATTTGTCACCTTGGACAAAAATGAAAAGCAGTTTTCCCCGACCACCATGTATCACGACTACGCCATAAATGAGCAGCTGTTCCACTGGCAATCGCAAAACAGCGCCCGCCCGGAACGCGGCCGAGGGAAAAACTACATTCAGCACGAGTCCATCAGAAAACGGCTTTTCCTGTTCGTAAGGGAGCAAACCAAAGACCAGCACGTTCGCACGATGGGGTTTGTGAACTACGGCGAGGTCTACTATGTGTCGCACACCGGTTCGCAACCCATGAGCATCACCTGGGAACTCCGCACGCCAATGCCGAGTTTTATGTGGCAACAGGCTGCAAAACTGGCGGTAGCATGACAGTCGTCTTCTCAACAAACACGCCCAACAGTTCTCCGCCCAGTATCAATTCCTAACCTTCGAGCAGGCCCAAGAGAACTGGCTTCCGCAGTAGGTCAACATAGCCGGTCTAGCGGCCGGGGTGCGCTAGCCCCAGCTACCTCACCTGCAAATAGCGTTACCTCGTCTTTTCACCCGCAACACCCCCAAAACAATCAACGTTTGCCCTGTGAAGTAACAGATCACGATTACCGGGATGGCATAGGTGAAGGGCTGGGCAAATTTGTTTACCCCAATCAACGAATCGGCAATCACGAACAGCATGGCGCCAAGCCAGAGCATACCTACCTTGTCTTCCACCCGGCAGGCCATGAGTGCCATGGTGTAAAGGCACAATAGATAGATTGCTACCGGTATCTGGTAGGCCCCAGCGGCGGGAACCAGCCACAGGACGAGCAGCAGGCTGTACAGCGTGACGGGTAGCATGCGCCAGCGCAGCCAGGGCTTGCCTCTGGCCATCAGCGCAAAGCCAGCGATAAATGCCAGCTGGTTGATCAGAAACGCACTCAGCGCCTGAATAAACAGGCCGTCCCGGGCACCATAGTCGAGAAAGAAGTCTCCCGCCGCTGCGGCAACAAATCCCACGCCCAGACATGCGCCGATCTTGCCGGGATATGCGCGCCAGGCGAGCACAGCAAACAACAGCATGGGGATTGGCTTGAGCAGCCAGCTGAGCGGGTAGGGTTGGAGTGGAAGTAAGGCGAGGTAAATGAGCCCCAGTACAACGGCCACGGCAAAACACCGGCGCTCGAAGGCGGACATGAATGATTCCCTGAAACTGTTCTTGTTATGCCTGCATGCTCGCGCCTGATGCACGGGCGGTCAAGTCGTCGGCCGCAGTTCGCCTACAACGCTTGATATGAGCACAGGGAGCAGCTGGAGGTGTGGCTGAGAAAGTGATTACAACGAGAGGAAATGGCGCACCCGACAGGATTCGAACCTGTGACCCCTGCCTTCGGAGGGCAGTACTCTATCCAGCTGAGCTACGGGTGCGTTGCAGGGTCGCAATAATACGCATTGATGCGTCCGGCGTCCATGCCCTGCGGCAAGCTCTTTTGCGGGCGCGACGCATTGTCCCTATTGTGCGGAGGCTATTTTAACGGCCGGGGGTTTACCGGTATACTCGCGCACATTGTCCGGGCATGGTACTTGGGCTGAACCTATGGTCATGATGAGGATGTATAAGGTGACGACTCTGAAACAACTTCTGGCGGCCACTGCGGCCATGCTTGCTCTGACCGCCGGCAATGCCTTTGCTGCTGCGATGGATAACGAAGCGATTGCCGAGCGTATCCAGCCCTATGGTGAAGTGTGCGTGGCAGGTGAGGAATGTGCGGAGGCCGTTGCTGCCGCTGCACCTGCAGGTGGCGATGCTGCGGATACCGCTTCAGCCGGTGGTAGCGAGGGCGAAACGCTGTTCAACTCCAAGCCGTGTGGCGCATGCCATAGCGTAGACAATAAGCTGGTGGGCCCTGCTCTGAAAGAAGTGGCTGCCAAATACGCCGGTCAGGATGATGCCGTTGCCACCCTGGTTACCAGCATCACTCAGGGTTCCAGTGGCAAGTGGGGCGCGATTCCCATGCCGCCGAACGCGGTTAGCGAAGAAGAGGCCACGACTCTGGCCGAGTGGGTTCTCTCGCTCAACTGAGGTGATTCGTTGCGAAAAGCCACCCCTCGGGGTGGCTTTTTTGTTTCTGCACTCTATGTGCTACCGCCCCAGCAGGCTGCGGATATCCGAGAGCGCGGTGTTGCCGCGCGCTTGCTTCTGCTCTACCGGTACGTCTTCGGTGCCTTCCCACTCCAGATCTTCGCTGGGCAACTCATCCAGGAACCGGCTCGGCAAGCAATCAATGATCTCGCCGAACTGGCGGCGGCGCGCAGCGAAGCTGAAGGTCAGATTTTTTCGGGCGCGGGTGATGCCGACGTAGGCCAGGCGGCGCTCTTCCTCGACGCTGTCAGCTTCGATGCTGGAGCGATGCGGCAGGATTTCTTCCTCCATGCCGAGGATATAGACGTGGGGGTATTCCAGGCCTTTGGAGGCGTGGAGGGTCATCAACTGAACGCGATCAGTGTCCTCCTCTTCTTCGTGACGCTCGAGCATGTCCCGTAGCACCAGTTTGGCGATGGCATCCTCGAAGGTGGTTTCCCCGGTCTCGTCCCGTTCGATCGTGCTTTTCAGTGCATCCAGCAGAAACCACACGTTGCCCATGCGCTTGGCGGCGATCTCGTCGCTGGAGCAGTTCTGGCGTATCCAGTTCTCGTAATCCAGATCGACGATCATGCGATGCAGCGCTTCGATCGGATTACCGTCCATGCATTGCTGGCGCACATTGTCCAGCCAGCGGCTGAAGCGCTGCAGCCGTTCGTGATAGCGCGGCTCCATCTGCTCCGCCAGGCCAATTTCATCGCAGGCCTTGAACAGGCTGATCCCGCGGTCGTTGGCGTAGTTGCCGAGTTTTTCCAGCGTGGCCGGGCCAATCTCGCGGCGGGGCACATTGACCACCCGCAGCAGCGCATTGTCATCGTCCAGGTTCACCAGCAAGCGGAAGTAAGCCATCAAATCCTTGACCTCCTGGCGAGCGAAGAAGCTGGTGCCGCCGGACAGGTGATAGGGAATCTGATGATGCTGCAGCTTGAGTTCGATCAGCCGAGACTGGTGGTTGCCGCGATACAGGATCGCAAATTCCTTCCAGGCGCGTCGGTGCTTCAGGTTCTGGGTCTGAATGTCTGTGGCGACCCGTTCGGCCTCGGCTTCCTCGTTACGGCAGCGAATCACACGGATCGGATCGCCATAGCCCAGTTCGCTCCATAGCTGCTTCTCGAACACGTGCGGGTTATTGGCGATCAGCGTGTTGGCAGCGCGCAGGATGCGGCTGGTGGAACGGTAATTCTGTTCGAGCATGACCACCTTGAGTCCCGGGAAGTCATCCTTCAGCTGGGCCAGGTTCTCGGGGCGTGCGCCCCGCCAGGCATAGATCGATTGGTCATCATCACCCACCACAGTGAAACGCGCCTCGCGGCCAACCAGCATTTTCACCAACAGGTACTGCGTGGCGTTGGTGTCCTGATACTCATCGACCAGCATATAGCGGATGCGGAACTGCCACTTCTCCAGCACGTCGGGATGGTCCCGGAACAGCATTACCGGAATCAGGATCAGGTCATCGAAATCAACCGCGTTGTAGGCCTTCAGCGTACGGTTGTAATGCATATAGACGCTGGCTGCGGTCTGTTCCTGCGGGCTTTTGGCCTTGGCCAGTGCTTCTTCCGGGGTGATCAGATCATTCTTCCAGGTCGAAATCATCGACTGAATGCCTTCGATTCCTTCGTCGGCGCCATAATCGCGGTGCATCAGGTCGGTGATCAGCGCCTGCGCGTCTTGCTGATCGAAGATGGAAAAGCCCGGTTTGTAGCCCAGCCGCTTGTGTTCCGTGCGGATGATATTCAGACCCAGGTTGTGGAAGGTCGAGACAGTCAGGCCGCGGGCCTCGCTGCCCTGAATCAACTGGCCGACTCGTTCCTTCATTTCCCGCGCGGCCTTGTTGGTAAAGGTCACAGCGACGATGTTCTTCGCGCGTATGCCGCATTCCTTGACCAGGTAGGCGATCTTGCGCGTGATCACGCTGGTTTTACCACTCCCGGCACCGGCGAGCACCAGCATCGGCCCGCTGATATAACGGACTGCTTCGTTTTGACGAGGGTTAAGGGTAGCCACCGATGATCTTCTCCTGCATTGGGCTAGCATTCTACCAGCCTACGCGGGGCTCGACAGCGCTGTGGTCGCCAGATAGTCTTGCTGGACTCGGTTCTGATAATGCCGAATTGCCATGATTGGCTTCGGACTGCTTGAAGCTTTTGAATTACATGTAGAAAACCGTGATCCAGGGAGGATCGTTTGCTCGCCGACCGTAGTACCCAGCTAATAGTAGTGCTGGACAAGGACGACGGAGCGTTTGCGCAGCTTTGCCGCACGCTTTCGGCCACACATGCCGGTATCTTCGAGTTGCGTCGCTGCGACGGTTGGAGTCGAGCTTACGCCATGATCGAGGCAGGATCCGTAGCCGCTGTGTTGGCACGCGGCGATCTGCTCAATCCGCCCGGTGGTTGCACTGTACCGCTTATCCAGCTGACCGATACATCGTCTGTTGCCGCGTTGCCTGAAGGCGTGGACGACAGTATCTGGATTCAGGCCAGAACTAGCGAGTTGATCCGTTGCCTGGAATATTCGATCGAACGGCACGGTTTGCAGACAGCGCTTGATCGCGCAGCCAGTTACGATCCGCTTACCGGATGCTGTAATCGTCAGCTGCTGAATGATCGTCTGCGTCAGGGAATGCACCGCGCGTCGCGAAACAAGCAGCCGCTTGCGGTGCTGGTCATCGATCTCGACAATTTCCGCCACGTCAACGATACGCTTGGCCACACAGCGGGCGATCGCATCATACGGGAAGTGTCTGAGCGGCTGCGTCGCGTCCTGCGCAGTACCGATACCGTAGGACGCATGGGTAGCGATGAATTCGGCGTGGTGGTCGAGGATTACAGCGAATCGGCGAATATCCTGTTGATCGCTCAGAAGGTGACCAACGAGCTGGCCGAGCCGTTCAACATTGACGGCGAAAGCCTGTTGTTGGGCTGTAGCATCGGTATCGCCAGTTATCCCGAGGGCGGCCTTACGGTGGATGGTCTGCTGCTGCATGCCCATATGGCCATGCAGCAAGCGAAAGGACAGCGCGGTTGCAACTTTCACTTCTATGATGACCGGGTCAATCTGCACGCGAGCAGCCTGATCGAGTTTGAGGCTGCGCTGCGTCTGGCTTTGCGCCGCAATCAGTTCGAGCTGCATTACCAGCCGCGGGTGGATCTTCGCAGTGGGCAGATTGTCGGTCTGGAGGGGCTCATACGCTGGCGTCATCCGGAACGTGGCTTGCTGGGGCCAAACGAGTTCATTCCACTGGCAGAAGAGACCGGCCTGATCGTCCCCATGGGCTACTGGGTCATGGCCCGTGCCTGCCATGACCTGAACCAGCTCAGTCGCCGCGGGTTCGCCGATATTCACATTGCGGTGAACGTGTCCTTTCGGCAATTCCAGGACAGCCAGTTGCTGAGCAATGTCCGCCGGGTACTGAGAACCACTGGCATCGACCCACACCGCCTTGAATTCGAATTGACTGAAACCGCCATCATGCAACGTTCCGAGCAGGTGCTCGCGGCGATGCAAGGCATTACGGAACTGGGGGTGCGCTTCTCGCTGGATGATTTCGGAACCGGTTATTCCTCCTTCGTGCATCTGCACAGCCTGCCCATCAGTCTGCTGAAGATTGACCGCAGCTTCGTCAGGAAAATCAGCGAGATCGAAGGCGACCGCAAGCTGGTGAATGCCGTGGTGGACATGGGCCACAGCCTTGGGTTGGCGGTGGTGGCGGAGGGTGTGGAAGAGCGCAGCCAGCTGGACGCGCTGACCGCGATGGGCTGTGATCAGGTACAGGGCTACTTCATCAGTCCGGCGTTGCCCTTTGAGGAGTTGTGCTATTTTCTGGATGCCTACCGGATGGGCCGCGAAGATGACTTGCTCGGTAGCCTCTGAGTCAGACCCTAGCTGGGCCTTCTATCCAGTTGCCGGTATTGCAACGCCTCCGCCAGATGCGCTCGGCCGATAGCCGTCTGATTATCAAGATCCGCCAATGTCCGCGCCACTTTCAATGCCCGATGGCTGGCGCGGTGGGATAAACCCAGCTGCTCTATAGCGCGCTCCATCCAGCGTGCATCCTCATCCTTCAACGGGCAATGGTCACGCAAGCCCGCCAGATCCAGATGCGCGTTCAATCTACCCTGGCGCTGTTGCTGCTGTTGGCGTGCAGCGGCTACCTGGGCGGCGGCTTCCGCGCTGTTGGGTTTGCCAGGCTCTTTGTTGGCAAGGCTGAAGGCTTCATTGTGCATGGCGACGTGCAGGTCGATCCGGTCCAGCAGCGGGCCGGACAGTTTGCCGCGGTAGCGTTCCACTTGCTCAGCGGAGCAGCGACAGCGTCCGGATGGGTCTCCCTGGTATCCGCAGGGGCATGGGTTCATCGCTGCGATCAATTGAAAACGGGCAGGGAAGCTCAGTTGTTCACGTGCGCGAGCGATGTGTATCTCGCCTGACTCCATCGGCTCACGCAGCATCTCAAGGACCTTGCGATCAAACTCGGGCAATTCGTCGAGAAACAGTACGCCCCGGTGGGCCTGGCTGATCTCTCCGGGGCGCGGCTGACTGCCGCCGCCGACTAGCGCTGCAGCAGATGCACCATGATGGGGCGCACGGAAGGGCCGTGTTGGCCAGGTCTGTAGCGGGCCCTGCCCACACACCGATTGGATGGCCGCCACTTCCAGCGCTTCGCCCTCGACCAGCTGCGGGAGGATTCCGGGTAGGCGACTCGCCAGCAGGGTTTTCCCCGTACCCGGAGGGCCAAATAAAAGTAAATTGTGACCGCCGCTGGCCGCGACGATCAGCGCGCGTTTGGCCTGCGCCTGACCCTGCACCTCGTCAAGGTCGGCATGGTAGCGAGGCAGCTCTGGCGCAGGGTTTGGTGATACTGATTCGAGGGTGCGTTCGCCGCGCAGGTGTTCGCACAGCTCCAACAGGTGGTCGGCGGCGATAATGTGCAAGCCCCGGACTAATGCCGCTTCCATGGCATTGGCGCGTGGTAACAACAGCGTGCGGCCCTGGTCCCGACACGCCAGCGCCGCTGGCAACACGCCCTGAACCGGGCGTAACTCGCCGGACAGCGCCAGCTCGCCCAGGCATTCGCACTGGTCCAGCACGTCGGCGGGAATCTGACCGCTGGCGGATAACAGGCCCAGTGCAATCGCCAGATCGAAGCGTCCGCCTTCCTTGGGCAGGTCAGCGGGCGCGAGATTGATGGTGATGCGCTTCAGGCCGGGGAATTCGAGACGGGCATTCTGCAGGGCGCTGCGTACGCGATCCTTGCTTTCGCGCACGGCGGTTTCAGGCAACCCGACCAGTGTCAGGCTGGGCATGCCATTGGCCAGATGCACCTCAACGGTGACGGCAGGCGCCTGCACGCCTAGTTTGGCGCGGCTGTGGACAATCGCCAGGGACATGATCGCTCCTTGATCAGGCCCACCTGCGAATCAGGTGGACGGTGCTTGCGTGCCTTGCTCGATGACTTCCACGCGCTTTTCCAGGGCTTCAAGCCGTGCGCGGGTACGTTCAAGAACCAGCTGCTGCGTCTCGAATTCCTCTCTACTCACCACGTCGAGCTTGGAAAGCGCACTCTGCAGCAAGGCTTTGAGGTGCTGTTCTACATCAGGCCCCGGAAGACCTTTCTCATTGATTAACAATCGTGCGGCCTGGCTGCTGACCGCGCCAATCAGGACTTTATGCAACATGGCGATTCGCTCTCGCTGGGCCCGGGCAGAATACGGCTTCCTGAAAACGGTTGCGCTCGATCACGCTGCATTTTGAGAAATTGTCCTGCCGGCGGGCGACAAAATCGCAGTTTAGCACAGCCCTTGAGGGTGCTTTGTAAGCGGTCATCGATGTTCATCAATGGCGCACAGACGGGTATTGCCTGCACCACGGTGGGGCACGGGGCCGCTGGCCGGTTCGCTTGGCAAAATGCCATGCGGGGAATAACGCATTGATTATAAAGGGAAATCAGAATGTGGCAGGGATTCTGCAGGGCAATCCGCAGCTGCAGCTGGTAGGCGAACCAAATTGGGTTGCTTCCCGGAAGCGAGCTTGGCTTTACCGAAGGGAGCACGGAGACGAAGCAGTTGCACTGAGCATAGGGACCGTTGCCAGACCAGTTTCGCCGCAAGGACCGATAACTGCGACAACCTCCATGCGTCGTCCCGTTTCTAAAAGCCTCTAACTCGGCATAGACTTGTCCCTGTCCCCCAGGGCAGTCCATATACACGGGAGTATCGATATGAAATTAGTAACGGCTGTTATCAAGCCATTCAAGCTGGATGACGTGCGTGAAGCCTTGTCCGAGATCGGGGTCCAGGGCATCACGGTAACCGAGGTCAAGGGTTTTGGTCGACAGAAGGGGCATACCGAACTTTATCGTGGCGCGGAATACGTAGTCGATTTCCTGCCCAAGGTGAAGATCGATGTGGCAATCGGAGACGACATGCTGGATCGGGTTATCGAGGCGATTACCAAGGCAGCAAACACCGGGAAGATCGGTGACGGGAAGATCTTCGTAGTTAACCTGGAGCAGGCGATCCGCATCCGAACCGGGGAAACCGATACGGACGCAATCTAGGGATCGTTAATTGACGCAGTAACCAAGCCTATTTGGGGGGCTTATTATGGATATCTCGCAAGTGACGTATGCATTGGATACGTTCTACTTTTTGCTGTGCGGCATTCTGGTGATGTGGATGGCCGCCGGCTTCGCCATGCTTGAGGCCGGCCTGGTCCGCGCCAAGAGCACTACCGAAATTCTGGCCAAGAACATTGCACTGTTCGCTATCGCGTCGGTCATGTATCTGCTGATCGGCTACTACATCATGTACTCCTCCGACAGCCCGATCTTTCCAAGCCTGGGCTTTCTGATCGGTAGCGAAAACACCGCCGATGCTGTGCTGGCAGGTGGGGACGATGCGCCCTATTACTCTTCCCGCGCGGATTTCTTCTTCCAGATCGTCTTTGCTGGCGCCTGTATGTCGATTGTCTCGGGCGCGGTCGCCGAGCGTATGAAGCTCTGGTCCTTCCTGTTGTTCGCGGTTGTCATGACTGGCTTCATCTACCCGATCCAGGGCGCCTGGAGCTGGGGCGGCGGCTGGTTGTCTGATGTCGGTTACTCGGATTATGCCGGGTCTGGCATTGTGCACATGGCAGGTGCTGCGGCGGCTCTGGCGGGTGTACTGGTCCTGGGGCCACGTCGGGGCAAATACGGTCCCAACGGTCAGGTCAACGCCATTCCGGGTTGCAACCTGGCACTGGCGACACTGGGTATCTTCATCCTGTGGATGGGCTGGTTCGGCTTCAACGGCGGCTCGGAACTGAAAATTTCCGACATCGATTCAGCCAACAACGTGGCTCAGGTATTGGTAAACACCAACATGTCTGCGGCGGGCGGTCTGATTGCGGCGATGATCGTCTCACGCATCCTGTTCGGCAAGACTGACCTGACCATGATCCTCAACGGTGCGCTGGCAGGCCTGGTCTCTATCACCGCGGATCCGCTCTCACCCAGTGCCCTTTCGGCGATGATGATCGGTGCGGTTGGTGGTGTGATCGTGGTTTTCAGCGTCCTGGCGTTGGACAAGCTGAAGCAGGACGATCCGGCCGGTGCGATTTCCGCCCACGGTTCTGCCGGTATCTGGGGTGTAATGGCGGTACCGCTGACCAACGCCGAAGCGACCTTCGGTGGCCAGTTGGCGGGTGTGGTCGGCATCTTCCTCTGGGTGTTCCTGGCCAGCTTGCTTGTCTGGTATATCATCAAGGCAATCATTGGTGTGCGCATCAGCGAGGAAGAGGAATACGAAGGCGCCGATATTTCCGAGTGTGGAATGGAAGCCTATCCGGAATTTACCAGCACCAAAGGCTGAGCAGCGTCGCCTGCCAAACCTTTGAAAAGGTAAGTTATGCAAAACAGGGCGCCCGATGGCGCCCTGTTTGCGTTTCACTCGAGGAGAACCGCAATGTGGTTGCAACGAACCATCACTCTCAAGCCCCGCTCCCGGGGCTTTCATCTGGTCGATGAGGAGATCGTCTCCGCATTGCCTGAACTGGCGAAGGTGGAAATGGGCATGCTTCATTTGTGGTTGCTGCATACCTCCGCCTCTTTGAGTATCAATGAGAATGCCGATCCGCTGGTACGCGGTGATCTGGAAGCCTTCCTGCGCCGCCTGGTGCCGGATGACACGTCCTATTTCAAACACACCTATGAAGGGCCGGACGACATGACTGCGCATGTCAAAGCCAGCCTGCTGGGCGTTCAGCTGAGTGTCCCGGTCAGCCATGGGCGGCTTGCCACCGGAACCTGGCAGGGGCTCTACCTGGGTGAGCACCGGGAAGATGCCGGCAGCCGGCGCGTGCTTGCAACGCTTCAGGGCTAAACTTGCAGAGGTGAGCGCGGTCACAGCTAAGAACAACGGACAGGAGATGACTATGCAGGCCGAGACTTTCCAGTACTTGCTGGAATGGACCACGAAGTTCCATAACCACATGGCCACTTGCCTGGAAGAAGGGCTCGATGAGCAGCAGGACGATTGCGCCAAATGGCTTATGAAATACGTGGCCGAGCATGAGCGTACGCTTGCAACGGAAGTGGAGGGCTTCAAACGCCAGGCTGATCCCAAGGCGCTCAATACCTGGCTGTACGAACATCTGACCGAAACGCTCCCGCCGAACGATCGTCGCAAGTTGCCGTTCGGCACCATGAGCTTCGAAGACATCGCCAGTGAGGTTGTCGATGTGCATAACCAGATCGTCAATACTTATGAGTCGATGGCAAACAAGGCGGCAATTCCCGAGGCCCAGGAGTTGATGGAAAAGGTTCTGGACGCCGAGCAGGGCGTGCTTCGGCAGATGGCGGACCGGATCAGCAGCTCACGTGAAATGTAGCCAGGCTGCGTGATGCCGGACGCTTGTCGGCGCGCACACTACTGAAAATATGGCGAGGCCTCTACGCCAGGCTTTTTGAACCGGAAACGCAACTGGAAAAAATCTGAATTTGTCGCTGGCCAAATTTTCTGGTTGCGCTATAAATAGCCTGTTTTTTTCTGCGCGAGACCAAGGTAATGAGCGACGACGACATCGAAGATCAAGAGCAGGATCAGGATCAGGAGCTGACCGGGCTGAACGACCCCAATGTGGACGACACATCAGACGATGATGAAGACGCGCCGGTCGTAAAAACTCGCAAGAAGGCTCCTGTGGAGGATCCGCTGGAAGGGCTGTCTATTGAGGCCAAGGCGCGCGAGCGAGAGATGCTGGAGCGGCAGATTGCCGAGTTCATGGCGCGCGGCGGGCAGGTGCAGGAGATCGATTCCAATGTGGTCAGCGACCCGCCCAGGAAACCGGACAGCAAATACGGCAGCAGACCTATCTAGAGTCTAACGCTCTGAGGGATCAGCCGTTCGAATGTCATAGCGCTGTAGCCACTCCGGTATCTCGCTCAGGCAGCGCACTTCACCGTGGGGCCTGGGCTGGTCCGGCCAGGGCAAACCCAATCGATTGAACCAGAGCGTATGCAATCCGACTGCTTGGGCACCCTGCATGTCGTCAACCGGATGGTCACCGATATGCAGGGTTTCGCTGGGCTCCGCCGAGGCGCGTTCCAACGCAGCGAGGAAGGGCGCAGGATCGGGTTTGCTGCGGCCGACGTCGTCGGCTGACACGATAATGCGAAAATACTTCTCAAGTCCCAGACGGCGCACATCGGCGTTGCCGTTGGAAATCGTCGCGAGCTGATAGTGCGGAGCCAGTTGCTGCAACAGGTTTTCCACATGCGGAAAGAAGGTCACCGCATGGCGCGCCTCGAGAAACACATCAAAACCCTGCTGCGCCAGATCTTTCACCTGATCCTCGGCATAACCCGCTTTGCGCAGCCCCAGTTCCAATATGGCAATGCGCAGCGCAGTAACCCGGTGGCTCAGGTCCGGGTCGATCGCCAAAACCTCCTTGCGCAGTTGACGACGAGCTTCCGCGTCCAGCCGTTCGGCAAACAAGGGTGCATTAACCTTCAGCCACTCGAGCAATGTCAGTTCGGCGGCTGCGACCACTGTCTCGGTTTCCCAGAGCGTGTTATCCAGATCGAATGTCAGCAGGCGGATCATGGTTTGTCTCGGTTCTTGGGTTC
Organism: Pseudomonas profundi; assembly: GCF_008638305.1. Lineage (GTDB taxonomy): Bacteria > Pseudomonadota > Gammaproteobacteria > Pseudomonadales > Pseudomonadaceae > Halopseudomonas > Halopseudomonas profundi. The sequence continues at coordinate 354,925 of NZ_VTPZ01000003.1, forward strand.
GCCAGGCTTGTCGGATGACTTCCTGGCACGGGGATGGCTTTGATCATACACCTGGGCCAGATGCTGGAAATCCAGATGCGTGTATATCTGGGTGGTGCTGATGTCGGCATGGCCGAGCAGCTCCTGCACGGCGCGCAGATCGCCGGAGGACTCCAGGATGTGACTGGCGAAGGAGTGTCGCAGCATGTGTGGGTGCAGATGCTGACCGATGTGCAGCACGCCGCGCTGGCGCACTCTCAGCTGGATAGCTCTGGGAGTCAGGCGTCGCCCTTGCTTGCCGATAAACAGCGGTTGCTCGGGGCCATTTGGTGCCAGCCGCACCTTCAGCCAGCGCTGCAGGGCTTCACGGGCATGGCGGCCGACCGGCACGATGCGGGTCTTGTTGCCCTTGCCGAGCACTCGCACTTCGCCGCTGGCCAATTCCACCTCATGCACGTTGAGCCCCGCCAGTTCGGCGAGGCGCAACCCGGATGAGTAGAACAGCTCGAGCATGGCGTGGTCGCGGACGGCCAGCCAGTCATCATCGTCGTTTTCGTTGAGCAGTCGCGCAGTCAGGTCTGCATCCAGAGCCCGGGGCAGTTTGCGCGGCGACTTCGGAGCACGCAGATCCAGCGCTGGGTTATGCCGGCAGCGGCGCTCGCGGATCAGATAGCGATACAGACTGCGCACCGAGCTGAGCGCCCGCTGCAGGCTTCGGCCGGACAGCCCCTGCTCATGCCGCCTGGCTACAAAGCGGCGCAGGTACTCGGTATCCACCATGGACCAGTCGCGCACGCCCTGTTCATGCAGGTAATCCGCCAGCCCCGACAGGTCGTGCCGGTAGGCTTCAAGGGTTCGCGGAGACAGCTGGCGCTCGCTGCGCAGATGCTCAAGAAAAGCGTCCAGATCTGTCTGCAGAGGCGTTCCGGATGTCATGCGGGCTCCCTCGCCGTGCGCCATAGATTCACTGCGGCAGCGCTTGGCGGCCGGACGGAGACGACCACGATGGCGGCGCGCAAGGTTTTAATCCTTGGGCTCATCCATCATCGGGCGCTGGCGCAGCAGTACGCGGGCGAGGGCATCGGCTACGTAACCCAGGAATAGCGTCCCCGTCGCGCTCTTGTATTGCTGCGCGTCGCGGCTGCCAAGGGCCAGCACGCCATGCAAACCATGATGCTGGATCGGCGCGAGGGCGGTGGAGGCGACCTCCTGTCCGGATTCGCCGAACAGAAAGCCCAGCTCATCGGGACGCAACACGCCACTCAGGGTCTTGTTGCTGTCGAGCAGATGTCCGATGGCTTCACGTGCTTCACTGTGAGTCACGCAGCGAGCGTTGGTAAAGCGGTTGGCTTCGCTGAACAGGATCAGGCTGACAAAGGGCACCTGAAAGTCGTTGCGCAAACTGTCTTCGATGCTGGCGATCACCTGGTCCAGGCTCTGAGCCTCAAGCAGCCCCAATACCAGACGGCGGCTTTTCTCGAACAGCCGGTCGTTATCCCGGGCGACTTCCATTAGATCATTAAGCCGGTGCCGCACGTCAATATTGCGCTCACGCAGCAGTTTGACCTGACGCTCAACCAGCGAGACCGACTGGCCGCGCTGGTGCGGGATGATGAGATCGGGCAGCAGTTCGTCATATTCGGCAAAAAACGCCGGATGCTGGCGCAGGTATTCAGCGACCTGCTCGGCATCCAGTTGCGTCTCGCGTGGCTCGGTCTTCTCGGTCATACGCGTACCTGTCCTTCGTAAACCCGGCTGGCCGGGCCGGTCATCATGACGGGTCGGCCGTCTCCGTCCCAGCGGATGTGCAAGGTTCCGCCGGGTAGAGTGATATCAACCGGCGAGTCGAGCAGCCCCATGCGGATGCCCGCTACGGCAGCGGCGCAGGCGCCGGTACCGCAGGCGCGGGTTTCGCCGGCACCGCGCTCGTACACCCGCAGGCGCGCACTGTGCCGATTGATGATCTGCATGAAGCCGGCGTTGACCCGGCGTGGGAAACGCGGATGGCGCTCGATAGCCGGGCCGAGCCGCTCGACGGGAAACGTATCTATATCGTTTACCAGGGTGACGCAGTGGGGGTTACCCATGGAAACTGCAGCCACCTCCAGCTGTTCGTCCTCGACTTCCAGCGCGTAAATGACAGCTTCGGCGTCGGCCTCGAAGGGAATGTCCGCCGGGTTGAAACGCGGTGCACCCATATCGACTGTTACCCGCCCATCCTCGGCGACATTGAGAACGATGGGTCCGCCTGCGGTCTCCACATGGATCTCGGATTTCGCAGTGAGGCGTTTGTCTTGGACGAACCGCGCGAAACAGCGCGCGCCATTGCCGCACTGCTCAACCTCGCTGCCATCGGCATTGAAAATCCGATAGCGAAAATCCGCATCCGGGCTGCGCGGCGGCTCCACCACCAGCAACTGGTCGAAGCCGACGCCGGTGTGCCGATCGCTCCACAGGCGTATGAGCCGCGGCGACAGCTGGACATGCTGGGTGACCAGGTCGATGACCATGAAGTCATTGCCTAGCCCATGCATTTTGGTAAATCGCAGCAGCATGTCAGGCCTCGGGCAGCAGTGACTCGCCAGCAAACAGCTCGCTGACTGTCTCGCGCCGGCGAATCAGATGCGTATGGGCGCCGTCGACCATGATCTCAGCGGCGCGCGGACGGGTGTTGTAATTCGAACTCATGACAAAGCCATAGGCACCGGCGGAGCGCACCACCAGCAGGTCGCCGGCGGCGAGGGCGAGCTCTCTGTCCTTGCCCAGGAAGTCACCGGTTTCACATACCGGTCCGACGATATCCCAGGTGGAAGCTGGAATATCGGTGCGCGGCCGCACCGCGTCGATTCCCATCCAGGCGCTGTACAGCGCAGGGCGGATCAGGTCGTTCATCGCCGCATCGATGATGGCGAAGTTCTTGTGCCGGGTCGGCTTGAGCATGTTCACCGCAGTCAACAGTACCCCGGCGTTGGCAACGATTGAACGCCCCGGCTCGAACATGAGTTCCAGGTTGCGTCCAGCCAGCTGCTCGAGCACCTTGCTCAGGTAGCTTCCCGGCGCGGGCGGTTGTTCATCGCGGTAGATCACACCGAGGCCGCCGCCAAGATCCAGATGGCGAATCTGGATGCCGTCCGCGGCCAGTGCATCAATCAGCCCCAGCAGACGTTGTAGTGCATCAATGAAGGGCGTGTCGTCGGTCAGCTGCGAGCCGATATGGCAATCCACACCGCGCACTTCGATATTCGGTAGCTCGGCGGCGCGGCGGTATACGGCCGGCGCGTTAGCGATATCGATGCCGAACTTGTTCTCTTTCAGGCCGGTGGAGATATACGGATGGGTGCCGGCATCCACGTCCGGGTTCACGCGCAAGGATATCGGGGCCTGCACGCCCAGTTCAGCCGCCACCTGCTGCAGACGCTCGAGCTCGGGTTCGGACTCGACATTGAAGCAGTGGATACCCAGCTCCAGGGCGCGGCGCATTTCCTCGGCGGTCTTGCCCAGCCCGGAAAATACAACCCTGGATGGATCACCGCCGGCGGCCAGGACCCGCTCCAGTTCACCACCGGAAACAATGTCAAAGCCGGCGCCGAGGCGTGCCAGAACATTCAGCACAGCGAGGTTGGAGTTGGCCTTCACTGCGAAGCAGACCAGATGCGGCACGTCTGCAAGCGCGTCGTCCCAGGCCCGGTAGGCCTGCTCGATTGCCTGGCGCGAGTAGACAAAACAGGGTGTGCCATACTCTGCCGCAATAGCGGACAGGGCTACGGATTCGGCGTGTAATTCACCATTCTGGTATTCAAAGGCTGTCATCGGGCGCTTCACTGCTCTTCGGTGGGTTGCTGGTTCAGTTCGTCCCGGGCCGGCTCGACTGTCTCGCTTGGGGTTTGCTGGGGCAGGAACAATGGACCCTTCTGGCCACAACCGGCCAGTACCAGGATTCCGAAGAACAGCGCGATGGATCGCTTCATGGAAAAAACCTTGTTGATAAACAGAGAATATCCGGCAGTATACCCAGCCGTCAGGTTCGACGCACCCGGACTGGTCTGGTTAGGGTCTGCTGACGTCGCGTTGTATTAGAGGACAAACATGAACGAACTCACTGAAGCGGATTTCAACAAGCAGGTCGACCTTGTCCAGGACAAGATTGAGCATGCAGTCGATGCCTGCGGCCTGGATCTCGAGATGGAGCACGTCGAAGGATCACTTATTCTGCATACGGCAGACGGAGCGCGCGTCGTGCTGGGTCGTCAACCTGCGTCACGCGAGCTCTGGCTTGCAGCCCCTAGGGCTACCCTGCATTTCGGTTTCGATTCGGAGCAGGGCTGGATGTACGACAATGACGACGAGACGCTGGGCGAGGTGCTCGGTCGGGTGTTGGGCGATCTGGTGGGGGATGACGTTGAGCTGGATATTGACTGAGGCGCGGGTGGCAGCCACCTGCTTGAACCCGCAGCACCACATGGGTTTATCGCGCCCCTCAGCGGCCTGCGGGAAAGTCGGTTAGCTCTTTTCAGCGAAGAATCGTCAGCAACGCCTGACAGTGCTCGGCAGCTTCTATACCCAGGCTGGTCAGATACCCTCCATCCGTTTGTGTCACCAATCCTTTCTCATGTAAGCGCCTGGCGGCAGCTACGGTCTGCTCTGGAGCATCGTGGGCGTGTATTTTCAGCCCCTCCAGCGTATTGGCCAGGTTGAATTGGCCTAGCAGGTTGATGTCTTCGATTTCTTCAGGTGTCAGCATGGCATTACCTTCTGGTGGGTTGAAGCCGCTTCGATATTGGCAGTCTAGCCCTAAACCGGTGCGAGTTGGTGGCTGTTTCGGCAATGGGTACCAATCATTCATTGGGTTTATGTCGATGTACCTTTGGCGCGCCGATCGATACAACTGTAGCAATCAGGGTCCAAACATAAGAAGGAGACGCAGCATGCTCACGCTTCACGGTTTCAACGTCAGTAACTATTTCAACATGGTCAAGCTGGCGCTGCTGGAAAAAGGCATCGAATTCGAGGTCAATATCGTGCATCCGAGCCAGGATGAATCATTCCTGGCTATCAGTCCGCGGGGCAAGGTGCCATGCCTGCAAACCGGGCAGGGTTTCATCAGCGAGACCAACGTCATCCTCGAGTATCTGGAGGAAACGCAAGCGGGCAAACCGCTACTGCCGCAGGATCCGTTCCGCCGGGCGGAGGTCCGCGCGCTGACCAAGGAAATCGAGCTGTATATCGAATTGCCGGCGCGTAGCTGTTATCCGGAAGTCTTCTTTGGCGGCAAGGTCGATCAGCTGGTCAAGGACAAGGCCAGGGCGGATCTGCTGGGTGGCGTCGCAGCGCTGAAGCGCCACGGCAAATTTGCCCCCTATGTGGCGGGCGAGGAAATGACCATCGCCGATATCATGTTCCTGTTCAGTATCGACCTGGCTTCTGCGGTGGCGAAAAAGCTGTTCGGGCTGGATCTGCTGGAAGACTTCCCCGAGGCGAAGGCGCTGCTCACACAGCTGAGCCAGAACCCGCATGTCCAGAAGATCGAGGCGGACAAGAAAGAAGAGATGGCGGCATTCCTGGCCGCGGCGCGCGCTCGGAAGTGAGACTTCGCTGACAAGCACGCCGTCCAAAACAACGCCCAGGTGAATGGAGGGTCGTATATGGTCCCCTCCCTCTTTGCAAGGCCTCCAGCAT
>NZ_VTPZ01000030.1 GCF_008638305.1 Pseudomonas profundi
GGTTTACGGAAGGTGTTGACAGTGAGCTTGGCTCCTGTAGAATGCGCCTCCCTGGCACGGAACAGCAACGCTGTTCAGGCCACTCAGGCAGCAAGTGAAGCAGCAAAAATACTTCACAAAATTGCTTGACGGATCAGAAGGTTAGCGTAGAATACGCGGCCTTGGCAAGGCGGAAACGCCGGCCGAATCGCTCTTTAACAATCTGAATCAAGTAATTCGTGTGGGTGCTTGCTGAATTGCTCGATGATCGCAAGATTATCAGCCAAGCAAGTAGCTCTGTGAATTCATCGAGTTTATTTGTAAAAGCTGAGCCAAGTTTAGGGTTTTCTCAAAACCCAAGCAGTTTTTAAACTGAAGAGTTTGATCATGGCTCAGATTGAACGCTGGCGGCAGGCCTAACACATGCAAGTCGAGCGGTAGAGAGAAGCTTGCTTCTCTTGAGAGCGGCGGACGGGTGAGTAATACCTGGGAATCTGCCTGATAGTGGGGGATAACGTCCGGAAACGGGCGCTAATACCGCGTACGTCCTACGGGAGAAAGCAGGGGATCTTCGGACCTTGCGCTATCAGATGAGCCCAGGTCGGATTAGCTAGTTGGTGGGGTAATGGCTCACCAAGGCGACGATCCGTAACTGGTCTGAGAGGATGATCAGTCACACTGGAACTGAGACACGGTCCAGACTCCTACGGGAGGCAGCAGTGGGGAATATTGGACAATGGGCGCAAGCCTGATCCAGCCATGCCGCGTGTGTGAAGAAGGTCTTCGGATTGTAAAGCACTTTAAGCCGGGAGGAAGGGCTGACGCCTAATACGTGTCAGTTTTGACGTTACCGGCAGAATAAGCACCGGCTAACTCTGTGCCAGCAGCCGCGGTAATACAGAGGGTGCAAGCGTTAATCGGAATTACTGGGCGTAAAGCGCGCGTAGGTGGTTCAGTAAGATGGGTGTGAAATCCCCGGGCTCAACCTGGGAACTGCTTTCATAACTGCTGAACTAGAGTACGGTAGAGGGTAGTGGAATTTCCTGTGTAGCGGTGAAATGCGTAGATATAGGAAGGAACACCAGTGGCGAAGGCGACTACCTGGACTGATACTGACACTGAGGTGCGAAAGCGTGGGGAGCAAACAGGATTAGATACCCTGGTAGTCCACGCCGTAAACGATGTCAACTAGCCGTTGGGAACCTTGAGTTCTTAGTGGCGCAGCTAACGCACTAAGTTGACCGCCTGGGGAGTACGGTCGCAAGATTAAAACTCAAATGAATTGACGGGGGCCCGCACAAGCGGTGGAGCATGTGGTTTAATTCGAAGCAACGCGAAGAACCTTACCTGGCCTTGACATGCTGAGAACTTTCCAGAGATGGATTGGTGCCTTCGGGAACTCAGACACAGGTGCTGCATGGCTGTCGTCAGCTCGTGTCGTGAGATGTTGGGTTAAGTCCCGTAACGAGCGCAACCCTTGTCCTTAGTTACCAGCACATAATGGTGGGCACTCTAAGGAGACTGCCGGTGACAAACCGGAGGAAGGTGGGGATGACGTCAAGTCATCATGGCCCTTACGGCCAGGGCTACACACGTGCTACAATGGGCGGTACAGAGGGTTGCCAAGCCGCGAGGTGGAGCTAATCCCGAAAAACCGTTCGTAGTCCGGATCGGAGTCTGCAACTCGACTCCGTGAAGTCGGAATCGCTAGTAATCGCGAATCAGAACGTCGCGGTGAATACGTTCCCGGGCCTTGTACACACCGCCCGTCACACCATGGGAGTGGGTTGCACCAGAAGTAGCTAGTCTAACCTTCGGGAGGACGGTTACCACGGTGTGATTCATGACTGGGGTGAAGTCGTAACAAGGTAGCCGTAGGGGAACCTGCGGCTGGATCACCTCCTTAATCGATAGATCTCGACACTCTTCAAGCACTCACACGAATTACTTGATTCAACAGAAAGGCGATTGGGTTGCAGCGCTTTGTGCTGCAAGGTACCCGAGATAATTGGGTCTGTAGCTCAGTTGGTTAGAGCGCACCCCTGATAAGGGTGAGGTCGGCAGTTCGAATCTGCCCAGACCCACCAATTGTCGAGGTGCGACGGTTCTTAAAGGGGCCATAGCTCAGCTGGGAGAGCGCCTGCCTTGCACGCAGGAGGTCAGCGGTTCGATCCCGCTTGGCTCCACCAAGACAGACCGACGTACCGAACGCAATGACAACGCCTTAGCTGGACCTAGAGTTCATACATGAATGATCACCGATGGGTGGATCATTGATGTCTGGTCTTTAATAACCAGCCGCTCTTTAAAAATTTGGGAAAGTGATAGAAGTAAGACAAGACATAGCACTGTGTTTCACTGCACAGGGTTATGGCTAAGGTAACTTGTAATCTCAACGCAAGTTCCGGATTGTCGTGAAATCATGTCGATATAACATGTGACTTCGATCGGTCGCGCTGGCAACAGCAAGATTGTTTGGGGTTATATGGTCAAGTGAATAAGCGCATACGGTGGATGCCTTGGCAGTCAGAGGCGATGAAAGACGTTGTAGCCTGCGATAAGGTTCGGGGAGCTGGCAAACAAGCTATGATCCGGACATTTCTGAATGGGGAAACCCACTTGGCATAAGCCAGGTATCACACACTGAATACATAGGTGTGTGAGGCGAACCGGGGGAACTGAAACATCTAAGTACCCCGAGGAAAAGAAATCAACCGAGATTCCCCAAGTAGTGGCGAGCGAACGGGGAGCAGCCCTTAAGCAGTTTAGAGTTTAGTGGAACGCCCTGGAAATGGCGGCCGTAGTGGGTGATAGCCCCGTACACGAAAGGCTCTTAGCTGTGAAATCGAGTAGGACGGCGCACGTGAAACGTTGTCTGAACATGGGGGGACCATCCTCCAAGGCTAAATACTCCTGACTGACCGATAGTGAACCAGTACCGTGAGGGAAAGGCGAAAAGAACCCCTGTGAGGGGAGTGAAATAGAACCTGAAACCGTATGCGTACAAGCAGTGGGAGCGGACTTGTTCCGTGACTGCGTACCTTTTGTATAATGGGTCAGCGACTTATATTCTGTGGCAAGCTTAACCGTATAGGGGAGGCGTAGGGAAACCGAGTCTTAATAGGGCGTTTAGTCGCAGGGTATAGACCCGAAACCGGGCGATCTATCCATGGGCAGGTTGAAGGTGCCGTAACAGGCACTGGAGGACCGAACCGACTACCGTTGAAAAGTTAGCGGATGACTTGTGGATAGGAGTGAAAGGCTAATCAAGCTCGGAGATAGCTGGTTCTCCTCGAAAGCTATTTAGGTAGCGCCTCGTGTATCACCACTGGGGGTAGAGCACTGTTTGGGCTAGGGGGTCATCCCGACTTACCAACCCCATGCAAACTCCGAATACCAGTGAGTGTCAGCACGGGAGACACACGGCGGGTGCTAACGTCCGTCGTGAAAAGGGAAACAACCCAGACCGTCAGCTAAGGTCCCAAAGTTATGGTTAAGTGGGAAACGATGTGGGAAGGCTTAGACAGCTAGGAGGTTGGCTTAGAAGCAGCCATCCTTTAAAGAAAGCGTAATAGCTCACTAGTCGAGTCGGCCTGCGCGGAAGATGTAACGGGGCTCAAACCATACACCGAAGCTACGGGTTCATCGTAAGATGAGCGGTAGAGGAGCGTTCTGTAAGCCTGTGAAGGTCAATTGAGAAGTTGGCTGGAGGTATCAGAAGTGCGAATGCTGACATGAGTAACGACAATGGGAGTGAAAAACTCCCACGCCGGAAGACCAAGGGTTCCTGCGCAACGTTAATCGACGCAGGGTGAGTCGACCCCTAAGGCGAGGCCGAAAGGCGTAGTCGATGGGAAACGGGTTAATATTCCCGTACTTCTAGTTACTGCGATGGGGGGACGGAGAAGGCTAGGCCAGCAAGGCGTTGGTTGTCCTTGTTTAAGGCGGTAGGCTGGGATCTTAGGTAAATCCGGGATCCTAAGGCCGAGAACCGATGACGAGCGTTCTTTTAGAACGCGAAGTGGTTGATGCCATGCTTCCAGGAAAAGCCTCTAAGCTTCAGGTAACTAGGAATCGTACCCCAAACCGACACAGGTGGTCAGGTAGAGAATACCAAGGCGCTTGAGAGAACTCGGGTGAAGGAACTAGGCAAAATGGCACCGTAACTTCGGGAGAAGGTGCGCCGGCTAGGGTGAAGCATTTACTGCGTAAGCTCTGGCTGGTCGAAGATACCAGGCCGCTGCAACTGTTTATTAAAAACACAGCACTCTGCAAACACGAAAGTGGACGTATAGGGTGTGACGCCTGCCCGGTGCCGGAAGGTTAATTGATGGGGTTAGCTTCGGCGAAGCTCTTGATCGAAGCCCCGGTAAACGGCGGCCGTAACTATAACGGTCCTAAGGTAGCGAAATTCCTTGTCGGGTAAGTTCCGACCTGCACGAATGGCGTAATGATGGCGGCGCTGTCTCCACCCGAGACTCAGTGAAATTGAAATCGCTGTGAAGATGCAGTGTATCCGCGGCTAGACGGAAAGACCCCGTGAACCTTTACTATAGCTTTGCACTGGACTTTGAATTTGCTTGTGTAGGATAGGTGGGAGGCTTTGAAGCGTGGACGCTAGTTCGCGTGGAGCCAACCTTGAAATACCACCCTGGCAACTTTGAGGTTCTAACTCTGGTCCGTTATCCGGATCGAGGACAGTGTATGGTGGGTAGTTTGACTGGGGCGGTCTCCTCCCAAAGAGTAACGGAGGAGTACGAAGGTGCGCTCAGCACGGTCGGAAATCGTGCGTAGAGTATAAAGGCAAAAGCGCGCTTGACTGCGAGACCAACACGTCGAGCAGGTACGAAAGTAGGTCTTAGTGATCCGGTGGTTCTGTATGGAAGGGCCATCGCTCAACGGATAAAAGGTACTCCGGGGATAACAGGCTGATACCGCCCAAGAGTTCATATCGACGGCGGTGTTTGGCACCTCGATGTCGGCTCATCACATCCTGGGGCTGAAGCCGGTCCCAAGGGTATGGCTGTTCGCCATTTAAAGTGGTACGCGAGCTGGGTTTAGAACGTCGTGAGACAGTTCGGTCCCTATCTGCCGTGGACGTTTGAGATTTGAGAGGGGCTGCTCCTAGTACGAGAGGACCGGAGTGGACGAACCTCTGGTGTTCCGGTTGTCACGCCAGTGGCATTGCCGGGTAGCTACGTTCGGAAAAGATAACCGCTGAAAGCATCTAAGCGGGAAACTTGCCTCAAGATGAGATCTCACCGGGAGCTTGACTCCCCTGAAGGGCCGTCGAAGACTACGACGTTGATAGGCTGGGTGTGTAAGCGTTGCAAGGCGTTGAGCTAACCAGTACTAATTGCCCGTGTGGCTTGACCATATAACACCCAAGCAATTTACGGTGTTATACAAGACACCGATTGAACGACAGTCTGGAACTGCAGAGAT
>NZ_VTPZ01000031.1 GCF_008638305.1 Pseudomonas profundi
CCCCACATTCACGGACAGGATGCTCGATAGGCTGCTGATTCAGCGGAGGGCTCAACAACGCAGTGGGCGGGAGTGCCGGCATCGAGCAGCGCGGCGACCCAGTATAGGGCGACGAGGCGCGGTTATACCGTTCTCGTTGTGCTCTAAGCCCATCGAAGAAGCTTTAACCACATCGAAGAAGTACAACCCACAGACAACAAAAAAGGCCCGCATTTCTGCGGGCCTTTCTGTGTATGGTGCCGGCACCAAGAGTCGAACTCGGGACCTACTGATTACAAGGCATCATTTTAGCTGTACCTTCCCGTTGCAAAGAGTACCACCTCGTATATAATTCATATATATTTCAAACAGTTAACGTTTCCCTGCGTTCTCAACTGTTCCACGTTGTTTCCTATTTTCATTTTAGAAGTGGTACCCAAAGTGGTACCCAGGCACATGGAAGTCAGCTCAATATGGCATCAAATTTGTCCCGTTTGGTACGACCTGAAGATCTGAAATCGCTGAGGGCTGGCGACACGATTACCGACTCGCTACCAGGTAGGGGAAAAGGGGCGATCCTATTCGAGCGTAAAGCTAGCGGCGTTATCGCAGCCAGCTACCGATACGCTATCCAGGGAACGCGTAAGAAGGTCAGCTTAGGAAGCTATAAAGAAAAACCCAAAGACGCAGGTTTTACTCTGACAGAAATTCGTGAGAAAGCTGTGGAGATGGCCATGCTAGCTCTAGAGCATGGTGACCTTACGAAACACAAAAACGAAGTCGAGAATCATGCGCGCCTCAAGGCGATTGAAGCAGAGCGTATCGCTGCAATCGAGGCTGCCAAGGGTACCTTCGAGGACTTACTGCAGGATTACATCGATGACCGGACTGGTAAGCTTGATCCCCGCACCATTGATGAAATGAAGCGCGTCCGTGGGAAGCTGATTTTGCAGAATACCGAGATACTTTGCCTGCACGCTGCCGACATTAAGCCTACCCACATTAAAGAGCTCCTATCCCCCATCCATAAACGTGGATCAAAGGTGATGGCAGAACGGATGAGACGCCAGATTTCCGCGTCATTCAACTACGGCATGAGAGCGGAGAACGTAGTCGGTAGAACTAGTAACAAAACCTATGCTATCGAGTTGAATCCAGCCGCAGTGGTTACGGTTGAACACGTCGAAAAGAAAGGTACCCGCGCCCTCTCAGAAAAAGAGCTAAAACAGTTTTGGAATACACTGGAAAAGACCGACCGTGTAGGCCCAGTGATGACGTCCTTATTCAAATTCGTCATCGCTACTGCAGGTCAGCGGTTTTCGAGCGTCATTGAAGCAGAATGGCATGCGTACGATCTGGTGGAATGCGTGGCTCATCTGCACCACAGCAAAGGCCGTAGTGGGCGATCGCAACAGAAACCTCATCCAGTTCCTCTGACCCCTCGTGCGCTTGAAATCATCAGAGACATACACCGGCTTAACGGTAACCGAATCAGACCATGGACAAACCGAATAGATGGGCGGCCAGTTACACTTTCAAGCCTGAAAAATGCGCTTAACCGGTGGTTCGAATCTGAACATTCACAGATGGATGGCGTGCAGATTCCTCGATTTACTGCACGTGATCTACGACGAACGTGCACCCAGCTAATGGCCAAATACGGTATAGACGATCGTCGTTCTGATGAGCTTCAAGCGCATGGTACCGGTGGCATAGTCGCAGACCACTACCGTAACAACCCCATGATCACGCTACCTCGGCGGAAAGCCGCAATGACAGAATTTGATCATATTCTGGACATTATATTAAGCTCGGACGAGTCCATTTCGTCATCATGATCCAAACCATGTTTTACCAGTTCCTACGAAAAGACCGTAACCGTCAGCAATGACGGCCTGTAGATTGACTGCTGATGGCGATCCAGCGGCAATATTAACAAGGCAACATTGAGGCAAACGCTGTCTATGAAAAAGCGAACACACAATTCAAAAGCCTTGATGGCCGCACGATTGCAAGCTGAAGCACACCAGACGCTGGCAAACCGTACGTTGACGCAGATCCGTTTCATCGATATCGCAGCAACCAAGGGACTTGAGCTCGAACCAGTTGGCCGTATGGCCGGCACACCCTTGTCACGTAGAAAATAACCGCAAAGTAGGCATTATTTAGCGGCTGTCTGACTTGGGTCCTGCTGCAAGTGCTGTTGATGGAACCCCGCAGACCCGCGTCGGCAGCAGCTTGGAGCCCAAGGTCAGGTCTAAAAATGCGTAGCTCTAAGCTAGGGGGGTTGCACGTGCAACCCCTATACGAATCAACAACATAGCTGTAAATAAGAATTTTCGCTAACAGCCCGAATCTGACTAGGCTGGGGCATCGTGAAGGAGGGGGTTGCACGTCCAAATCCCCTCATGAAACGACGCCGTACGGCTAAATAGAGTCTGCTACGCGTCGCCGACCATCCGACTCAGACGAATAGCCTGAGATGTGTATCGCGCGGCATCTATAGGCTTATCAAAGATAAGCCGCCGTCCCGCTGCAGCGCGCTTTCTACACATCTGTAGCTCGATGCGACCGATCATTTGTGCCAGCTCCCCGCGAAGGAGACTTCGAGCTACAAATTGGTAGCTCACAACGGAACCGGGCAAGGGGGGTTGCACGTGCAACCCCTTAATAAAACAAAGACTTACGGATAAATAGAGTCTGCTCTGCCTCGCGGGCCCATGCGCCTCAGGCAAATAACGTGAAAGACATGCTACGAGGAAAAAGCTCGCAATATCAGAGGCTTACCATCTTATCCCCTCCTCGCTGCTGTGCACTTCTACACATTGGTAGCTCGATCCGACCGATCCTGTGCCAGCTCCCTACCATTGGTAATCCACGTTCCAAGCCCAAATCCATCCCCCCTTTGGGAGCAGATAATTACCTATCCGCGCAAAAAAGCTTTACGTGTGCGAGCATTAATCAACAGCGGTCGAGGCGATTTTTCGCAAACTCAGACATCGATATGTACTGGGCACAGTTGTCAGGTCACCCCTTCTCGATATTTTCAAGAGCTTTCGTTGAGGTGCTTGTAATTGCAATTGACGCAATCCGGAGGAGAATATGAATGCTTCCAAGAAAAAAACTAGCGTCTGGGATGAGCTCGGTCTCCCTACCGGGTCGGCTGAACTCATGGCTCAGGCTCGCTCTGATATTTCGGCTGAACATTTGCTTCGCCTCGCCTCGCTAGTTAACCGCAACCCGTACGACCTAGCGGCGGCTTTAAACCTCGACAAGCCCAGGATTCAACACTGGATTGCGGGAGGCGAACTTGATGGCGGTGAAACTGACGGAATCTTTCGTCTGGTTAGGCTAGTAGATGCAACGTTGGAGTTATTCGAAGCTGATATTACCGTGGCCAATTTGTGGCTTGAAGCGCCCTGTCGGGTTTTTGAGCGGTAAAACTCCATTAGAAATGTTCATTACTCATACTCACACGGAGACGGCGCTGGACCTGATAGACCGCTTAGAGCGCGAGGTTCCGATCTGACCTGTGATCGTGCAACATAGGGAATGCTCACAGCACATTCTTCGGTGACTTTAAAATCCCTGCGCATGCGTGTCAGTCGCAGCGCAAAAGACGGACTACCTCCTTCTCTGCAAAATACAATAACGGTAACGTTACCAGTTAACTCAGATCACGCCGCCACTATTCACTCCGCAACAATTTTTAGAGAGTGCTTCGCTGCAATGCGATCATGGTCGCATGTGATTCAGGAGGAAACATAAGATTGTTCGCCATGTAGCGCATTACTTCGACGTACGTTTCAACTACGAGAGCTAGTAGGCTGTAATCTCCTCTTAGTACCATGTCGGTATACTCCGTGCCGTAGCCCTGATGCCATAATGCGCCCCAATTGCCCTCGGGCAATTCAAGCAATACCCATTCAGGGTAAGGGCAGAACCTGACCCATTGACGAACAACCGTGAGCGCCGCCTCATGGTCGGGATCCACCCACCGATCTAGATGATCCAGATACGCCTTGCTAGGCTTGATGTAATCGAAAGAGGAATCAATTGGAAATTCGCGCGTATCCATTGGCTGTCCTATTGAAGGTTTGTGTGGTTCGTTGTAACGGGCTTGGCAAATCTCGGACCTTACATGTAAACGATGACGAGAGCTTCCAGCTCGGACGACAGTAAAGGAAGTCGAACATCTTGTGAACCTACAAGATCCATCCGAATAAGAACGCGCTCGCCCAAATCCGCAGAACCACGTGAGAGCGCCTGCAAAGCCCACGCAAGATAATCCCAGTCGATGGTGCTTCCTGTGATTTAACAGTTGCACTATCGCTACCGCAGGCGCCACAAGCTCCAACGTCATCTGAAAGAGCAGTCCGCCGATCGTTTTAAATCGTCGGACGAATGCCTCAACGATAAATGCCCTCTGCTTGAGCTCGACCCAGAAACGCCTGTTGGACGGCAAGCAACCTTACTAGTGTGGGAGTATATGTGGGAACACTGTTCCGATTCCTTATAGAGCCCACGTAATGCGTCCACTGGGGGACGTTGGGATGAGGATGAGCCATCCTCGGACGAAGCGGCGAGATCTTGAGACCAAAACGGGTCATGACCCAGCTCCCTGCAAATTTCATCAAATCACGTTTTTTGTGTTGCCTCGGTACGCAATCAGGATTTCCACGTCGATCTGCATGCCCGTTGGGATGTTCGAGTGATGCCGTACTATTTGCGTTGAATAGATACGCTGAGTGCAACTAGACATATCGACTACTTGCCTGATGATATCCGATACAAAAGCGAGGAGCATGAATAGTGAAACTTGAAACCTATGCCGCGAGGCATGGAGTAAGTATCTGCGACTGGAGCGATATATGGAACGCAAGATTAGCGAAGAGAGGATGGAGATGTTTAGCTGTTCTGGGTGATGAGGATCATATTGAGCCAGACATGCTTTTAATTAAATCACCCAACTGGGACAACTACCAAGTGCGTGATCTTTTCTCAGGAATTCCAAGCGGAAGAATGCTGACTGAAGTTCAAATAAAAGAATGGATTAGAAGTCGCTATGGTTGCGGTGAAAAAGCTCATGTGTGACTCTCAGTGTCACCGCCGGAGTAATACTGACCCACCAGCGTCGACTTA
>NZ_VTPZ01000032.1 GCF_008638305.1 Pseudomonas profundi
ACGCCGTAGAGGGAGAGGGAGGAGACCATCTCATCGAGTTCTTCACCGAAGACGGACAGCTGCGCGCCACCCTGTGCGTGAACATGGTCAGTCTGTTCGGCGCCGGATCACCGATTCCGGCCTTCTATGGCGAACAGGCATTGGGCGAGACGCCCGAGGGCAACCCGACGCGTGTATTCCTGGACCTGTTCAACAACCGTCTGCAGAGGCTGATGCTGCCGATCTGGCAGAAATACCGATACCGCGCGCGGTTTACTGCCGGCGCTCAAGACCCGTTTTCCGCACGACTCTTTGCCCTGATGGGCCTCGGCGGCGGCGACATTCGCAGCACTACCGAGCTCAACTGGAAGCGGTTGCTGCCCTACTTGGGTCTGCTGAGTATGCGCGCGCAGTCCGCGGCCCTGATCGAATCGGTACTGCGTTATTACTTCAAGCACCCGGATCTGCGCATCGAGCAGTGCCTGGAACGCCGTGTAGATATTCTGCCCGAACAGCAAAATCAGCTCGGACGCGCCAACAGTACGTTGGGCTCCAGCCTGGTATTGGGCGATAGCGTGCGCGACCGCAGCGGCCAATTCCGGGTGCATATACGCCAGTTGAGCTGGGACAGATTCCAGGAATTTCTGCCGGTCGGTCCTGGCTATCAGCCGCTTTGCGCGCTGGTGCGCTTCACCTTGAGAGACCCGCTGGACTACGACATCCAGTTGCAGCTACGCAAGGAAGATATACGAGACCTGCGCCTGGGCGCAGAGAACCCGTGTCGGCTGGGATGGACGAGCTGGCTGGGGCTGGAAAACGCCGACGCAGTTGTCACGCTCGCCGGACAGACACATTAAGGACGATGAAATGATCAACGTAGATCTGCAAAAACTGGTCAAGACACTCGACGCAGCAAGCCGTGCCGATCTCGAAGTCGCCGCTCAACGCTGCGTTGTACGCGGCGGCACCCAGGTGCTGATCGAAGATTTGCTACTCGGCCTGCTTGAACGGGCCGACAGTCTGCTGCTGCGGGCGCTGCAGGACGCGCATATAGAAGCAGCCGATCTGGCCCAGGCGCTCACTATCCGAACCCAGCAAAGCGAGTCGGGCAACCCGGTCTTCTCCGTTGAGCTGGTGCAATGGCTGCAGGATGCGCTGCTGGCAGCGAATCTGGAACTGGGCCGCGGTGAGATCGATCAGGCCGCTCTGCTGCTGGCATTGCTGCGCAATCCATTACGTTACGCCGGCAGCCGTTATCAACCGTTACTCGCACAATTGAATATTGATCAACTGCTCAGCTTCGCTCTCTCAGAACAGTCCACCGGCCCCACTACGGCCTCGGCCCGAACCGCAGAATCCGACGAATCTGCATTGGGACGTTTTACCCATAACTTCACGCAGCAGGCCCGGGACGACAAGCTGGATCCGGTGTTATGCCGTGATGCCGCGATTCGCCAGATGATCGACATCCTGGCCCGGCGCCGCAAGAACAACCCGATTGTGGTAGGTGAAGCCGGTGTCGGCAAGACCGCCATCGTCGAAGGTCTGGCGCTGCGCATCGTTGCAGGTGAAGTGCCCGATGTACTGAAGGGCGTGGAACTGCTGTGTCTCGACCTCGGATTGCTACAGGCCGGTGCCAGCGTCAAAGGTGAATTCGAGCGCCGCCTGCAGGGTGTAATTGACGAAGTCAAAGCTTCAGCCAAGCCGGTCATCCTGTTTATCGATGAAGCGCATACCATGATCGGCGCAGGCGGCCAGGCCGGCAGCAATGATGCAGCAAACCTGCTCAAACCAGCGCTGGCACGCGGCGAATTACGCACCATCGCCGCCACCACCTGGAGCGAGTACAAAAAGTATTTCGAAAAGGACCCGGCTTTGGCGCGCCGCTTTCAGCCCGTGCAACTGCACGAGCCAACCGTGGCCGAGGCTGCCACTATTCTGCGCGGCCTGGCACCGGTTTACGAGCGCAGCCATGGCATCTATCTGCGAGACGATGCCGTTGTCGCGGCGGCTGAACTGTCCGCACGCTATCTGGCCGGCCGACAGCTGCCGGACAAGGCGGTCGATGTGCTCGATACCGCCTGCGCGCGTGTACGCATAGGCCTGGCAGCAGCGCCTGAAGCCGTTGAACGCTTGCGAGGTGAAATCGCCGAAGGCGAGCGTCAGCGGATAGCCCTGCGCCGGGATCACGAAGCCGGCCTGAGCATTGATACAGACGCCTTCGATCAGCTCGAGACCCGTCTGCACGAAGCGGCGAGCCAACTGAGCGAGCTGACCGCACGCTGGGAAACCCAGCGCAATCTGGCTGAACGGTTGCTCGACCTAAGCATGCAACGCGCGCAGCTCACCGCTGCGGAAACGGATGCAACCCAGCCAATGGATGAATCCATCTGCGAGCTGGACGAAGCCCTGCGCGACACCCGCCAGGCGCTAATCGATGCTCAGGCCAGCGAGCGGCTGGTCAGCCATGAAGTATGTCCGCGTCTGGTGGCCGAAGTCATCAGCCACTGGACAGGCATTCCACTGTCACAACTGGCCCGCGAACATAACGCCAGTGTCACCGAGTTTGCTGAGGATCTTCGCGCCCGGGTGCGTGGTCAGGAACAAGCCGTGCAAGCACTGGACAGAGCCATGCGCGCCAGCGCAGCCGGGCTCAACAAGCCAGACGCACCGGCTGGCGTATTTCTGTTGGTCGGCCCCAGCGGCGTAGGCAAAACCGAAACTGCGCTGGCATTGGCTGACCTGCTGTATGGCGGCGAGCGCTTCCTCACCACCATCAACATGTCGGAGTTTCAAGAAAAGCACAGCGTCTCGCGCCTGCTGGGCGCGCCGCCGGGCTATGTGGGCTATGGCGAAGGCGGCATGCTGACCGAGGCCGTCAGACAAAAACCCTATTCAGTGATTCTGCTCGACGAAGTCGAAAAAGCCGACCCGGACGTGCTCAATGTCTTCTACCAGATATTCGACAAGGGCGTCGCCAATGACGGCGAAGGCCGGGAAATCAACTTCCGCAATACGCTGATCCTGATGACCTCCAACCTCGCCAGCGATCGTATCGCCGCGCTGTGCAATCAGAAGCAACGCCCCACCGCTGCCGATCTGGAACAGGCCATCCGCCCAGCCTTGAGTCACCACTTCAAGCCGGCATTACTGGCTCGCATGACAATAGTGCCCTACTACCCGGTCGACGGCGAGGTACTGCAAGAGCTGATCACGCTCAAGCTGGCGCGCTTCGGCGAACGTCTGCAGCGGCGCCAGCTCGCCTTCACTCACTGCGACAAACTGGTGGACCATTTCGCACTGCGTTGCGGCAGCAGCGACAGCGGCGCCCGGCTGATTGATCATCTTATCGATAGACATCTGCAGCCCCTTGCAGTGGATCGTCTGCTCGAAGCCATGGCCTCAGGCGAAGTACTGCGAAGCGTCCATGCCACGATCAACGAGCAAGGAGCGGTCAGCTGTGAATTCGCCTGAGGCTTCGGCCATGTTCAGCCAGATCCAGAAGCCGCTGCAGTATGCGGAAGCGCTACTCGAGCGGCTCGCCGATCTCAGCGGACGAGCCAATCGCGGTGCCCTGCTTGACGGGCTGGTCGAGGCCGCAGCCGAGCTGGCCGGTTGCGAGCTGAGTCAGCTATACCTGCTGGACGAAGCCCATACCCGGCTGTACCTCACCGCCGAATGGCTGGACGGCGCAAGACAATCAGTCGCCTCCTCCAGCTTGCCCAGTGACTACCACGCTGAACAATTGCTGCAATACAGCCTGTGCCAGAACCAGGTCGTGTCCCTCGTCGGACTGGATCGCAGCATTCACGACACCAACTTCCTGCCGTGCACGCCTGATCCCTGGCGCAGCTTGCTGTGCCTGCCATTGCTTAACGAACACAAGCAGGTCGGCGGCCTGCTGCTGGTCGCCAGCCGCAGCGCGCGCGACATGAAACGCTTCACCGATTCGCTCGCACTGCTGGGCAATTGCATACTGGCGCAGCTCCACGTATTGCATCGCCTCGGCGTGCAGCGGCCCGACCCGACCAGCGCGGTGCAGGACAGCCCGCCCTGCGCCAGTGGTTACGGCCTGATCGGCGATAGCCCCCGTATGCGCGCCGTATACAAACTGATCAGCAAGGTGCTGCATAACCCGGTGAACGTCATGCTGACCGGTGAGACGGGTACAGGGAAGGAGCTGGTAGCCCGTGCAATCCATGAGTTCGGCTTCCGGCGCAGCAAGCCCTTCGTGGTGCAGAACTGCGCGTCTCTGCCGGAAAACCTGCTCGAGAGCGAACTGTTCGGCTACCGCAAGGGTGCTTTCACCGGTGCCGATCGGGACCGTAAAGGCCTGTTCGACGAAGCGGACGGCGGCACCCTGTTTCTCGATGAAATCGGCGATATGCCGCTGACCTTGCAAGCCAAATTGTTGCGCGTGTTACAGGAAGGCGAAGTCCGCCCGCTAGGCAGCAACGAAACGCACAAGGTGGATGTACGCATTCTTGCCGCGACCCATTGCGACCTGCGGGCATTGGCCGATCAGGGCCGATTCCGTGAGGACCTGTTCTACCGGCTTTCGCATTTCCCCATCGAATTGCCACCCCTACGCGAACGCAGCGAAGACATTCTGCGCCTGGCTCGGCACTTCACTGACAAGGCCTGCACCTTCCTGCAACGCGATCCCTGCGACTGGTCAGACACTGCTCTGCAACAGATTGCCGCCTACGCGTTTCCAGGCAATGTGCGTGAACTCAAAGGACTGGTCGAGCGTGCGGTGCTGCTCTGCGAGGGCAATCTGCTGCTGCCCGAGCACTTCAATCTACAGCCCAGTGAGCCGACCCGGAACGTTTTGAATTTGCGTGAACGCCTGGAGCAGGTTGAGCGCAACCTGCTGATGGATTGCCTGCGCAAGAATCAGGGCAACCAGACCAGCGCCGCCAGCGAATTGGGCCTGCCGCGACGCACCCTGCTGTACCGCATGCAACGGCTGAACATCAACCCTGCCGAGCTCAAAACCAAGGAGAGAATCCATGTTCAGTCCGGGCAATGAAGCACACTTCAACCTGACCATCGAAGACGCCGAGCACGACTTCAAGGTCCTTGAGTTCACCGGCCACGAAGCCCTGTGCCGACCCTATCGTTTCGAACTGGATCTG
>NZ_VTPZ01000033.1 GCF_008638305.1 Pseudomonas profundi
ATGTGCTCGCGAGTCTGTGGCATCGGGCCGTCAGCTGCAGAGCAAACCAGGATAGCGCCGTCCATCTGCGCAGCACCGGTGATCATGTTTTTCACATAATCAGCGTGACCAGGGCAGTCAACGTGCGCGTAGTGACGAGTCGGGGAATCGTATTCTACGTGCGAGGTGTTGATGGTGATACCGCGAGCCTTTTCTTCCGGCGCGTTATCGATCTGGTCGAAACCACGAGCGGCTCCACCGTACGCCTCAGCACAAACGCGAGTCAGTGCTGCGGTCAGTGTAGTTTTGCCATGGTCAACGTGGCCGATAGTGCCCACGTTAAGGTGCGGTTTCTTACGTTCAAATTTCTCTTTAGCCACNCAGGTGCGGTTTTTTACGTTCGAACTTCTCTTTAGCCATCGAGAGATCCCCTATTCCTGAGTGCAATCGGTCACGCGACCATTAAATAAAAGGCAGATATTTGCATATCTGCCTTGATGCTGGAGCTCATGAGCGGATTTGAACCGCTGACCTCACCCTTACCAAGGGTGTGCTCTACCAACTGAGCTACATGAGCCTTTTACCTATTGCAGCACCAAACTGGAGCGGGTAGCGGGAATCGAACCCGCACCATCAGCTTGGAAGGCTGAGGTTCTACCGTTGAACTATACCCGCCGACTGCTCGGCTCGTGCGAAATCTGGTGGAGGGGGAAGGATTCGAACCTTCGAAGGCTAAGCCGTCAGATTTACAGTCTGATCCCTTTGACCGCTCGGGAACCCCTCCGTAAAAGAGGCGCCATTTTCATCACTAAGCGCTGACGTGTCAACACTTTTGTCAGAAAAAACCGTTACTTGAGCAAGCCCAGGGGCCGGCCTTGCATATTTCGACCCGCAACGCCTGCTGCTCGGACAGAAATCGCTCTGAGCGGTCATTGGAAACAACCCCGACAGCGCTACCTATTTGGGCTGGCGCACGGTTATGCTCAACAACAGCCCTGCGCGCCAGTGGAAAACTACGCACCATTGTTAGCTGGATGATTGGTCCTGCTGTGCCTCTTTATTCTCCGCGCACACCTGATACTGCTGCTGCAGCTCAGGAAAATCCACTTGCAGCCGCGTGAGCAGAGCTTGATCCACTAATCGTCGGGCTTCCTGCGCAACCTGTACCAGATATTCGATATTCGTTTGATTGACCCGCTGCACCCTCGCCGGATACCCCTCGTTTCCCAACTCCGCCTGACGGCTGGCGGCTTCCTCTTCGCTTTCGAATATGCCAAATGAAACATTGTCAGCTAAAGGACCTTCAGTGATCAGATAACTTTCAACATCTCTATCCTGCAATATGGTGATCTGGGCCAGCGCCTCCCGCCGGCCGCCCCCTATATCCATCACCACCCAAAAATCTGGCTCTCCAGGTATCTCCCGCTCGATGACGGAGGACTGAATACCTAAGGCCAGCAGGCGCTGCAAAAGCTGCTCAGCCCTGACCTCCCGGCTGAAGGTGCCAAAGTTAATGCACAGCGGCGCTGCAGCCCCGCGAACGGGCGGCACAAGCGGAATTACTTCGGCATCTGCGGGAACAACTGGCAGCCCCTCCTCCAGTGTTTGATCAGCCACCTCTCGCAGGGCGCGCTCGGCGCTGCGATCCTGCAACTGCCACAAACCGTACAGAATATTGAGGAGCAGCAGACACAGGAATATAGATTTCATCAGTCCACCTCCAGCGGGCACGCCAAAGCCAGTCCTTCGAACACCAGATCGCCAATCACATGGCAGCCACCAGGGAGTAGCTCTGCCATCCGGACAGCATCGCCTCCGGTGAGGATGACGACTATGCTGTCACCCAGAAGCTGGTGCGCTATGCGCAACTGCTCGCGCACGAAGCCCGATAACATAAGATCACACCCGTACTCCACGGCTTCGCCTGTTGACGTTCCGGGTTTGGGCAACTGCAGGTCACCCAGTGGCTGCTCATCGTAACGGACCAAGCGCGTATGACGCACCAGAGCAGTCCTCAATAACTTGCTACCGGGTGCAATATATCCCCCGAGGTGCTTCCCGCTCGCGTCGACAAAATCGACGGTGACCGCTGTCCCAAGATCAATCACGACACAGGCTTTCTTACACAACTCATAACCCGCAACCAAAGCCAGCCAGCGATCCATGCCCAGCTTCGCACAATCATCGTATCCGTTCGTTACGCTCGCCAATGTCTTGCTAGCGCGCGCAAGCAAAGGGTGCAGCTTGAGCCAGCTGGTGAGCTGATCCATCACCAGCTGAGTCTCTTCAGCTGATCGAACGCTAACCAGCCTACAGCCGCGAATTTCGCGCTCCTGCCCTCCAAGCAGTCGCTGCAGCTCGACCAGATCAGGAGCCATATCACGGTCACGCACTCGCCCCTCACGATCGACAAGACGCCATTTGATCAACGTGTTTCCACAATCGAGTTCAAGTAGCATCATTCAACCTCAAGCTTACCTCGCCACCGTTTATATGGGTCTCGCCTTGTGTCGAGACGAGCCTTAGCGCACCTCGCGCGGTCACCCCGCGGCTTACCCCTTCCTGTATCTGGTTTCCCGCGGTCACCTTGACGCCACGGTTGCGCCATGCATCCCGCTGCTCCCAACGCTCAACAAAGGGTAAGAAGCCGTCCTGCTTGAATACTTTCAGTGACCCGGCCAGACAGGATAGAAAAGCTGCGATCAGGCGGTTCCGATCAAGCTCTTGTTTTTGTCCGGACATCAAAAGCGATGTCCAGGGCTGGTCTATTTCCGGCGACTCATTCCGCATTAGCACGTTTACCCCCACGCCAATCACCACCAGGCATTCCGAGGTAAGATCGCCCGATAGCTCTGTAAGAATGCCCGCCAGTTTTCTTCCATCAAGCAGAACATCGTTAGGCCATTTCAATTTACATCCACGGTATCCGGCATTCTCAAGCGTTTCCACGAGTGCAAGGCCGACCACCAGGCTCAACCCTTCAAGCGACCGCGCCCCCCCCTCAAAAGGCTCAGCAATGGATAAGTATATGTTTTGAGCAAAGGGACTCGCCCATACTCGCCCACGCCGTCCACGTCCGGCCAGTTGCTGCTCACTGAGACAAACCAGCCGCCTAGCCCCAGCCGATTGCAGTTGACGCTGAGCCTCCGCATTGGTGGAATCAACTTGCTGGGACAGATGCCAGTCCCAGCTATCTCTCAAGGCTTCAGGAAGCGCAGCCTGGATCTGCATCAGGTCGAGAAGAACCGCATTGGGTGGAATGCGATAACCCTTCCCCCGCACCCGCTGCAGAGGGAACCCTTGCTTTTCCAGGCGGCTGAGAACTTTCCAGATCGCCGCGCGACTTACGCCCAATTCAGCTCCAAGCCGCTCACCTGAATGGAAGCGACCATCAGCCATCAATACGAGCAAGTCGTTCAGCATATTAATAAGCCATCTTGATTAACAGGCACGCATGATAGCGCTCAGGAGATCCAGTTTGAACGAATATGTTAGTTCATTCGCTGGTCACTGAGCGCTCAAGCACTTTCCAAATGATGGGCGCAGCTACCGCCTAGCGCTGTGAGACCATAGTTATGAGTTGAGCCTATTAGGAGTTGCCCGCAGGTGCAGTAGGATGTGATGGACGAGCTTAAGGCCTTTAGAAAACTACAGAGCGGCGCGTATCGCTGGCGGGAACCCCAACAATGCTATGGAGCTTTTGTTGCCCAGCCGCAGATACCGGCGCCTGGATCAGCATTAGGATATGGGTAAGTAATACGGTCCAGTCAGCACCCTCCCGTATTTTCCAGGCGCATAAAAGAACACCCCGACCTGTCTCCAGATCGGGGTGTTCTCGGTATAAGCGCTTGACGATGACCTACTCTCACATGGGGAGACCCCACACTACCATCGGCGATGCATCGTTTCACTTCTGAGTTCGGGATGGGATCAGGTGGTTCCAATGCTCTATGGTCGTCAAGCAATTCGTTGCTGTGCGGTTGTTAGTCCACACGGCGTAAAGGGTTGGGAGCGTGATAGAAGCTCTGACAAGGTGGTAACCGTAATCTCTGCAGTTCCAGACTGTCGTTCAATCGGTGTCTTGTA
>NZ_VTPZ01000034.1 GCF_008638305.1 Pseudomonas profundi
ATCAGGAAGGCCAGCGGGTCGGCCTTGCTCGGCTGCTCATGGTACAGGGGCTTCTTGAAGCGCTTGATCAGCTGCTCATGCTTGGTGCCATCGGTCCAGGTCTTCCACTCGGATGGATCGTTATTGGCCCCAGAAATGATTGGCGCGAATTCCAGCTTGCTCAGCGTGTCGCGGTGGCGCCAGGCCTGGACCCGCGCCTGCACTTTCGGCAAGCGCTGGCAAAGAGCTTCGTCGTCGAGTTCCTTGTCTGTCACTGACAAGGCGTTGGCTTCGGCCAGCAATTCGTCGCGGGCAACCTGCAGCGCGTGGAAATAGCGAATCGCCGCGATCCGGCTGTAAGCCACCACTTGCGCCTTGTACCCGTTGGGCAGAATGTTGGTGACGTAATGGCGAAGGATATCGCGCGCCTTCTCGGCAATCAGCGCCGGTGCGTCGAAGATATGCCCCTTAGTGGCGTACTTCTTCTTGATCAGTTCCAGCTCTTCCTCGCTGTGATCACGGAACAGATCCTCGAACAGCTCGTCCAGACTGGCCCCGTCCTTGACGGCACCTTGTGCCGTGCGCCCCTCGTAGAGCACCGGGACAGTGGCACCGTCGGCCTCGGCTTCCTTGATGGTGTACTTGTCGATAAAGGCGCCGAAAATCTCATGGGTGCGCTTCTTCTCGCCCATGATGATCGGCGTGCCGGTAAAGCCAATACGTGCGCAATTGGGCAAGCCAGCCAGCAGATTGGCGTGCAGGTCGCCGGCCTGGGTGCGGTGCGCCTCATCCACCATCACCAGAATGCTCTCGTCGTTGTTGAGTACCTCGAAGAGCTTGCTCGCCTGGTAGGTTACGCGCGGTTCCGCCGCCCTGGATGGAGCGGCGGCTTCCGCTAAGCCTAGGGCCGACTCCCCTTCGTCCTGCTCCGGATTACGGTACTTCTGGATGGTCGCAAACACTAGCCCCGGCCCCTTGCGGCGGGCCAACGCCTTCACGCCTTCGATATTGGCGGCTATTTCCGGAGGCTCGCCGCTCAAGGTCGCCGTGGCGGCCAACTGGTTCTGCAGATCCTTGCGGTCGGTGACCACGATCACCTTGAAACGCCGCAGTTGCTCGTCGGTGCGCATTTTGCGCACCAGAAACACCATAGTCAGGCTCTTACCCGAACCCTGGGTGTGCCAGACGATGCCGCCACGCTGATCGCTCTCGCCGTGTTGCGCGCGCGTCTGCCCGCGCTTGAGGCGTGCGATCGAATGGTTTACCGCGCGGTATTGCTGATAGCGACAAACCGTCTTGATGGTCTGCCCGCCTACCTGCATGTACAGCATGAAATGGCGGATCAGATCGAGTAGATGCGCGGGTGCCAACATCCCCGCCACCAGGCGCTCCTGCTGGGAGAGCTTCGACATGCCCAGCGCCGCAGCGACGGCTTGCTCGCTGCCACTGCCATCCGGGCCAACCACCGTCTTCCACTGGTTGAAATGCGCAAAGCCGGCACCGATACAGCCCACCCGTGCCTCGTCGTAGCTGCTGGCAATCAACAGCTGCACGCTGGCGAACAGCGCCTCATTGCCCTCGTTTTCCTCGACCTCAAAGGCCGCCTTGCGTTGGTTGCTGTAACGACGCAACTGGTCCACCGCTTCGGCCAGCGGCTCGGGGATGGACGGGCTCTTGCACTCAACCACTACCAGCGGGATACCGTTCACCAGCAACACCAGATCC
The DNA here is from genome assembly GCF_008638305.1 of Pseudomonas profundi. GTDB lineage: Bacteria > Pseudomonadota > Gammaproteobacteria > Pseudomonadales > Pseudomonadaceae > Halopseudomonas > Halopseudomonas profundi. Next base: position 1,705 of record NZ_VTPZ01000034.1, read on the forward strand.
GGGACGATGAATTTCTTGCCACTGTCGAAGCCAGCCGGGCAATCTACCCGATACTGATTGATCACGCTGAAGTGGTTATTGACTGGCGTTTCCCAATCGATGAACTGAATGGTCTGTCCCCGTCCGCCATCCCAACCGGGAAGGCCATCGACGGTGATGCCTTTGAGCAATAGCTCGGTGGCTTTCTGGTTGGCTTCCATGAGCTTCGCTGCACCCAATCGGGTAATGGTCGCCAGTGCTTCGGCGATGCGCTCATCATCCAGCCAGGGCTGGCCATCGCGTAGATTGATAGCGCGTAATCGTGCGCGCAACACAGCGCTCTGAATGACCTCGGCAAAGCTGCTTCGACCGGTTACAGCCGGAATGTCCAGACTCCCTTCGATATGTGCCCAACCCAACCCTTGCAGCTGCGTCACAAAGGGTTTTTCGACGTCTTCCAGTTCCCATCCCACAGGTTTACTCCTTTAATCCGGTCGGATTTACATCCAATTCAGGCGTGTATGGGCTCATACAGGCTTATAGCAGCTCATAGCGGCTCATAGAATCTTCAGCTGAGCGTATAGACCGCCCAGCGTCTCTCGCCTTGCTGTATCAGCGCACCTTTATCTTTCATTCGTGTAAGCAATTTTGCCGCCTGATCAGGTGAGAGCCGGCACAGGTCCATCACCTCGGCTCGCTTGATCTGTCCATGCTGCTGCACATAGTTCAGCACCATCTGCTCAT
>NZ_VTPZ01000035.1 GCF_008638305.1 Pseudomonas profundi
ATCAGGAAGGCCAGCGGGTCGGCCTTGCTCGGCTGCTCATGATGCAGCGGCTTCTTGAAGCGCTTGATCAAGTGCTCATGCTTGGCGCCATCGGTCCAGGCCTTCCACTCGGACGGATCGTTATTGGCCCCGGAAATGATCGGCGCAAATTCCAGCTTGCTCAGCGTGTCGCGGTAGCGCCAGGCCTGGACCCGCGCCTGCACTTTCGGCAAGCGCTGGCACAGGGCTTCATCGTCGAGCCCCTTGTCTGTTACTGACAAGGCGTTGGCTTCGACCAGCAACTCGTCACGAGCAACCTGCAGAGCGTGAAAATAGCGAATCGCCGCAATGCGACTGTAAGCCACCACCTGCGCCTTGTACCCGTTGGGCAAAATATTGGTGACGTAATGACGAAGGATATCGCGCGCCTTCTCGGCGATCAGCGCCGGTGCGTCGAAGATATGGCCTTTGGTGGCGTATTTCTTCTTGATCAGCTCCAGCTCTTCCTGGCTGTGGTCGCGAAACAGATCCTCGAACAACTCGTCCAGACTGGCGCCGTCCTTTATTGCGCCTTGCGCCGTGCGTCCCTCATAGAGCACCGGCACCGTCGCACCGTCGGCCTCGGCTTCCTTGATGGTGTACTTGTCGATAAAGGCGCCGAAGATCTCATGGGTGCGCTTCTTCTCGCCCATGATGATCGGCGTACCGGTAAAGCCAATACGTGCGCAATTGGGCAAGCCAGCCAGCAGATTGGCATGCAGGTCGCCTGCCTGGGTGCGGTGCGCCTCATCCACCATCACCAGAATGCTCTCGTCGTTGTTGAGCACTTCGAAAGGTTTGTTCGCCTGGTAGGACGCGGGAGCATTCGCCGCCTTGAGCGGCGCTGTGGCGCCTGTAGTGCTGGGCCCCGATACGTTTTCGTCCTGCTCGGGGTTACGGTACTTCTGGATGGTAGCGAATACCAGCCCCGGTCCCTTGCGGCGGGCCAGCGCCTTCACGCCTTCGATATTGGCGGCTATTTCCGGTGGCTCGCCGCTCAAGGTCGCCGTGGCGGCCAACTGGTTCTGCAGATCCTTGCGATCAGTAACCACGATTACCTTGAATCGCCGCAGTTGCTCGTCGGTGCGCATCTTGCGCACCAGAAACACCATAGTCAGACTCTTACCCGAGCCTTGGGTGTGCCAGACGATGCCGCCCCGCTGATCGCTCTCGCCGTGTTGCGCGCGCGTCTGTCCGCGCTTGAGACGTGCGATTGAATGGTTTACCGCACGGTATTGCTGATAGCGGCAAACCGTTTTGATGGTCTGCCCGCCTACCTGCATGTAGAGCATGAAATGGCGGATCAGATCGAGCAGATGCGCGGGTGCCAACATTCCCGCCACCAGGCGCTCCTGCTGGGAGAGTTTTGATATGCCCAGCGCCAGAGCGACGGCTTGCTCGCTGCCGCTGCCATCCGGGCCAACCACCGTCTTCCACTGGCTGAAATGCGCAAAGCCAGCACCAATACAGCCGACTCGGGCCTCGTCGTAGCTGCTGGCAATCAACAGCTGCACGCTGGCGAACAGCGCCTCGTTACCCTCGTTCTCCTCGACCTCAAAGGCCGCCTTGCGTTGGTTGCTGTAGCGACGCAACTGGTCCACCGCTTCGGCCAGCGGCTCGGGGATGGACGGGCTCTTACACTCCACCACCACCAGCGGGATACCGTTCACCAGTAACACCAGATCGGGGACGATGAATTTCTTGCCGCTATTGAAGCCAGCCGGGCAATCCACCCGATACTGATTGATCACGCTGAAGTGGTTATTGGCTGGCGTATCCCAGTCAATGAACTGGATGGTCTGCCCCCGCCCGCCATCCCAACCGGGAAGGCCATCGACGGTGATGCCTTTGAGCAACAACTCGGTGGCTTTCTGGTTGGCCTCCATGAGCTTCGCTGCGCCCAATCGAGTAATAGCCGCGAGCGCTTCGGCGATGCGCTCATCGTCCAGCCAGGGCTGGCCATCGCGTAAATTGATAGCGCCTAACCTTGCGCGCAACACAGCGCTCTGAATGACCTCGGCAAAGCTGCTTCGACCGGTTACGGCCGGAATGTCCAAGCTCCCTTCGGTATGTGCCCAACCCAGCCCTTGCAGCTGCGTTACAAAGGGTTTTTCGACATCTTCTAATTCCCAACCCACAGGCCACTCCTTGTTCCGACCCTATTTGGTCCACTTCGGCTCATTCAGGCTCATTCAGGCTCATTCCAGGCTCATTCCGTAATGTTGAGCGTGTAAACGGCACCGCGGTTCTTGCCGTGCTGGATGATGGAGCCGCCTTGCTTTAACTTTTTCAGCAATTTGGCAGCCTGGTCGGTCGATAACCGGCACAGCTCCATCACTTCGGCCCGCTTGACCTGTCCATGCTGCTGCACATAGTTCAGCACCATCTGCTCAT
>NZ_VTPZ01000036.1 GCF_008638305.1 Pseudomonas profundi
GTTCTCTCAGACATACCCCAACCCCTTCAAGAACCCCTGCAACTCCACCGCTGCCGCATCGCGCTTATGCTCGATCTCATTGAGCGTCACCCGGTACTTGTCCCACCAGTTTTCGAAGGAGGCGACAATCTCTTTGCGCTGGGCAGCAATATAGCGCTCGATGATGGCCTGCATATCGTTGTGCAGGATAGTCAACAGCAGCTCGGCGGCTGCCTGTTCATCCAGCCCATCAACCGCCTTGTTCAGGTGGCTGGCAAAGTTGTCCTTCCTGGTTTTGAGCTGCTTCTTCACTTTGGTCAGTTCAGCTTTCCATTCCTTGAGTTGGCCCTCGTCAACGGCAGTGTCCTCGTCGTCGCTTAAGTCCGCCTCACCGTCGGCCTCGTCACCCTCCCCGCCCTTGGCTGGGGTGGCGGCCTTGATCTGGATTTCAAGTTCGGTTTTCTTCGCTTCCAGCTCGGCAAGCGTGCCAACGAAATCATCGAGCAGGAACTTGACCAGCTTGTGTTCCAACGGGCTGTGCTTGCTGGCCTTGTCTTCCATGGCGGTAACGATGCTGGTGCGCCAGGCATCTATTACGCCTCGGCTGCCGCGCGCCATCAGGCCAAGGAAGTCATATTTACTCTGATACCAGAAGCCGGCAACGATGCCGCGCACCTGGAAGGGATCGAGCATGCCAATGCGCTCCAGCGTTTCGCTGAAGCTGGCCAGCAGTTCGCCGCGTAGATCAACCAGCGCGGCGGTGTCGTCGAGTCTCCCAGCCAGGGCGGTGATGCGCGGGCTGTGTTCGCTCCACCACGCCTCGAAGGCGGCGCGTATTGAGGCTTCCTTGCTCTGCAGGCCAGCGTTGGTTTCGATGGCGGGCTTCAGATCGGCGCGGCAGGTCAGCTCGTCGCGGAAGTCGTAATACTGCGCATCGCGCTCCACAAAGAGGTCTTGCGGATCGAGGCCGTGGGCGTTGAATAGTACGGCCTTGGCCTGCACTTCAGCCTTGGGCACGCCGCCGAGCAGGTGAGCGCGCACGTCATGGGGCTCGGGCGGCGGTGCGTTGTCCACATAGCGGCGGATGTTCAGGTTGTAGTCGTTTTCGCGCAGGGTAGCGATGTCCACCACGTCGCTGAGACCGTCGATCTGGCGGAACTCGTCGAAGGCGGTAGCGATCTTCTCGATGTGTTCGGGCAGCAGGAAGTTCTGCGCCCGACCTTCGAAGTATTCACGGTCGGCGTTGATAAACAGCACCTTGCCCCGGCGCGCGACCGGCTTACTGCTAACCCGGTTGGCGCCGTCCTGTTTCTGCTGACGCAGAATCAATATGCAGGCGGGGATGCCGGTGCCGTAGAACAGGTTCGCCGGCAGGCCGATGACCGCTTCGAGTAAGTCTTTCTCGATGATGCCTGCACGGATGCCCTTTTCCTCACCACCACGGAAGAGCACCCCATGCGGCAGTACGGTGGCAACCATGCCCTCGTCGCGGGTGACAGCAAGCATGTGCTGAAGGAACATCAGATCAGCCTTCTTCGAACCCAGCGGCACCTCGCCGAAACGGAAACGCTCCTCACGAAAGGATGGAGCCCAGACCAGGTTGCCATCCGGACTTTTCTCGGTATGGCCCCAGTTGATGGAAAACGGTGGGTTGGTGAGGATGCGGTCAAAGCGGCGCAGCTCGCCGCCTTCGATATGCCGGGGATCAGCCAGGGTGTCTTCGTTCTCCAGCCAGGCGTTGCTGATGCCGTGCAGCAGCATGTTCATCTGTGCGATGGACCAGACAGTACCGTTGTATTCCTGACCAAACAGGTTGGCCTTGCGGCCATCTTCGCCGTGCTCGTCGATATATTCCTTGGCGGCGATCAGCATGCCGCCCGAGCCGCAGCACGGGTCATACACGTCATGGGCCAGGGTCGGCTTGAGCAGATTAACCATCAGCCGCACCACCGAGCGCGGCGTGTAGAACTCACCGCCTTTTTTACCAGCGGAGTCGGCGAACTCGGCAATCAGGTATTCGTAGGCCGCGCCGAGCAGATCGGGGAATTCGAAATCGCTGTTGCGCAGGCGCACATCGCCGAAGTGGGT
>NZ_VTPZ01000037.1 GCF_008638305.1 Pseudomonas profundi
GTTCTCTCAGACATACCCCAACCCCTTCAAGAACCCCTGCAGTGCCACCGCCGCCGCATCGCGCTTCTGCTCGATCTCGTTCAGCGTCACCCGGTACTTGTCCCACCAGTTCTCAAAGGCGGCGACGATCTGTTTGCGCTGGGCGGCGATATAGCGCTCGACGATGGCCTGCATGTCGTTGTGCAGAATGGTCAGCAACAGCTCGGCGGCTTGCTGCTCGTCCAGACCATCAACGGCCTTGTTCAGGTGGCTGGCGAAGTTGTCCTTTTTGGTTTTGAGCTGCTTCTTCAGCTTGGCCAGCTCGGCTTTCCATTCCTTGAGCTGGGCCTCATCAACGGCGTTTTCCTCGGCGTCGGATTCCGCTTCGCTGTCGGCTTCGTCACCCTCCCCGCCTTTGGCTGGGGTGGCGGCCTTGATCTGGATTTCAAGTTCGGTTTTCTTCGCTTCCAGCTCGGCAAGCGTGCCAACGAAATCATCGAGCAGGAACTTGACCAGCTTGTGTTCCAGCGGGCTGTGCTTGCTGGCCTTGTCTTCCATGGCGGTAACGATGCTGGTGCGCCAGGCATCTATTACGCCTCGGCTGCCGCGCGCCATCAGGCCAAGGAAGTCATATTTACTCTGATACCAGAAGCCGGCAACGATGCCGCGCACCTGGAAGGGATCGAGCATGCCAATGCGCTCCAGCGTTTCGCTGAAGCTGGCCAGCAGTTCGCCGCGTAGATCAACCAGCGCGGCGCTGTCGTCCATCCGCCCGGCCAGGGCGGTGATGCGCGGGCTGTGCTCGCTCCACCATGTCTCGAACGCGTCACGAATCGAGGCTTCCTTGCCCTGCAGGCCAGCGTTGGTTCCGATGGCTGGCTTGAGGTCGGCGCGGCAGGTCAGTTCGTCGCGGAAGTCGAAATACTGCGCATCGCGCTCCACAAAGAGGTCTTGCGGATCGAGGCCGTGGGCGTTGAATAGTACGGCCTTGGCCTGCACTTCAGCCTTGGGCACACCGCCGAGCAGATGAGCACGCACGTCGTGGGGCTCGGGCGACGGTGCGTTGTCCACATAACGGCGGATGTTCAGGTTGTAGTCGTTTTCACGCAGGGTAGCGATGTCCACCACGTCGCTAAGGCCGTCGATTTGGCGGAACTCGTCGAAGGCGGTGGCGATCTTCTCGATGTGTTCGGGCAGCAGGAAGTTCTGCGCCCGACCTTCGAAGTATTCACGGTCGGCGTTGATAAACAGCACCTTGCCCCGGCGCGCGACCGGCTTACTGCTGACGCGGTTGGCGCCGTCCTGTTTCTGCTGACGCAGAATCAATATGCAGGCGGGGATGCCGGTGCCGTAGAACAGGTTCGCCGGCAGGCCGATGACCGCTTCGAGTAAGTCTTCCTCGATGATGCCTGCACGGATGCCCTTTTCCTCACCACCACGGAACAGCACCCCATGCGGCAGTACGGTGGCAACCATGCCCTCGTCGCGGGTGACAGCAAGCATGTGCTGAAGGAACATCAGATCAGCCTTCTTCGAACCCAGCGGCACCTCGCCGAAACGGAAACGCTCCTCACGAAAGGATGGAGCCCAAACCAGGTTGCCATCCGGACTTTTCTCGGTGTGGCCCCAATTAATGGAAAATGGTGGATTGGTGAGGATGCGGTCGAAGCGACGCAGCTCGCCGCCTTCGATATGCCGGGGATCGGCCAGGGTATCTTCGTTCTCCAACCAGGCATTGCTGATGCCATGCAGCAGCATGTTCATCTGCGCGATGGACCAGACGGTACCGTTGAATTCCTGGCCGAACAGGTTGGCTTTGCGGCCGTCTTCGCCGTGTTCGTCGATATATTCCTTGGCAGCAATCAGCATGCCCCCCGAGCCGCAGCACGGGTCGTACACGTCGTGGGCCAGGGTCGGCTTGAGCAGGTTGACCATAAGCCGCACCACCGAGCGTGGGGTGTAGAACTCGCCACCTTTCTTACCGGCAGAGTCGGCGAACTCGGCAATCAGGTACTCGTATGCCGCACCGAGCAGATCGGGAAACTCGAAATCGCTGTTGCGCAGGCGCACATCGCCGAAGTGGGT
>NZ_VTPZ01000038.1 GCF_008638305.1 Pseudomonas profundi
TGTCAACGACGGTTCAAATCTGACCCACTTATCGGCGATATCGTCGGTTTAAAACTGACCCACCCTTGGCGATTAATTGTTGTTTAATAGATCTTGGCTGTTGGCCGAGACCGGCGCGATACCCGCAGCGTTCTTGTCCTTCAGGCGGTAGCTCTCGCCACGGATCTGCACGATATGCGCATGGTGTAACAACCGGTCTAACAACGCTGCCGTCAACGTTGTGTCATCGGCGAAGGCATGGGACCACTGCGAGAACGGCAGGTTACTGGTTACGATGACACTGCCTTGCTCGTACCGCTTGGCGATGACATTGAAGAACAGATTGGCTTCTTCGCGGCCAAACGGCAGATAGCCAATCTCGTCGATGATCAGCAGCCGCGGAGCTAGCACGCTGCGCTTCAAGTATTGCTCTAGGCGTTCCTGTTTGCGGGCTGTTGCCAGCTGTAGCATCAGATCGGCTGCGGCGATGAAGCGCGTCTTGATGCCTTGAGCGACGGCTTTGTGACCCAGGCTGATGGCGAGATGGCTCTTGCCAACGCCACTAGGGCCGAGGAGTACGACATTCTCTGCTCGCTCCACGAAGGCCAAGCTTGTCAGTTCGTTCAGCTGTTTGCGCGGCGCTCCGCTGGCGAATTTAAAGTCATAGTCCTCGAAGAGCTTGCGCCCAGGGAAGCCGGCAAACTTGAGTAAGGTCTCGCGGGAGCGCAGGGACCGTGCATCCAGTTCCAAGCGCAATAGCTGCTCGAGGAAGACGGCAAAGGTGTCTTCTTGCGAGGCGCAACGGTCGGCCATGGCTGACCATTCGCTAGCTAGCGTGTCGAGCTTTAGGTTCGCGCAGGCGTGTTGGATACGCTGATGTTGCAGATTCATGGATGCGCCTCCAGTAGCCGGTCATAGGTGCTCAGCGGATGTTGGAAGCTCTCCCTGGGCACAGGCCGTGCGGTGACTGGCATTTGCTCTGGACCCCGTTTTGCCTGCCGTGGCAAAGGTCTGAGCTGGAAGCGCTCCTGATCCAGCAATACCTGGGGCTTGATGCCGGTGGTGCCGTGGATACGTTGATGTGCTACACGCTCAAGCCATGGGCCTATGTGAGCATTGGCCGTTGCCACGTCCAGCCGCAGGCCGGCCTGGGTTAGGGTAGCTGCCAGAGGCGTGATGAAGCTGTTCTTCAGGTAGCCATTGAAGCGCTCAACCTTGCCTTTGGTGCGGGCCCGGTAAGGTCGGCAAGCGCGGGCGATAAAGCCGTAATCCCGCGCGGACGCCAGCAGTTGCGCATTCCAACGATGATGGCCTTCGCCGTAGGCATCGCGCTCGATCATGATGGTCTTGGCGTTGTCGAACAGGATCTCCTGGGGCACGCCTCCGAAGTACTGGCACGCCTCTTCGATACCGCGTAGCCAGTCCTCCTGACGTTCGTGCTCGGAAAATCGGACGTAGGTGGCGCGGCTAAAGCCCAGCGTGGCAACGAAGGCTTTAATCGTACGCCGGTGGCGAGAGATGGTCGTGAAATCGACCTGCATCTGTTTGCCTGGCGGCGTCTCGAAGCGGACCACCGGATCAGGCTCGACCGTTTTGAACTCGGCAGTGTAGTGCTTGAGCTGGGTGATTCCGCCGGTGTAGCCACGGTTTTGGATCTCGCTAAACAATACCGTGGCCGGTATCCAGTGCGGCTTGGCCGCCTCGATTCGCTCTAACAGATAGGGCTTGTAGGGCTCCAGCTTCGTTGGTCGCGGGCCCCGGTCCGGATAGCTAGCTACAACAGACAGGTCCCGCAGGTACCGTCGTACGGTATTGCGCGACACTCCCAGTTGCTGTGCGATGGAGCGAATACTGTTGCCTTGGCCATGTAATACATGAATTTCCACGAGTCTCTCCTGAGTCAACATCGGCCGCCGCTCTGATCATTTGATTAGGCGGCCATTTTGCTTCAGGTGGGTCAATTTTAAGTCGACGCTGGTGGGTCAGTATTACTCCGGCGGTGACA
>NZ_VTPZ01000039.1 GCF_008638305.1 Pseudomonas profundi
GAACTCGATGAGATGGTCTCCTCCCTCTCCCTCTACGGCGTCGTGATGCGCCTGAGAATAGATGCTAAACATCTATTGAGAAGCGAACGGAGACAGGAGGAGACCATGAACAAATCTATGACAGTCGGCATCGATCTGGCAAAGGCTATTTTCTTCGTTGTCGTTCTGGACCCGTCGGGTAAACAGGTGCACCGCAAGAAGCTTCGCCGTCAGCAGGTATTGGCTTTTTTGGCGAATTACCCGCAAGCGGTAGTGGCCATGGAAGCCTGTTCCGGATCCCATTACTGGGCACGGGAAATTGAAGCAGCTGGTCATCAAGTGAAGCTATTGCCACCGCAGCACATCAAGGCTTACTTGCGCCGTCAGAAGAACGATTATAACGATGCCGAAGCCATAGCCGAGGCAGCTCAATATGGGCGAGTACGCGCCGTTGCGGTGAAAACGGTTGAGCAGCAGCTGGATCAAAGCCTTCAACGCATGCGGCAGGCTCTGCTTGCCGACCAAATCGGGTTGATCAATCGCACACGCGCCCTGCTGGCAGAGCACGGCATTGTCATGCCCGAAGGCAAGGCGAACTTCCGCAAGACGGTCGTAGCCTTGCTGGAAGATCCTGAGAACGGATTGCCTTGGCGTCTGCGCGAACTGGTCAATCGTCAGTATCAGCAGTACTGCATTTGGGAGCAGGAACTGGAGTGGTACACACAACAGATTGAGATCAGAGCGAATCAGGATGAGGTCTGCCAGAATCTAATGAGCATCCCGGGCTATGGCGAAATCGTCAGCAGTGCCTTCCGCTGCTGGATAGGCGATGGCCACCAATTCAAGAATGGCCGGGATGCCTCCGCCGCTATGGGGCTGGTCCCCAAGCAATACAGTACGGGAGGCAAAATTATCCTGGGCAGGATCTCCAAATGTGGCGACAAACGTATGCGGGCGTTGCTGGTGCATGGTGCCAGGGCATTCGCGCGCGTGGCCAGCAAGCGCAATGACAGACTCAGTCGATGGGTGTGCAACCTGATTGAGCGACGAGGCTACAACAAGGCAGTCATTGCTCTAGCGAACAAGTTGGTACGCATAGGCTGGGCTGTTGTAACCCGCTGTGAACCTTATCGGGCGATCAATATCAGTCAGTAAAAGCTGGGCAAGGCACAGGTTAACAAGAGGAATTCCCCCCAAGGTTGCGAAGGCAATCAGCAAGCGATGACAACACAGGTTAGGCCGGTGTATCGAAAACCTGCGGAGGGTCAGGGCCATCAAGGCCGTGAACTCGATTAGGACGATACACTTACGGTACTCATCGAGGCCCGCAACCGCAGGTTGCATACAGAGGCCGGATATACGACAGACAACCTACATGCCATCAAATGCTGGAGGCCTTGCAAAGAGGGAGGGGACCATATACGAC
>NZ_VTPZ01000004.1 GCF_008638305.1 Pseudomonas profundi
TGGATTTACTCACGGCTGGCCGAGAAGGAGCGCCTGCAGCGCGTCATCCCGACCAAGGAGTATGTGGATGGCGAAGGCTTTCTTTATCTCGGCCGCAGCTACCGGCTCAAGTTGGTCGATGAACAGGATGTACCACTGAAACTGATATCCGGTCGCTTCCGTCTGCTTCGCAGCGAAGTGGGGGCGGCGCGTGAGCACTTCATTCGCTGGTATGGCGAGCATGCGCGGAACTGGCTAGCCGTGCGGGTTGAAAATTATCAGGTGCGCATGGGCGTCGCGCCCGGCGGGGTGCGGGTGCAGGATCTGGGTTACCGTTGGGGATCATGCGGTAAAGGCGCGCAGTTGTACTTCCATTGGAAGACCATTCTGCTGCCCAAACACATTGCCGAATATGTAGTGGTGCATGAAATGACACACCTGCACGAGCCGCATCACACGCCGGAGTTCTGGCGCCGATTAGAGCGCGCGATGCCAGACTATGCGCAACGCAAGTCATGGTTAGCCGAGCATGGAATTGAAGTAGAAGGCGTTTGACGGGGATTCACCCTTCTCGCTCCCATCAGTTATGCGCAACGCTCGGCTTGATAGGCGCGGTACTTGGAGTAACGACCTTGGGTAGTTCGAGCGTAAAGGAACTGCCCTTGTTCGGGCCTTCACTCGAAACGCTTATGGTTCCGCCGTGCAGTTCAACCAGCTGCTTGACTAGCGCAAGGCCGATTCCGAGCCCGCCGTGGGCATGTTGAAGATGGTCTTCGACCTGCTCGAACATGTGGAAGATCGCTGTGGAAGCATCCAGCGTCAAGCCTAATCCATTGTCGGTAACCGTCAAGCTGGACGCGGTCGGCGTGCTGTCGAGCCTGATGTCGATGTGTCCGCCGCTGGGAGTGTATTTAGTGGAATTGTTGAGAAGATTGGCGATGCACTGGGTGATGCGCACCTGATCGGCCAAGAGCTCGACCGGGTGGTCGGGCAGATTTACGCTAAGAGTATGGTTCTGCGCCTCGATCGCCGCTTTAGCCATCTCGACTGCCGACCATACAGCCTCTCGCAAGTCACACACCGCTAAGCGAAGTTCGATTTTGCCCTGCGTGACGCGCGACACGTCCAGAAGGTCGTCGACCAGTCGGACGATATGCGACATCTGGGTTTCCATCAGGCTTCTGATCATTCCTGCCTGCGGTTCAGCTGGCTTGCGCACGAGCAGTTCCAGCCCGCTCTTGAGTGCGGTCAGTGGGTTGCGCAGCTCATGTGCCAGCACGGCAAGAAACTCATCCTTGCGCTTGTCGGACCGTTGCAAAGCCTCTGCCTGTGCTTGCAACAGGTCACGTTGCTCGGCGAGCAGCTGACGCTGAAGGAAGAGTTCGAAAAAGACATCGGTCTTGCTGCGCAGGATGTCCGGCTCGATCGGTTTCTGAATGAAGTCGACGGCACCGGCTTCGTAGCCCTGAAACCGGCGTTCAGCGCTATGGGTGCCGGCCGTGACGAAGATAATAGGGATCCGCCGTGTGCGCTCGTTACCGCGCATCAGCTCGGCCAATTCGAAACCGTTGAGTCCAGGCATCTGAACATCAATCAATGCCAACGCCACATCATGATCGAGCAGCAACTCCAGTGCTTCGTCGCCGGATTGCGCCTTCAGTAGCAGAAGGCCTTCGCGTCGTAGAAGCCCCTCCAGAGAAAGGAGATTCTCGGACAGATCATCGACCAGGAGAAATTTGACGGGTGTGTTCATCCGGAAATCCTCGACAGGTAGGCGGCCATATCGGGGAGCGACATAACCTGCGCTTGCGGACATGCCGCTATGGCGGCTTCGGGCATGGCCCTGGCGTAGGCCCCGTCCGGGCTTTGCACGATTGCCATGCCGCCTGCTGCGGATATGGCCTGCAGCCCCCGGGCGCCGTCCTGATTGGCGCCCGTCAGGATGATGCCGATCAACTGATCGCCCCAGACATCGGCTGCGCTTTCCATCGCTACATCGATCGAGGGGCGCGAGAACAGCACCTCTTCCTCGTTCGATAGCGCTATGTTCTGCTTGTCTTCCAGCAGCATGTGATAGTTCGGCGGGGCGAAGTAGATGGCGCCGGGCATGACGGGTTCCTTGTCTTCCGCTTCGATCGCCCGCAGATTGCATTTGGCATCGAAGATGTCAGCGAGCACGCTGGGTTTGTCCGAAGGGACGTGCACGACCACAAAAATCGGCAGTGGGAATGCGGCGGGAAGCGGCGGCAGGAGGACTGACAGCGCCTCAAGTGCGCCTGCTGATGCGCCGATGATCACGGCTCCCTTCGATGCTCCGGTCATGAATCCGTCCTCTGGTAAATTTTCTCTGTGCGCACGAAATCACGGAAGGCATTGGCGTGCGTCGAGAACCTCAGACTTTCCTTGGCGCCGAGCCCGAGAAAACCCTGTCGCGGCAGCGAATCCTTGAACAGACCCACCACGCGATCCTGCAGGTCACGGTCGAAGTAGATCATCACATTGCGGCACGATATCAGGTGCATTTCACCGAAAACCTGGTCTGTAACCAGACTGTGGTCGGAAAAAACCACGTTTCGACGCAGGCTCTTGTCCAGGATGCAACGGTTGTAATGGCTGTGATAATAATCGGACAGGGACGTCTTGCCACCGGCCTGGCGATAGCTTTCCGAAAACTGTCGAACGCGTTCTGCATCGTAGATACCGGCTTCGGCCTGATGCAATGCGTCCGGGTTGATATCCGTGGCGTAGAACAGCGTGCGCTCTTCCAGGCCTTCTTCGCGGAAGAGGATAACAAGCGAGTAGAGCTCCTCGCCGGTACTGCAGCCTGCCACCCAGACCTTAAGCGAAGGATAGGTCCGCAGATGCGGGATGACCTGTTGCCGAATGGCGAGAAAATAGCTCGGATCACGGTACATTTCACTGACCTGGACCGTAAGGTAGCGCAGCATCTGCGGCAACATGTCGGGATCATGCAGCACGCGCTCCTGCATGGCTGAAATGGTCGCAAGACCCATATTCTCTTTCGCTTGCCTCAAGCGCCGTTTGATCGACGACATGGCGTAGTCGCGAAAATCGTAATGGTACCGGTGGTACAGGGCTTCGAGCAGCAGGCGGATCTCGATGTCTTCGATCTTTTCGAACGTCTCCATCATTGCGGCATCCACACCCGGACCAGCGAGAGCAGCTTCTCTACGTCAAGCGGCTTGGCCATGTAATCGTTGGCGCCGGCTTCGATGCATCGCTGTTGATCGTCCGGCATGGCCTTCGCTGTCAGTGCGATAACGGGCAACTTCTTCCAGTTCGGATTTATGCGGATATGGCGGGTGGCCGTCAGACCGTCCATGACAGGCATCATGACGTCCATCAGAACGAGATCAATGTGATGCTCCGGTTGGTCGAGTGACTGATCCAGTTTCTGCAGCGCCTCCTGGCCGTTGCGCGCAATCTCGATCAATGCGCCGCGGGGCTCGAGGATATTGGTCAGCGCGTAGATATTCCGCACGTCATCTTCCACGATCAGGATGCGCTTGCCTTCCAGCAGCGCATCACGATTGCGAGCCTTGCGGATCATTTTCTGTTGCTCGTCCGGCAGTTCCGAGACCACTTGATGCAGGAATAGCGAAACCTCGTCCAGAAGCCGCTCCGGCGATTTCGCACCCTTGATGATGATCGATTTGGAATAGCTGCGCAGCGTCTGTTCTTCTTCGCGAGTCAGTACGCGCCCGGTGTAAACGATGACCGGCGGGAAGGCGTGTGCGGCGTCCTGGCTTATGGTTTCCAGGAGGTCGAAGCCGGAGGCGTCCGGCAGTGACAGGTCGAGCACCATGCAGTCGAATGTCTGCTCCCTGAGCAAGGCCAGGCACTCGGCCGCGGTGCCAGCGCCGACCGTTTCGACGTCGTGCGAGCTGATCAGCTCGCTTACTGCCTCACGCTGGACCTGGTTATCCTCGACGATCAGCACGCGCCGCAGGTTCTGCGAGATTTTCGCTTCGAGCGCTTGCAGCACCCCGATCAGTTGTTCGCGTTGTACCGGCTTGAGTGCATAGCCGATGGCGCCCAACGACAGAGCGCGCGCTGAATAGTCATCGGCAGAGATGATATGCACAGGGATATGGCGAGTGCGTGTATCGCGCTTGAGGCGATCGAGGACCGACAGACCAGACTGATCGGGCAATCCCACGTCCAGCACGATGGCGCTTGGCAGGAACTGGCGAGCAAGCTCCAGCGCTTCATGTGCTGTTTCGGCTACCAGCGCCAGGAAGTTGGACTCGCGCGCGAGATCACGCAGGATCAGTGCAAAGGATCTGTCATCCTCGATGATCAAAAGCTTGCGAGCTGTGTCGTCACCCTTCAGGCGATCGTCGTCGACCACGCCTGTGCGCTGCTGCAGCTGTGTTCTCGGCTGCACTGTCGCAGACGGAGTGGCGAAACCCGGTACCAGCGGTAACGCCTGAACTTCAGGTGCCGGCGTGCTGACGATAGCGCCATGGTACCGCTGCGGTATGACCACCGTGAAGGTGCTACCCGATCCAGGGCGACTTTTCAGCTGAAGGGTGCCGCCCAGCAACCTGACTACTTCGCGGGAGATGGAAAGACCCAGGCCGGTCCCGCCAAACCTGCGGCTGATGGTGCTGTCAGCCTGATGAAAGGCCTGGAAGATGTGCGCTTGCTGATCCTCTGCGATACCGATGCCGGTGTCGATTACCGAAATGGCGATCTGGTCGTCGCTCAGCGAGCGCAAAGTCAGCGTTACGCTGCCTTTGTCGGTGAACTTGATGGCATTGGCAATCAGGTTCTTCAGCACCTGTTCCAGTCGCTGCGGGTCGGTTTCGATGGAGCGCGGGGCATCCGCTGCGACCTCCAGTGAGAATGCAAGGCCCTTGTCGTTGGCTAGCGGATCGAAAAGATGGCGCAGGGAATTGACCATCCGTTCGGTCGATACTGTTTCGGGCTGAATCTCCACATGACCCGCCTCGATTTTCGACAGATCCAGAATGTCGTTGATGAGGTTCAGCAGGTCGTTGCCCGAGGATTGAATGGTCTGGGCGTATTTCACCTGCTCGGGCGTGAGATTGTCGTCCGAATTGTCGGCGAGCAACTTGGCAAGAATCAGCGACGAGTTGAGCGGCGTACGCAGTTCGTGGGACATATTGGCCAGGAAATCCGACTTGTAGCGGCTTGCCTGCTCGACCTCCTGGGCCTTCAGCTGAATCGCCACGTTGGCTTTTTCCAGCTCATCGCGCTGGCCTTCCAGCTCCTGCGCCTGTTCTTCGAGTTGTGTGTTTGTCTGTTCCAGCTCGACCTGCTGTTGCTCCAACCGCGCCTGGGATTCCTTCAGAGCTCGGCCTTGTTCTTCCAGCTCCTCGTTGGAGACCCGCAACTCTTCACTTTGAACCTGCATTTCCTCGGCTTGACGCTGCGTTTCGGCAAGCAGTGCCTCGAGCCGGGCGCGGAATTCGGCTGACTTGATCGCCGCCGCGATGGTCCCGGAGGAGTGTTCAAGCAGAGCGAGCACGTTATCGCCGACGGGATTGAGGAACCCGAGTTCGAAGAGCGCTTTGACTTCGCCGTCCGCTGTTGCGGGTCCCAGCGCAAGGAAGCGCGGCGTCTGCTGGCCGAGACTGGAGCCGAAGCTGATATAACCCTCCGGTAGCTCGCCAACGGTAATCGGGCGCTGGTCTTCCAGTACATGGGCAAAAAGGCTGTCATTGCCCTTGAAATGAGCTGGAAGATCGCCGTTTTCAGGGACGCCATATCGCGCCAGCAGCGAGTACCGGCCGTTGTCCTGCGAATAGATGGCGCCTGCCACGGCACCGAGATGATTGCTAAGGAAACGGAGTATGTTCTGTCCCAGCTCCTCGGTTGACTGCTCGCCCATGACCACCGACGCCAGACCCACCTGCGCGCCTTGCAGCCACTGTTCACGACGACGCTCCAGAGTCGCTTTGCGGATCAGGGCGGCGATGATCAGCGTCAGGATTATTCCGAGCGCGCCGGACAACGCGCTGGTGATGAACGCGACCGTATAGGCCTTGTTCATGGCTTCCATCCGCTGAGTCCGCAACACGCCTTCTTCTTCGCGCAGCTCGGAAATCACCTGCCGAATGGCATCCATTTCGGCCTTGCCACGCTCAAGGTTCGCACCGGCAATCGCTGCTTCCCGTCCTTCGCGCGCATAGATGCCCAATATGATTTCCAGTTCCTGGAACCGAGTGGTGACGTACCCCTGAAGCTCCTCAAAACGCCAGCGTTGCGCCTCGTTGTTCGCGAGCAGATCCTCGACCACCTGCATCCGGTTTCTTACCTGGGAAACCGCTCGGTTGTAGGGTTCGAGGTAGCGCTCCTCGCCCGTGAGCAGAAACCCCCGCTGGCCGGTTTCGGCATCCTGGACATCCACCAACAGACTATCAATGGCGACAATGACCTTATGCGTCTGCAGCACTTTCTCGTTGCTCGATTTGAGAAGCTGCGTGGTGTAGACCGCAACCGCCGTGCTCAAAACGAAGAATACGAAGGCGGCCGCCAGGCCCGCAGCAACTTTCAGGTCGAGACCAAGTGTGCCCTTGGTACTCGCACCCGCACTTTTTCTATGCATGTGATGTACGCAATTTCAAATCAGCGCGATGTTTCGGACGGTCCAGGGCAGAGGATTGATGACTGCCCGCACGAAGTCACATATTGCGCTGTCGATTAAAGTTTGGCTGGAACGCCCGGATTGAACGACCCAGCATGGGTTGGCGTGGCCTCTTGCTACCGACCGGACCAGCGGAGTGTAACATTTGCAGGGAGTAGCGGCGAAAGCGCTGGCAGGCGGTAATCCAGAGCCTTCCACAGAAGGCGCAGCTAGCGCGCTATCGCCGAGTGACCTGTCAAGAATGACGACGGAAAGGGAAAAGCCGATTTGTTGCGCCGCGTAGGGCCTGACTTGGCAAAGGCGCGCCCAAACCACAGGCGCGCCAGATGCTCTTTGTCTGTCAAGTATGTACTTGCTCGCGTGCTGTAACGGCAGGGCGGTTAGCACCGACATTTGCACCAATAGCGGCGGCAATAGCGCTCAGGAGCAGAATGGCGAAGGTCCACCATGCAGCCGTCTGCCCCGGCAGGTGCCGATGTCACCGCGATGCTGGGTCAACCAGACCTGTCGATCCCCGCCTTCAACCTTAAGGCGCACGTCCGCCACGACGAGCAAGCCTGGTCCTTGGGCGAACTGGACGCCCAGGTGGGGGAGAGCCGCCTGGCCGGCGCACTCAGCTTTGATCCAGGCTCTCCGAGCGTAGAGATGGATCTGCAGCTGGAACGCGTTGACCTGGGAGAGTTCTCAGCCCGCAGGGTTATCCTCAATTGGGCGTTGTAACCGGCGAGCTGGATGGCGGCTACTCGGATGCCACCCTGACAATCAACGACTCGAACCTGCGCTACGATGCGCCCGGCCAGAATTTGCAACTGCAGCTCAACGCCCAGTCACGCGATATCGCCGGTGCTGAACGGCCGGGCGCGCACCTTGAGGGCACTGGCTCGCGGAATGGCCAGTCATTCAGTTTTGATCTCGAAGTGGGGCCGCTGCTCGATCTCACCGCATCCGAGCAACCCTATCCCGTCAAAGGCAGGTTCGTTTCCCGGGAAACCCGGCTGGATATAAACGGTACCGTCGTGCAGCCCATGGACCCCGGTGCTATTGATGTTTAGGTCCATATGAACGGCCCCGGTCCGGCCAGTCCCAATGGTCTTACGGGGTTTGACTTGCCTGGGCTGCCTGCCTTGCGCTGGTGGGCCGGCTGCGCCGGGATAATTCGTTAGTGCGGAGCGCAAGCCGAGTTAGGGGAGAGCGATTTTAGCGGCGACGTTCGGCTGCAACTGGGCGACCGGCGGATGCTCTATGCGACCTTGCACTCGACTCGATTGAATATTGAGGACCTGGAGCCCTTGTGGGTAAAAGCAGGCGTTAATGGCGATGAGCCTGAGTCGGACAAGATCTTTTCCGACGACTCTTTCAACCTTGAACCGCTGCAAAGCATGGGCGCGCGGGTGCGCTATCAGGCCGAGACGCTCAACAGCCCCAGTGTGCCGCTGAACGACGTGTCGCTTGAATTGGAGTTGAACCGCGGCGTGATGACCGTGGAGCCCGTGCAAGTAGGCGTTGGCGGTGGCGAAGTAACCGGCCGGTTGCGCCGCCGCTGGCGATACTACCCTGGCTGGAGCTGGGCCTGGGGGAGGACGCTGGCCCCGGCTGCCGTGAAACACTGCAGGAATTCCAGAGCTCGGGCCAGGGCTAACGCTGTGGTGCAGCATCAACACAAACCGAAACAAAAATGGAAGGATCGCGTGAATATCACTCACCGTAACGGATCTGAAACTGGCTACAATTCACAGCTTCTCAACTACCCTGGTCTTGTATGACTCTCCTGATAGCGTTCGCTATTCTTTCAATTTCAGTTTCCTTCCTTTGTTCGATTCTAGAAGCAGCGTTGTTATCGATGACGCCCAGCTACATTGCCAACCAGAAAGCGGACAAACCACAGCTGTACGAGCGGTTGAAGCACTTGAAAGAGAGTGTGGACCGGCCGCTTGCTGCGATCCTTACGCTCAATACTGTCGCTCATACGGTAGGTGCCACCGGCGTCGGGGCGCAGGTTACGGTTGTGTTCGGGGATGGTTATCTGGGCGTTGCGTCGGCGGTCATGACACTGCTGATCCTGGTGCTGTCTGAAATTCTGCCCAAGACAATCGGCGCTCGATATTGGCCGAGGCTGGCTCCGATTCTGCCGACGCTGCTTGGCGGTATGATCTGGATACTGAAGCCCTTCATATGGTTGTCGGACCTCGTCACGCGTTGTTTTGGCGGGCAGCCGCCGACGCATGACATTCGCCAGGAAATCAAGGCGCTTACGCTGCTCGGCCGGGAGCTGAACGAGCTGGATGACGACGAGCAGCGCGTCATCGGCAATATCCTGGATCTTCACACGATCAAGGTGCGCGATATCATGACTCCCCGCGTTGTCTGCGAGCATGTGGGGCCGGAGGTTGCGATCAGCGACTTCATCGACAGGGTTGCTGTGAGTCAGTTTTCCCGTTACCCGGTTATTGACCAGAACGAGCAGCCGCTGGGCGTGGTGTTCCGTTATGACCTGGTGGGCACTCAGCAAAGTGACGCGCCCGTGGAGACATTGATGAAGCCGATCAAGGTCGCTCAGGACACATTGAGCGTGGAACCCCTCATGAGCCAGATGATGAACGAGCAGCAACACATGTGTCTCGTGTATGACGAGTTTGGCAGCTGGGGCGGGCTGGTAACGATGGAGGACATCATCGAAACCATTCTGGGCAAAGCGATTCTGGACGAGACGGACGATATCCCCAATATGCGCCGGTTTGCGAGACGGTTGTGGGAGAGCCGCCTCAAAGCAGCTCGCGATTAACTGAGGCTCTCAGAGCCCTGACTTGAGCGGCGCTCGGCCGGATCTGTTCCGGCCAGCGCTGTCAGGTGTCACCGCTAGCTCGATCATGAGCGCAGATCTTCGTCGTTGTATTCCCCTCGCTTGTATACAATGTGGCCCGCCCTTACTGTTTTGCCCTGCATAAAAGAGACACCATTACATGAAGGAACGCCGATCGGCGCCCGCCGCTAATGACACTGATGCTGTCGCCCCGAAAAAGCCTGCCCGAAAGGGCTCCGGACGCCACGAGTCGATTTACCAGGCCATCAGCAACGCGGTGATTGAGCACCGTCTCAAGCCCGGCGCGCGCCTGCGTGAGGATGCCCTGGCCGAGGTGTTCAGTATCAGCCGCACAGGCATCCGCAAGGTATTGCAACGGCTGGCGCTGGAGCAGTTGATCACCCTGACCCCGGGTAAAGGTGCAGCTGTGGCGCGCCCATCGGCGAAAGAAGCGCGTGAGGTCTTTGACGCACGGCGGATGATCGAGAGTGCGCTCATGTCGCGCCTGGCCAGTCGGGTGACGGCTGCGCAAATCAAAGAGCTGCGCGATCTGGCCCGGCAGGAATTACAGGCGCTGAAGGGACATGAGCAGAGCGCGGCAATCAAGGCGTCGGCGGCTTTCCATGGGCGTCTGGCTGAGCTGGCGGGCAATCAGACGCTCGCACGTTTTGTCGCGCAGCTGTGTTCGCGCTCTTCACTGATTCTTGCTGTATACGGGCATCCAAATGATCTGGGATGTGATTGCAACGATCACAATCAATTGGTTGATCTGCTCGAGGCGGGAAATAGTGACGGTGCGGCTGCGTTCATGCAGTCCCATCTGCATGCGATTGAAGCGTCGTTATCCATCGATGGCGTGGAGGATGAAACGCCTGATCTGCACGATGTGTTTGCCGTATATCAGGGCGAAGAGAGCGAAACGCTCTGAGGCAGGGACGCCGGCGTAAGCATGCCGGAGAAGGAGCGGCTGACCTCGGAATTACCAAGATCAGCCGCCTTCAATCGCTGTTACTGACGGAAGCGCTGGCAAGGCGCCCAGTGTTTCATGAGCAGGAAGTAGGTCAGTCCTGCCGGAATCAGGCTGGCATACCAGGAGACTGACGAGAACGTCAGCGCCACCACCGCGCCCACTGCCGTCGCGACCAGCGCCGCGTAATTCAGCCCGCTATAAGGTCCCTGAGCATCGTAGAGATGCTGCAGATTCAGCGTGCGCTTGCGGATGACATAGTAGTCCACCACCAGAATCGCAAAGATTGGCCCGAGGAACGCCGAGTACGTCTGCACAAAGAGTTGCAGGCCGGCCGCGGATTCTTCGGTCACCAGCTTCCACGGGAACGTAGCGAAAGCCAGCAGGCCGACGATGATGGTTGCCGGGCGAAACTTGAGCTTGAACACATCCATCAGGATGTAGGTCGGTGGCACCACGTTGTTCAGTACGTTGGTAGTGACCTGGGCGAAGGCGATGAACAGCAGCGTAGTCATCAGCAACGGCGTGTTGTCCACTGCGTTGGCGAAGACCTGAATCGGATCGGCCACACCGGTCGCTTCCGAGACCATGTAGCCAATCAAGCCCATGAACAGCGTGCAGGGCAGAATCGACATCGAATACAGCGTGGTCAGCAGCGACGGACTGGAGCCGTGCTTGTGCTCGCGAGAATAGTCGCTGACGTTGAGGATCATGGTGCTGTAGATGCCCAGGAACAGCATGGTCGCGCCCCAGAAAGGCAGGCCCCAGGAACCTTCCATGGTCAGCAGATTGGCCGACAGCTCATTTCCGTAGCGCTGCACCGTGCTGTAGAACATATACACCAGCGACGCGAGAATGAAGGCGCTGCCAATGTTCTCCAGCCATTTGATCCCCTGAAAGCCCATGACCGACAGGCCGATCTGCAGGAACTGAAAGGCGATGAAGAAGAAAACCAGATTGTCGAAGCCGAACAGCGTGGCAGAGACCATATTCAGCGCGCCGGCACCGATCCAGCTTTGAAAGCCATACCAGACGATAGCCGGTAACGCGCGAACCAGGCCGGGTAGGCGTGTGCCAGCAAAGCCGAATGCGCTGCGTGCCTGCACCATGAACGGAATGCCGTATTTGTACCCCGGTGCACCATTTAGAGCCAATGCTACGCCGATGACGAAACAGCCGATGGCGATGGCTAGTGTTGCCTGAATCAGGTTGAGGCTGCCGACGACGCTTGAGCCCATGGTGAAAGTGCCGATCGAGACGCAGCCGCCAAACCAGGCCAGCAGATAGGAAATGCGCCCCATGATGCGGGTTTGCTGGGGCGCCAGTGATTCCTCGCCCGGGGCTTTGGTTGCGCTCTGGCCGACGGGTTCGGCTGATGTGCTGGTCGCTAGGCTCATGAGGCTGACTCGCTGTCCATGTTGTTCTTCATTGTTTTGCTCCTGGCTAGGGTTTTGAATTTTTTTAAAGCAAGGTTCAGTCCAGCTTCAGGTTGGAGTAGCGCTCGAAGCGTCCAACGAAGGGCTTGGGCCGGGGGAACGCAAGATCACCGTACTTGCTGGTGTTGAGTCCAAGCCCCACCAGCGCTTCGGCCAGTTTGATGGCGGCGGTCACGCCTTCCACCACGGGCAGGCCGACGGCCTCGGTAATCTGGGGCGTCAGGTCGGCCATGCCGCCGCAGCCCAGTACGATGGCGCCGATGTTGTCCTCGTGCTTGGCACGCAGGCATTCCTCGATGATGAGTTCCAGCGCGCGGTCAGGGTTGTCTTCAAGATCAAGCACGGGAATGTCCGCCGCGCGAATACGCCGGCAGTTATGGCTGAAGCCGTAACTTTCCAGCAGATGTTCGGCGATGATCATGGTGCGGGGCAGGGTCGTGACAATCGAAAACCGCGTGCTGATCAGGCTGGCCATATGAAAGGCCGCCTCTGCGATCCCGATTACCGGCGCGCGCGTCAGCTCCCTGGCCGCGTAGATGCCCGGGTCACCGAAGCAGGCGATGACGTAGGCATCGGTGCCTTCGCGTTCGCCTGCGAGAATCTCTTCGACAACGCCCATGACACTGACGGCTTCGTCAAAATGGCTCTCGATCGATACCGGGCCGCTGTCCGGTTGGGAAGCCGTGATGCGTGTACCGGGCGAGGCGACAGCCCTGGCTGCTTCGCCGATGGTCTCCGTCATGGCTTGGGTGGTATTGGGATTGATGACGCGGATATGCATGGCTGTGGCCTGTAGCTGGATTTGTACACAAAGTTTGAGTTTAATTGTATACAATCAATTCGGTCAAAAAAGACACGATCTGTTTATCGGAGCAGATAAGTGGCGGGTGTCCAGACGCCACGACGTATTCACCATATAAAAAGGTCAAGCAGTCATGAGTATCAGTGCCGATTACCCGCGGGATCTTGTTGGCTATGGCAGAAATCCGCCGCACGCCAAATGGCCGGGCCGGGCCCGCATCGCCGTTCAGTTCGTGCTCAATTACGAAGAGGGCGGCGAAAACTGCGTGCTGCATGGCGACAGCCATTCTGAGAAGTTTCTCTCGGAAATCGTGGGTGCTGAGGCCTTTCCCGCGCGGCACATGAGCATGGAGTCGATCTACGAATACGGGTCTCGCACTGGCGTCTGGCGGATTCTCAACGAATTCGAGAAGCGTGGTCTGCCGCTGACGGTGTTCGGCGTGGCGATGGCTCTTGAGCGGCATCCCGAAGTGGCGATGGCGTTCAAGGAGCTGGGCCATGAGATCGCCTGTCACGGCTGGCGCTGGATTCATTATCAGGACGTGCCCGAAGCCGTCGAACGCGAGCACATGCAACGTGCCATCGAGATATTCCAGCGCCTCTACGGCGAAAAACCGCAGGGCTGGTACACAGGTCGCGATAGTCCCAATACGCGCCGGTTGGTCCTGGATGAGGGCAGCTTCCTGTACGACAGCGACTACTACGGCGACGATCTGCCGTTCTGGACCCGCGAGGCTGACAGTCAGGGTGAGCTGCATAATCACTTGATCGTGCCTTACACGCTGGACACCAATGACATGCGCTTCGCCGCGCCCCAGGGGTTCAACACCGGCGATCACTTTTTCACCTACCTGAAGGATGCATTTGACGTGCTCTATGCCGAAGGCGACGAGCAACCGAAAATGCTCTCGGTCGGGCTGCATTGCCGTGTGATTGGGCGTCCCGCGCGCTTCCGCGCGTTGCAGCGTTTTCTGGATTACATCGAGGCCCATGACCGGGTCTGGGTGACACGCCGTATCGACATTGCCCGTCACTGGGCCGAACATCATTCTGCTCCAGCCGCCGTATAAGGAAACACCATGGCCCAGCGTCCAAATGAACCCAGAACCTATTTCGCCCCCACCGGTGGGCATCCGCCACAAACGCAGCTGCTGACTGACCGCGCGGTATTTACCGAGGCCTATGCTGTCATTCCCAAGGGCGTGATGCGTGACATCGTCACCAGCCATCTACCCTTCTGGAATGGTACTCGCCTGTGGGTGTTGTCGCGGCCGTTGACCGGTTTCGCCGAGACCTTTTCTCAGTACATCATGGAAGTGCAGCCGGGCGGCGGCAGCGACAAGCCGGAAACCGACCCGCAGGCCGAAGCCGTGCTGTTTATCGTCGAAGGCGAACTGGCGCTCACCCTGAACGGCGAGCAGCACGTCATGCAGCCGGGTGGCTATGCGTTCATTCCGCCGGGCAGTGACTGGACGGTGCGCAACCGCTCTGACGCCGCGGTGCGCTTTCACTGGATTCGCAAGGCCTACGAGAAGGTGGAAGGCGTCGACGTGCCAGAGGCTTTCGTGACCAACGAGAACCTGGTCGAGCCGATTGTGATGCCCGACACCAACGGCTGCTGGAGTACCACGCGCTTCGTCGATACGCAGGACATGCGCCACGATATGCATGTGAACATCGTCAACTTCCTGCCCGGTGGTGTGATCCCCTTCGCCGAGACCCACGTGATGGAGCACGGTCTTTATGTGCTCGAAGGCAAGGCTGTCTACCTGCTGAACAAGGATTGGGTCGAAGTCGAAGCGGGTGATTACATGTGGCTCCGCGCCTTCTGCCCGCAGGCCTGCTATGCCGGTGGCCCGGGCCCCTTCCGCTATTTGCTGTACAAGGACGTCAATCGTCATATGAAACTGCCGACCTATGGCGCCTGAACGAGCATGCCGATGAACGAACAACTGTTACAGCTGACCGCCGAGCCGCTGTCGCCGGAGGCCTTCACGGCCTTTGGCGATGTGATCGATCACCGCCACGCCGAGTTCTTCATGATCAACAGCGGGCGCACCCGCCGTTATCATGATCTGGCCAAGGTCGAGACACTGGGCGAGGAAGCTCGAACGCTGATCAGCATCTTCGTCAGTCAGCCGGTGCAGATGCCGCTGGAACTGACCTTCCTCGAGCGTCATCCGCTGGGCAGTCAGGCCTTCATTCCGTTGCACGGGGAGCGCTTCGTGGTCGTGGTAGCGCCGCCGGGCGATGTGATTGATCCAACCCAGGTGCGCGCCTTCGTCACCGACGGCAGGCAGGGCGTGAACTATCACGCCGGCACCTGGCATGCGATCCAGTCGGTGCTCGAGTCTGAAGGCGAGTTTCTGGTGGTGGATCGCGGCGGCGCAGGGCACAACTGCGACGAACATCCGCTTGCGGTGCGGGTGAGCCTGGCGTAATCGGGTTGGCAGTTTCAATTTTGGTCATGATTGGCTAGACGATGTTCGTTGTCACCCGCCTGGTTAAGCAGGGCTTCGGGCATTGCTTAGTATCACTTGGTAATAGTGTTTACTAAGTTAGTAGGTAGCACTACTAATCGCAGCTAAGCGTATGAAAACTTACCTCTCGTCAAGTTGAAGCAACTAGCTGATGCTCCAAACGAACAGATGACGTACGGCAATCAGTCCACTGGGCTTGGCCTTACTCAGCGCTGGTACGTGGCTCGACGCAGGGCGAGACGCATCCAGCTCGCCCTTTACTTCCTCCCGCAAAACTCCTAACCTTCCGGCTGCTTCAGGTTCCTGCCAGTAATTGGTGGGTGAAACTGGGAAGCCGGTGCGTCTGTTTCAGACAATTCCGGCGCTGCCCCCGCAACGGTAAATGAGTGCCGGCCACTTCGGTGTGCCAGGCGGATGATCCAGCGAGACCACCGTGCTTCGCATGGGAAGGTCGAATCATCGGAGCAATCCACTCATGAGCCCGGAGACCGGCCTGTCGCATGTCACAGTAGTGCGGCGGGCACTGCGGGTGGAGCGATTTCATCTGTGTCGAAACCGTTTGCCCTGTCCGTCGCGGCTGCTTCTAACCAGCCATGCCGTACGGGTGAGTACGGTGACGGAGCACCGATGAACTTTGCACGCACAACCCTGGCGCTGGCCCTGACGGCCGCCGCCTGTCTTTCCCATGCTGAACCCTTTTCTCTGAACCACCAGGTCGTTACCGCAACGCGGACCGGACAGTCCCTTGGCGCCAGTCTCGGTGCGGTTACCCGCATCGATCGCGCCGATATTCAACGTCTCCAGCCCACTGATCTGCCAGATCTGCTGCGTCGCACCCCGTCGGTGAGCATCGTCAACAATGGCGGGCCGGGCAAGGCCGGCAGCATCGGTATCCGCGGTAGCGGTTCGGGACATGTGCTGGTCCTGATCGATGGGGCGCGCATTGGCTCGGTGACCAGCGGCGATGCGGCGCTGCAGAACCTGCCGGTGGATCAGATCGAGCGCATCGAGATCGTCCGTGGCCCGCGCTCCAGTCTGTATGGCTCCGAAGCCATTGGCGGGGTGATCCAGATCTTCACTCGCCAGGGCAAAGGCGGGAAAGCCAAGCCCTGGATGTCGCTGACTGCAGGCAGCCGTAATCACCATGCCGGCAGTGCAGGCGTATCCGGTGGGGTGGGCGATGGCTGGTACAGCCTGGGAATTACCAGTTTGTCGACTCGCGGGATTGATGCGCGACCGAGTCGTGGCGAGCCGGATCATGACGGGTATCGCGAGCTGTCGGGTAATGTTCGCGCAGGTTACCGTTTCGATAACGGCCTGGAGCTGGAAGGCCATGTGCTGGAATCCCATTCCAGCAATGACTACGACTCGGGTTACAAAGCCAACTCCGACGCGGTGCTGACCACCCATGGCGTCAAAGCGAGGTTTGCGCCGCTCAAGCCGTGGCGTGTGTCGCTGCAGGCTGCACGCAGCGAAGACAAGAGCGACAACTTTAACGGCAACACTTTTTTCAGTCGCTTCGATACCCGCCGTGACACACTCGGTTGGCAGAACGACATCGATCTGGCGCCCGGTCATCTGCTTACGGTGGGCTATGACTATCTGGCAGATGAGGTCAGCAGCACCACCGAATACAGCGAGTCCCAGCGCAGTAACCACGGATATTATGCCCAGTATCTTGGCCAGCGCGGTGTGCACGAATGGCAGGCGAGCCTGCGCTACGATGACAACGAGCAGCACGGCGAGCACACCACCGGCAATCTCGGCTATGGGCTGACCCTCTCTGACAACCTGCAATGGGTGGCCAGCTACGGTACGGCATTCAAGGCGCCGACCTTCAACCAGCTGTATTTTCCAGGCTTCGGTAATCCTGACATCAGCGAAGAAACCTCCCGCAACCTGGAGACAGGGCTGCGCGGCCAGCACGATTGGGGCCAGTGGTCTGTTAATCTGTTCCGCAATGAGGTGGAAGACCTGATCGCCAGCGTGAACCTGGGCGGCGGGATATATCTGGCGGAGAACGTCGACAAGGCGGTGATCAAGGGCGTCGAGTTCGAGATGGACAGCCAGTGGCTGAACTGGGATTGGCGCACCAATCTGACTTTGCAGGACCCCGCGAATCGATCTTCCCGTCCCGGGCAGGGCGATCTGCTGGCCCGCCGCGCCGAGCAACTGTTCAACCTGGATATTGATCGCCGCTTCGGGCGTATCGGTGTCGGTGCCAGCCTGCATGCCGAAGGCCGCCGCTGGGATAACGCTTCCAACACCACCGACCTGCACGGCTATAACACCGTGGACCTGCGAGCGACCTACTGGTTCAGCCATGCATGGCGGCTGCAGGCGCGGGTCAGCAATCTGTTCGATACCCAATACGAAACCGCCGCCAGCTACCAGCAGCCGGGCCGAGCTGGTTATCTGACTGTGCGCTACCAACCACTCTAAAGGAGCCCCTGAATAACTACTGCGCTCGGCCATGCTGCGTTGAAATCCTCGTCTAAATTGCTCATTTACAGCACGTAAACTGCGCATTTTCCTCGGATTTCGCCTTGCCTGACCTTCGCTCGCTACGTTCTTCAGAGGCTCCCCTAACCATGAAACGAAAAGGGGAATGACCCATGTTGGCACTATCCAAACGCAGCCAGTTGGCTGTAGGTGTTGTACTCGTACTCTTGATGGCAATCAGTCGCGGCAGCCATTTCAGCGCAGTGAATCTGCCCAGTGCGTCCTGGGCGGTGTTTTTCCTGGCGGGGGTGCTGTTGCGTCCGCGCTGGGCATTCCCTTTGCTGTTTCTTCAGGCGCTGTTTATGGATCTGATGTCGACTGGTTGGGCCAGTGATAGCCATTGCATGACGTTGGCGTACTGGATGCTGGTGCCGGCCTATGGCGCGCTCTGGTTTGGCGGACGCCTGTATGCACGCTGGCATCGCGAGGAGTTCTCCAGTTTGCTGATTCTCGTGCCCACGGTGGCCGTAAGTGCGCTGGTGTGTCAGTTATTTTCCAGCGGCGGCTTTTACTGGCTGTCGGGTCGGCATAGCGATCAGACTGTGGCCGGCATGTTCGAGCGCATCGCCACCTACTATCCGCAATATCTGAGCACTCTGGCGCTTTACGTCGGCCTGGCGGCGCTGGTGTACGTTGCGCTTCGCCTACTCACTGGTCAGCAGGTTGCAGCCGGAGATCGCCGGACATGAGTGAGATTCCCGGCCGCGATGAGCGCCACCGCCTGCGCATGCAGCGCAAAAAGGCGCTGATGGATGAAAAGATAGCCCAGGCGCAGGACGAACACGGGCTGCTGCTGGTGCTGACCGGTAACGGCAAGGGCAAGAGCAGCTCCGCGTTCGGGATGGCGGCGCGGGCGCTGGGCCATGGCATGCAGGTCGGCATCGTGCAGTTCATTAAGGGGGCACGCAGCACCGGGGAGGAGACCTTCTTCCGGCGCTTTCCCGATGAAGTGCGCTACCATGTGATGGGTTCCGGTTTTACCTGGGAGACCCAGGACCGCCAAGATGATATTGCCAAGGCGCACGCGGCCTGGGATGTGGCGGTGGAGTTGATGAGCGATCCGGATGTGGGCCTGGTGGTGCTGGATGAGCTGAACATCGCGCTAAAGTACCGCTATCTGGATCTGGAGCAGGTACTGCGCGATATCGCGTCGCGGCCGATGCATCAGCATGTGGTGGTGACCGGGCGCGGCGCGCCTGACGAGCTGATCGACGCAGCGGATACGGTCACCGAGATGGGCGTGGTCAAGCACGCGTTCAAATCGGGCATCAAGGCGCAGCAGGGGGTCGAGTTTTGACGGCGCGTTGCTGTCCGGCGTTACTGATCGCCGCGCCTGCCTCAGGGCAGGGCAAAACCACCGTTACCGCGGCGCTGGCCAGGATGCATACCCGCCAGGGTCGACGCGTGCAGGTGTTCAAATGTGGGCCGGATTTCCTCGACCCGATGATTCTGCAACGCGCCAGCGGTCGCCCGGTTTACCAGCTTGATCTATGGATGACCGGTGAAGCCGAGAGCCGTCAATTGCTGTGGCAGGCCGCGAGCGATGCCGACCTGATTCTGATCGAAGGTGTGATGGGGCTGTTCGATGGCACGCCCTCGGCGGCGGATCTGGCACGGCGATTTGGCGTGCCGATCCTCGGGGTCATTGACGGTTCCGGCATGGCGCAGACCTTCGGCGCCATGGCCCACGGCCTGGCGCATTACCAGCCCGATCTGCCCTTTGCAGGCGTGTTGGCGAACAAGCTTGGCAGCACCCGCCATGCTGAAATCCTGCGCGACTGTCTGCCTGAGGGTATGCATTGGTATGGCGCCTTGCCGCGTGATCCGGCGCTGGCTTTGCCCAGCCGGCATCTGGGTCTGGTTCAAGCTGATGAGGTGGATGATATCGACGTTCGCCTCAATGCCGCTGCGGATGCTTTGGAAGCCAGCGCCGGCGCACGATTGCCAGAGGCGGTCCGCTTCGAAGGCGAGCTGGGCGCAGAGGTTGAGCTGCTGCTTGCTGGCGTGCGTATCGGCGTCGCCCGCGATGCGGCTTTCGCGTTTCTGTATCAGGCCAACCTCGAGTTGCTGACGCGTATGGGCGCCGAGCTGGTGTTCTTTTCGCCTCTGGTCGACAGCGTGCTGCCCGATGTCGATAGCCTGTATCTGCCCGGCGGTTATCCGGAACTGCACCTGCAGCAGCTGGCGGCTAACACTGAGCTGGCGGAGGCGATTCGCCGTCATCACCGCGTCGGCAAGCCGATACTGGCTGAGTGCGGCGGGATGCTCTATCTCTGCGAGACGCTAACCGACGCCGAAGGCCTATCAGCCGAGCTGGTCGGGTTGCTGCCTGCGCAGGTAGTCATGCAAAAGCGCCTCACCGCGCTGGCGCTGCAGCAGGTCGCGTTTCCGGAGGGCGTATTGCGCGGTCATACCTTCCACCATTCCTCGCTGGATTGTGCGTTGGAGCCGTTGGCGCGTGGCGAGTGTCCGAACTATCGGCGCACCGCCGAAGCGGTGTACCGCCTTGGACGGACGACGGCTTCCTATATCCATCTGTATCTGCCAAGCGATCCCAACGCCGCGGCAGCGCTGTTCCGGCCATGAATAGCCAGGCGTTTTCTGCTGCCGAGCGCGACGCGGTATACCGCGCCATCCGCGAGCGTCGGGACATGCGACATTTCAACGGCGGCAGCGTGGCGCCGGAGCAGCTGGCGCGTCTGCTCCAGGCAGCGCATCAGGCACCCAGCGTTGGCCTGATGCAGCCCTGGCGTTTTGTCCGCGTGCTTGATCCCGCTCTGCGGCAAGCCATTCATGAACTGGTCGACGCCGAGCGCTGTTTGACCGCCGAGGCTCTGGGTGAACGCAGCGATGAATTCATGCAGCTCAAGGTGGAAGGCATTCTCGAGTGCGCCGAGCTGTTGGTTGCGGCGCTGCCGGAAGGCCGAGACGCGCATGTGTTTGGCCGCCGCACCTTGCCCGAAATGGATCTCGCCTCGCTGTCCTGCGCCATCCAGAACATGTGGCTGGCTGCCCGCGCCGAAGGTTTGGGCATGGGCTGGGTGTCGCTGTTCGATCCGCTGGCGCTGGCACAACTGTTGAATATGCCTGCTGGCGCACGGCCCGTGGCGGTGCTCTGTCTGGGCCCGGTCGACCGGTTCTATGCGCGCCCTATGTTGGAGGAGCTGGGATGGACGCAGGGCAGGCCGCTGGATGAGTTGATATTTACCGACAGCTGGGACCAGTCATGACACAGCCCCGACACATGCCTGGCTGTGAGCGGATGTGCTGATGGCGCCGATCATGCTGGCCGCGCTGCTGCTGGATCAGTTGCTCGGCGAGCCCCGGCGCTGGCATCCGCTGGTCGGGTTTGGCGCTTTTGCATCCATCCTCGAACGGCGCTTCAATCGCGGCACATCGAAGCGTTTGGCTGGGTGTTTCGCCTGGACGTTAGCGGTATTGCCACTCACGCTGATGGCCTGGCTACTCAGCCTGATTCCCGATATCGGCTGGCTGGTCGAGCTGTTACTGCTGTATCTGGCCATAGGGTTGCGTAGCCTGTCCGAGCATGCGTTACCGGTCGCGCGCGCCTTGGCCACGGGCGATCTTCACGCCGCCCGTGAATGCGTTGGCCGGATCGTCAGCCGTAATACTAGCGGGCTTGATGAAACCGCCGTGGCGGCAGCGACCACCGAGTCGGTTCTGGAGAACGGCAGCGATGCGGTCTTTGCTGCCTTGTTCTGGTTTGCCGTGCTGGGCGCGCCGGGGGTGGTGGTGTATCGACTGGCCAATACCCTCGATGCAATGTGGGGCTATCGCAATGAGCGTTTTCAGCAGTTCGGCTGGGCCGCGGCGCGGATTGACGATGTATTGAATTTTGTCCCGGCGCGGCTGGTCGCGCTGACCTATTCCTTGTGTGGTAAGACCCGGCGGGCGCTGCGCTGCTGGCGCGAGCAGGCACCACGTTGGGACAGTCCCAATGCGGGTCCGGTCATGGCCGCAGGTGCGGGCGCATTGGGTGTACAACTAGGCGGACCCGCGATTTACGGCGGCGTCATGCATGAACGTCTGATACTCGGCGCCGGGCCGGCACCCGGTGCGGCGGATATCTTTCGGGCACTGCGATTGGTGCGCTGCGGCGTCGTTTTATGGGTGCTGATCGCACTGGCATTATGGGGATTAAACTTTGCTTGAACACGGCGGACGCCTGCGTCAGGCAGCCATCACCTATGGCATTCCAATCGATGACTGGCTGGATCTCTCCACTGGATTGGCACCCTACAGCTGGCCTTTGCCTTCAATACCCGCTGAGGCATGGCAGCGTCTACCGGAGAGCGATGACGGTCTCGAGCAGGCTGCCCGCGATTATTATCAGGCCGAGAGCCTGCTACCCGTAGCCGGTTCCCAGGCGGCGATCCAGGCGCTGCCGGCGTTATTTCCGGGACGGCGAGTTGGATTGGTCGAGCCGTGCTATGCCGAGCATCATCATGCCTGGCGACGCGCTGGATTTGCACCGCGGGCGCTGGCCGATGACGAGGTCGAAGCCATGCTCGACTCTATCGACGTGCTGGTGGTGGTCAACCCGAACAATCCGACCGGCCGTCTTTTTGCGCCGGAGCAATTACTGGACTGGCACGTACGACTGGCCAGCCGTGGTGGCGGCCTGATCGTGGACGAAGCTTTCGTAGATCCCACCCCGGAGATGAGTCTGGCGCCCTACACCAGTGCGCCCGGCCTGATTGTACTGCGTTCGCTGGGCAAGTTTTTCGGGCTCGGCGGCGCGCGGCTGGGCTTTGTGCTGGCCGAACACGATTTACTTGTTTCCCTCGCAGAAATACTAGGCCCCTGGTCTATCAGCGGGCCGGCTCGGCATGTCGGGCGGCATGCGCTGGCAGACAAACCAACCCAGAGGATCTGGCGCGAGCGGATGCATACCGATAGCCAGCGCCTTTCGAGCTTGCTCACTGCATATGGGGTGGCACCGCAGGGCGGCTGCGCGCTGTTTCAATGGATACCGCATATCGGGGCTGCTGCGCTGCATCAGGCGTTGGCCGAACAAGGAATACTGACGCGGCTGTTCGATCAGCTGTCAGCACTGCGCATCGGCCTGCCGGGTAGCGGTGCCGAATGGAGTCGACTTGAATCGACGTTCGCAGGGCTTTTACCGGAGATCACATGCCCACGTTAATGGTCCAGGGCACCACCTCGGATGCCGGCAAGAGCACGCTGGTGACGGCGTTGTGTCGATGGTTGGCACGGCGCGATATCAAGGTCGCGCCGTTCAAGCCACAGAACATGGCGCTCAATTCGGCGGTCACGGTTGACGGTGGCGAGATCGGCCGGGCCCAGGCGGTGCAGGCCGAGGCCGCAGGGCTGGCTCCGCACACTGACATGAACCCTGTGCTGCTCAAGCCCAACACCGATGTCGGCGCGCAGGTGATCATTCATGGTCAGGCGGTCGGCTGCATGGATGCAGTTGAATACCACGCCTATAAATCCACAGCGATGCAGGCGGTCCTTGACTCGCATGACCGGCTCGCCAGTCAGTATCAGGTGGTGATGGTCGAAGGCGCCGGCTCACCCGCAGAGATCAATCTGCGCGAGGGCGATATCGCCAATATGGGCTTTGCTGAAGCGGTGGACTGCCCGGTGCTGCTGATTGCCGATATCGACAAGGGCGGTGTGTTCGCCCATCTGGTCGGCACGCTGGAGCTGTTGTCGGCCAGTGAGCACGCGCGGGTAAAGGGCTTCGTGATCAATCGATTCCGTGGGGATATTGCGTTGCTGCAACCCGGTATCGACTGGCTGGAGCAGCGCACTGGCATTGCGGTGCTTGGCGTATTGCCTTACCTGCATGATCTGCATCTGGAAGCAGAAGACGCCATCAATGCCAAACAACCGGGCAAAAGCGCACACGCGCTTAAGGTGGCAGTGCCGGTGTTGCCGCGTATCAGCAATCACACCGACTTCGATCCGCTGCGCCTGCATCCGCAGGTCGACCTGCAGCTGGTGCGGATTGGGGAGCCCGTCCCGGCGGCGGATCTGATTATCCTGCCGGGCTCCAAGAGCGTCCGGGCCGATCTTGCCTTTCTACGGGAGCAGGGCTGGGACAACGCGATCCAGCGGCATCTGCGCTATGGCGGGCGGCTTCTGGGTATCTGTGGCGGCTTTCAGATGCTGGGTACGCAGATTGATGACCCGCTGGGTCTGGAGGGGCCGCCCGGCAGCGCCGAGGGATTGGGGCTGCTGGATTTCACCACCACTCTGCACGCCAGCAAGCGCCTGGCGCAGGTGACTGGGCACCTGACGCTTGATCAGGCGCCGGTGCAGGGCTATGAAATACACGCCGGCGTCAGTGCCGGCCCGGCTCTGGATTCGCCTCTGGTTAAGCTCGAGGGCGGAAGACTGGATGGCGCGCTCAGCGCTGATCAGCACATCGCCGGTACCTATTTGCACGGTCTGTTCGAATCTCCCGACGCCAGCCGCGCGCTTTTGCAATGGGCCGGTCTCGATGCGCCGGTGGTACAGGATTACGCGGCCTTGCGAGCGCGCGACATCGACCGCCTCGCCGACCTGGTCGAGAACCATCTCGACACCGAAAGACTTGATGCCTTGTTAGGAATACATCCTTGATTGAACTGATACTCGGCGGCGCCCGCTCGGGCAAAAGCCGGCTGGCTGAACAGCGCGCCCGCGCGTCCAATCTGCCCGTTACTTACATTGCCACCAGCCAGGCGCTGGATGCGGCCATGGCCGAGCGTATCGCCATTCATCAGCAACAGCGTCCTTCCGAATGGTTCTTGATTGAGGAGCCGCTGGCATTGGCCGATGCGCTGGATCAAAGATGCGCAGCCGATCAGTGCGTACTGGTCGATTGCCTGACGTTGTGGCTGACCAACCTGTTGCTCGATCCGGATCCGCAGCGCATGGCCAATGAACAACAGCGTTTGCTCGATCTGCTCCCGACATTGACCGGACAGGTCATTCTGGTGAGCAACGAGACGGGGCTCGGCGTGGTCCCCATGGGTGAATTGACGCGCCGTTATGTCGATGCCGCCGGCTGGTTGCACCAGAGCCTGGCGCAAATAAGCGATCGGGTGACCTTCTGCGTGGCCGGTTTGCCAATGACTCTGAAGGGGGAAAAGCCATGAATGGAGCATGGTGGCAACGCGCCGCTCAGAATGTGAATGTGCAAGTTCAGCAGCAGAGCCTGGCGCGTCAAAGCCAGTTGACCAAGCCGCTGGGTTCGCTGGGCGCGCTTGAAGAACTGGCCGTTACGCTCGCCTCATTGCAGAGTCGTTCGCGCCCGGTGATCGATTACCTGTGTATTGATATCTTTGCGGGCGACCATGGCGTGGTGGAAGAGGGCGTATCGGCCTTTCCCCAGGCCGTCACTGGCCAGATGCTGCATAATTTCGCCGGGGGCGGCGCGGCGATTGCTGTGCTTTCCTGCGCTCTGGGCGCTCAGCTGCAGGTTTACGATCTCGGCTTGGCTCAGCCGATTACGTCCACGCCCGGCGTAACCCAGCGTCACATCGCGCCCGGCACCGCCAACTTCACCCGTCAGCCGGCCATGACGACTCTGCAATGTCGGCAGGCATTGACTGCCGGCAGGGATGCGCTGGTTGAGGCGGCCGCCGAAGGATGTGATTTGTATATCGCCGGGGAAATGGGTATCGGCAATACCACCAGCGCCTGCGCCCTGGGCAGCGCACTGCTTGGCGTTGCGCCGCAGCAACTGGTCGGCGCGGGTACGGGTCTGGACGCAGCAGGCGTGGCGCACAAGCTCAAAGTGATTGAGTGCGGATTGCAATTGCATGCACCACAGCTTGCCGATCCGTTCGATGCTTTGGCCAGTCTTGGCGGTTTGGAAATCGCAGCGCTGGTCGGCGCCTATATCGCAGCGTCCCAGTACGGCGTGCCGGTATTGGTTGATGGCTACATCTGTTCGGTTGCTGCACTGTGTGCGGTGCGGCTTAACCCGTCATGCCGGCCCTGGTTGTTGTTCGCCCATCGCAGTGCCGAGCCAGGGCATGATGTGGTGCTCGCGGCCCTCGATGCGCGGCCGCTGCTTGACCTGGGCATGCGGCTTGGGGAGGCCAGCGGCGCGGCCGTTGCAGTGCCACTGCTGCGGTTGGCCTGTAGCCTTCACAATGAGATGGCAACCTTTGCCGAGGCAGCGGTTTGCGCAGGAATTGGGGAATGATTGTTGATCTGCTGCGCCACGGTGAAACCGAATTCGGCGGCGGTTTCCGTGGCAGTCTGGATGATGCGCTGACCGAGTCCGGTTGGGGGCAGATGCGCCAGGCGGTGTGCGCAAACTTCGAGTGGGATCTGATCGTCACCTCTCCCTTGCAACGTTGTGCACAATTTGCCGCCGAACTGGCGCAGCAACGGGGAGTCGCATTGGAGATTCACGCTGACCTGCGCGAGCTGCATTTCGGCGAATGGGAAGGGCAGCACCCGCGGGATCTGATGCTGGATCAAGCTGATTTGCTGGCGCGTTTCTGGGATGATCCCTACGCCTTCACACCGCCGGGCGCTGAGCCGGTTAGCGCGTTTCGGCAGCGGGTACTGGCTGCCATGACGAACCTGCAACGTATGCATGCCGGGCGGCGTATCCTGATTGTCAGCCACGCCGGCGTCATGCGCTTACTGCTTGCCCGGGCGCGGTCCTTGCCCGATCGTGACCTGCTGCAGGTTGAGGTAAGCCACGGCCAGCTGATTCGCTACGCGTGTTGACCAGCATTACGGAGAGTTCTGCATGACCCCAATGATGATAGCCCTGCAATTTCTGACCATCCTGCCGATTCGTCTGCGACAGCCGCCGCGGGGGGAAGAGTCGGGCGCCTCGCTGCTCTGGTATCCGGTGGTGGGTCTGGTCATTGGCTTGCTGTTGATTGTGGTGCAGTGGCTGCTCGCAGACTTGCCGATTACTTTGCAGGCCGCTTTGCTGCTGGGTTTCTGGGTGTTGATCACCGGCGGGCTGCACCTCGACGGTCTGGCCGATACCGTGGACGCCTGGGTCGGCGGGCGCGGTGATCGCGAGCGCACCCTGGCGATCATGAAGGATCCGAATTGTGGTCCGATGGGAGTGCTGGCGCTACTGCTCACGCTATTGGTGAAATACGCAGCGCTGATCACCATTATCGAGTCCAATCTCTGGTGGGTGTTACTGGTAGCGCCGTGGATGGGGCGCTGGTTGTTGCCGGCTTTGTTGCAGACCACTCCCTATGTGCGGCCCGGCGGCCTGGGCGAATCCATTTACGAGCACATGCCGCGCGGCTGGTTGCCGGCGGTGCTCTTTGTGCACGGTTTCGCCATGCTGATCATCGGCGGCCTCGCCTGGCTGGTCGTGGTGCTGTTGTTCGCGGTGGGCTACCGCGCTTTGCTCAAACACCGACTCGGTGGCACCACGGGCGATACCGCCGGCGCACTGGTGGAGATGGGTGAGGCATTGGCGCTGGTGGCGTTGGTGTGGAGCAACGGCCCCTTCGGCGTATAACAGGCGTTACGCCCGGCGTACACCGGCAAGAATCGGCGTTCCGGTAACCGGGTCGGCCAGCAGCGTACACTCCACGCCATAGAGCTCCCGGATCAGTTCAGGCGTGATGATTCGATCCGGTGGCCCCTGTGCGATAACGCGCCCGGCATGCATCGCGACCAGGTTGTCAGCAAAGCGACAGGCGCTGGCCAGATCGTGCACCACCATGATCACGGTCGTACCGGTGTGGGCTTGCCGGCGGATCAGCTCGAACACTTCGAGTTGATGGCCGAGATCCAGCGCGGAGGTCGGTTCGTCCAGCAACAGAAGGGGCGTCTGCTGGGCGATGGCCATGGCGATCCAGGCGCGCTGCCTCTGGCCGCCGGACATTGAATCCAGTGAACGCTGTGCCAGTTGCTGCAGGTCGGCAACGGCTAGTGCATGCGCAACGATATCGCGATCTTCATCAGACCATTGGCGCAGCCAGCCCTGGTGCGGTTGCCGGCCAAAGCGTATCAGCTCACTGACGGTCATGCCCTCCGGCGCCTGCGTATCCTGCGGCAGGAGCGCGACCCGCCGGGCCACTTCCCGGGTTGGCAAGCGGTGAATATCCTTGCCGTCGAGCAGTACGGCGCCGCCGCGCGGCGCATGCAGCCGGGCCAGACCTGCCAGCAAGGTGGATTTGCCGCAGCCATTGGGGCCAACAATGGCGGTAACCTGCGCATCGGGGAAGCACAGATTCATGTCCTCGATAATCGATGCGTCGCCATAGGCCAGATGCAACCCGCGCGTTCGCAACCGTGCGGCTGGTACAGCGTGCTCTTCGCTCATGGCGTCATCCTCTCGCTACGCAGCAAAATCCAAAGAAGGTAGGGCCCGCCTATGACCGCGACGATGATACCCACCGGAACTTCAAGCGGGGGCATCAGCATGCGGCCGACCAGGTCCGAGAGAATCATCAATAGCGCACCGGCCAGCGCAGAGCCAAACAGTGGCACGCCACGCCCCGACAGCTGACGGGCTATTTCCGGCCCCATCAGGCCGACCAATCCCACCGGCCCGGCCACAGTGACTGCTAGCGCGGTCAGCCCCACCGCCAGGAAAAGAGCCAGAAAGCGGATGCGGCCGACTTTCAAGCCCAGGCTGATGGCGACAGGATCCGCAAAGCGCAGCACCGCCAGCGAGCGAACCAGGCCCATCCCGGCAGGAACGCCAATCAACAGTCCTATGGCTAGGGTGGTTACTGCGCCGGCAGGGCGCGCATTGAGCGTGCCGACGGTCCAGGGGAAGGCTGCGTTGGCCACATCGATCGCGACCCGTGCCAACATTAATTGGGTGAGCGAGCCAAACACGGCCCCCACGCCGATACCGATAACAATGAAGCGATAGCCGCGCGTGCCCGCCCCGCCGGCCAGACCGAAGGTCAGCGCAGTGGCGGTGGCTCCACCGATCAACGCCATTGCCGGCGGCGCCAGGCTCACGGTCATGCCAACAACCGA
The DNA here is from genome assembly GCF_008638305.1 of Pseudomonas profundi. Classification (GTDB taxonomy): domain Bacteria; phylum Pseudomonadota; class Gammaproteobacteria; order Pseudomonadales; family Pseudomonadaceae; genus Halopseudomonas; species Halopseudomonas profundi. The sequence continues at coordinate 28,562 of NZ_VTPZ01000004.1, forward strand.
GGCGACGGCGAAGGCGGTTGCGCCGTTATCTATCCCTATGATCCCCGGTGTAGCCAGACGGTTGCGCGCCAGTGATTGCATCAGGCAGCCGCCCATGGCGAACGCAGCGCCAGCCAGCAAACCTGCGACCAGGCGCGGCAGGCGTAATTGGCTGACCATGAAGTTGGCCATCGCTGGCCCTTCACCGAACACGCCCGCAAGCGCCTCGCCGGGTGAAAGTGTCACGGTGCCCAGGCAGAGCGACAGGATCGAGGTGATTACCAGCAGACCAATGAGCAACAAAGAAGCAAGGGTGGCCCGTCGATCGATCAGGACGCTGCGCTTGCCCGGCAATCTGAGCAGCCATGTACCGTCTGGAGCCATTGGGGCACTGACCGGTACGCGGTTGAATGCGAGGGCGTGGTCGACTCCGTGCATGCGGATACTCACAGGCTTGGTAAGCGGTTGGCGCGCACTACCGCGACCAGTACCGGAGCGCCAAGCATGGCTGTAAGCACCCCGAGGGGTAATTCGGACGGCTGCACCACGACCCGCGATAGTATGTCGGCACCGATAACAGTCAACGGCCCCAGCGGCAGGCACAGCCACAGCGCACGGCGGATATCCGACCCGGCCAGAGCACGTGCAGCAAAGGGGACCACCAGGCCGATGAAGGCGATAGGTCCGGCCACGGCGGTGGTCGCACCGACCAGTAGCGCAACGGCAACCACTACCGTCAGGCGTACCAGTTCCGGTCGATGCCCCAGCCCCACTGCGGTTCGCTCGCCCAGCGCCAGCGCCGCCAGTGACCTGATTACCAGGAGGATCAGCACGGCGGCCAGGGCCATGGACGGAAGTATCGCTGTGACCTGATCCATACTGCGGCCGGCAATGCTACCGACCAGCCAGAAGCGAATTTCATCAGCGGTGCGCTGGTCAAGCAACAGCAACAACGAGGTAAGCGCGAATAGCAAGCCGGAGAAAGCCGCGCCGGCGAGGACCAGACGGATCGGATCACTGCCAACGCCGCGGGTCCGCGCTGCTGCCAGCACACATAGACAACCGGCCAGGGCGCCCAGCTGCGCGACCGAAATACGCAGGGTCGTGGCGCTGGAGCCGAGTGCAATGGCTATCGCCACGGCCAGGCCGCTGCCGGCACTGACGCCCAACAGACCAGGCTCCGCCAGCGGATTGCGCGTCACCGCCTGCAATAACGCACCGGCAACACCCAGCGCGGCACCGGCGGCCAACCCCATCAGCATGCGTGGCAGGCGCAATTCGTAGACTACGAACCGCGCTTCCTCGTTGCTGCTCTGGCCGAGCAGCGTCGCCAGTGCGAGATCAGCGCCTGTATTGCCGGCGCCGATCAACAGACTCGCCAGACAGACAATGGCAAGTGCAATGCCGGCGCCACAGAAAGTGACGCCAAGACCGGCTCGCGTTGATCCTGCGTTGGTCACCTGATCTTGCCCTATTGCTGTATCACGGACTCGATGCCGTCAAGCACCGCCTGGGCTGCAAGCGGACCTGAAGCACTCGTCCACAGCTGGCCATCCACCGGGATCACGCGGTCGCGCTGCACGACATCAAGACGAGAAAAGGCCGATGACTTGCGCGCGGCGTCGAGGGTTGCCCGGCCTTCTTCGTTCAGCGTCGCCAGAAACATCCAGTCGCCGTCAACGCGGGAAAGGTTTTCCAGACTTAGCAAGTCGCTGTGAGGGCGTTCGCCGTTGACCAGCCCGCCATCTTCGACCTCGAACCCTGCCGCGCTGAGCAACCCGGTGGTGAACAGCTGCGAAGACATTACCAGCGCACCCTGCGGCATCCAGCGCACCAGATAGGCGCTGCGATCGTTTTCGGCGTAGCGCGAATGCATGCTTTCGGCAAGCTGTTCCGTGCGGCCTTCTACGGCCTCAATTGCCTGCTCTATCGAGGCTTCGCGGTCCAGTGCCTTGGCAAACAACCGGGCTTCCTGTTTCCAGTTGTCCGTTTTCCAGCCTGCCATCGGCGGAACGATGACAGGCGCCAGGCCCGACAGCAATTCGTACTGTTCTTTCGACAGCTGCGGTGAGGCCAGAATCAGATCAGGCTGTTGCGCCACGACGGCTTCAAGATTTAACTCTCGAGAGGTGCCGACTATTGCGACGTCCTTGGCCTTATCCTGAAGATAGGCGGCAACTCCGGTGCCGCCACGTGTGGCTATGGTTCCCAGTGGGGTGATCCCGGCAGTCAGGGCAGTATCCAGGGCACCTTCATAGAGGGTGACAACGCGCTCGGGCTGGCCATCGACCGCGACCTCGCCATAAGCAGTTTCCAGTGTGCGCGGTGCGGCAGTGGCATGGGAAGCGAACAGGATGCCTGCGGTAATAGCGAAGGCGGTGAGCCAGTGGCTTGAAAAGATGCGCGTGGCTGAAGCAGTGTTCATTGGGTTTTTGCCTTGTAGTGCGTTGAGTATGAATGCAGCTCAGGCCTGACGATGCCACTGAACGACTAGCGTTTCCTTTGAGCCGAAGCGCACCAGGTGATCGGCCAGAACCTGCTCGGTCTTGGCCAAGGCTTCCATGTCGTCTGCTTCGGCCGTGATTCGCAGCTGCCCGTCAGTTGCTTCGAGCAGCCCCCGGCCGAAAGGAAATTTGATATCGCCGCACTCATCATCAAAGCTCACCTCGATCTTGTGACTGAAATGACGACACAGCTTCTTGAGATTGACACTGGGGGAATCGGTGCTGACTTCGCTGATAGAACGGTGCATGGGCAGTCTCCTTGAGGGTACGGCATGCATTGGGGATCTTGCCGGACCTCGTGCGGCCTGAGCTTCGACTGTTGCGATGCAGTCCCGAAGACGCCCGGAGTGTGCATCGGGAACAAGGGGGCTTACCAGCTAAGGCCGCAGTAGTCAGGCACGACGACAAGTATGCGAACGGCTCTGAAGCTGAGAATGATAACGCTTCCTATTCGTTTCAGGCAATGTCGTTCTGTGGAACAGCGCGTTCGGCAGATGGCCTCGCGCGTTCGGAAGGGGTTTCGTTAACCTCTGTGGACCGAGCCCGATCGAGGTCGTCGGTGCGGGGATTCAGGGCGGTGGACCATAGACTGAACAGTCGCCTTCCCCCACGTAATCGGACAGTACTTCCCACTGGGGTTGGCCTTCTCCGTCAGGCCCCGGCTCGACCAACAGGGGATAGTCGTCTCTCCACTGGTGTCCAGCCGCCCAGTAAGCCATCGGTATGCACTGCTCCTGCAGATAGGCGAGCAGGTTATCCATGCCCTCCAGCCAGCGCGGGTCATCGCCGGGCACACCGAACTCACCGATATGTCCACGCCGGTAATTCTTCCTGAGCCATTCGACAAACGCGGAGGCACGGCGAACACCGGTCATCGGATCGAATGCGTCGCCGGGTGGATTGGGGTAGGTTCCCCTGCTGCCCTCGTCGAGGTAAAGGTGCGCGGAAAAGATCAAATAGTCGGCGGGATCCTCCAGGTCTAGCAGATCGTTGCCATATGTAGGCCAGTTCGTGGCGCTGGAACTGCCTGCAGACTCGATGAAGATTGGCCGTAGCATGTCATAGCGGCGAATGCCGTTTATCGCCGCCTGCGCCGCAGTCGGCCAGGTCTGGATGCCGGCGGGCTCGTTCATGATGTCGTAGCCGTACAACGCCGTGCGGTCCCGCCAGCGCAATGCCACGCGCTCCAGTAGATTCTGATAATCCTCATAGGGTACTTCCGGGCTGCCGATCAGATTGCCGCGGTAACGCCCATAGTCATGAATATCCAGAATGACATCGATCTGGGCGTTCGCCGCCTGGCTCAGCATGTTGTCAATGAGGCCTGCATAGGTAGGATCGAAATCGTCACCGAGTACCGGTTGCAGCCGTTCCCAGCGAATCGGGAAGCGCACGCTGCGAATTCCCCGGTCCCGCCATTGCTGGAAATATCCCGGCGGTGGGAAGAAGTAGTGAGTGCCATGGATGCCCGGCAGGACACCGGGCGTAAACTCCGCGCCGGCGACGTTCATGCCGACCAAATCAAGGGTGCCTGTTCCTTGCTCCGGAGGCAGTTCGGGGCCGGGGTTCGTTCCGGGAGGAGCGGGAGCAGCACTGCTGCCGCCACCTCCGCCACCTCCGCCCCCGCCGCCGCAGCCTTGGAGGATTAACAGGACGAACATCAGATAGAACAATCCAGCGAAACTGGCGGAGCGGCATACCGGCATAACAATGTCGTCCTTCGGTGGTTACGCTTAGTTTCCGACGTTGACCATCACGAAACGTTCCATCCAAAGGACGTGCCAGCATTGTCAATCTGCCAGCTTGAATCAGTGATTGTGACAGCCTATCTCGGCACGGCTGCTTCGATTTCGCGTACCAGCACGTCGACCAGTTCTGCCGCTGGCATGGCCCGTGACAATGGCGCGCCTTGTCCGGCCCATTGCACCGCAAAGTCATAGTCGCCCTGGTTCATGGCTGCCGCACTCAGCGCCTTGGTGGCATCGTAGGCGATAGGGTAGTCGGGGCGTGTCGGCGCGCTGACGCCACCGATATCGGTGAAAAGGCGGTTGACCATGCCGCGTGCCGGTCGGCCCGAGATGTCGGCGCTGATCGCAGTGTGCTGGCTGCGCTCGCTTAGCAGGGCCTTCCGGTACTGCTCGTTGGCGGACGATTCCGGACAGCATACGAATGCCGTGCCCATCTGAACCGCCGCAGCGCCCAACTTTTGCGCGGCGACAATCCCGCTGCCGTTCATGATGCCTCCGGCTGCGATAATGGGCAGGTCGGTCATTTCGGCCAGCACTGAAACCAGTGCAAAGGTGCCGATCAGCTCGTCATTGTCGGGATCGAACACGCCACGGTGCCCGCCGGCTTCCATGCCCTGGGCAATCAGCGCGTCGACCTTTGCTGCTTCGGCCTGCCTGGCTTCGGCGGGGGTGGTGACGCAGGCAAGAATTTTGATGCCGGCATCTCTCAATTGCTCGATCCATTCGTTGGGTGGTAGACCGAAGTGGAAGCTGATTACCGCCGGACGCTCCTCTAGCAACACCTGCAGCATGGCTTCGGATTCCAGAAAGCTGACGTAGCCCAGGCTCAGCGAGGCAGGTGGCTCGGTTTTGTAGGCTCTGAACAGCGGGGCCAGATGCCCCAGCCAGGCCTGTTCGACGCCCGGTTTGGCTTGTGCTGGCTGGTGGCAGAACAGATTGACGTTGAAGGGGGCGTTGGTCAGCGCGCGGGTTTTCTTGATCAGCTCCCTGGCCTGCTCCGGGTTGCTGCCACCCAATCCAATCGAACCCAGCGCACCCGCGTTGGATACCGCCGCCGCCAGCTCCGGGGTAGAAACACCCACCATCGGCGCCTGAATGATCGGATGCTGGATGTTCAGGAGGTCGAGAATGTTTGCGCGTTGAATCATAGGTCACCGGTTGGCTGCGTGGGAGTGGCATCGATTGTAGGAAAAATTTGCCGTGGCGACACGGCGTGATAAGGGATATCTGCAGAGACACGCCTCGGCCGCGCCAGGAATCACCTAGCAGTAGGATGCCTTCGACGGGCCTGGCGTAGCGCAGGCGCGCTACACCCCCAGGGGTGGCTGGCAGAGCCGGGTTTTTCCTGGGGTTGGTGAGCGCCTGCTCGCCGACGGGGTTGGTTTTGAGCTGCTGGGCGATCATGCGCGCCGGCAGGATTTGTTGTAGCCGCGGGGCTGGCGTAGCGCAGGCGCATTACACCCCCAGAAGCTGGCTGGCAGAGCGGGGGCTTCCTGGGGTTGGTGAGCGCCTGCTCGCCGACAGGGTTGGTTTTCAAGCTGCCGAGCGATCATGCGCGCCGGCAGGGTTTGTTGCACCTGCGGAGCTGGCGTAGCGCAGGCGCGCTACACCCCCAGGCGGTGGCTGGTAGAGCGGGGTGTTTCCTGGGGTTGGTGAGCGCCTGCTCGCCGACAGGGTTGGTTTTGAGCTGCTTGGCGATCATGCGCGCCGGCAGGATTTGTTGCACCTGCGGAGCTGGCGTAGCGCAGGCGCGCTACACCCCCCCCCAGGGGTGGCTCACATAATGGGGTTTTCCAAGGTTGGTGAGCGGCTCGGGCAACGCGCTACACCCGCCACCCTTAGCGCTTGAATATCTCCTGCGCGGGTTTGTTCTGGATGGTGAAGTCGGTGTCATTCACGCCACCGGCGTTCGGGTCGGTGTACCAGGCCCAGATCGCCAGGCCATCCACCTTGCCNGAGCTGCTTGGCGATCATGCGCGCCGGCAGGATTTGTTGTAGCCGCGGAGCTGGCGTAGCGCAGGCGCACTACACCCCCAGAAGCTGGCTGGCAGAGCGGGGGCTTACTGGGGTTGGTGAACGCCTGCTCGCCGACAGGGTTGGTTTTCAAGCTGCCGAGCGATCATGCGCGCCGGCAGGATTTGTTGCACCTGCGGAGCTGGCGTAGCGCAGGCGCGCTACACCCCCCCCCAGGGGTGGCTCACATAATGGGGTTTTCCAAGGTTGGTGAGCGGCTCGGGCAACGCGCTACACCCGCCACCCTTAGCGCTTGAATATCTCCTGCGCGGGTTTGTTCTGGATGGTGAAGTCGGTGTCATTCACGCCACCGGCGTTCGGGTCGGTGTACCAGGCCCAGATCGCCAGGCCATCCACCTTGCCGGTTTCGTCGAGGGCGTCGCGCCAGCTGGTCAGCACTTCATTCTGCAGGCCGAGGTTGACGGGTAATTCGCGTTCCTCGGGGCTTTCCCAGGGTGCCGAGAGGCTGCCGGTGGCAGATCGCAGGCCCAGCTCTGCGACCCAGACCCGGCGCTGCGCACGCTGGCCCAACGTGTACAAGCGGTCAGCCATTTCGCGCATTTCGTCGCCGCGGGCTTCCTCGTCGGTCGGCAGCTCTGCGTAGAGGCTGGTGGCCACGACATCGAACAGCGTCCAGTAGCGGAACTGCTCGGCGCTTTCCAGACTGTGGGTCACGTAGACGATGGGGCCGGAGTAAACCTCGCGTACTGCTGTCACCACCGGTTGCCAGTAACCGGAGTTCTGCAGCTGGCGCAACTCGCTGCCGACCACCAGCGCTTCAGCTCCTTCATCCTCTGCGACCTTGGCCAGTTTCAGCAATCCATCCCGATAGGCATGGAACCAGGCCATGCGGTCGGTGGGGGCGGCTTCGCCGGCCCAGCTCTCGGGTATCCACAGGTGGACCTTGAGGATCGGATCCAGACCGGCGTCGCGCATCTGCCGCAGGCCCGCTGCAACCAGCTCGGGACTGCTGTCGCCGCCAATCACCGGATCATTGGAGTCGGGCTTGGCTTGCCACATGAAGGCGACCAGCAAGGCCTTTTCAGCTCCACTTGCGGCGAGCCGCTCAAGCGATTCCTGAGCCGCATCGCTGCCCCACTGTGCATCGCCGGATATCTTCACGTTGGCGCCCATCCACATTTCGGTCTCCTGTGCGAAACCCAATGCGGGGAGCAACATCAACGCAAGCGCGATAAGTTTTCTTTTTGCCATACCCGCCATGCCCCTCGTTCATACACTAGTTGATATCCCGGACGGCCATGCGCCCAAAGCCCGGGGAAATGTAGATTGCTTGCATCTTCCATCGCCTGCTGGCTGCCCGGTTCTGCCACGACGATTTGCGGAGGCATGCGACTGGGTGTCGCCATCGCCAGCTTGTATCGGTCACTGAAGGGCAGGATCAGGTTGCGGCCGTTGCCGCGGGCAGCGATGACCGCGTAACCGGTCTGATCATCAATAAGCGTTGGCAGGGACGAGTCCGCGAGCCATACGCCCACCAATGCCTCGTCGGTGATCGGAGCCGGTACGCGCTCGCGCAGTGCCTGGGTCCAGGGCTGCATATCCGTTGATGGCAACTGTTGCATGACCAGCCAGCCAAGGGGAATGCCCGCCAGCAGCAACGCGGTGACGACCGTTCGCTGGCGCTGCATTTCACGCAGCCCTAACGCCGCGGCGGCAAGCATCAGGGCGAGAAACTCAACAGGTTCTGATGTGTACCACACCAGGGTCGCCATGGCGCCGGCGCAGATTGTGACGCAGGCGATGATCACCGGGCCGACCCAGGCGCGAGGTCGCACGTTCCAGGGCGCCAGCAATAGCGAAGGGAATGCCAGCGCGCCTGCCGCCGTGAGCCAGATCAGCGGCACCCACCATTGCCCGCCAAACTCCAGTAGCCAGGGTAGATAAGGCGTTGATTCGAATCCGCCACGAAATGCCGAGCCCGTCTGCTTGAGGAAGATCAGTGCATCATTGAAAAACAGCCAGTTGAGATAGGCCCACCCCAATACCGCAAAAACAAAGGGCACATAGCAGACCAGATAAAACGCCAGCGGTGCGCGCCGTAGCAATGAAGGCGGCGCGATCAGCACCAGCCAGGGCGCCAGCGCCACTGCAATGAACATGGCCCGGGTATCGACGAAGAACAGCAGGCACAGCCAGCCGGCAAAGCGCAGATAGCTGAACACCTCCGGATCTTTGCGAAAGCGCCGCAGCGAACGGCTGAGCCCGTAGAAACACAGCAGCCCGAGCGCCAGATCCTGACCGGATAGTGCGGTCCAGAGAAAGAAGGGATGCGCCGCCAGCAACGTGGTCCAGAGCGTTGCCAACAGCAGGCCATGGGATTTGTTCAGGTCGCGCCAGACCAGCGTGACGAACAGCGAAGCCAGCACGATATCGAGCAAATAGGGCACCCGCAGCAGGCTGATACCCGGAATGCCGCTCAATAGCAGTGTCAGGTAGGGCGATACCTGCGGCGAGAGAAACCCCACATCCTCGATATAGAGCCGCGAGGCGTCACGCATGATCAGCACCCGGGCGTAGCGTGCCAGCGCGTCGCTACCCTGGAATCCGTTGTCCAGGAGGTGCGCGCAGAGTGCCGCCAGCGCCAGTAGCGCAAGCAAAAAGACCAGCAGGCCGCTCGGAAATCCGGCGTTACTCTTCCAGCGCGGCCTTACGCTCGTCAGCCATGTACTTGCTGATGCCATGGGTAGTCTTTTCCCAATAGAAGGGTTTGCGAATGAGCTGCCAGAGCCCCTTGTACGCCGCGATCGATTGCAGCATCCAGTAGACAGGAACGGTCAGTGCGTAGGGCGTGAGTCGGAAATAGTCATGCTTGAATCCAGCCACTAACGTCATGTAAATGAAGAATCCGTTGCCCAGTAGCAGGTTCAATACGCTCAGGTAGAGCAGCACGGGCGGAAAGGCCACATCAAACAGACGAATCCCGGCAAACAGCCAGACGAAGTAGATCGCCCATAACAAGGGCGCCGCCAGCGCGGTCAGAAAGTTGCCGCCGATAAAGAACTGGAAACCCCAGAAGCCGCGAAACCCGGTCGACTTGTAGAGATGCACCGGGTCGCGCATATGCACCAGCCAGGTCTGCATGTAGCCCTTGAACCAGCGCGAACGCTGGCGGATCCAATTGGGTACGCTGACATTGGCTTCTTCGTAGGTGGTCGAGTTGACCACACTGACGCGGTAGCCGCGTTGGGTCATGCGCACCCCGAGATCCGCATCCTCGGTCACGTTGTAGGGATCCCAGGCATTCACGCCGCGCAGTACTTCCAGGCGGAAATGGTTGGAGGTGCCGCCCAGCGGAATGGGGATGCGCAGGTGCTCCAGCGCAGGCAGATAGAAGTCGAACCAGAGGGTGTATTCCAGCGCGAACATGCGGCTCAGCCAGTTCTCGTGCGCGTTGTAGTAGTTCAGCCGCGCCTGGATACAGGCCACGTTCGGGTCTGCCTTGCGGAATGCCAGGACGGCGCGCTTGAGCTGATCGGGCTCGGGCTTGTCCTCGGCATCATAGATGGTGATCAGCTCGCCGCGGGCGAACTGCAGCGCGTAGTTGCACGCCTTGGGCTTGGTCTTGGGCTGCGAAGGCGGTACGCGGATGATCTCGAATATCGCCTCCAGCCCCAGTTCCTTGGCGGCCTCGATGGTATCGCTGTCGTCCTCTTCAAGCACCAGCTTGATATCGAGCTTGGAAGTCGGGTAGTCGAGGTTGCGCAGCGCGCTGGTGATGATCGGCAGTACCTCGGGTTCCTTGTACATCGGCACCAGCACCGTGTAGACCGGCAGATCATCCTCGGGAAGATCGGCCAGCTCCTCGTCGGTGATCTTGATATCGATACGCCGTTTGGCGCCAAACCATACCAGCGCGAAACGCAGACCAAAGGTGGCCAGGAAGGCCGCGGTGATCAATGCGTTGAGCGTAATAATGGTGCTCACCGGAAAGAACGCCAGGCCCAGCAAGGTCACGCTTGCCAGCAGATAGAGCACCAGCAGTTGCGGCTGGGTAATGACCTGGCGCGCGGAGTGTTCGGGCGTGCGCTCGGCCAACAGGTTCAGGGCATCACTGGTCAGTTGATGCTCAGCGCCCTGCTGCAGGCTCCAGAGAATGTCGAACTTGGAGGTGCCGACAAAGAGCACATCTTCGCCAAAGGTCTTGCGCGCCCACTCGAATACCTCGGGAGTGGGGTCGGCGACGGCTATTACCAGGTTGCCGTATTGGCGCCGCCACGGGATAGCCAGGCGCTGCGCGAACTCGGGGAACAGCGCGCGATCCACGCTCACTTCCACCGGTTTTTCCAGCAGATTCACGAAACTCAGACCAAACTGCGCGGACAGCAAACGATAGAACGAGAAGGCGCTGACCCAGCGGTGCGCGAGGACGATATCGCCCAGCCGGGAGCTCCAGCGTTTTTGCAGGCGCAGGGCGGTCTCCAGCTGCTCGGGTTGCAGCAGCCCCGCGTCCAGCATGCTTTGCCCGATCGGCGTATGCAGCGCGCCGGAATCCGGCATGCGTCCGACGGCAAAAGCGTTACTGCCAGCGACCATTTTTAGAATCTCCACCACGCGGCAACAAAGGGACCGCCTGCGGCGCCGGTGTTACGGCCATCAACCGGCTGCATATAGCCAGCCTGCAGTTGGAATCCGTCTGACAGCGAGTAGAGCCCAGATAGAGACAGCTTGGTCAGGTCGTAGTCGGTGCTGTTGATGTAGACCAGATCGGGATCGCGCGCTTCCTCAGGTTGGGTGTTACCGCTGTCATTGCCCAGGCCTTCAATATGGTTGAACTCGCCAATCAGCATCAGCTTCGGTGTCAGTGACAGGCCGACGGTTGCATCCGCGCGGACTTCATCCGCGGGGTTGCCGGTGCGCTTGCGCCCGGCGATGCCGGCGTCGATATAGCCTGAACGCTCGCCGAGCATGAAGCCCCGACCAATGCTGTAGCGCAGCTCGAAGTGATAGCCGCCTTCGCCCAGCGCCACATCAGCATCTTCGCTGTAGGTAGGCACGCTGACAATGGCTTGCAGGGACCCCACCCAGTCCTCACTGAAACCCGGATTCAGACGATAGCGCACGCCGAATTCCTGATCGCCGAAGCCACGGGTGGTGTCATCAAAGTCGTCGGCCAGGCTGTCGCTGCGGTAGCGTACTTCGTTGAAGTAAAAGTTGCCGACCAGCGTCAGATCAGGTGTTAAACCGTGCTCGATATACAGGTTGATTTGGTCCTGGCGGCTGCGGCCATTGTCATCGAAATGCGTGTGATCGCCGCTGCTGTCGAACACATCGGTGTCGTCGGTATGGCTGAGCTTCAGGATCGTCAGCGTCTTGCCTTCTTCCTGCACCCAGGCGTTCGCCAGCACCGGCGTGGCAGCCGGCAGTGTCAACAGTGAGATAGCAGCAAATCTGCACAGGGCAGGTCTGAGAAAGGGGAGGGTTTTCATGATTTTTTCCTTATTCTTCGGGAGACCACAATGGCCACCAGAGTCAATACCACCCAGCCAATGACGAACAACAAGCCGCGATAGCGCGCGAGACGTTCCCACCAGGTCGAGTAGTCCGGATATTCCACCTTCATCAGGGCATAGTCCCTGGTATCCAGCGATACCAGCACGCCCCGTTCATCACCAAACACCAGGTCGCCGGTACTTACTTCCAGACCCGGCGGTACCCTTGGCAACCCGTCGTCCAGCGCGCGCAACCAGATGCCCCTTTGGGAGCCGCTGCGCAGCAGACTGGCGAAGCTGGTCCCTGGCAACTCGCCGGAGTCCAGCAGGATTCTGCCTTCGTTGTCGCGTATTCGCACACGGCCCTGATCAACCGCTATGGAAGCGTCGAAGCCCTCGGGTGGCTGCGACCCCAGCCATATGAAGGGACGGCTGCCTCCGGGCGCCATCGAGGTGCTGACGAATTCCGCCATGCGCGGGTCGAGTGCCAGACTGCGGCCCAGGGACGCCAGCACACTGATCCACTCATGTGGTCGGCCCAGGGCATCAGGGGGCAAATGGACGAAATAACGGTCCGCCAGTTCATAACCGAAGGCTGCCACACTCTGTGACTGGCCTCCGGCGGGTCTGGTTTCCACGGCCGATGAAGTAAGCAGTTGCGCATAACCCGAGGGCGGTGCGGCGATACACTCAGCCCCCGGCCGGATCAGCAATACGCGGATCGGCTCGGAAGCGGTGGGGTTAACCTCATTCAGGCCGACGCGTACCGATTGCGGGCCGCCATCCGGTGAGAGCTGCTGAACGGCGCGCAACATATTGTCCTGCATAACGTACAGCGTCAGCGGTTGCTCAGCCGGGCTGGGCGGCACGACCAGGTTCAGATTTAGCGCGGTCGGCAGGCGGCCGGCGGGCAGGGCATTGGTATCTATGGCCCATTCAGCGCGGTCAGCGAAGGGCCGCGCATTGCCGTCTACGCCAAGTTGTATCAGCTGGACCGAATCCTTGGACGGAGTTGGCGCTGGGGAACTGATGCTTTCGGGATAGCCGGAACTGGTCAGCAGCGCGCCCCAGGGATCGGCGAGGGCATCGATGTAGAACGGCTCGGTCACCGCCAGTAACCGGGAAGTGGGCTGTTGCGGGTCAGGCGCTACCACGTCGATATTATGCCCGGCCGCCAGGCGCACCCCGGTCTGGACGAGCTCTCGGCGCGAGGCGATGACGATGTCTGCACCGTTCTCGAGGCCGGTGTGTTCCACGTCATGCCCGCGCTCTTGCAACTCATGTGTCAGCAGCCAGGCGGCACGCAGGGCTTCCGGGTCGGGTGCCGGCTGGGATATGGCGATACGCACGTCATGCGGCAGCGTACTGATATAACCGCGCACACTCGGCGCCGGGCCCTGGTCGAGCTGGTAAGCGATAGCGGTTTCCGGTTCGATGGTCAGATAGGTCTGTTGAGCGCGCGGCGATGTGCAACGATCCATCGGGACGTTGGACCTGGCGCGCACGCGGACCTGCAGGTAAGGCAGGCGCAGATCCTCTTGCTGCAACGGGACCGAGAGCATTCTGGTCTCGGCCATTGCGCCGTTTTCGGTGGACGGTGACGTGGCATCCTCGCTGATATCCGCCACGCCGATATTTTCCCGTGGCGTACCGTTGATCAGCACCTGCAAGGAGGCATCCGGGCCCAGCCAGGCGGCGGGAGAATAATGCAGTTCGAGCCGGGGTTCGCTGACCTGTGCATCCAGCGGCATGGGCATATTGAAGGCCACGCTGCCCTCGGCGGTGATCTGCTGCAGGCCTTGATAATGGCCCAGAGAGCCTAGCGTGCGGGTTATATATTGCGTTGCGGGTGCATCACCAGGAGGCGGATTATCAGGCTGTTCGTCAGTTTGTTGAGCATGGGTCGGTACCGACACAAGAATTACGCAACATAGTAGCCAATTCGGCATCCAGCCGAGTGTCGGTCTCATTGTTAGCTTGCCCTCGCAGGAAGCCCGTCCAATGGGCAGACATTCAGAAATTCAGCGGCATGTACGCCGGCTACACATAGGAAAATAGTCGGATTTTGGCGACCTGTACAACGATTGCCAGCAATCTGATGGCGTAGCGCTCACTTGGTTCCGCCCGGCTGTCAATTATCTGGATGAGGGCTGCGTCACAGGTTGAAGCATCATTTTTTCGAGCTGTTGACGTAATGCTGCGGGGATGGGCACCGGGCGATTTGAGCCGGTATCGATCACGACCATGACGCTGTTGGCGGTTGCCTGCATACCCTGTGAATTGGCGGCATAGCCGGTGAACACGAATGAACTGTTGCCGATGCGATTGATCGTTGCAGCGAGGTTCATGATGTCGAAGCCGGGACGGTAGTGTTCGAAGGTGATATCCACGGACGCCACCAGCACACCCAGGCCGCCGAAATCCAGCTGTCTGACGGCATTGTACCGAGCCTGCTCCATGTACTGGGCGAGTGCTGCCTCGCTGCGCTGGGCATCAACATCCAGATCACCGTAACGGGGCGTCAGCTGGCAGGTCACGGGAAATTCTGCAGCGCGCTGCAGCACGTCGCGGTTCTTCGGGTCTGGCAGCGGCTCAGGCTCGCCCTCGATCATGCCGGCTAGCGCATCGCGCACCTCTGCTGGCAAGGCAACCCGCTCATGCTTGTTGAAAGCCCCCATCAGACAATCCTGGCTGCCGACATGATTGCCATTCTGAAACAGGTCACTACGCACCCGATAGCAGTCGTCCTCGCACGCCAGCACCCGCACCTGTGCCTGCACATCACTGCCATACCAGGTTACCAGCCGATAATCGGTAGTGCTGCGCAGCGGACGCAGACGCACGTCATCGGAGAACCAGGCATCCGCGCCGAACCGCTCAAGGTGAGCGCGCATGCGGGCCTCCTGATGTAGTTGGTAAATGCGGGAATTGTTAACGTGCCGCCAGGTATCCAGATCGGTGAAGCGGGGCGAAAGTGAACATTCGAAGAGAGTAGCTGAGGTCATGGCCAGGTGATTCCTTGAGTGCAGCGCAAAAGCATGAAGTCATCACCCATTGGAGGCAAGCAGAACGCCCCGCTATAGATGGTTCGTATATCCGGTTATGAACGTGAGCGCCAGGCGAGGCTCCAATGAACGATTGCCGTTTGGTTTGTCGGTATTGCCAGCCCGCATCGGGTACGCCGGGCGGCGGTTGTCCATCTGCGAAAAGTCGGCGGGAGCTTATGTATAAAGCGGTCGTTCACGGAATGTGCATGTTGATGCTGGCGCTCGTCCCGGTTGCTGGTTGGGCCGCGCCTGCTGGTGACGGAGAGATAACTGCGCCGCAAGCGCGTCGCGCACTGCAGACCCTGCAGGACGAAGCGCAGCGTGAGGAGGTGGTACGTACGCTGGAAACCATCGCCGCTGGCGCGGACGCCGACAGCAATGAAGAAACCGATGGCGAGCCGGCTGACGAAGAAAACGGGCAGGCCGCTGCGGCAGAAGAATCCTCGATTGCCAACATAGTACCGCTGGAAGAGGGTGGCCTGATTGCCCGAACGCTCGAGCAGGTGGGGCAATGGGCGGACAGTTTGGCCGAGCTACTGGCACGCCTCGGCAATGCACTCACGGAACTGCCGGCCTGGTTTGAAGCCACTTTTGTCAGTGAGGTGGGGCGTGCGCTGCTGTTGCAGGTACTGACTGATCTGGCCATCGTCTTCGGTATTGGTCTGGGGCTTGAATGGCTGCTGCGCAGAGTATTGCGCAAGGGCGCGCAGACCCTGATCGACACCGCCGACGAAGCGGATCAACGGCCGCCTGCTCCGCGCAGGCCCGTAGAGCCAATCGCCAGTTCGAGTCTGGCCGAACAGGCGGTAGCCGGATTGCGGCCGATCCAGGATGGCACCGCTCTGGTGCATGTTCAGCGCGACGGCGTCGAACAGGTCGAGTCTGTTGCGGTCGGCGTGGTCAATTCGGGCGCCGACCCAGCGACAGCGCCTGAACCCGCCCAGCAGATCGGCACGGGACACCCCCCAGCCAGGACCAACAAAGCCGAGCCGGAGCTCACTGCGCTGCGTCACCTGCCGTTCGCTTTTGCCAGCTTTGTGCTGGACCTGTTGCCGTTGGGGCTGTTCTTCGGCATCGCTGCGTTGACCCTGCATTTCCTGCCGGGGCTCGATTCGCGCACGCACGAGGTAACCAGTGAGTTCGTCATGGCCTACGTCATTACCCGGATAACCATGGCCGTGGTGCGTTTGCTGGCCTCGCCAACCCGCTACAGTCTGCGCATCGCCCGCATCAGCGATGGCGCGTCACAGTTGCTGCACCGGTGGGCAAGGGGGCTGGTAGTGCTGGCCACGTTTGGCGTAGCCCTTGCCAACGCCGTGGAGATTCTCGGTACCGGGCCGTCAGCGCGTTTGTTGATCATCAAGAGCGTTTCCCTGCTGGCGCACATTGCGGTGGTGGTTCTGGTGTTCCGGATTCGCCATCGGGTAGGCGCGCTGATTGCCGGTCCCCAGGATCGCTCGGGCACCTGGGCCGTCCTGCGTCGGTGGCTGGCGCGAATCTGGCCTTACCTGGCGAGTGTGCTGGTCATGGGCTCCTGGCTGATCCGGACCATGCATATCGAGGACGGCTTTCCCAGATTGATCGAGTTTGTCGGGATATCCGGCGCGATTATTGTGCTTGGGCGTCTGGTTGCGGTCCTGGCTCTGGGTGCGCTCGGCCGGCTGGTGGATGAAGACGAGGAGGCGGAGCAGGCCCAGGGCTTGCGCCATCGACTGGCCGAGGATTATTACCCGCTGCTGCGCGCGCTGGTGATATTCATCATCGCGGCCGGCACCTTGCTGGCGTTGCTCCAGGCCTGGGGGCTGAATGCGCTCGCCTGGTTCGCGCCAGGCACGATTGGCGGTAGCCTTGCCTCTGCGGCGCTGACCATTCTGGTGGCGGTGATCCTCGCTATCATCGTCTGGCAGACGACCAATGCAGCCATCGACAGGCGCATCAACCTGTGGCGACAGCAGGGCGATACGGTGCGCGCAGCACGGCTGCGCACCCTGTTACCCATGCTGCGCTCGGGGCTGATGGTCGTCATCGTGCTGGTGGTCGGTTTCACTGCGCTCAGCCAGATAGGAATCAATACGACGCCGCTGCTGGCGGGCGCAAGCATCATCGGCGTGGCCGTTGGTTTTGGTTCGCAAAAACTGGTGCAGGACTTTATCACCGGGATTTTCCTGCTCATGGAAAACGCCATGCAGGTCGGCGATTGGGTGACCGTAGCGGGCGTATCAGGCACGGTGGAAAACCTCTCCATCCGTACGGTCCGCCTGCGCGCCGGCGACGGATCACTGCACATTGTGCCCTTCAGTTCGGTGTCGACGGTCAACAATACTACCCGTGGCCTGGGCAATGCGGCGGTGCGCATCAGCGTTCGTTATGACACAGACATCAATCAGGCGATTGCCGAGCTCAAGGCCATTGGCGCCGGGCTACGTTCCGATCCGGCGTTCGAGAAGCTGATTATTGCTGATCTGGAAGTCTGGGGCGTGGACGCGGTGGACGGCTCGCTGTTTACCCTGGCCGGCCAGATGCGCTGCGTGGACAAAGGCCGTTGGGGCGTGCAGCGTGAGATGAACCGGCGCATTCTGGAGCGCTTCCGCGAGCTGGGCATTCATGTGGCTGATCCGAGGGAGCGGTTGGTAGGGTCTATCAAGACGCGGTAGGGGGAGGCATCAGCGCGGTGACTTGCCACGGCTACGGCTACGGCTGGTGCTGGTTGCAGTGGCTGGCCTGGCGGCCAGCGTCGTGCCGAGGTCGACACTCCTACGGGTCTGTGCAAGCTGATGCTGGCGGGCACGGATCAACTCAACACCATCGGCGGACACTGGTTTGAAGGAGCGGCGCCTCGGGGCGCCGAACCGCCGCCGCGACGGCGTCCGCAGGGCACCCTTGGGTTGCTGCAAGCTACATCGACTGGCCTGGAGACCAGCATCGCTCCGACGGTTCGGCGATCCGATCGGGCCTCCCACCCTTGACCGCGTCGGTGTGAATAGAGAGCGCATTCCAGATAGACACCATGTGCTCGGAATAAAACACGGTTTGTGGACAGTCGAGTTCCATCTCGACCAGCGGCATAGCCGGCGAGCACTATGGCCGGGATGGAACCCCCCCTCCATTGAGCGCGCACTCATGGAAGCGTCGGGTCTCGCCGCAGGCGGCAATGTGTCACCGCTGCGCCAGGAAATCCATCAGACACTCCATGAACGCCGCAGGCCGGTGGTGGTGCACGTTATGCCCGGCGCCCTCGACGCTGATGATTCTGGCGTTGGGGAAGTGTCTGGAGCGGCCATCCTTTTCGGGGTTCGAGGCCCAGCTTTCCTCACCGTAGATCAGCAGTACGGGGCATTCGATTGTCTGCCATAGATCGCTGGCTTCCGGCGAGGCAACCTCCGCGGCGCCCCCGCCGCGTATCTTGGCGTCGTACTTCCAGCGCAGCTGACCATCCTCGGCTGCTGTAAGCCCATGGCTGCAAATGTGCAGCGCGGTGGCGCGGTCGACGAGAGGATCATGGCTCATTAGGCGGTCGACTGCCGCCTCGATATTGGCGTAGCGACTGGTCTGTTGCTTATCTATCTTCCCGACCTTCTCCACCCAGGCGCGCAGTTGGCCGTGCCGGGGCGTTAGATCCCGCTCGGCGCGTACCTTCGGAGACGATCCCAATCCTTCGATCACGCAGAGCCGCTCGACCTGCTCAGGAAAGGCCGCGGTGTAATGGATGGCGATATTACCGCCCAGCGAATGCGCGACCAGCGTGGCCGGCGGGTTGCCGAGATCCTCCATCAGCGCGGCGATATCCGGCACGTAATCGGGAATGGAGTAGGCGCAACCGGTGCTCCAGTCGCTGTCACCATGACCGCGTAGATCCGGCACTACAACATGCCACTGCTCACGCAGCTGCAGTGCCACCTGATCCCAGACACGGGCGTGTTCCAATCCGCCATGCAAAAGAACCAGCAAGGGAGCGTCGGGGTTGCCCCAGTCGAGATAATGCAGACGCAAGCTGCGCGAAGAATAAAAACGGCTTACGGGTAAATCGGAGCTGTTCGGGTCGGGCATGTCGAAGGGGTCCAGTTTGGGGCGCCGGTGCGGGAGTGAACCTTCCAGGCCGGCGCTGTTCTTTATTGGAAAGAGCGAAGCAGAGGTGTATTCATGGCCGAGGCACTCGAGGAATACAACCGCAAACGGGACTTTGGTGCAACGCCTGAGCCTTCTGGTGCGAGCAAATCGAAGCGCTCTGGCAAGCGTGGCAAGGCAGAACATGCGTTGCAATTCTGTATACAGAAACACGACGCGACGCGGCTGCATTACGATTTCCGGCTGGAGCTGGACGGTACGCTGAAGAGCTGGGCGGTGCCAAAAGGGCCGAGCCTGGATCCGAAATCTCGCCGGTTGGCGGTGCACGTCGAAGATCATCCATTGGACTACGCCACCTTTGAGGGCAATATCCCCGAAGGGCATTACGGGGCCGGCGATGTGATCGTCTGGGACCGCGGAGTGTGGATACCCGAAGGTGATCCCCGCGAGGCCTACCAGAAGGGCAAACTGAAATTCGAGCTGCAGGGCGAGAAGCTTGCCGGCAGCTGGAATCTGGTGCGCACCAACATGGATGGCAAGAAGGAGCAGTGGTTCCTGATTAAATCCAAGGACGACGCGGCGCGTCCGGCGGCTGAATACGATGTAACGGAAGAACAACCCCACAGCGTACTGAGTGACCGCACCATTGTTCCGAAACGTCGCGGCGGTAAAGCGGTAAAACCCCAGCCGGTGGAAAAGGCACCGGCAAAGAAAACAGGCAATAAGCAGTCAACCGAGCTTGGCGATGCGAAACAGGCGGAGCTGCCCGACATACTCAAGCCTGAGCTCGCCACCCTGGTCGAGAGCGTGCCGGATGGTGACTGGCGCTACGAAATCAAGTTCGACGGTTACCGCATCATGGCGCGTATCGATGACGGCGACGTGCGGCTTTTCACTCGGAACGGTCACGACTGGACGACAAAGATGCCGCGTCAGGCCGAAGCCCTGGCCGGGCTTGGGCTGCAAACCGCCTGGCTGGACGGCGAAATGATCGTCGCCAACGATGAAGGCGTGCCGGATTTTCAGGCTTTGCAGAATGCCTTCGAGACCAACAAAAGCGGCGCCATCGTTTACTACCTGTTCGACATGCCTTACCTCAATGGCATGGACCTGAGAAAGGTGCCCCTTGAGCAACGCCGCGCTGCCCTGGCGAAAGTGATGGAACGCAGTGAAGACGATATTCTGCGTTTTTCCGAGGATTTTGAGGAATCCCCCGAGGCGATGCTGAATAGCGCTTGCCAGATGAAGATGGAAGGGCTGATCGGCAAGCGCGCGGGAAGCAGTTATGTGTCCCGGCGCAGCAATGACTGGATCAAGCTCAAATGCAGTCACCGCCAGGAGTTTGTGATTGTTGGCTTCACCGATCCCAAGGGTAGCCGCAGCGCATTCGGCGCTTTGCTCCTCGGCCTGCATGACGAGGACAGTGGTGAGCTGCGTTACGCCGGCAAGGTGGGGACCGGTTTCAATGAAGCGACCCTGCGTCGCGTGCACGAACAGTTGAAGCCGCTGGAGGTGAAGAAAGCGGCTGTGGTGAACCCGCCCACCGGTGCCGATGCGCGCGGTGTGCATTGGCTTAAACCGCAGCTGCTGGCCGAAGTCGCCTACGCGGAGATGACCAAGGACGGCAGCGTGCGCCATGCCGTATTCCACGGGCTGCGCAGCGACAAGCCGGCCGAAGATATTACCCACGAGCGACCGGCAATGACGAAGTCGAAAAAGAGCGCAGCGGACAAGCCCGGCACGAAATCGAAATCGAAAACCAGCGAAAAGTCGGCCCCGACCAAAACCGGCAAATCCTCGACCAGCGGCAATTTCCGCATCACCCACCCCAAGCGCGTGATTGATGCCTCAAGCGGTGCGACCAAAGGGCAGTTGGCGGAGTACTACGCCCGCACCGCAGACTGGACCCTGCCGCACCTGGCCAACCGGCCGGTGGCCCTGGTGCGTGCGCCGGAGGGTTTGTCGGGGGAGCTGTTCTTCCAGAAGAATCCGGATCGCCTGTCCATTCCGAATATTGAAACCATGGGCAAGGAATATTCCGGGCAGCCGGTGATGATGATCAACAGTCCCGAGGCGCTGATCGGGGCGGTGCAAATGAGCACCATCGAATTCCATACCTGGAATGCGACCTCGGCCGATCTTGAGCGCCCGGACCGCTTCATTCTCGACCTCGACCCGGATCCGGCGTTGCCCTGGAAGGCGATGATCGAGGCAACGCAGCTGACCTTGGCGGTACTCGATGAGCTGGGGCTCACCGCCTTTCTCAAAACCAGTGGCGGCAAGGGCATTCACCTGGTGATTCCGCTGAAGCCGAAGGACGATTGGGCGCAGGTGAAAGCGTTCAGCCAAGCGATCGTCAAGCACATGGCCAAGCTGCTACCGGATCGCTTCTCGGCGGTATCCGGCCCGAAGAACCGTGTCGGCCGAATCTTCATTGATTACCTGCGCAACAGCCAGGGCGCGACCACTATCTGCGCCTACGCTGCGCGCACCCGGGAAGGCATGCCGGTCTCGGTACCGATCTACCGCGACGAGATCGACGATCTGAAGGCCGCCAATACCTGGACCATCCATAATCTGCATGAGCGTCTCGGTGAGCTGGACTCGGACCCATGGGAAGGCTATGAGAAAGCCCGCCAGACAATCACCGCTGACATGCGCAAGCGACTCGGACTCAAGACGAAATAGGAGATTGCGATGGATAACTACCACGTCAGTCAGACGGATACGGGCTGGGAGCTGAGAAAGGAGGGCGCTTCGCAGGCTGCGCGCACGGCGGGGACCAAAGCGGAGGTGCTGGCGCTGCTTCCGGACTATATGGAAGGGAAGACCGGCTCGGTGAAGATTCATTTGCAGAATGGCGATATCGAGGAAGAGCGGACCTATCCCCGTCGGGCGGATCCCGCTGAAAGCCCGGGCTGAACGCGGCTGGATGGTCCCTCAGCAGCGATAACGTCAGTGATGCAGCTCTGTGCCGTGTCGTCTGTGCCAGAACCAGGGGTGAAGTGTCCCGAAAGTGAGAACAGGCATAGGGAAGCCAATTGCTACAATCCAGGCTGGTTTAACATTGAATGACGTTTCTGCCCGATTGAAGCCAGTCATCCGGCCCGTCCTATGGTGATTCGCTGGAGTGTCGGTGGCCGGCCGATACAGCGGAATGTAAAACGCTTGACGTTTTTTGTGACGCCGGTTCGGTATACAGTCTTTCAATGTGTATCATGATCGGCTAACGACACATTGTAGGAATAGAGCGATGAATAAGGTTGAACAGCTGGAAGCTTCGCTGACCGACGAAGGGCGCTATCGCTTGCTCATCGACTCGGTGACAGATTATGCCATCTATATGCTGGACCCTGACGGCATTGTTTCCAGCTGGAATCCGGGAGCTGAGCGCTTCAAGGGTTATTCCGCCGATGAGATAATGGGTTGCCATTTTTCTCGCTTTTATTCTGAAAGTGATCAACGCGCTGGAAAGCCACAACGCGGTCTCGATATAGCTGCGCGCGAAGGACGCTTCGAAACGGAAGGCTGGCGCATCCGCAAGGATGGCACTCGTTTCTGGGCGCACGTCATCATTGACCCGATCAGAGATCCCGCGGGCGAAATACTTGGTTATGCCAAGATCACCCGTGACCTAACCGAGCGCAAGATGGCCGAAGAGGCGCTGCGTGAAAGTGAGCAGCAATTTCGTCTGCTAATCGAAGGCGTGACGGATTACGCTATATATCTGCTCAGTCCGGGTGGCCTGGTCACCAACTGGAACGCCGGCGCCGAGCACATCAAGGGTTATAAGCGGGAAGAGATAGTAGGCGAGCATTTCTCGCGCTTCTATACGCCAGAGGACCGCGCTGCCGGTAAGCCCGCAGCCAGCCTGGCAACGGCCGCACGCGTTGGTCGCTTTGAAAGTGAAGGCTGGCGAATGCGCAAGGACGGCAGCCGGTTCGTTGCTCATGTGATTATCGATGCAATATACGATCCTGAGGGAAACCTGACGGGATTCGCCAAGGTTACCCGGGATGTCACCGAGCGGGTTGAACGGGAGAAAGAACTCGAGCAGGCACGTGAAGCGCTGTTCCAGGCGCAGAAAATGGAAGCGGTAGGCCAACTGACTGGCGGTATTGCGCACGATTTCAATAACCTGCTGACCGTAGTGTTGATGAGCCTGGAGATGGCCCGCAAGCGCCTCCCGGATGACACGCGGGTGATGCAATTTATCGAAAATGCCATCGAGGGTGCGAAACGCGGCGCGACGCTCACGCAACGTATGCTCGCCTTCGCCCGCAAGCAGGAACTGCGAATCGAGGCAGTCTCGGTGCCTGAACTGGTAGGGGGTATGTCCGGTTTGTTGGAAAGCTCGATCGGACCCTCGATTTCCATTAACACGCGATTTGCTTCGGTATTGCCCTCGGTCAAGGCTGATGCCCATCATCTTGAGACCAGCCTGCTCAACCTCGTCGTTAACGCACGTGATGCAATGCCTGAGGGCGGCACCATCGAGATTTCCGCCAGCGCCGAGTATCACGCCGGTGGCGAGACGGGTGAGCTGGAGCCGGGCGAGTATGTTCGGCTCTCCGTGACCGATACGGGCGAAGGAATGGATGAAGCAACGCTGGCGCGGGTCACCGAACCGTTCTTTACCACCAAAGGGGTGGGTAAGGGGACAGGATTGGGTTTGTCCATGGTTCATGGGATGGCCGGCCAACTGGGCGGTAAGCTGGTGGTAAACAGCGAGAAGGATAAAGGTACGACCGTCGAGGTGTGGCTACCGGTAGCAATCAGCGAGCCGGAACCCACCCAGACTCTGGATCCAGACACGATTGCAGAATTCAAGGGGCCGCTGGATGTTCTGGCGGTGGATGATGATCCACTGGTTCTGACCAACACAACGGCGATGCTCGAGGAGCTTGGACACAAGGTGATTGAGGCCAGTTCAGGCCCGCAAGCCCTTGAGCTGCTGCGCGAACGCAACGTGGACCTGATCATTACAGATCACGCGATGCCGGGTATGACCGGCATGCAGCTGGCTGAGATCGTCCGGGCAGAACGCCCCGAACTGCCGATTGTATTGGCTACCGGTTACGCTGAATTGTCTCGCCGGAGCAAAATTCCCATAAAGGTTCCGCGCTTGGCCAAGCCGTTCGGCGAGAATGCGCTGGCCGAAGCAATTACTCAGGCTTTGATTGTGGTAGCGCCTAACGTGTCCGATGAACCTGCCAATATTGCCTCTGTCTGATCCTCCCTGAAAGTCCAGCGTGTTTCCTCTGGTTTACTCTCTTCCTTATGCTTCACGGATTAAACTCTTCCTTCGCGCGGCTTGCTCAGTTGGTTGGTGAGCCCAGGCTGCTTGCTATCCGCTCTGCTGGTCAGGAAATAGGCTTCAGATATTCAGCATGCCGGATGGATCGAGCGAGCGAAGGAAGAACGCACTACGTGAAGCGGGGAGAGATTAGCGAACGGCACGATCCGGCAGGGACTCGAGCCGGTGCCTGGGTAGGCACCGGTAGGTTGTAACAGCGATCAGAAGTGTACTTTTACCAATAGATTGGTGAGGTTCTGGTTGGTATCAAAGTCGCGGCTGTTCCGTATGCCGTACTTGTCTTTCCAGTAACTGTATTCAATACCGGCATAGAATTGCTTGGCTTTCCAGTCCAGCGCCTTGCCCAGGTCGTATTTGATTTGCGGATTGAAGTGAAAATTGGCGTGGGGGCCCGCTCCGTCGTTATCGACCACCCAGTCGATATAGCCGTCGATCAGAATGTCTGACTTGCCCGCGGCCAGCGTATAACCCCAGACCGGAGTGATCTGCCAGCTGCCACGGCTGCCATCGGGCGTATCAGCGTGTCGATAGTAGGTATTGAGCTGAAAATAATCGAAGCCGGGGAGGTCAAGATCCACTGCAGGGCCGAGCAGGTAGTTCTTGATGTCGCCACGGCCGAATTCATAGGTTCCGGCCAGCAATACATCCTTGATAGGCCCAAAACTGATTGATTGCCCGCTCAACTTGCCAAGCGACAGGCGCGGCGCGATCTCTCCGTAATAGGTGCTGTTGTTACCCGTCGCGTCCTTGCGGCCGTTGTACTGGATGCTATCGATGAACATGAACAGATCGCCGGCGTTCCAACCACTGGCGTGCTCCAGGGTAAAGGTCTGCTGGGTTTTCGGGTCAATCTCGAAATCCGTGCCATACAAATAGGTCAGACTGTTGTCTTGCCACTGCAGGGGGGAGGCGGCAGCGAGCCCGCTGACCACGGCGAGACTGCCCGCAACGGCGACTGTAGTTCCTTTGCGCATCAATAGTGCTCCGATAATAGGGTTAAAAATCCGCGCCATCTTAAAGCCTTTGCGGCAAAAATACAGAAAATAGCGCTTGGTGCGCTTCCCGCCAGGCCGGACCAGGCTGAACTACGCTGGTGGTTGTCAGTCGAAAAATGACAGTCTTCACATCAGGAGTTTTTATGCTCAAGTTTCTAGCCAGTACGGCCGGTATCATTTTTTTGATTGGTCTCGCAGTGGTGATCGGCTTTTTCATGCTGATCTTCTAACGCCTGTCAGATCGCCGAGCGCCATGCCGTGAATCACCCTCGGCTGGCGCCATTCATGTCCTGACGTTGTCCTCCCCCCTCCGAATCAAGCCTCCTCTGTTTACCTGTAGCCGGTACCGCTGGTCGTCGCGCGATGCTGTGGCTCGCTCATAAGTGATTAATTTTCAAAATGTTTCGGGCGCTGCTGTTAGGCAGTAGCGGACTGATGTCACATTTCTCGTTGTGCTGAAATGAACTTTCGTAATGCGTACGTATCATAGGACCAGTTCAAACAATCGTTTGCTCGCTACAACCCGCAACCAGCCTCACTTGGCGCAGGGAAGGCCCTTATGAAGATACTCGTACTCGGAAACCTCGGATATGTCGGCCCTTCGGTTGTCAGGGAGCTGGCATCGCGCCACCCTGAAGCCGTCATTCATGGATTTGACAACGCCTTTTTCAGTCATTGCCTGACCGGCGCGATCGCTGCGCCGGAGCGCTACCTCGATCGCCAGTTCTACGGCGATGTGCGCACGATCTCCGCGTCCATGCTGGAAGGTTACACCGCTGTGGTAGAGCTTGCCGCCGTGTCGAATGACCCGATGGGCAATCGTTTCGCCGGTGTGACAGAAGAAATCAATCAGAAAGCCACCGTCTCGATTGCCAAGCTGGCTGCCGAGGCCGGCGTCAGCAATTTCGTCTTTGCCTCCAGTTGCAGCGTGTATGGCGTCGCTCACGGTGCGCCAAGATGTGAGACTGACCCGGTCGCGCCCATGACCGCCTATGCCAAGTCCAAGATCGGCGCCGAAGAAGAGTTGGCAGGTATCGATAGTGACATGGTCATAACCTGTCTGCGGTTCGCCACTGCGTGCGGCATGTCCGACCGGCTCCGCCTTGACCTTGTTCTCAACGATTTTGTCGCCTGTGCACTCAGCGAAGGCCGTATTACCGTGCTGAGCGATGGTTCCCCGTGGCGTCCACTGATTGACGTGGCTGACATGGCCCGTGCAATCGACTGGGCGGTGCAGCGTCCGGCCAGCAATGGCGGCCGTTTCCTGCACATCAATACGGGCTCTGATGAGCGCAACCATCAGGTTCGGGATCTGGCAGCGGCGGTGGCTGATGCAGTCCCCGGCACATCGGTCAGCATCAATACCGACGCGCCGGTAGACAGCCGATCCTACAAAGTGGATTTCAGCCTGTTTGCCAAGCTTGCCCCCAATCACCAGCCGCTGATGACGCTCTCCGATTCAATCGGCCAGTTGATTGAAGGCTTGCAACGGATGAAGTTCAACGATCCTGACTTCCGGGCTTCGCCGCTGATGCGACTGCACGTTCTTCAGGACCACATTGCACAGGGTCGTTTATCAGAGGATCTCAAATGGTTACCCCTGTGAAATACAGTATTTTCCAGCCGGTCGCGCGGCCGACTTACCTACCTAAGGAGAGGTAAAAATGAAAGTAGTCATATTTGCCGGCGGTTTTGGTACCCGTCTCAGTGAAGAAACAGCCGTTCGTCCCAAGCCGATGGTCGAGGTGGGCGGTAAGCCCATCATCTGGCACATCATGAAAATGTACGCCCATCATGGCTTTAACGAATTCGTGGTGCTCGGCGGCTACAAGGTTGATTACATCCGCGATTACTTTCTTAACTATCGTGGCAATCGTTCCGATTACACCATCGACCTCGCTACCGGTGAGGTCCAGTGGCATGACAAGCTGCCGGAGAACTGGAAAATAACGGTACTCGACACGGGTGGCGATACCATGACCGGCGGCCGCCTCAAGCGTGCCCAGAAGTACCTGATGGATGGTCCCTTCTGTCTGACTTATGGCGATGGCGTTAGCGATGTCAATATCACTGCGCTGGTCGAGTCGCACCGTGCGTCGGGTTGCTGGTGCACCCTGACGGCCGTTACCCAGCCCGGTCGTTATGGCGCTTTGCGTTTGTCCGACAATCTCAGCCATGTCGACGCCTTCCGTGAGAAGGGCGCCGCTGATGGCGGTCTGATCAACGGTGGATTTTTCGTTTGCGAGCCTGAAGTCTTCGATCTGATCGATGACGACCAGACCGTGTGGGAGAACGAACCTATGGATCGACTGGTCGAGCGTCGCATGCTGGGCAGTTTTGCGCACAAAGGCTACTGGCAGAGTATGGACTCGTTGCGCGACAAGGTCGTGCTGGAAGAGGCCTGGGCGCGCGGTGCGCCGTGGAAGCTCTGGAAAGATTGATCGCCAAGCCCAGCTTACGCCTGTCGGAGATGTGTGATGATTATTGTTGATACGGCGCTTGCCCGGCGCCAGGCCGAGGGTCGGCCTATTCGTGTAGGTATGATCGGTGCAGGTTTTCAGGCGAGTGGCATCGCATTGCTGATCATGACGGCTACCCAGGGTATGACGTTGTGCGCCGTGGCCAACCGCAATATTGCGGCGGCGGTGGGAGTGTTTGACCAGGTCGGCATTCAGCCGGCCCGTTGTGACTCTCAGGCCGCGCTGGAAGACGCGATCAAGGCCGGTCGCGCTGCGGTGACGGAAGATGCCGAGGCGCTTGCAAGGGCTGAAGGGCTGGACGCTATCATTGAAGTCACAGGTTCGATCGAGTTCGCCGCCCGGGCAGTGCTGGCCGCGCTGGAAGCGGGCAAGCATGTCGTGCAAATGAACGCGGAACTGGACGGCACAATCGGTCCGATACTGAAAGCCAAGGCCGACGCCGCAGGAGTGGTCTATACCTTTTCCGATGGCGACCAGCCTGGGGTACAGATGAATCTCTACCGATTCGTTGCGGGTCTGGGCGTAAAGCCTGTTTTATGCGGCAACATCAAGGGTTTGCACGATCCCTATCGCAACCCGACCACCCAGGAAAGCTTCGCCAGGCGGTGGGGGCAAAAGCCGGCTATGGTTGCTTCCTTCGCCGATGGCACCAAGATTTCCTTCGAGCAGGCCATTGTCGCCAATGGCACCGGCATGCGGGTTGCTCGTCGCGGAATGATAGGGCCGGATTTTTCTGGCGGCGATCCGGGGGCTCCGTTGGTCCCGATCGAAGATACATTGCCCGCCTTTGAGCCTCACCTGGACGCGTCGAGCCCCGGGCTGGTCGATTACGTGGTAGGCGCGCGCCCTGGCCCGGGCGTATTCGTTCTGGGCACGCTGGATAACCCTCGGCAGCGGCATTATCTGGAGCTGTACAAGCTCGGCAAAGGGCCTTTTTACTGCTTCTACACGCCTTATCACCTGTGTCACTTCGAGGTACCCAACTCCGTGGCGCGCGCGGTGCTGTTCGATGATCCTGTGCTGACGCCAAAGGCAGGTCCCATGGTCGGCGTGATTGCGGTGGCAAAGAAAGATCTGCAGGAAGGTGAGCTCATCGGTGACTTCGGTGGTTACGAAGTCTATGGCGTCGCGGAAAACATTCAGCCAATTCGTAGCGAGCGCCTGTTGCCGGTTGGTCTGGCGCTGGGTTGCACCCTCAAGCGGGCAGTCAAGAAAGACACGCCGCTGACATTTGATGACGTCAATGTACCCGCTGGACGAGTAGTAGATCGTCTCTACGCCGAACAGGAAGAGATGTTTGCCTGATACCGCGCGGCTGCGCGGTTATCTTTCAAGGAGCAACAAATGATATTTCACGAAACGACGCTGAAGGATGCCTGGCTGATCGAACTGGAACCGCGTGGGGATGAGCGCGGTTTTTTTGCGCGTACGATGTGCCGGGACGAGTTTGCCAGGCATGGACTTGTCACCGATTATGTTCAGCAGAACACCTCGGTTTCTGCAAACCGCGGGACACTACGGGGCTTGCACTACCAGGCCGAGCCCTACGCTGAAGCCAAGTTGGTGCGTTGCTTGCGCGGGGCCATCGTCGATGTGATTGTCGATCTGCGCGAAGACTCGCCAAGCTATCTGAAGCACCAGCTATTCGAGCTTACCGACCGGAACCGGCACCAGCTTTACGTGCCGCCAGGCTTTGCGCATTCATTTCAGACGCTGGAGGATGATGTAGAGGTGAGCTATCTGGTTTCGGCTCCGTATACGCCGGAGGCCGAGCGCGGCTTGCGCTATAACGACGAACGGCTTGGGATTACCTGGCCCGAGGCGGTAACGACCATCTCGGACAAGGATGCGGCATGGCCGCTAATCGTAGACCGCTCTGAGAAACTGTTCTGACATATTGTCTTCGTTAACCGGCTCGAGTCTGGAGACTGCGACCGGAGGGGTAGCCAGTGGTTGCGGAGCATCCAGCAGGAAGCTACGCACGGTTACCCCGAGATTGGAAAACGGCGCATCTATCGCTTCCGCACTCGGATGGAAGTGGCTGCTTTCAATCAGTCCTTGGAGAACAATTCTGGCTTTACCGAATTCTTTCATTCCGAGTAGTTGACTGATGAGTTTGATCTGGTGGAAAACTGACATGATCAGGCGGCGCGGACGATAATACTTTCTCGCTACAAAAACCTCGTTGCGAACGTAATGACGATGGTATTTCAATCGGTTGGGATTGTGCTCGGCGAGAATGCTGATAGCACCGTTTTCTTGTCTAAGGTGCAGGACCTTGCTATTTCCCACGATAAAGCCGGGAGCGTTCCGGGTAATACGTAATGTGTATTCCGTATCTTCGCCCCAGATAAACATCGAAGCCAGAGGTAGCCCGTACTCTGCCAGCGTCGCCCGCGGTACGAGTATCGACACAAAAGTTGCCCTGCGCACCGGGACGATGCCGTGCTCCAGGGTCAGTGGCCAATTTTCATAATCGATACGGTTGCGCCGCTGGTCCATGGAAGGTGCGTTCGTTATCAGACCGCCTTCCGTATACGCAGTGGACAGTAAAAATGCGCGCTCCATCGATTTCTGTTCCAGGAGCTCGTCCGCTTCCTGCAGGCGCTGAAGGGCGTCAGGGCTGGGGATAACGTCATCATCCATCATCCAGACGAAGTCAGCGCCTTGTTGATAAGCAATCCGAAACCCGGCGTTGAATCCGCCTGACGCACCTATATTGTTCGACAGGATGTGTACTTCAAGATTCGGAAAATCGAGCTCTTTGAGCATCTGTTCGGTTCCATCGGTGCCAGCGTTATCGATAACAATGACACCATCACAGGCTCGGGTCTGGCTGTAGACCGCTTGCAAACACCTGTTAAGCAAATCCTTTCGATTAAAGGTGAGTATTACCGCAAAAATCTTATTCATACCATCTTCCTAGTATGTTTGATTGTTCCTTCTGCGCTGTGAGCAGTATGGGTAAGAAGCTGCATAAGCACACGTAATTTTACAAATCGATATAAAGCAAGTGCACCCTAACAAGACAGGCTGTTCGGGCTGTTTGTTCAAAAGTTACTGATTTTATTGTATAAAAGTTGACGGCTCACCTTCCGCTTAGAAAGTTTGTGAGCGACGATTGGCGGTTATATGAAAAATTAAACTAAAAAGTGAAATGTTATCTAGACGCGTATCACATCCTGCGCTATAGGCAGAGTTTTAAGACAGGCGGGTAACGGCGGGAGTGAAGATTGGCAGGGATATCATGCATGGAGGGGGCAGTGATTGAGCAGGGCATGCCGGCCGGATTCTCACCCGCACGCCCTCGTTGGATCAGACCAGGCCGCGCTGCTCCTGCTTGGCTTTGCGAAGGTCTTTTAGTGTGGCGGTCAGAATCACCGCCAGCACGGCCAGCGACGCCAGCGGCCAGATCAGGATGTAAGAACCTAGAAGTAGTGATTGCATAGTATGTCTCCTGTCGCCGCCCAGAGCGGGCGGCGGTTGTCCAAGATTAGGATTGAGCCGCTTTGGCGTTGTGGTCGTAGTTGCCCACGTCGCGGCTGATTTTCTGGAAATCAAACTTGTGCGAGCTCAGCAGGCTGATGGCTATACACACGATGGTGCTTGCGCCATAGGCGGTCAGCGAGGCCAGTAGCACGGTGTAGTCGCGCAGGAAGCCCAGGGTGAAATAGGCCAGGACCAGTGCGCCGAGCACACCTATGATGAGACCTGCGCGACGGCCAAAGAACCCGAAGCTCATCAGACCGATGACCACGCCGCCGCCAGCAGAGCCGAGCAGTTCGAAGAACACGCCGATCACGCCAGTCATGGGCAGCAGTTCGAAGCGCGCCAGGCAGAACATCAACAACCCGGCTACCACCGCCCAGGTGAACGCCGTGTTGGTCACTCGATCCCAGAAACAGCTTGCGATCACCGGGAATACGATTGCACCCCACAGTGCACCGACAAATACCAGCATGATCAGAATATCCATGGAGAAGCTGGCAAAAATTACGCCGAGCAGCGTGGCCACGATCATGGTCAACCGGCCGATGAACAACATCTTTGTCGGGTCGGGATTGTTCTTGGCGATGTTTTTGCCGTAGACGTCTGCCATGACAATGGCGGAAAGCGCGCACAGGTCAGAGTCCGCAGTCGATGATAACGAGCCGATAACCAGAATGAAGAAAAGACCAATGAACACCGGCGGCAGATACATCGAGACCATCTGTGGGATCAGGTTGTTCATGTCGCCATCGATGGGTTCGATGCCGGTTATCAGTGCCATGAGCCCTATCATGCCCAGGCCGATCACGATGGCACCGTAGCCAATGGTAGCGGTAATAAAGGTGGGCTTTATGTGATCTTCGCGGACCGCGAACAGACGCTGCGAAATGGTCTGGTTGCCGATCGCATAGGCCAGTACAGCCACAAAGAAAGGTGCACCCTGGTTGAGGATGGCATCCATGGAGAACAGGTTTGCCTGCTCGGGTGTGAGCACATCCATATTGTCGACCAGAGCGGCTGGTCCACCAAGGGAGAACAGTACTGCAGGAATGATCACGATGGCGATGGCCATCATTGCCATGAGCTGGGCGAAATCTGTCAGGACCGAGGCGCGGAAGCCAGACCAGAGTGTGTATGACAGCACGCCGACGCCAGCAATGATGACCCCGGCCTGGAAAGATAACGGCGACAGTACCGATACCAGCGCACCGGACGCGGTGAAGTTGACCATCAGGCTGATGATGCTGCCGAGTACGTTAGACGAGGCCAGAATCAGTTGGCTCGAAGCACCGTGTCGGGCATGTATCAATTCGCCCAGCGTGTGCGCATTCGGAGCCAGCTTGCGGAACCGGCGACCGAAGGGGTAGATAAACAGGATCATCAAGGCGCCCCACAAGCCATAGTGCAGAGGGCCTGATACACCGTAGGTATAACCGGAGGTGGCGGCTGCGTAAAATGAGGCGGCCCAGATCCAGGTGGCGGTCATGCTGGCGGCGCCCAGGCCGAAGCCGATGCGATGGTTTGAAACCATAAAGGCGTCGGTATTTTCTTTCTTGTCCTTGATCAGCAACGTCAGCAGATAGGTGCCGCCATAAAACGCGAGCAACAGTAGCAACACAGTCAACGTCGAGAATTGGAAAAGTGTGGAATCGTTCAAATTATCGTCCCTTTGTGAATTGACAGGGCTGGAAATCCATAAATATCAAACGAGGATCCATCAGCGGTTAAATAACGGACTCAAGCAAGCACGGCGCGTTGAAGCTCTCGCCCAGGCACAAACAGAAGGGATATAACCCGATAGATTTCGGCGCAGATGACCGATGAAAACGCATTGCTGGCCCGGGTTTGCTACGTCCGGTGGAGGACTACCCTATCAGTTCAACCGGAGCCAGTCCACCCGGAGCGCTGTATCCTAGCCCTTTGCCAGCATTACTACGAAAGGCTGTCAAGGGTAAACTGTGCCTTTTCCGCGCTGATCAAACGGGCCTTCCGAGGACCGTGAGCGGGCATATGCAAGCAATGAAGTACAAGCACCAACACCCCGATGAGCGTGGTCGATGATAACCAGCGCACCAGGAGCGCTCGATCCATACTGAGAAGTGAGAGCTGAACACCTTCATGAAGATAATTCGCCTATTGGCGTATGGCGTAGTACTCGGCTTGTCAGTTTCCGGCTGTGGTAAAAGCGGGGCTGATAAAAGCGTGCTTGGATATGAAGCAAAGCAAGCCGAGCTTGGCGAACACGTAACAGACAGCTCAGCTGAGTTTGACTCGCTGGCTGCTACGCAGAATATCGATGTCAGCTTTGCCTCGGGCCCATGTACTACAGAGGGCTGTACTGATGCTGCTGCTGCCGCCAAGGTTCCGGCTGTCATCGCCGAACCCATTCCGACTGTTGATACCCGACCGGCTGAGCCTGTTGTCCCCGAAGCCGACCAGAAGCTTGCGCTTGAGCCAGTCAACCCGGAAGAGGAGGCAATCGTTCGTGACGCGCTTTACACTCTCGGCGATGAACGTTGCGCAGCGGACGGCGAGTCCGTACCAGAGTGTCCGGCCAAACCTGAGCCAGGTGATCAACTAAAATTCTGATCGGTTTCAGCGTCCCGGTAAGTCAGGATTCGGGACGTTATTCAGAGCCTCGCTCGGCGCTCGAAGTTCCTTGCCCTCCCGCGTTCTTCCTCGATTCTGCCCAACGGCATCGTGCTGTCAGGTCAGTCGGCAACCTCCCCACGCTTTTCGATATGCCCTGCCGCTTTCCAATGCCCCTGGGGCTCCTGAGCGTTCGACGCTGCTGAATCGCTACATGAATCCTCTCGAGGATGGACGACCAGGGCTGGATGCCGATTCTGTTTGCTAATGAATCGTCATTCCGCTTGCTTACAGCGCAGCGCAGGGAGGTTATGCGGAGTATCTTGGTCAGATCCTATACGCAGCTTCATCGAGGAGAATCAATGTGACCGATCTTGATGCATTTCGACAGGAAACGCGCGACTGGCTGGAGGAAAACTGCCCACCGGCTATGCGCACGCCCATGAAACAGGAAGGGGATCAATGCTGGGGCGGGCGCAATTTTCAGTTTTCCAGCGATGATCAGCGAATCTGGCTGGAGCGCATGGCTGCGCGCGGCTGGACGGCGCCGGATTGGCCACGCGAGTACGGCGGCGGCGGACTCAGCCAGGCTGAGCACAAGATATTGCGTGAAGAAATGGCGCGTATCCGGGCACGCCCGCCGCTCTCCAGTTTCGGAGTGTGGATGATTGGGCCAGCCATACTCAAGTTCGGTTCCGAGTCGTTGAAGAGGCAGCATCTCCCGGCCATAGTGCGAGGTGAGATTCGCTGGTGTCAGGGCTATAGTGAACCCGGTGCAGGCTCTGATCTGGCGGGGTTGCAGACACGGGCCGAAGATCATGACGATCACTTCGTGGTTAATGGCCAGAAGATCTGGACCTCCTATGCGGATCAGGCTGACTGGATGTTCTGTCTGGTACGTACCGACCCCGATGCGCGCAAACAATTGGGCATCTCCCTGGTTCTGTTCGACATGACGACGCCAGGCGTGAGCACCCGTCCCATCAAGTTGATTTCCGGCAATTCACCCTTCTGTGAAACTTTCCTCGACGACGTGCGCGTTGAAAAGGACCAGGTGGTGGGTGAGATCAATCAGGGCTGGACTATCGCTAAATATTTGCTGACCCATGAACGCGAGATGATCGGCGGCATGGGCCGCACAGCAGCAGGACAGCAGACGCTACCGGACTTTGCGGTGGACAGCGTCGGGCTTGAAAACGGCCGCCTGGCTGACGGCCTGTTACGCGCTGAGGTCGCGCGGTGGGCAATAGATGCGAAAGCCTTCGAGCTGACCGCAGAGAGGGTGCTCGATGAAGCCAAGGCCGGCCAGGGCGTGGGCCACACGTCGGCGATGCTCAAGTACTACGGCACCGAGCTGAACAAGCGACGCCAGGAGCTGATGATTGCGCTGCGCGGCAGCGATGGGCTGGTATGGGAAGGCGAGGCCTCCCATCACGGTGCTTTGCCGCGGATGTGGCTGCGCTCGAAGGGCAACTCCATCGAAGGTGGCACCAGCGAGATTCAGCTCAACGTAATCGCGCGCAATATTCTCGCGCTTCAGTAATCGACCCGAGGACGCACCATGGCTGCATTGGTTTTGAATGAAGAGCAGAACATGCTCAGGGACGCCGCCCAACGTTTTTTCAGGGAGAACGCCCCGGTTTCCCAGCTACGCGGGCTGCGCGACACTCGCGACGAGACAGGTTTTTCGACCGAACTCTGGCACAACATGGCGCAGATGGGCTTTGCTGGGACCCTGATATCCGAGGATTTTGGCGGTTCGGGTTTTGGCCATGTAGGTATGGGGCAGTTATTTGAGCAGGCCGGGCGCAACCTGAGTGCATCCCCGCTGTTCTCCAGCTCCGTGCTGGCTGCAGCGACCCTTTCACTGGCCGGTTCGGACGAGCAGAAGCGTGCGATGTTGCCGGCTATCGCCAGCGGTAACCTGATCGTGACGCTGGCTATCGACGAAAAAGCCCGCCATCAACCCTGGTCGATCAACACGACCGCGCAGAATCTGGACGGGGGTTTTGTCATTAATGGTCACAAGTGTTCCGTGGTCGACGGGCATGTCGCCGACAAACTGATCGTGGCCGCGCGCACCAGTATTGGCAGTCAGGATAGCGACGGCATTAGTCTGTTTGTTATCGATCCCGGCACCGACGGCGTCAGGGTGGAGCGGACCATCATGGCGGACAGCCGCAACGCCGCACGGATAACGCTGGACCACGTGCGAGTGGACGACGATGCATTGCTTGGCGAGCTGAACCAGGCGCATCCGGTAGTCGAGTCGGTGCTGAATGCCGGCAACGCGCAACTTGCTGCGGAATTACTGGGATTGTCGCTTGAAGCCTTTGAGCGAACTGTCAGCTTTCTTCAGGAGCGTAAGCAATTTGGCGTGGTAATCGGTTCGTTCCAGGCGCTGCAGCATCGGGCGGCACATATGTTCAGCGAGCTGGAGTTAGTGAAGTCGGTGGTGTTGAAAGCGCTCGTCGCGCTGGACGAAGGTGCACCGGATGCCTCGGCTCTGGTCAGCCTGGCCAAAGCCAAGGCCTGTGAAGTGGCTGAGCTGGTGACCAACGAGATGATCCAGATGCATGGCGGCATGGGCATGACTGACGAGTTCGACGCAGGGCTGTTCATCAAGCGAGCCCGTGTCGTGCAGCAACTGCTAGGCGACTACCGCTACCACGCTGATCGCTTTGCCCTGTTGCATGGGTTCTGATTGACCCTGTCAGCCAGCGATTGAAGGGACCGAGCCTGGCCAGATCGGTCCCGGATCCCGGCTCAAGGGCGTTCGGTCCGGGCCTCAATGAGCAGTCGTGAAGCCTCCTCCGGTGCCAGCGGCGGGTTGAGCTGGTCGCCCTGAACATAGTCGCATCCGTTGCGCTGGACCAGCGCCAGTTGCTCGCGTGTGTAGACGCCCTCAACCATGGTTTTCAATCCTAGCCGGTGGGCAATATCAATCAGACTACCCAGAATTATTTCCCGGTTGCTCGCTGTCGGCTCGCTGATGAATAGTCGGTCGATTTTTACGATGTCGGGCTGGAACGACTGCATCTGCTGCAGCGACGAATAACAATCGCCGAAATTCCCGATAACAATCGACACCCCCAGCTCGCGCAGCGACT
The DNA here is from genome assembly GCF_008638305.1 of Pseudomonas profundi. Lineage (GTDB taxonomy): Bacteria > Pseudomonadota > Gammaproteobacteria > Pseudomonadales > Pseudomonadaceae > Halopseudomonas > Halopseudomonas profundi. The sequence goes on from NZ_VTPZ01000004.1 coordinate 65,348, forward strand.
TGAGCTTGATGGCCGTCGCAGCGGGGTCTTCCATCGCAAGATCTTCCGGTATCTCCAGTTGAAGGTAGCGTGGCTCGATACTCCAGGCTTCCAGGCTCTTGCGTATCCGGGCGGGTAGATTATCCATCCTGAACTTCGCTGGGCAAAGACTCACTGCTACAGGGACCGGTGTCAGGCCTTCATCCTGCCAGCGTTTCAGCTGCGCCAGAACCTGTTGAAGTACCCAGTCGTTCAGTGCGAGCGCCTGACCACTGGCTTCGGCTATGGGCTGAAATTCTTCCACGCTGATTTCGCCCAGTTCCGCGTTGAGCCAGCGCAAACTGGCATGCAGCCCGGCCAGGTGCCGATTGCCGAGCTCCCACTGAGGTTGATAGCGCAGCGACAGTTCCAGGTGTTCCTCGGCGTCGCGCAGCAGGTTTTCCAGCTGCAGGATGTGCGCCATTCTCGCCTGCAGATCCTCGCTAAGGAATCGGTAGGTGTTGCCTCCATCCTGCTTCGCCAGCTGCAATGCTGCTGCGGCTCGGCGGGTCAGCTCGTCGAGGGTGCTGCCATCGTCCGGATAGATGGCAATACCGATTGACGCGGTAAGGGGCGCGATATGTTCACCGAAGCTCAGGGGACGGGCGATTGAATGGCACAGACGTTCGGCTACATGGGCGGCGGCTACGCTATCGAGCGCGGGCAGCGTGAGGATGAACTGATCGCCGCTTTCACGTGAGAGCACGTCCTCCTCTCGCAGAATGGCACGCAATCGGTCTGCCAAAGCCGCGAGCAGTTGGTCCCCCGCCTGGTGGCCGTGGGCCAGGTTGATTTGCTTGAAACCGTCCAGGTTTATCTGCATCAGCGCGAAGCTGCCTTGGTTGCGGGCGGTGAGGCGGAGCGTCATCTCGGTTCGCTGGATGAACAGCTTGCGATTGGGCAGGTGGGTGACGCTGTCATGTTGTGACAGTCTCAGGATTTCAGATTCCTGCTCCTTGGTCTTGGTAACATCGCGCGCTATGACGAGATAGTGGTGGCCGTCAGCGCCCTGTTTGGGCGCGGCCGAAATCTGGAACCATACGGTCCTGCCGTCAATTCGCGAGCGGAAAGGTTCGCTCTGGGCGTGTCCGCGCTGCTTGGCCTCAATGAACGTGCGCTCGCAGATAGGGATGGCTTCGGGTGGAAGCAAGGGAACCATTTCCCGGCCGACCATCTGTCGTCTGCTCAGGTCCAGTTCATCACTGTGCGGCGCATGGAACTCCATTACCTTACCGGACTTGTTAACCTCAACCAGGATGTCCGGCAACGCATCGAAGATAGCTTGCAGCCGCTGTTGTGAAGCTTGCAGCGCAGCGAAGGGGCGTTCGACGGTCTCGATGAACACGGCGCGAAACAAAAACAGGTAGGAAGCTACCTTGAGCAAATGACCGAGCAAGGACATGGTGTCGTTGGTCACGCTGTAGAGCGTCAGGCAGAACTCACTGAGTGCCATGGCGCAGACGGCACCGAAAAGCGAGGCAGCATTGAATGACAGGGGGCCGCGCATGGCACGCCATAGCAGAAAGGCGGCTACAAGGTTCAGCGTGACCAGGAAATATTCGAAACCGACCTTGAAGGGCGTCAGGCCCGAATGGGGATAGAAGGTGGCTGGTAATGCCTCCGGGAAAAAGTACAGCACCGCATGCAGCGCCGAAACCGCGGCCAGTACCCCTAGCAGCAACGCCCAGCGGTTTGGCACCTGAGCGACATCGTTCCAGGGCGCCCGAATGGCCATCCACAGCAGTGCGAGCGCTGCCAGCAGCCGCGCGCTCAACCAGTAAATGATGGTGTTATCGATGTGCGCCGGCACAAGGAGCCCTGGGTTGCCCGGAAATGTCAGGGTGTGCGAGATATCCAACAGCGCAACACCCAGGAACAGACAGGCAAGTACCAGCAGGTTGGCAGATTGTTTACGCCGATGAGTTTCCCAACCGACCGCGAATACCAGGCTGGCAACGACGATGGAAAATACTTCCAGCAGGGTATGTGCAGATAAAAAAACAGCCGGAGGCAGCGTAGACAGCGGTAGCAGCGATGCCATCAGTAGCACCAGTGCCATGGTGATGGCGAGCCCTACCGCTTTGCGCAGCGCTGGGTGATGGCTGTTGTGGCGGCTCCGTATCAGCGTATCGACGGAGAGCTTGCTGAGGATCAAATCGCGGTTCCTTAATCTTTCTGCGCGAGCCAGTGCGCGGGTTCTACCGGAACGGGATGCGGTCGTGTCCGCTTCCTTTTCCTTCTGCATTTCCAGTGATCCGGACTCAGTGCATTGAAGCGCCAATCAGGCGCCTGGGCATGTATATCTGATTGGCTCCCCCGAAATCGGCCAAACGGCCGCTAATAGGCACAGACTACCGGTCATTTGACCGGTTCGCCACAACCAATACCGGTGCCGTTTCACCGGCGTAATAGCCAAAAAACCGGCATCCCGCCAAGTCGTGAAATACCGATTGCAACCAAGGCGCCATCTGCTGATTGATTGCTGGTTTGCGAGAGGGGTGGGCTTTCCTCGCAACAGTGATTAACCTTCGCTTTATTTACGGCAGGAACTCGCTATGTTGCTTCGCGGATTAACCTGGTTGATCACCTTTCAACTGCTGGGAACCGGGCTTAATGTCCTGGTGCTGCCCTTCGTCCCGGGCCCGATTATCGGCATGCTGCTGCTGTTGATCTGTCTGTGTCTGCGCGGGGGCGTCAGTGACTCTCTGGATCAGGCCGCGAGCGGTCTGTTGAAGTATCTGCCGCTGCTCCTGGTGCCCCCAGCCGCCGGCGTGATGCTCTATGGCCAGGAGCTTGCGGCAGGCTGGGCGGCAATTCTCGTTACCATGCTGCTGTCGTTTCTGCTGACGCTACCATTCTGTGGCTGGTTGATGCAGCGATTGATCCGCAAGCAACAACGTATTGAGGCAGACCAATGAACGGCTCGGTTGAGGCCGCGCTTCAGGCTGTGGTTGACCATCCGCTGTTTCTGATTGGTGTGACGCTTGCTGCCTACCAGATCGGCCTCACGCTATATGAGCGCTCCCGTCTGGCGTTATTCCACCCGATCATCGTTTCGGTGCCGCTGATCCTGGTGGTTCTCTGGGCGTTGGACTTCGACTATCCCACCTATCGCGAAGCTGTGGTGCCGGTGACCATTCTGCTGGGGCCGACCACGGTCGCGCTGGCGGTTCCGCTGTATCTCAATTTGCGCAGGATTCGCCAATTTCTGCGGCCCGTGGTGGTCACGCTATTGCTCGGCGGGCTGTTTGCCACGCTCAGCACGCTGCTCATCGGCTGGCTGATGGGTGCAGAGTCGATGATCCTGATGACCATGGCGCCAAAGTCTCTGACCACACCGATCGCCATGTTGCTGGCAGAACAAATTGGCGGTGTGGCGGCGCTGGCTGCGGTGTTCGTGATGATTACTGCAGTGCTCGGCGCGCTACTTGGCCCCTGGTTGCTGCGCCTGTTTCACATTACGCATCCGGCTGCGTGGGGCATGGCCATGGGCATTGTTGCCCACGCGGTTGGCACCTCGCGTGCGCTGGAAGAAGGCGAGGAAGCTGGCGCCTTCGCGGCGTTGGGGATGAGCATGATGGGTATGGGCTCGGCAATATTGTTGCCGCTCGGCGTCACGCTGTGGACGCTGTGGTTCTGACCCAAGTTGCCAACTCATGGCGGCTGGGCTTGGGAGGATCCTCAGCTTTCGAATCAGTCAGTTGGAGCGCTTGGCTGGATAAAAGAATGGAACGCCAGCAGCGCGGCGGTGGTCACAGCTTCGAGCTGATCGGCGTGGTGCGTATGGCGCAGGGCTGATCGGCATAACCCAGCTTCGCCCGTTTCCGACAGGAGTCCTCTAATGGAATTGGATCCGTTGTTGTTATCGCGCTTCCAGTTTGCCTTCGTCGTGTCCTTCCATGCGATCTTTCCGGTATTCACTATCGGTCTGGCCTCGTATATCGCATTCCTCGAAGCTTTGGCATTCAAAACCGGCAATCCGCTGTGGACGCAGTTGTCGAAATTCTGGATTCAGGTCTTTGCCGTGGTGTTCGGCATGGGGGTGGTATCCGGGATAGTGATGGCGTTCCAGTTCGGCACCAACTGGAGCAATTTTTCCTATACGGCGGCGAATTTCATCGGCCCGATGTTCAGCTACGAGGTCGTTACCGCCTTTTTTCTGGAAGCGGGTTTCCTCGGTGTGCTGCTGTTCGGGCGTAACCGCGTCCCCCAGGGTATTCATCTTTTTGCGGCCTGTATGGTCGCGCTGGGAACACTTATCTCCGCGTTCTGGATTCTATCTGCCAACAGTTGGCTGCACACCCCACAGGGCACCGAGCTGCGCGATGGCGTGTTCCACGTTACCTCCTGGACGGAATCGATTTTCAACCCGTCCTTTCCTTATCGTTTTACCCACATGGCGATTGCGTCATTCCTCACCGGTTCTTTCGTGGTGGCTGGCGTGAGCGCCTGGTACCTGCTGCGTGGGAGGGAGGTAGAGGTAAATCGCAAGGCGCTCTCGATGTGCCTGTGGATGATTCTGTTTCTGGCGCCGACACAGGCGGTGGTCGGCGATCTGCATGGCTTGAACACCTTCAAGCATCAGCCGATGAAAGTAGCTGCGATGGAAGGCAACTGGGATACCGATGTCGGCGTGCCTTTATTGTTATTCGCATTGCCGGATAGGGATCTGCAGGCCAATCGCGTCGAATTCGGTATTCCACGCCTTGGCAGCATGCTGTTGACCCATACCTGGGACGGCGAAGTCCCCGGGCTGCGCGAGATCGATGTGGAACAGCAGCCGCCGGTCTGGATCGTTTTCTTTGCTTTCCGCATTATGGTCGGCATGGGGCTGTTGATGATCGCCTTCGGGCTCGCCGGTTTGTGGTTACGCCGCGGCCAACGCTATTGCCAGACCCGCTGGTTCCTGCAGGGCCTGCGCTTCATGAGCATCACCCCATTCATCGCGGTTACCGCCGGCTGGGTGGTCACCGAGGTGGGCCGCGCGCCCTGGATAGTCTATGAGACGTTCAGCCATGAACAGGGCCTCACACCTTCCCTGACCGGTGGGATGGCACTCTTCACATTGATCGGTTACGTACTGGTGTATGCAGCGATATTCGGTGCGGGGCTGTACTACCTGTTTGGTGTGCTACAGAAGGGTATTACGGTCGAAGAGGAGGAACTGTCGGATCAAGCGGATCAGGCTGAGCGCCCCATGCGTCCATTCTCAGCCACCCATGTTCGCTTTGAACACGAGGAGCATTGATATGGGCAATATTGATCTGTCGATGATCTGGGCGGTAGTCATCGCCTTCGCCGTGATCATGTACGTGCTGATGGACGGCTTTGACCTGGGCGTCGGAATTCTGTTTCTGTTCGCCCCGGACGAAGAAGCTCGCGACGTGATGATGAACTCGGTGGCGCCCATCTGGGATGGCAACGAAACCTGGCTGGTACTCGGCGGTGTCGGTCTGCTGGCTGCGTTTCCACTGGTCTATTCGATCCTGTTGCCCGCCTTGTATATCGGCGTGTTTCTGATGTTGGCGGGCCTGATTTTTCGGGGCGTCGCCTTCGAGTTCCGCTTCAAGGCACACAAGTCGCGCTATCTCTGGAACTGGGCCTTTGCAGGAGGATCGGTCGTCGCATCCTTTGCCCAGGGGGCAGTCGTCGGTTCCTATATCGAAGGCTACCAGACCGAAGGGCTGGTCTATGCAGGCGGCCCGCTGGACTGGCTGACGCCCTTCACCGTATTGACCGGTTTCGGCATTCTCGTCGGCTATGCGCTGCTGGGCTGCACCTGGATAATTCTCAAGGCTGAAGGTTACATTCAGGCATGGGCCTACAAGCTGGCGCCCTGGCTGCTGGCCGGGGTTCTGCTGATATTTCTGGCGGTCAGTGTGTGGACGCCCTCGGTAGATCCGTCCGCCTTTGAACGCTGGTTCTCGGCGATTCGCTGGATCTGGATCTTCCCGGCGCTTGCGGCGTTCTTTGCCTTTCAGATCTGGCGCGGCCTGCGTCAGCGCAGAGAGGCGCTGCCCTTCGTGGCGACCATGGGCATGTTTGGCGCGACCTATTTCGGCTTGCTGTGGACACGCTGGCCGTACGTTATTCCGCCGAACTTCACCCTGTGGGATGCCGCCTCGGCGCCGGAGTCTCAGCTCTTCCTGCTGCTAGGGGTGTTGTTCGTCATTCCGATCATTCTGGTGTACACGGCCTGGGCCTATTGGGTATTCCGCGGCAAGGTCAGAGTCGGAGAAGGCTATCACTGAGTCGGCAGGATTCGGCACGCCGGATTCGGCTCGACATTGGCTGGCTCGCCAGCAGTCGACGGTCAAGCCGCTGCTAATTGGAGTGGTGGTTGCAGGACTGGTTAATGCGCTGGCGTTTATCTGCCTGGCCGGACTGCTCGCGCTGGTTATATACCGCACGGTGATCGACGGGCAAGCTTTAAGTGCGCAGATCGGGCCTGCGATCGGGTTGATAGGGGCAGTGATCGTCCGTTCGATCAGTCAGGTTGCACAGGAGCGCTTCGGTCAGCTCGCCAGCGCCAGGGTGCGCCAGCTGGTGCGCAGTGAACTGCTTGAGCAATGGGCCGCGCGGGGGCCGGTGAATCTGGCCGGGCGCTCAAGCGCTACGTTGGCCAATCACTGGGTGGAGCAGGTCGAAGCGCTGGACGGCTATTTCGCCCGTTATCTGCCCCAGCAATGGTTAGCACTGCTCGTTCCTCTGTCCATTCTTGCAGTGGTGTTCTGGCTGGATTGGCTCGCCGCCCTGTTCCTGTTGATAGCCGCGCCCCTGATTCCGCTGTTCATGGCCCTGATCGGTATGAGTGCAGAGCGCTTGAGCCAGCAACATGTTCTCGAAGCGGGCCGTCTGGCCGGGCATTTTCTCGATCGAGTCCGCAGCCTCACCACTCTGCAGCTGTTCGGTCAGGTAGCGCAGGCGAGCGCCGACGTCACCCATACGGCCGAACAGTATCGGGCCGTTACCATGCGCACCCTGCGTGTGGCGTTTCTGTCTTCTGCAGTGCTGGAGTTCTTCGCCTCCGTGGCCATTGCCGTGGTCGCCATGTATATCGGGTTTGGTCTGCTCGGCTATATCGACTTTGGGCCCGCCCCGCAGCTGACCCTGTTTAGTGGGTTATTTATCCTCTTGCTGGCCCCGGAATTCTTTCAGCCGCTGCGCAATCTCGCGCAGCACTACCATGACCGGGCAGCGGCGCTGGGCGCCGCTGACGCACTGGTCGGGTTACCCCCCACCGAGCATGGCTATCCATTGCGTAGACGCGCACTCAGTGCAGGGCCGCGCACTAATAGCGTCATTGCTGAACACCTGAAAGCGGGCTATCCAGGCCGCAGCGCAGTGCTTGAGGACGTCAGCCTGAGCATCGATCGAGGCGAAGTGGTTGCCCTGGTCGGACCATCGGGATCAGGCAAGTCCACATTGCTCAGCTGTCTGGCAGGATTTATCCAGCCCGAGGCAGGCGATGTCACGCTGTTCGGTCAAGCACCCGGGGCGGAACCAGTCGCCTGGCTCGGCCAGAAACCATTTCTGATCAAAGGCAGCTGGGTCGACAATCTGAGACTGATCGCGCCGGATGCAGAGTTATCCGCCATGCATGCAGCGCTCGAAGCTGTCGGATTGAAGGATGTTGTGGCCGCCCAACCGCAGGGGCTCGACACACCGCTGGGCGAAGGTGGCCGCGGTCTGTCAGGGGGGCAGGCCCAACGCCTGGCGCTGGCCCGGGTATGGTTGATTGATGCCGAGCTGGTGCTGCTGGATGAGCCGACCGCAAGCCTGGACCCTGAAAGCGAAGCAGAGGTCATTGAAGCGCTTTTGGCGCTTGCCCGCAGCGGTAGAACCATTCTGATCGCCACTCATCACCCGGCCATCGTCGCTATTGCCAATCGGACGCTCAGACTGCACGCCGGGATACTCGCCGATGAATGAGTTGCGACCATGGCTGGCGCTGATAATGACCAAACGCGCCCGGTTGACGATCGGCGCGCTGCTGATCGCGGCAACCTTCTTCAGCGCCATAGGCCTGTTGGCGTTGTCGGGATGGTTCATTTCCGCAACCGGCGTCACCGCCATGCTCTGGGCTGCAGGCCAGCGTGTGGCTTTCGATGTCTACGTACCCGGTGGCGGTATTCGCTTCTTCGCTCTGACGCGCACCGTCGCGCGGTATACGGAGCGCATCTACAACCACAACACCGTGCTCGGCCTGCTCGCTGACCTGCGCAGCACGCATTTTTCCGCATTGGCGCGCCTGGACGGCGCCACCCTGAGTCGACTGCGCGCCGCCCAGTGGCTCAACCGCTTGACGGCGGATATCGATACGCTGGATACGCTCTATCTCAGGCTGCTGGCACCACCCGCCGTAGCCTTGTTTGGCGTACTGCTGGTCTGCGGCGTCATTGCGCTGTTTCATCTCGCATTAGGCGTACTGCTGGGCATGGCGCTTCTGATACTCCTGTGTGCTTTAACCTTCGGCATGGCCGCCTGGGCCATGCGCCTGAGCGCCGCACGCGTCGAGCAGCTCGATCAATTGCGAACACTGAGCATCGAACAACTGCAGGGCCTCGCCGAACTCACCGCCGCCGGCACCCTTGCTCGCCATCAAGCGCAACTGCTACAAGCCAGCCACAGCATGCTCGACGATCAACTAAAACTGCAGCTGCGAGTTGCCCTGGGGCAGGCGCTAGCTACCACCGGTGTACTGATCTGTGTGCTCATCGGCTTTTTCGGCGCGCTCTGGGTAGCCGAGCAAGGGGTTCTCAGCGGCCCCGTCGCCGTATTGATAACCCTGGCGTTGCTCGCCCTCGGCGAAGGCCTGGCACCGCTACCCGGCGCCTTCGCCCAATACGGCGCCACCCGCGCCGCAGCGGCACGACTGAACCAGCAGGTAGCGCTAAGCAGCCAACTGCCCGAGCCAACAGCGCCGCATCCAGTGCCTGGCGACCTCACACTGAACTGGGAAGCCGTCGACGTAGAGCACGCCGGGATTGCCAATCTTGACCTCGCATTGCCGGCGGGCACCTCACTGGCAATCATCGGCCCCTCCGGGTGCGGCAAATCCACCCTCGCACAACTCGCCGCTCGGCTGATCGATCCCGACGCGGGCACGGTACGAATCGGCGAAACCGCCCTGAATCAATTAACCCTGCAGGATTGGCGCGCTCAGGTCGGCTACCTGACCCAGCAAACCGAACTGTTGCACGTCAGCATCGCCGCCAATCTGCTATTGGCCGCGCCGGATACAACCGACGCACAGCTCTGGCACGTGCTGGAGATGGTCGAGCTGGCGGACATGGTCGAACGGTTACCCGCGCGGCTGGATACCTGGGTCGGCGAATCCGGTCAGCAACTGTCAGGCGGAGAAGGGCGCCGGCTCGCGCTGGCAAGAGTGCTGCTCAAAGACAGCCCGGTGGTGATACTCGACGAGCCATTCAACGGCCTGGATAAGGCGACAGCAGAGCGCGTTCGGCGCAACATCGAACCATGGCTGACCGGCCGCACGGTACTGCTGCTAGGACATGCGCCAGAATTATTACCCAGAGCAGACAGGACGCTAACCTGGTCCGAGCTCCAGAGTTGAGTCTATAGACATTGTTTTGAGGTTTGGGACAGCGAACCTAACGCCACGCGAAAGCTAATCAAGCCAGCGGGCTGAGCCGCTGGCGCAAGTGTCGAAAACAGGGATGTTTTCGTCAAGCCTCCAGGGATGGATTCACGGCGTCTTGCGCCAGTGACTCAGCACGCTGGCCTATCAGCACAAACCGCCAGCGAGTCGAGCAACATCACCTACCAGGTATCCACAAAAGGCCGAGTTCCACGCTGCCGTGACTCGGGCGGCGCCGAACTCAGCCCGCGTAACAACCAATCGCGCGTTTCCAGCGGATCAATCACCGCATCGATCTCAAGATAGCTGGCCATGCTGATACCCTTGCCGCGGGTGTAGAGCTCGGCAACCAGCTTATCGAACAAGGCCTGACGATCGCCCTCATCCTCGACCGCCGCCAGCTCCTTGGCATACCCCAGCCGAACCGCACCTTCCAACCCCATCGCGCCAAATTCACTGCTCGGCCAGCCAATGGTGAACATCGGTGCGCCAAAGCTGCCCGCCGCCATCGCCTGAGCACCCAACCCGTAACCCTTGCGCAGCACGACGGTAAAGAAGGGCACCGTCAGGCTGGCCGCCGTCACAAACATGCGCGAAACATGCCGCACCGTGGCCTGCTGCTCAGACTCCGGGCCGACCATGAAACCGGGCGTATCGCACAAGGACACCAGCGGCAGCCCATGCGCCTGACACAGCTGCATAAAGCGTGCAGCCTTGTCACCCGCGATCGCATCTATTGCGCCACCCAGATGCATGGGATTATTCGCCATCAAGCCAAAGGCCTTGCCATCGATACGGATCAGCGCAGTGATCAGTCCTGGAGCAAACTGGCGGCGTAGTTCCAGCACAGAACCGCCGTCGGCCAGCGTCTCGATTACCTCACGGATATCGTAGGCGCGCAGACGGTTCTCCGGAATCAGATGGCGTAGCCGGCGCTGGTCGGTGCATTCGCCGCTCGGTAAATCGCCCTGGAAATAGGACAGATATTGCTTGGCGACCCGGGTCGCTTCGGCCTCATCCTTGACCAGCACATCAATTACCCCGTTGGGTGCCTGCACGCTGGTGGGCCCGACTTGTTCCGGAGTAAAGCGCCCGAGCCCGCCGCCCTCGATCATTGCCGGGCCGGCCATGCCGATGCTTGCGTTCTCTGTCGCAATGATCACATCGCAACAACCCAATAGTGCCGCATTGCCGGCGAAGCAGCGACCCGACACCACGCCCACCAGCGGAACCTGTCCGCTCAATCGCGCCATGCGCATGAAGGTCGTGCAGTCCAGCCCGGCCACACCCACCTTGTCGATATCCCCAGGCCGGCCGCCGCCGCCCTCGGTGAAAAACACCAGGGGCAGACGCCACTGCTCAGCCAGCTCGAGCATGCGGTCGGTCTTCTTGTGATTCATCACGCCCTGGGTGCCGGCGAATACCGTGTAGTCATAACTCATGGCCATGCAACGGGCCACCTGGTTGCCAAAGAGATCCGCGTTGACCGTGCCGATGCCGGAGATCAGGCCGTCGGCAGGGCTCATCTTCAACAGTTCTTCATGGCTACGGCGGGTGCGTTGCGCGGCCAGTGCAAAGCCGCCGTATTCCATGAAGCTGCCTTCATCGAGCAACTCGGCAAGATTCTCACGGGCGGTTCGCTGACCAGTCTTGCGCCGCTTGGCCACTGCGTCGGGACGCTCCTGGTCGGTGAGTTGCGCGCGGCGTTGCAGCACCTCATCCAGATCCGCACGGATGTACGCCAGATCCAGTTGTTCTTCGTTTTGCTGGGCGTCAGATTGAATGTCGGCCGGTTCAATAAATAGCAGTGGACTGGATTCAAACAGATTAGCGCCGGGTGCTGCCGCCAGCGCGTGGACGATGCCGCTCTGGGTTGCCTTGACCTCGAACTCCATCTTCATGGCTTCGATGATCGCCACCTGCTGCCCGGCGGTCACTGTGTCGCCGGCCTTGACGTCGAGGCTGACAAGAACGCCCTGGACCGGGGCATTCAGAGAAAGGCATCCCTGCGGCACAGCGGCGGGACGGCCAACCAGCGCGTCTTGCTCGGGAGCCTGCTGTTCAAAGTAAAGCTGTGGATGCGCTTCGCTAGCGATTTGGAGCAATCCAGAGGCATGGGCTTCGATAAAGCCGGTGCTGACCTGGTAATCGACCACCCCGGGATGACGCAGCAGGTTCTGCAGAAACGCCTGGTTGCTTGGCGCGCCTTCCAGGCGAAACTCGCATAACGCGCGATAGGTTCGCCGCAATACGGCCGGGAAATCGGCAGCCGCATGCACGATCAGCTTAGCCAGCAGGGAATCGAACCCGGGGTGGCTGGTATAGCCGGTATAACCGCACCCGTCGACACGCACACCAGGCCCGCTAGGCGGATCATAAGCGGTCAGCGTGCCGCCGGCGGGTCTGGCGCTGCCATCGCTTTGCATGCTTTCCAGATTGATGCGCAGCTGTATGGCATAGCCGCGCGGTGCAGGAATGTGTGCCTGCTCGACTCCCAGTTCCGACAGGCTCATGCCCGCAGCAAGCTGTATCTGCAGCTGGGCCAGATCAAGGCCCGTCACCGCTTCAGTGACGGTGTGCTCTACCTGAATACGCGGGTTGGCTTCCATGAAAATGAAATCACCCGTGTCCTGGTCGAGCAGGAACTCGACCGTGCACAGGCCGCGATAACCGACTGCGGAGGTGAGCTTCCGCGCAGCCTCAAGCAGACGCTGGCGCAGCTCAGGGTCAAGATTCGGGGCCGGCGCAATTTCCAGGAGTTTCTGATTGCGCCGCTGCAACGTGCAATCGCGCTCCCAGAGATGACTGACTGTTGAGCCGTCGCCGACAATCTGGACTTCAATGTGGCGGGCGCGGGAAATCAATCGCTCAATATACAGGTCGGGGTTGCCGAAGGCTGCCTGGGCTTCGGAGCTGCAGCGGGCAAAGGTTGATTCCAGCTCGGCCGCATCCGTGACCGTGCGCATGCCACGGCCGCCCCCGCCAGCCAGCGCTTTCAACATTACCGATGTGCCAGCACCCAGCGATACCATGAACGCGTGAGCTTCGTTGAGGCTGGTCGCTTGGCTGGTGCCTTGAGCCAGGGGGATGTCGAGTTCAGCAGCCAGGCGACGGGCATTTGCCTTGTCGCCGAAAACATCCAGTACGCGGGCGTCAGGACCGATGAAGGTCAATCCGGCGGCAGTGCATTGCCGGGCGAAATCGGCGTTCTCGCTAAGGAAACCGTAGCCAGGATGAATGGCGTCGCAGCCTTGTTCCAGCGCTACAGCGATGATCTGGGCGCCGTCCAGATAGGCGGCAACGCCGCGCCCGCGCAAGGGCACTGCGGTATCCGCCTTGCGTACATGAAGCGACAGGGAATCATCTTCTGAATAAACCGCAACGCTGGTGATTTCCAGTTCTGCCGCGGCGCGAGCCAGGCGCACGGCAATTTCACCACGGTTGGCGATCAGCATGCTTTTGAATAGCTTCATATTCGTCCTCGGCGGGCGGCCAGGCGATAAACCGCTCGAGCAGATCCCGGAGACGGTTCAAGCGGTTACAGGTTCGCTGCGTTGGACAACGAATCTGAAGCCGGGCGCGGACCCTTTGTTATTGGCAGGCAGATCGCAGCTTAGAGTCAGAGACCCGCAAAAAGCAGCGACCGTTTGCGCCTCGAATATGCTGACAGTGCTCCAGCTTATAGCGTGTCAGAACAGCTCAAGCGGCGTGACCGCGCCGTCGTCGCGGTAGCCGTTATCGTCTATTTCACTGAAAGAGGGCGGGGCGTCCTCTTCCTTGAATATCTCAAGAATGCTGTCATTACTGCCAGGCCGCGCGCTGCGGCCAGTGTTCGGATCGATGCGCATGGTGAGCAGGCCATCGGGCATGGGCTGGCTGTTCTCCGGTTTGTCATCCAGAGCAGTGTCCATGAACTTCATCCATATCGGCAATGCCGTCGTACCGCCATACTCGCGTCGTCCAAGCGGAGCTGGCTGGTCAAATCCAACCCAGACGGTGGCGACCAGGTCAGCGTTATAGCCCGAAAACCAGCCGTCCTTCTGATCGTTGGTGGTGCCTGTCTTGCCTGCCAGATCACTACGCTCCAGCGCCTTCGCCCTCACGGCAGTCCCGCGATTGATCACGTCCTTGAGCATGCTGGTCAGCTGATAGGTGGTGCGCGGGTCTATGACCTGTTCGGCCAGCAATACCTGTTTAGCCTCATCCGGTTCAGCGCTGCGCCGGTAACTGTCAATGGCGTCATGCCGTTGTGCAAGGCGCTGCGGCGTCATCGCCGGCTGGGCAATGTGAATAGTTTCTCGATTGCGATCCTGAATCTGCTCGATCAAGTAGGGTTTAACGGCATAGCCGCCGTTGGCTATAACGGTGTAACCCTGCGCTATTTGCAGCGGCGTAAGCTCCGGCGTTCCAAGGGAGGCAGAGAGGTTGCGCGGTAGCTCCTCACGGGCAAACCCGAACCGCTCCATGTAGGTCAGGGCATTGTCGACCCCGAGATCCTGCATCAGCCTGACAGATACCAGATTGCGAGAGCGGTACAGCGCTTCGCGAAGCCGAATCGGACCCAGAAAGTCGCCACCCGAGTTACGCGGCCGCCAATCGGTATCCATGTACTGATCGGCGAATACGATAGGTGCGTCGTTGACCATGCTGGCTGGTGTGTAACCGTGATCCAGTGCGGCACTATATAGAAACGGTTTGAAGCTGGATCCCGGTTGGCGGCGTGCCTGGGTAGCACGGTTGTATTTGCTCTGGGCGAAAGAAAACCCCCCGGTCAGTGCTTTGAGGCTGCCGTCCTGTGGGTCCAGCGCGACCAAGGCGCTTTGCGCTTGCGGAATCTGGGCCAGACGGTACTGGCCTTCTTTATCCGTGGTGCGAACGCGGATGATATCGCCGGCTGCGAGTACATCAGCCGGCTGTTCAGGCACCGGCCCCATGCTGTTGACGTTCAGATAAGGCCGGGCCCAGCGCATGTCGTCCCATTCGATGCGTCCTTGATCACCGTTGCGAAGCTGGATGCGGGCGTGCTCAGCGTTGACCTCTGTAACCAGCGCAGGCGCGAGGCCGCCAATTTCCCCGTGTTTAGCCAGCAAAGCAGGCCACTGTTGCGAATCAATATCGGAGTGGCGAGCTTCTGGTCCGCGATAGCCGTGACGCCTGTCGTATTCCTCGAGACCATCGCGGAGCGCCCGGTGGGCGAGCTCCTGAAGTTGGCTGTCAATCGTGGTGTAAACATGGAACCCATCGGTGTAAGCAGCATTGCCGTAACGCTGAATCATCTCGAGCCGGGCCATTTCGGCAACGTATGGGGCCTCCAGCTCGGGATTGGCGCCGTGGTTTCGCGCGTTATTGGGTGTAGCGATTGCGTCCTGATAGGCGGCCTGGTCTATATAGCCGAGGCCCAGCATGCGCTGCAGGATCCAGTTGCGACGGGCGATCGCTCGCTCCGGGTCGGCGATGGGGTTGTAACGCGACGGTGCCTTGGGCAAGCCGGCAATCATCGCCATATCGGCCAGCGGGAGTTCGGCGATGGGTTTGCCATAATAGATGTGAGCGGCGGCTTCGATGCCGTAGGCACGGTTGCCCAGATAAATCTTGTTGACGTAGAGCTCGAAGATCTCTTCCTTGCTCAGGCTCCGCTCGATCTGCAACGCCAGGAAAATCTCGTTGAGTTTGCGCGAAAATACCCGCTCGCTGGAGAGGAAGTAGTTCTTCGCCACCTGCATGGTGATGGTGCTACCGCCTGTCTGAATTTCACCCGTGCGGGCCAGTTCTCCGGCGGCGCGCAACAGGCCTGCTGGGTCCACGCCATGATGATTGAGGAAGTTATCGTCCTCAGCGGCCAGCATGGCCAGTATAAAGTTCTGGGGAATCTGGTCGAAACTGATAGGGAATCGACGCATTTCTCCAAATTCAGCAATCAATTTGTGATCTGTGCTATATATCCGCAACGGCGTTTGCAATTGTACGTCACGAAGTGTTTCAACATCCGGCAAAGCGGGGCTAAGATAAAGTGCCATGCCGGTTATGCCCAGGAGAGGGGCAGTCACCAAGGCAAGCAAAGACCAGAAAACGATTTTTATGAAGCGCATAGGGATAGGAAGGTGTTCCCTGATTTATGAAAAGGTTAGCGGTTAGCTTGGTGAGATGCGGTTTAGCAGCGTGCATTATAAGCGTTTTGTTTTGAATTTAGCCATTTGCGCTTGTGTGTTCTCTGCTATTTAATGTAGGACAACATAAACCGCCCGTAAGTGGCGGATGCTGATAGGGAATTGGCTGTGCTAGGGCTCATAAAAAAGAAATCGAATACGCTTCTGGGTATCGATATCAGCTCCACGACCGTGAAGCTGCTAGAACTCAGTCGCTCCGGGAACCGCTATAAGGTCGAGGCCTACGCGGTCGAACCTCTCCCACCGAGCGCGGTGGTCGAGAAAAATATTGTCGAGCTCGAAGGCGTCGGGCAGGCCCTGGAAAAGGTCCTGGCGCGATCCCGTACCTCGGTAAAACAGGCCGCAGTCGCCGTAGCAGGTTCGGCGGTGATCACCAAGATCATCGAGATGGATGCCGGTTTCGATGACGATGAGCTTGAAGAACAGATCAAGCTTGAAGCTGACCAATATATCCCATATCCCCTTGACGAAGTTGCGATCGATTTCGAAGTCCAGGGAGTTTCCCCGCGAAATCCTGAGCGAGTCGAAGTGTTGCTGGCAGCCTGCCGCCGAGAAAATGTCGACATACGTGAAGCGGCTCTCGCATTGGCTGGCATCGATGTCAAAGTAGTCGAAGTCGAAGCCTACGCTATGGAACGCGCCTGTAGCCTGGTTACCGACCAGCTGGATAGCGGTCAGCATGATCTCACCATTGCCGTCGTGGATATCGGCGCAACGATGATGACGCTTAGCGTGCTGAGCCAGGGTCGCACGATTTATACCCGAGAACAGCTGTTCGGCGGCAAGCAATTGACCGAAGAGATCCAGCGTCGTTACGGCCTCTCGCAGGAAGAGGCCGGGTTGGCCAAGAAGCAGGGCGGCCTGCCAGACGATTACGAAACCGAGGTGCTGGGTCCTTTCAAGGATGCCGTGGTCCAGCAGGTGTCGCGCTCGCTACAGTTCTTTTTCGCGGGCAATCAGTACAACGACGTCGACTACATCCTCCTTGCGGGGGGCACCGCATCGATTCCGGGCCTGGATCAGCTGATCCAGCAAAAGCTCGGAACCACGACGCTGGTGGCCAATCCCTTCGCAAACATGACCCTTTCCAACAAGGTAAATGCGGTTGCGCTCAGTAATGACGCGCCAGCATTGATGATTGCCTGTGGTCTGGCAATGAGGAGTTTCGACTAATGGCGCGCATTAACTTATTACCCTGGCGCGAGCAGCTCAGGGAAGAGCGCAAGAAGGAATTTCTGACCATTCTGGCGCTGATTCTGGTCTTCACTGGCGCGCTGGTGTTTCTTGTCGACCGCAATCTGAACGGCAAGATTGATCATCAGAACGCCCGTAACGAGTTTATCTCCAAGGAAATCCGGGTGCTCGAGACCCGTATCAAGGAGATCGAAGAGTTGCAGTCCCGCCGCACCCAGCTGCTGGATCGGATGAAAATCATCCAGGATCTGCAGGGCAATCGCCCGATCATCGTTCGCGTGTTCGACGAAATGGCGCGTACCTTGCCTGACGGCGTGTATTTCACATCGGTCGACATGAAAGAGTCGACTATCAATATCAAGGGCGGCGCCGAATCCAATAGTCGGGTTTCCAATCTGATGCGCCAGATGGACGCTTCAGAGTGGTTGACTTCGCCAAACCTGACAGCCGTGCGTGCGGTGACCCAGGGGGCTCTGGATCAGGCCAACGTCTTTGAACTGTCAGTGCGTCAGACGGAACCGCAGACGCGTGCCGCTGAGGGAGAACAGCAGCCATGACTTTCGCTCAATCCATGGAAAGTTTGAAAAAGATCGACGTCAACGATCTTGATTTCAACAATATAGGAGCCTGGCCGGGCGCGCTGAAGGTGATCGTCGCGGTATTGGTGTTCGTGATCCTGGCGTTCCTTGGCTACCATTTTCACCTCAAGGATCTGCAGGCCAGC
This sequence comes from Pseudomonas profundi, assembly GCF_008638305.1. Classification (GTDB taxonomy): domain Bacteria; phylum Pseudomonadota; class Gammaproteobacteria; order Pseudomonadales; family Pseudomonadaceae; genus Halopseudomonas; species Halopseudomonas profundi. The sequence goes on from NZ_VTPZ01000004.1 coordinate 83,055, forward strand.
CTGCAGCGCAGCCAGGCGCAGGAAGTAGCGCTGCGCAAGGATTTTGCCGACAAGTCGTTTCGAGCGGCGAACCTGGATGCCTATAAAGAGCAGTTGGCAGAAATCGAGGAGCGTTTCGGTACGCTGCTCAAGCAGTTGCCGAGTGACACCGAAGTCCCCGGGTTGCTTGAAGATATTACTCAGATGGGCCTCAACAGCGGGCTGGAGTTCGAGTCGATTACCTTGCAACCTGAAGCCGCCAAGCAGTTCTATGCCGAGTTGCCAATCAGCATCCAGGTGCAGGGCAACTACCACGATATCGGCACCTTCGTCAGTAGCGTGGCCGGGCTGCCACGTATCGTAACGCTGCACGATTTCACTATTGCGCCCGTAAGCGAGGGTAACCCGGATCTGCTCAAGATGAGCATTCTGGCCAAGACCTATCGCTACAACGAATCAGGAGCGCAATGATGAGCATGCACAAGCGTTTGGCCGGGCTTGCCATTGCTGCATCGGCCTTATTGACCGGGTGTGGCGGCGACGACTTCAATGATTTGCAGGTCTTCATGGAAGAAACCAGGGCGCGTCCGGCCGGCACTATTGAGCCGCTGCCGCGTTTCAGCCCTTACGAAGCGTTCGTCTACAGCGCGACCTCGTTGCGCAGCCCCTTTCAGCCGCCTATCCGTATCGACCTGACCCAGCGTCAGCGTGGTTCTCAGGACATCAAGCCGGACGAAGACAGAACCCGGCAATTCCTCGAGGGCTTCAATATCGAAGGGTTCGAAATGGTCGGCACACTCAGTAATCAGGGAGGCATGCAGGCGCTTATACAAGGCGCTGGTAGCGTGCACCGGGTGAAGATCGGCGACTACTTGGGCCGTAATCACGGCCGTATCGTCAGCATCGAGGAAGGTCGTCTCGATGTGGTCGAGATAGTGCCTGACGGCGAAGGGGGATGGTTGGAGCGTCCGCGTACCCTCAGCTTGCCTGAGCGCGGTTAGGACAACCAGGGAGAGATAATCATGAACTGCAAACAGTCACGCGTGGAACGCAACCAAATGCCTCTAACCAGGAAGTTATCGCTTGCAGCAGCCCTGGCGCTGTTGAATCCTCTGGCCATCGCGGCCGACCTTCAGAATATGGACGTGGCCTCGCTGCCGGGTGAACGGGTCGAGCTCAAGCTCAGCTTTGACGAACCCGTTGCCGCACCGAAGGGCTACACCATTGAGCAACCTGCACGTATCGCTCTGGATTTGCCTGGCGTCAAGAACAAGCTGGGCGAGCGCAGCCGCGACCTCGGCCTCGGGAACGCACGTAGTGTGACCGTGGTAGAGGCCGGTGACCGGACTCGCCTGATCATCAATCTTACCGATCTTGCGCCTTACGCCACGCGGGTCGAAGGCAACAATCTGTACGTCATGGTCGGCGCCGATCAGGCTCCGGGTTATAACGCTCCCGACAGAGCCGCTGCACCCAGCGCACCGACAACCGCGAGTTGGCGTGCTGCCGACGAGCCGGCCGTGGCAGCAAATTCGCCAGCAGCTGCTTCGGGCAAAGCCATTCGCGGCCTGGATTTTCAGCGTGGAGAGCAGGGAGAGGGTAACGTCATCGTAGACCTGTCCGACCCGTCTGTACGAGTCGACGTGCAGGAGCAGGGCGGTCGTGTGCGGCTGACTTTCCCTGGCACTCGCCTGCCTGATGAACTGCGCGTACGGCTGGACGTCAAGGACTTCGCAACCCCCGTCAATTTCGTCAACGCCAGCACCAGCGGTAACGACACAACCATCAATATCGAACCAAACGGTTTTTACGAGCATCTGGTATATCAGACCGATAATCGTCTGATTGTCAGCTTCAAGCCGTTGAGCAAAACTGAGGTCGAGCAACGCCGTGCTGCCGACTTTGCCTATACAGGTGAAAAACTGTCGCTTAACTTCCAGGACATCGAAGTGCGTTCGGTGCTGCAGTTGATTGCAGACTTCACTGACATGAACCTGGTCGCCAGTGATACCGTCTCGGGCAGCATCACTTTACGTTTGCAGAATGTGCCCTGGGATCAGGCGCTGGATCTGGTGCTGAAAACCAAGGGGCTCGACAAGCGCAAGGTGGGTAATGTCCTGCTGGTTGCCCCGGCCGACGAAATCGCCGCACGCGAACGTCAGGAGCTGGAATCCCAGCGGCAGATTGCCGAGCTGGCTCCGCTGCGTCGTGAGCTGATCCAGGTGAACTACGCCAACGCAGCTGATATCGCCAGCCTGTTCGCGTCGGTAACCGCAGGCGAGGGCGAGCAGCGTGGCTCCATCACCGTAGATGACCGCACCAACAGCATCATTGCTCTGGAAACCCAGGACAAGCTCGACGAGCTGCGCCGCATTGTTACTCAGCTGGATATTCCGGTTCGCCAGGTCATGATCGAGGCGCGCATCGTTGAAGCTAACGTTGGCTTCGACAAGGCACTGGGTGTGCGCTGGGGTGGCAACCTGCGAATGGGTGATCGTTTCGATCTGTTCGGCAAGGACGGTCAGACCGGCGTAGTGGAAGATCCCAACGCGCGGGGCTTGCCTGGTGATGACGATTATATCCCGTCGCGGAATACCGGCGGCTTCATCGGTATTCCGGAACGTCCGTTCAACACGCCCTTTGTGGATATGGGTGTGCTGGGTGCGACATCAGGCGTCGGCATCGGCTTTATCACCAACAACGCCGTGCTCGATTTGCAGCTGTCGGCGATGGAAAGCACCGGTAATGGCGAGATTATTTCCCAGCCCAAAGTGGTCACCTCTGATAAGGAAACCGCAAAGATCCTGAAGGGTTCCGAGATTCCTTATCAGGAAGCGAGTTCCAGTGGGGCCACCACTACCGCCTTTGCTGAAGCTGTGCTGTCTCTGGAAGTAACCCCGCAGATCACCCCGGACAACCAGGTGATTATGGAAGTGATCGTTACCAAGGACGAGCCGGACTTCACCAACGAAGTGAACGGGGTGCCGACTATTCGCAAGAATGAAGTGAACGCGAAGATCCTGGTGGCCGATGGCGAAACCATTGTCATCGGTGGGGTATTCTCCAGCGAAACCTCCAAGGGACAACAGAAGGTTCCGTTCCTGGGCGACCTGCCAATTTTGGGCCGGGCGTTCCGTCGTGATATAACGTCGGAAAGCAAGACCGAGCTGCTGGTATTCCTCACGCCACGCATCATCAATAGTGGAGCTATTTCCCTTGCCAAGTAATGCGTAACGTCTTTCTGATAGGCCCGATGGGTGCTGGTAAAAGCACCATCGGGCGTCTGCTCGCCAAGGAAATCGGGTACCCCTTCAAGGATTCAGACCGGGAGATAGAAGCGCGTACTGGCGCCGATATCCCCTGGATTTTTGACGTTGAGGGGGAGGATGGCTTTCGCGAGCGTGAGCAGGCGATGATTGCCGAGCTGGTCAAGGAAGATGGGATCGTTCTGGCGACGGGCGGCGGTGTGGTTATGCGCGAAGCCAACCGTCAGGCGCTCGGCGCCCACGGTCTGGTGGTCTATCTGCGAACCAGTGTCGAACAACAGCTGCAGCGCACTGCGAAGGATCGGCAGCGTCCGCTGTTACGGACTCCCGATCCGGAAAAAGTCCTGCGCGAGCTGATGGCCAGGCGTGACCCGCTCTATAGCGAGATCGCTGATCTGACTATCGATACGGACCAGCGCGGGCCGAAGATTGTGGTCAATACGATTCTGACCGCACTCAAGGCCTAAACTGCAACTGCGTTGAGCAAGACGACCGAGCAGCCCGGGATCCCGGGCTGTCTGCCATTCGATTCGAAATAAAAAACCAGCAATACCGGCCTGCGCGCCCCGTGCGTCTGAGGTATGCTTGCGTGGACTTAAGGGAGAGGCTTCATGCAGCAATTGACCGTTGAACTGGCTGACCGCAGCTATCCAATCTACATCGGCAGCGGGTTGCTGGATCAGCCCGGTTTGCTGGGTTCGCATCTTTCGGGCAAGCAAGTATGCGTCGTCACTGACGATACCGTCGCGCCGCTTTATCTTGCCCGGTTTTTGGGCTCGCTTGCGGGATATCAGGTCGAACAGGTTGTTCTGCCAACTGGCGAAGCCTTCAAGAACTGGAGCACCCTGCAGCAGATTTTTGATGGTTTGCTTGCCGCCAGGCATGACAGGGGTACTACACTTATTGCGCTGGGTGGCGGGGTGATCGGCGACATGACCGGCTTCGCCGCTGCCTGTTACCAGCGCGGGGTGAACTTCGTTCAGATCCCAACGACGCTTTTGTCTCAGGTTGACTCATCCGTGGGTGGCAAGACAGGCATCAATCATCCCGCTGGCAAGAACATGATTGGGGCGTTTTATCAGCCTCAGGCAGTCATTATCGATACTGACAGCCTGCATACCCTGCCTGAACGTGAAATCAGTGCCGGTCTGGCCGAGATCATCAAGTACGGTTTGATCAGGGATCGGGCTTTCCTCGACTGGCTCGAAGCCAATATGTCAGCTTTGCGTGCACTCGAGCCATCGGCGATTACCGAAGCCATCGCGCGGTCCTGCGCAATCAAGGCAGACGTTGTGGCGGTTGACGAGCGAGAGGGCGGGCTGCGCGCCATCCTCAATCTGGGGCATACATTCGGTCATGCGATTGAGGCGCATCAGGGCTACGGACGCTGGTTGCACGGCGAGGCGGTGGGCGCCGGCATGGTTATGGCGCTGGAGCTATCCAGGCGCTCAGGCTGGTTGAGTCAGAGCGATTATGATCACGCGGTCAAGATCATTCGCTCGGCGGGGCTTCCGGTTGCGCCGCCCGACAACATGACCGCAGACGACTTCATGCGCTTGATGGCAGTGGACAAGAAAGTGGTCGGCGGGCAGCTGCGGCTTGTGCTGCTGCGTCAGCTGGGGGAAGCGGTTGTCACTGCCGATTTTGACGTGGCCGCGTTGCAAGCCACCCTGCATTCAGAGTACCCATCAGAGCCCTTATGAACGCCGAACATAAACCTGACTATGCTGCTGTCGAGGCCGACCTGCTGGCGCACTATGAGCTGACTCACGACCCGTTTCTGCCGCGCACGCCCGGATTCCGCTTTTTCACTGCGCGGCGCAAGAGTGTCCTCGCCGAACTGCACCATCTGGCGCGGTTCGCCCAGCAGTTACTGGTTGTTACCGGCCCGCGGAGCAGTGGCAAGACATTGCTCCGACAGGTTCTGGTGGCCAGCAGCAAAAAGGACCATGTGCAATGCGTGGTTGCCTCGGCCAGGGAATTGGCGTCTGCCGATGCACTGCTAGGCTTCCTGGCGCAGGCAATCAATTCACCCGTCAGAACTGAAGCTGGCTTGCTTGATAAGGCCGCTGAACTTTTCCAGACGGGTCTCCAGCTGTATATCGTTATCGACGATGCACATCTTTTGGACCCGCAGGCGTTGCAAAGCCTCGCTGACCTCAGTCAGATCGACTTGCGGGGCGCTCCAAAGGTTTTTCTGTTCGCTGAGCCCTCTATCGAGACAGCGCTGCGTACGGTGCAAATGTCCGACGGACAGGCATGGTTGCATACTATTGAATTACAGCCGTTTCGACCTGATGAGACGCGCGACTATCTGGCGCAGCGACTTGAAGCGGCAGGACAAGGTCTTGAACTACTCAGTGATGAGCAGCTCGGCTGGATACATCAGCAAAGCGAGGGCTGGCCAGGGCGAATCAATATGGTAGCCAGAGAAGCGATGCTGGCGGCAATCGAGCCCCCAGCGCTGCGACCGCAACGCGGTTCTGCGTTTCCGCTTCGCTCGTTGATCGCATTGATACTGGTATCCGTCGCCGTAGTTGTCGTGTGGACCATGGACGACAGCGAGCCTGAACCCGAGCGCACCGTGTTGGAGCTACCCAGGCCGGTCGCGACGACCGATGTGCTGGATGCAGAGGCAGCTGACGGCCGCCAGCCGTTCAATGTCGCGCCACCACCTTCTCGATCGGAAGCGCCGTCTGGAGAGAGGATACCCGAGCTGCTGCCCTCCGAAGCTCAACCTGTCGTCGAGATAGAGCCTTTTTCGGTGGAGCAGGCTGCGCCCTCCGCACCGTCGGCGGATCCCGGTTCTGCCCCGGATGGGTCAACTGACGAACAGTCAGCAAGCGCTCGAACCGAAAGAGCTCAGGCCGGGAAGCCCGAGCCTGCCGGGAATGCTGGCTGGTATCGCCAGCAACCGGCTGGCAATTTTGCGTTGCAATTGCTGGGTACGCGTTCGGAGCAGGCCGCAGCCGATTTCGTCACTCGTCACAGCGCGTTGTCCGAATTGCATTATTTCGAGACGGTACATGAGGGCAAGCCGTGGTTTGTCGTAACGCAAGGCGCATACGGTGGACGAGAACAGGCCCAGCGGGCGATCGCCGGGCTGCCCGACGCTGTACGCACGCTCAAACCCTGGCCACGTAGTATGGCCGGGATTCAACAGTCCTTGCCATAGGAGGCTGTTACAGCATCGCGCCGGGCTTTATTCCTCGCGAATAAGCCGCCGCTGATCAGAAGGCAGTACCCGCTTTAAGTGTGGTGCTGCATTTTGCTGTCCGATCGCACTCCCTTGTCACGGGTGATATTGTTCAGCGGGTGCTGAACCGCTGCTATGGGCCGATGCTCTTCATCGAATGGCGCTAACCGTAAGGGCTGCAGAGGTTTTGTCGCCTGACCTTCAGGTTGTCGGGATGCTCCCGCAGGGTTTCATCGCCGCTGGGTGCTGAGTTGCGAACTCCCGCGTTTCAAAAGTCTTCTCTTATTACGACATTTCTGGTCGCTTTTGCGGCACTGAATTATTGTCCCCATAGCAGGTGGTGTGTACAATCACCTTCCCATTTTGAGTGGCGCAGCCCGGCCCGCTACTGTCCGGTTTCACTAAGCGTCTGAATACATTACATTTTTGAGAGTGTGCCTATGAAAGCCGGTCTATATCAGCCAGACCAGTTCAAGGATAACTGTGGCTTCGGTTTGATTGCCCATATGGAAGGGCAGCCCAGTCATCACTTGCTGAAAACGGCCATTGAGGCCCTGACCTGCATGACCCACCGTGGCGGTATCAATGCCGACGGCAAGACTGGTGACGGTTGTGGTTTGCTCATTCAGAAACCAGACGGATTTCTGCGTGCTGTCGCCCAGGATGCGCTTGGCGTCACGCTGCCCGAGCAATACGCCGTGGGTATGGTATTCATGGGCGCCACGCAGTCAGCGACCGAGGCAGCCAAGCAAGCCTTCGCCGACGCGTTCAACGATCAGGGCTTGCAAGCGCTGGGCTGGCGCGAAGTGCCGGTTGATCCAAGCGTACTCGGCTCGCTGGCGCAGAGCTGCATGCCGCGAATCGAGCAGGTCTTCGTCTCGGGCGAAGGGCTCGACGAGCAGCAATTCGGCACCCGTCTGTTCTATGCGCGGCGCAAGGCTGAGATCGCCATGCAGGCAGATGACGAGTTTTATGTCTGCAGCCTGTCGCACAAGGTAATTTCCTACAAAGGCCTGATGATGCCGGCCGATCTCGACAAGTTCTATCCGGAGCTGAGTGACAGCCGGATGGAAACCGCGATCAGCGTGTTCCACCAGCGTTTTTCTACCAACACCCTGCCGAAATGGCCGCTGGCCCAGCCGTTCCGGTTGATTGCACACAATGGCGAGATCAACACTATCACCGCCAACCGCAACTGGGCCCAGGCTCGACGCAACAAGTTCGCCAATGAGATGTTGCCGGATCTGGACAGCCTGGCGCCGATTGTCAACGTGAAAGGCTCGGACTCCTCCAGCATGGATAACATGTTGGAGCTGCTGATCACCGGTGGCATGGACCTGTTCCGCGCCATCCGCATGGTGGTTCCGCCAGCATGGCAGAACGTCGAAACCATGGATGCCGACCTGCGGGCTTTCTATGAATTCAATTCCATGCACATGGAAGCCTGGGACGGCCCGGCCGGTATCGTTTTGACTGAAGGTCGTTACGCCGTCTGTCTGCTGGACCGTAATGGTCTGCGTCCGGCGCGGTATGTCGTCACGCGTAATGGTTACATCACACTCGCCTCGGAAATTGGCGTTTGGGATTATCAGCCGGAAGATGTGATCAGCAAAGGGCGTGTTGGACCCGGTCAGATTCTCGCCGTCGACACTCACACCGGCGAGGTACTGCATACCGACGACGTCGAAGATCGACTCAAATCACGGCACCCCTACCGCAAATGGCTAAAAGAAAAAGCGGTGCGGATTCAGGCGACCATGGACGACCGCGATCACGGGTCTGAATTTCTCGAGCCGGAGCAGCTCAAGCAGTACATGAAGATGTTCCAGGTGACCTTCGAAGAGCGAGATCAGGTGCTGCGTCCATTGGCCGAGAACGGCCAGGAGGCAGTGGGCTCGATGGGCGATGACACGCCCATGGCGGTGCTTTCGAGCCGTGTACGCCCGGTCTACGATTATTTCCGCCAGCAATTTGCCCAGGTGACCAATCCGGCAATCGACCCGTTGCGCGAGTCGGTAGTCATGTCGCTGGAGACCTGTCTAGGCGCGGAACGCAACGCATTCGAAGAAACCGCCGATCACGCCGATCGTGTGATCCTCAGTACGCCGGTGATGTCCCCTGCCAAATGGCGGACCCTGATGACCATGGACCGCCCGGGCTTCGATCGGATCACCATCAATCTAAACGTGCCTGCCGACTTGCCGCTGGGCGAAGCGGTCAAGCGCATTGTGCTGGAGGCTGAAGCGGCGGTACGTGAAGGCAAGACGCTGTTGATTCTGAGCGACCGCGATATCAGCCAGGGTATGCTGCCGGTACATGCGTCATTGGCAGTCGGCGCCGTGCATCATCATCTGATTGCCCAGGGGCTGCGTTGCGACTGCAACATCCTGGTGGAAACCGCTACCGTTCGCGACCCACACCATTACGCAGTACTGGTTGGCTTCGGCGCGAGCGCGATCTATCCCTACCTGGCCTATGAAGTGCTCGGGGACCTGATCCGCACCGGCGAAGTGATCGGTGATCTGTACGAGCTGTTCAAGAATTACCGCAAAGGCATTTCAAAAGGCTTGATGAAGATCCTGTCGAAGATGGGTATCTCCACCGTGGCCTCCTATCGCGGTGCGCAGCTATTCGAGGCGGTGGGCCTGGCTGACGAAGTTGTCGATCTGTGCTTCAAGGGCGTAGCCAGCCGTATTCAGGGCGCACGCTTTGAAGACATTCAGCTGGAGCAGTCCTTGCTGGCCAAGGAAGCCTGGAATCCGCGCAAGGCAATCCAGCAGGGCGGATTGCTCAAATTCGTATTTGGCGGTGAGTATCACGCTTATAATCCTGATGTCGTGCGTGCATTGCAGGACGCGGTTCAGGGCGACAGTTATGACAAATATCTGGAATACGCCGCACTGGTCAACGAGCGTCCGGTAGCGTCACTGCGTGACTTGCTGAAGCTGCGGGAGGATCAGACGTCAATCCCGCTGGACAGCGTCGAGCCCCTTGAAAGTGTGCTGAAGCGCTTTGACTCGGCAGGTATTTCCCTGGGCGCATTGTCGCCCGAAGCCCATGAAGCGATCGCTGAGGCGATGAACCGGCTCGGTGCGCGTTCCAACTCCGGTGAGGGCGGCGAAGACCCGGCCCGCTATGGCACCGAGCGCAGCTCCAAGATCAAGCAGATCGCCTCGGGACGTTTTGGCGTGACGGCTGAATATCTGGTCAATGCTGACGTACTGCAGATAAAGGTTGCCCAGGGCGCCAAGCCCGGTGAGGGTGGCCAGCTGCCAGGCGGCAAGGTCAACGAATTGATCGCTCGTCTGCGTTACGCGGTACCGGGCGTGACCCTGATTTCGCCACCGCCGCACCACGATATCTATTCAATCGAGGACCTGGCCCAGCTGATTTTTGATCTCAAGCAGGTCAATCCGGCTGCGCTGGTATCGGTCAAACTGGTATCAGAGCCAGGCGTGGGGACCATCGCCGCTGGTGTGGCCAAGGCCTACGCCGATCTGATCACCATCTCCGGTTATGACGGCGGCACCGGCGCCTCGCCGCTGACTTCGATCCGTTATGCGGGCTCGCCCTGGGAGCTGGGTTTGTCGGAAGCGCACCAGACGCTGCGCGGCAACGATCTGCGCGGCAAGGTGCGGGTGCAGACAGATGGCGGTCTGAAGACCGGTCTGGATGTGATCAAGGCGGCCATCCTTGGCGCTGAAAGCTTCGGCTTCGGTACTGGTCCGATGATTGCACTGGGTTGCAAATACCTGCGGATCTGCCATTTGAATAACTGCGCGACCGGTATTGCTACACAGAACCGTCACCTGCGCGACAACCACTACATCGGTACCGTGGAAATGGTGATGAATTACTTCACCTACGTCGCGACCGAGACCCGTGAATGGTTGGCCAAGCTGGGCGTAAGTTCGTTGCAGGAATTGATCGGACGCACCGATCTGCTGGAAATCCTGCCGGGCACAACCGGTAAGCAGCAGAATCTGGACCTGAAACCGCTGCTGTTCAGCGAGCACGTTCCAGCGGACAAGCCGCAGTATTGCGAGTCGCCGCGTAACGTGCCATTCGATAAGGGTCTGACCGCCGAGAAAATGGTCGAGCTGGCCCGTACGGCGATTGACGGTGCTAGTGGCGGCGAGTTCGAGATGACGTTGACTAACTGCGATCGCTCGATCGGCGCCCGGGTATCCGGTGAGATTGCCAAGATGCACGGCAACCAGGGCATGGCAAGCTCGCCGGTGGTGTTCCGTTTCAAAGGCACTGCTGGACAGAGCTTCGGCGTGTGGAATGCCGGCGGTTTGCATATGTATCTGCAGGGCGACGCGAATGATTACGTCGGTAAGGGTATGACCGGGGGCAAGCTGGTGATAGTGCCGCCTGCGGGCAGTCCGTTCCGCTCCGAGCAGACGTCGATCATCGGTAATACCTGCCTCTACGGCGCGACCGGCGGCAAGCTGTTTGCTGCGGGTGTGGCCGGTGAGCGTTTCGCTGTCCGCAACTCGGGCAGCCATGCGGTTATCGAAGGCGCTGGCGACCACTGCTGCGAATATATGACAGGTGGCATGGTTTGTGTGTTGGGTCAGACGGGTTACAACTTCGGGGCAGGCATGACCGGTGGTCTGGCCTATGTGCTGGACATGGACAACAGCTTCTTCGACAGACTGAACCACGAACTGGTCGAACTACGCCGTGTCACCAGCGAGTCGATGGAGGCGTATCGCAGCCATCTGACCCAAGTGCTGACGGAATACGTAAGCGAGACCGGCAGTGCCTGGGGCGCGGAAGTGCTGGATGACCTGGATAACTACATCCGGCGCTTCTGGCTGGTCAAGCCGAAGGCTGCGAACTTGCGCGCCCTGCTGACGACCACTGTAGCTAACCCCCAGTAACTGTCAGTAACCCAACTGCCCCGGCGAATGCGCTCGCGATTCAGCGCATTCGTTACAGAGATTTCAGCAGCGCAGCTGCGAGGTAATTTATATGGCTGACCGTTTGAATAACGATTTTCAATTTATAGATGTAGGCCGCAAGGATCCCAAGAAGCGGCCGTTGCGTGCGCGCAAGACGCAGTTCGTGGAGATCAACGAGCAGTTCAAGCCGGAGGAGGCGTCCGACCAGTCGCACCGCTGTCTGGAGTGCGGGAACCCCTATTGCGAATGGAAGTGCCCGGTCCATAACTACATTCCCAACTGGCTGAAGCTGGTATCTGAAGGCAACATTCTCGAAGCAGCGGAGATGGTGCACAAGACCAACACGCTTCCGGAAGTGTGCGGTCGGGTCTGCCCTCAGGACCGTCTTTGTGAAGGGGCATGTACCCTCAATGACGGCTTTGGCGCGGTGACTATCGGTTCGGTGGAGAAATATATCGCCGATACCGCCTTCGCCATGGGCTGGCGTCCGGATATGTCGCAGGTTGTGCCCACTGGCAAGCGGGTTGCGATCATTGGTGCAGGCCCGGCGGGATTGGGCTGTGCCGATGTGCTGGCACGCGCCGGCGTGACACCTGTGGTGTTTGATCGCAACCCGGAGATCGGCGGCCTGCTGACCTTTGGTATCCCTGAATTCAAGCTGGAGAAGACGGTCCTGTCCCGTCGCCGCGAGGTGTTCGGTGGCATGGGTATCGAGTTCCGGCTGAATACCGAAATTGGCAAGGACGTAGCCATGCAGGACTTGCTGGCCGAATACGATGCCGTGTTCATGGGGATGGGTACCTATACCTATATGAAGGGCGGTTTCCCGGGCGAGGATCTGCCTGGCGTTTATGACGCGCTGGACTTTCTGGTGGCGAACGTCAATCGCAACCTGGGCTTCGAGAAATCCGCCGAGGACTTCATCGACATGAAGGGGAAAAAAGTCGTGGTCCTCGGTGGTGGTGATACCGCTATGGACTGCAACCGTACCTCTATCCGTCAGGGCGCCAAGTCGGTGCATTGTGCGTATCGCCGTGATGAAGAAAATATGCCCGGCTCGCGCAAGGAAGTGAAAAACGCGAGAGATGAAGGGGTGAAATTCCTGTTCAATCGCCAGCCGATCGCCATTGTTGGGGAAGACCGCGTCGAGGGCGTCAAAGTGGTTGAAACGCGTCTTGGCGAGCCAGATGCCCGTGGACGTCGCAGCCCTGAACCAATTCCGGGCTCCGAGGAAGTACTGCACGCCGACGCCGTGGTGATCGCTTTCGGATTCCGCCCAAGTCCGGCGTCCTGGTTCAGCGATTTCGAAATCGAAACTGACGGCCAGGGTCGGGTCAATGCGCCGGAAATGGCACGCTACAAGTTCCAGACCAGTAACCCCAAGGTGTTCGCCGGGGGGGATATGGTGCGCGGTTCTGATTTGGTAGTAACGGCCGTATGGGAAGGGCGTCAGGCGGCTGAAGGTATTCTCGAATATCTGGATTTGTAAGCACATGGAATGGCGCCTGCGGGCGCCTTTCTGCTTCCTGCACTGAGCTTTCCCTGGGTGGGATAGCCGCGCTCTGATCTTCCTCGCGTTTTATCGGTACAATGGCCGCTGATCCCGCTATTGGACCTTCCCATGTATGAATTGAAAAATGACCGTTTCCTGCGCGCCCTGATGCGCCAGCCCGTGGATGTAACGCCGGTATGGATGATGCGCCAGGCTGGCCGCTACCTGCCTGAGTACCGGGCATCGCGTAGCCGTGCTGGAGATTTCATGGGGCTTTGCACCAACCCGGAGATGGCCTGCGAAGTCACCTTGCAGCCGCTGGAGCGTTATCCGCTGGATGCCGCCATCCTGTTCTCCGACATTCTCACTATTCCTGATGCCATGGGACTAGGCCTGCATTTCGAGACAGGCGAAGGACCGCGGTTTCGCAAGCGGATCGACACGGCCGCTGATATCGAAGCGCTGGCAGTACCGGATCCCGAACAGGACCTGGGCTATGTCATGAATGCGGTACGCACTATCCGTAGCGAACTCAACGGCCGCGTACCGCTGATCGGTTTTTCCGGCAGCCCATGGACGTTGGCGACCTATATGGTGGAAGGCGGCTCGTCGAAGGATTTCCGCAAGAGCAAAGCAATGCTCTACGATCAGCCGGAAGCCATGCATCTGCTGCTCGACAAATTGGCCGATTCGGTTATTTCCTACCTGAACGGCCAGATTATGGCCGGTGCCCAGGCGGTGCAGATTTTTGATACCTGGGGCGGAAACCTGTCCGCCGACGCGTACCAGAAGTTTTCCCTGGCCTATATGCGCAAGATTGTCGCCGGACTTATACGCGAGCACGAAGGCCGCAAGGTGCCGGTGATTCTGTTCACCAAGAATGGCGGCCTGTGGCTGGAGAGCATTGCTGATACCGGTGCCGACGCGCTGGGTCTGGACTGGACCATTGATATGGGCGTGGCACGTTCACGGGTGGGTTCGCGTGTTGCATTGCAGGGCAACATGGATCCGACGGTACTCTATGCCAAGCCCGACGCGATCCGCGCCGAGGTGGGTCGGATTCTGGCCAGCTACGGCAAGGGTTCAGGCCATGTGTTCAATCTTGGTCATGGGATCACCCCCGAAGTCGACCCAGCACATGCCGGTGCGTTTATTGAAGCGGTTCACGAACTCTCCGCTGCCTACCACGATCCTTCTGCTATCGTAGCCTGACGGTATTCCGGTTCAGGGGGCGATATGCGGCGGGTGGTGTTCAACCAGAAGGGTGGGGTAGGCAAGTCGAGTATCGCCTGTAACCTGGCAGCGGTTAGCGCCGCTGCCGGCTTCAAGACGCTGGTGGTCGATCTAGATCCCCAGGCCAACTCCAGTCATTACCTGCTGGGCGATCGGCTGGCGCAACTGGACGTTACGCTTGCGGATTTTTTCGCGCAGACGCTCGCTTCGGGTGCTGCGACGAAAAAGGCGGAGCAGTATGTGAGCGAAACGCCATTCGAAAACCTCTGGTTGATGGCGGCCGATGCGGAGCTCTCCGAACTGCAGCACAAGCTCGAGTCGCGCTACAAGATCAAGAAGCTGCGCAAGCTGCTGAATGAACTGAAGCACAACTACGAACGCATCTATATCGACACGGCGCCAAGCTTCAACTTCTTTACCGTCTCGGCACTGATAGCTGCTAACCGTTGCCTGATTCCCTTCGACTGCGACAGCTTCTCGCGCAAGGCGTTGTACAGCCTGCTTGCGGAGCTGGAAGATTTTCGTGACGAGCACAACGAGGATCTGCAGATCGAGGGCGTGGTGGTAAATCAGTTCCAGGCGCGTGCTTCCTTGCCGCAACAGATGATTGATGAACTGGTTGCCGAGGGATTGCCGATAATTCCGGTGTATCTGCCCAGCTCGGTGCGCATGCGTGAGTCCCACGAGGAATGCATGCCGCTTATCTATCTGGACAGCCGGCATAAACTGACCCAGCAGTTCGTGGCCTTGCACCAGCACCTCGAAGCCTAAGGCTTTTGATGGTCCAGCCCGCCAGCGGTGGTTCGTCCTTTCAGTCTGATGGCCACAAGCTCCCCTGTTCTGTTTCCGTTTATGCGTCCTGCAGCGATACTTGATCGAGCGCGGTGGTTTGCGCATGCTGCATAGCTCTCCAAATCTCAACGGAAGGACATAATAATGAAGCTCGAGACTCTGGCGATCCACGCCGGCTACAGCCCGGATCCGACCACCAAGGCCGTGGCCGTGCCGATCTACCAAACCACGTCCTACGCTTTCGACAGTACCCAGCACGGCGCGGACCTGTTCGATCTGAAAGTGCCTGGCAACATCTATACGCGGATCATGAACCCCACCAATGACGTGCTTGAGCAGCGCGTTGCGGCACTGGAAGGGGGCGTGGGCGGGCTGGCGATGGCGTCCGGGATGGCAGCCATTACTGCCGCTATTCAGACGATTGCGGAAGTTGGCGACAACATCGTTTCGGTCGCCAAGCTATATGGCGGTACCTACAACCTGTTCGCCCACACCTTGCCTCGCCAGGGTATCGAAGTGCGTTTTGGCGCGCACAATGACATTGCCGCGCTGGAAGCGCTGATTGACGAGCGCACCAAGGCAGTCTTCTGTGAATCCATCGGCAACCCCGCGGGCAATATCATCGATATCGCAGCCCTGGCCGAAGCGGCGCACCGCCATGGCGTGCCTTTGATTGTCGACAACACAGTGGCTACCCCGGCGCTGTGTCGCCCGATCGAACATGGCGCAGATATCGTCGTGCATTCGCTGACCAAGTACATCGGTGGTCACGGCACGACGGTGGGCGGCATGGTGATTGATGGTGGGCGTTTTCCCTGGGCAGACAATGCCGAGCGCTTCCCGATGCTCAACACGCCCGACCCGTCCTATCACGGTGTCGTCTATACCGAAGCCTTCGGTCCGGCTGCGTTTATTGGCCGCTGCCGTGTCGTTCCGCTACGCAATATGGGTGCGGCGCTGTCTCCGATGAACGCCTTCCAGATTCTGCAGGGGCTGGAAACGCTCGCGCTGCGCATGGAACGCCATTGCGAGAATGCATTGCGGGTAGCCGAGTATCTGAAGCAGCATCCGCAAGTTGAGTGGGTGCAGTTCGCCGGTCTGCGGGATCATCCCGAACATGAGCTGGCCCAGCGTTACATGGGCGGCATTCCTGCGGCGATCCTGTCGTTTGGTATCAAGGGCGGCCAGGAAGCGGGCGGGCGTTTCATCGATGCACTGGAGCTGGTGGTGCGTCTGGTAAACATCGGTGACGCCAAGTCCCTGGCCTGCCACCCGGCATCCACTACGCATCGACAGCTGAACGACGAGGAACTGGAAAAGGCCGGCGTGCCGCGTGACATGGTGCGCTTGTCGATCGGCATCGAGCATATCGATGACATCCTGGCCGATCTCGAGCAGGCACTGACAGCAGCAGCCTGAGCCCTGACCCGGCGCGGCCAAGCCGCGCCGGCTAACGTTAAATCCCAACCACAAATCTCTCCCTTCCAGCTTCCGGCTTCGCGCTTCCGCTTTCCCGCCTTTATGCCGGAAACAACGGCCACACCCACGGAATAACCAGCGTAGCGGTAAGCCACATGATCAGATTCAGTGGTATGCCGATGCGCATGAAATCGGTGAAACGGTAGCCACCGGCGCTGTAAACGAAGGTATTGGTCTGATAACCGATCGGGGTGGCGAAGCTGGCGCTGGCCGCGAACATTACTGCTGCGACGAAGGGTCGAGGATCCGCGCCCAACTGGTGAGCAACGCCGATGGCGATCGGTGTCAGCAGTACCGCAACCGCATTGTTACTGACCAGTTCGGTGAGTATCGAAGTCAGCAGATACACGAAGGACAGCATGAACAGCGGCCCTAGCAGTGGCGCCAGCGTTATGACCTGGCTGACCAGGCTGTCTACCAATCCCACCTTGTTCATCGCAATACTGATCGCGAGCATGCCGAATATCAGCGCGAGAATGCGCCAATCGATCGCCTTGTAGGCATCCTCGGTATCCAGGCAGCCGGTGGCGACAACCGTGACGGCGGCAATCATCGCCAGGCCTTCGATCGGCATCACGTTGAACGCCGCGAGCAGCATGACCAACAACACAGAGACGATGGCGATGGGTGCCTTGTTCCGCCGATAGGCGCGCTCCTGCACTGTATTCAAGCTGATCAGGTCGCCGTTATCTGCGAACTTGCGGATCTGCGCGGGCGAACCTTCTACCAGCATGACGTCGCCAAACTGCAGTTGGAAGTCATCCAGGTTCTCCTGGATATTCTCATCCTGACGGTGCACGGCCAGCACGTGAATGCCATAACGTGCTGTCAGGTTCAGATCGCGCATGGGCCGGTGACTGTAGCGCGAACTCCTGCCCACGATGGCCTCGGCCAGGGTGACATCGCGGGTCGAGATGGTTTCGAAATTAGCGGCCTGGTTGCGGTTGAAGGTGAGCAGGCCGTTTTCCCGCAGCTCGATGAAATCGCGCATGGGGGCGTGCAATACCAGGCGATCACCGGCCGCCAGCACCGTGGTATTGACCGGTGTGGACAGTTCCTCGTCGCCGCGGAAAATTTTCAGCACCTGAATACCACTCTCACCATTGAGGTTGGCCTGGGCGATGCTCTGGTTGATTACAGCTGAATCGTGCGGTACCAGCAGTTCAGTCATGAACGGGCGGCTCTGATCGGGCCTGAGTTGCTTCGACAGGCTCTCACGGTCTGGCAGCAGCCGGTGTCCGATGAGCATGATGAAGGTCACGCCGATGACCGCCATGATCAGGCCCGGCAGGAATATGTCGAACATGCCGAAGGGCTCAAGGCCGTTCTGGCGCGCTACCCCGTCAACCAGAATATTGGTTGAGGTACCGATCATGGTCATGGTGCCGCCAAGTATGGTGGCGTACGACAAGGGAATCAGCAGCTTTGAAGCCTTGGTGCCAACCTGTGCGGCGAGCGTGACCGCTACCGGGGTGAGAATCGCAACAACCGGGGTGTTATTGATGAAGGTCGAGAGCACCATGCCAGTCAACATCAGGCTGAACAGCGTGCGCAGGGGGCTGCCGCCACCCATGCGCGCCAGCCAGCGACCGAGGGCCTCGACGCAACCGGTGCGCTCGAGGGCTGCGGACAGCACAAACATGCAGGCGATGGTAATCGGCGCGCTGTTCGACAGCACGCCGAGTATGTCGGCAGGCGTAAGCAAGGTGCTGACCAGCAGCACGGCTACGGCTATGCCGACCACTACGTCAGGGCTGAATTTTTCGCGAGCGAAAGCGTAGAACACCCAGCACAGCAGGGCGGCGACGCCAATCATCGGCAGGGAATCCCAGCTCATCTGTTACCTATTGAACACCGTTTGGGGTTTCGCCATGAAACCTCGGGCGGACACAGTAAGAGGGATTGCTTAAGCTGTCCAAGGCCGAAAAAGGATTTTGTTATTCCATAAGCGAATAAAGCGCGGGGCCGGAATTATAATGTTGCATCAAGCTGACTAATGAACTGGCTTGATTCTTGACCAGCCACCTGACGGGCCGTAGTGTTCAAACGCTTGTATGAATATTCGTTCAGTCAGGATGGCCCGGCTGATTTAGTGGAGACATTGCTATGCCAGATTACAAAGCCCCGTTACGCGATATGCGCTTCCTGATTGACGAGGTGTTCGATTTCGGCGCCCGCTATGAAAACTATGGCCTGACTGATGCGTCACCGGATCTGGTCAGTGCGATTATGGAGGAGGGTGCGCGCTTCGCCGGTGAAGTTCTGGCACCGCTCAACCGCACCGGGGACGAGGAAGGCTGTCACTTCGAAGATGGAGTCGTCACCACGCCGCAGGGTTTCAAGGAAGCCTATCAGCAGTACGTGGATAACGGCTGGGGTTCCATGACCGGGCCGACCGAGTATGGCGGTCAGGGTCTGCCGTTCTCGCTGGGGCTGGTCATCAGCGAGATGATTGCATCGGCCAACTATGCCTGGAGCATGTATCCCGGCCTGAGCCACGGCTGCGCTGCGGCGATTCGCGCACACGGTACCCAGGAGCAGAAAGACAGCTACCTGAGCAAACTGACCCCGGGTGACTGGACCGGCACCATGTGCCTGACCGAGCCTCACTGCGGCACCGATCTGGGCCTGATCAAGACCCGTGCGGTACCCCAGGCTGACGGCAGCTATCAGATTACCGGCACCAAGATCTTCATTTCCTGTGGCGAGCACGATCTGGCCGAAAATATAGTGCATCTGGTGCTGGCCAAGCTTCCCGACGCGCCGGCCGGTACCAAGGGTATTTCGCTGTTCATCGTTCCCAAGTTTTTGCCTGATGCCAATGGCGAAAGTGGTGAACGCAATGCTCTGAAGTGCGGCTCGATCGAACACAAGATGGGTATCAAGGCATCCGCGACCTGTGTCATGAACTTCGATGGCGCGACCGGCTTCCTGATTGGCGAGGCCAATCGCGGCCTGAACTGCATGTTCACCATGATGAACCATGCACGTCTGGGCACCGGTATGCAGGGTCTCTGCCATGGTGAGGCGTCCTACCAGAGCGCAGTAGCCTACGCCAAGGACCGTCTGCAGATGCGTTCGCTGTCAGGCGCGGCGGCACCTGACAAGCCGGCGGATCCGATCATTGTGCATCCCGATGTGCGTCGTATGCTGCTGACCATGAGAGCCTTCAACGAGGGCAATCGGGCGTTGGCCTATTATGCAGCGCAGCTGCTGGACCAGGCGCATTACTCCACGGACGAGGCGGCCAAGGCTGATGCGGAAGATCAGTTGGCGTTCCTGACGCCGATCTGCAAGGCGTTCATGACTGATACCGGACTGGAAGTCACCAGTCACGGCATGCAGGTGTTTGGTGGCCATGGTTACATCCGCGAATGGGGTCAGGAGCAGCAAATGCGCGACTGCCGCATTGCTCCTATCTATGAGGGCACCAACGGTATTCAGGCGCTGGACCTGCTCGGCCGCAAGGTGCTGATGAGCCAGGGTAAGCTGCTCCGTGTATTTACCAAGCAGGTGCATCAGCTGTGTCAGCAGTATGAAGGTCACGCCACGCTCGGAGAGTCTGTGAACAGGCTTAGCGAGCTGAACAAGCAGTGGGGCGAGTTGACCCAGCAGATCGCCATGCGCTCGATGCAGAACCGCGAGGAGGTCGGAGCGTCATCGACGGATTTCCTGATGTTCTCCGGTTATGTCACCCTCGCTTTCGTCTGGCTGAAGATGGCCGTCGTCGCGCAGGAAAAGCTGGACGCTGGTACCAGCGAGACTGATTTCTATGAGGCCAAACTGGCAACGCAGGAGTTCTACTTCAAGCGGCTGTTGCCACGGGCCCAGGCGCACCTGGCGGCACTTGAAGCTGGCGCCGATACGCTGATGAAGATGTCGGCCGAGCAGTTCTAACCTGCCAGTTGTAGCTAAAAAGCCCCGACTGGTTCGGGGCTTTTTTATGCAGCCTGTCGCCGCCAGATCGCAGGCCGCTTTTCGTAGGAGGGACGCCCCCGGCGCGACGGCGTCCGAAGGACGCCCAGGTTGAAATGCGCAGGCTGGGCAAACCGGCAGCTTCCAAGCACCCGTACTGCTCCGGTGGTGGGTGATTGCCCACGCCCGCGTGCCCGGCAACTGCCGCAAGACGCCGTGAATCCATCCATGGAGGCTTGACGAAAACATCCCTGTTTTCGACACTTGCGCCAGCTGCCGGGCCCGCAGACTAGATAGACTTCTGCGTTGCGTAGAGTTCGCCACGGCCGCACCCAGATATACGCCACTCATCGCTTTTCGTAGGAGGGTCGCCCTCGGCGCGACGGCGTCCAAAGGACGCCCAGAGATCGCAGTCTGCTCAGTCTCCCGTTCCGCAGGCCGCACAAGCTACCGCGTTGTGCTGATCAGCAGTTGCCTCCTCAATTTCGTGACCAGACTTTGGTCGGAAGTCATTTAAAGACGGTATCGGTCTTTTCGTTGTCGCGCTACAATCCTCCGCATATTCCGGGATGCCCCGGGCGAGCCGACTGCTATAGGAGTGTCCATGGCCGATTATAAAGCCCCCTTGCGCGATATCCGTTTTGTCCTCAATGAAGTTTTCGAGGCCGACAAACTGTGGCAGAGCCTGCCCGGACTGGCTGACACTATCGATGCCGAGACAGCCGACGCCATGCTTGAAGAGGCGGGCAAGATCACCTCGCAAACAATCGCCCCGCTGAACCGCAGTGGGGACGAAGAGGGCGCCCAGTGGAATAACGGTGAAGTGACCACGCCCTCCGGTTTCAAGGAAGCCTACCGCACCTATTCCGAAGGCGGCTGGGTCGGCTTTGCGGGCAATCCGGAGCTCGGCGGCCTGGGCATGCCGAAGACGCTGGGCGTGCAGGTTGAGGAAATGGTCTACGGCGCGAACAACAGTTTTGCGCTGTATCCGGCTCTGACTGCCGGGAGCTGTCTGGCGCTGGATGCGCACGGTAGCGACGAGCTCAAGCAGCGCTACCTGCCGAATATGTACGCAGGCACCTGGTCCGGCACCATGTGCCTGACCGAGCCGCATTGCGGCACTGACCTGGGCATCATCCGCACCCGCGCTGTCCCGAACGCCAACGGCACCTACGCTGTTACAGGGACCAAGATTTTTATCACCGGTGGCGAGCACGATCTGACCGAGAACATCATCCATCTGGTTCTGGCCAAGCTGCCTGATGCCCCGGCGGGTCCCAAGGGTATCTCGCTATTCGTAGTGCCGAAGTTCCTGGTCAATGAAGACGGCAGCCTGGGCGAGCGCAACGCGGTCAGCTGTGGCTCTATCGAACACAAGATGGGCATCAAGGCATCGGCGACCTGTGTGATGAACTTCGACGGTGCCGAAGGCTACCTGGTTGGTGAAATCAACAAGGGCCTCAACGCGATGTTCACCATGATGAATTACGAGCGACTGTCTATCGGCATTCAGGGCATTGGCTGTTCGGAGGCGTCCTACCAGAGCGCCGTTGCCTACGCCCGTGACCGCATTCAGAGCCGTGCGCCCACCGGTGCCGTTCAGCCTGACAAGGCGGCCGATCCGATCATCGTGCACCCCGATGTACGCCGCATGTTGTTGACCATGAAGGCCATGACAGAAGGCAGCCGGGCTTTCTCTACCTATGTTGGCTCGCAACTGGACATCAGCAAATTTGCCGAAGACGCTGACATCCGCAAAAAGGGTGAGGATCTGGTCGCTTTGCTGACCCCGATCGCGAAGGCATTTTTCACTGACATCGGGTTGGAAAACTGCGTGCACGGCCAGCAAGTGTTCGGTGGCCATGGTTATGTACGCGAGTGGGGCCAGGAGCAGTTGGTGCGTGACGTGCGTATCTCACAGATTTACGAAGGTACCAACGGCATCCAGGCGCTGGATCTGATGGGGCGCAAGACTGTTGCTAATGGCGGTGCGTTCTTCAAGGTGTTCGCTGAGGAAGTGAAAACCTTTATTGCCGACAATCAGGATCAGGCGCTGGCCGAGTTCATCCAGCCCCTGGCGGATGCCCTGGCCAATCTGGAGGAGCTGACCGCACAGGTGATAGAGCGTAGCCGCAGTAACCCGAACGAGATCGGTGCCGCATCGGTCGAGTATCTGCATGTGTTCGGCTACACCGCCTATGCCTATATGTGGGCAAAGATGGCCAAAGTCGCCGCGGCCTGCCTGGAGCAGGACGCCGATGGATTCTATAAGGCCAAGCTCGGCACGGCGCGATTCTTCTTCAAGCGGTTGCTGCCGCGGGTGCAGTCGTTGAGCGCCTCCGTTCGTGCTGGCAGCGAGCCGCTGTATGAGTTGGATGCGGATCAATTCTGAAGCGCGGTGCTCGTCTGCCGGATTTCCACGCCGTGTAAGCCTTTGCTTACACGGCGTGGTGGTAAAGGACTATTTCCGCCATTCGTGACCCTGCGTACTATCGGTCTGGCTAGGAGCAAGCAAGGAAGCGCGACAGATCAATAGGGATCAGGGAGCGGTACCAGGGAAGATATATCAGGGATAGTGCCAGGAGGGCAAGATCGCAGGATAGCGGTCAAGGACAGTGTCAGGATGACGCTACGTTAAGGATGATGTCAGGGACAGAGCCAGGATGGCAAAGATCGCAGGATGGCGGTCAAGGACAGTGTCGGGATGACGCTACGTTAAGGACGATGGTCAGGGATAGAGCCAGGATGGCGTGTCATCAGGAAGATGACCAGTGGTAACGCCGGGATGGCATGATCGTTAAGGATAATGATCAGCAACCAAGTTCTATAAAACCTCGCTTCGGCGGGGTTTTTCTTTTGGAGCGTCAAAAACCGGGCAGGCGTTCGCTAGATGCCCTTTCTCCGTTGCCGTAAGTGCCGTTTCGATGTCTGGAATACACGCTCTGGTGCGGCGGACCTATACTGCACGCATGAATTCAAATCTCCTTCGCTCTGTTCGTTTACCGATCTTACGACCAATCCGTTGGCATCGATTGGTCGGGGTGTCTGCCAATGCTTGAAGTCAGCACGCTGACCAAGAGTTATCAAAACCCTCAGGGGCCTTTGCAAGTGCTCAACGGAGTCGATCTCCGGCTGACTGCGGGGCATACGCTCGCTTTGATGGGCGAGTCGGGCAGTGGCAAAAGTACGCTGTTGCATCTGGTGGCGGGTCTGGATCAGGCGGACGCGGGCGAGATCAAGGTCGCCGGAACTTCGCTGACAGGGTTAGGTGAAGCGGCTCGTGCCGCCTACCGCCGTGATCGCGTCGCTGTCATCTTCCAACAGTTCAATCTCGTTCCTTCGCTGAAGGTCGCTGATAACCTGGCTTTTCAGGCGCGGTTGGCTGGCCGTGAGGACACCGCCTGGCTAGCGCTTCTGGCCGAACGTCTCGGGCTGGCTTCATTGCTTGATCGCTATCCGGAGCAGTTATCCGGCGGACAGCAACAACGCGTCGCTGTCGGCCGCGCGCTGGCCGTACGGCCGCCGTTGATCCTGGCGGACGAGCCGACCGGTAATCTGGATGAACACACAGCTGATGAAGTGATGACGTTATTGCTGGAGCTGGTGCGAGAGGCTGAATCCAGTTTGCTGATGGTCACCCATAGCGCCCGGCTGGCTGCTCGCCTGGACCGTCAGGTAACGCTGTCTGCGGGCCGTATCGTTGGTGACAGCCTTCCATGATTGAACGCCTGGGCTGGGTGCTGCGAACCCTGCTGAGTCATTGGCGGCGTCACCCTTTGCAGGGCGTCTGTTTGCTGGTGGGTTTATGGCTGGCGACAGGTCTGTGGACGGGTGTTCAGGCGCTCAACGAACAGGCCCGTGATAGTTATGACCGCGCAGCGGGCCTGTTTGGCGAGGACAACCAGAGTGTGCTGGTCAGTCCGGGTAATCAGCCATTCGATCAGGAGTACTTCGTTACGCTGCGCCGTGCTGGCTGGCCTGTCTCGCCCGTTCTGCAGGGCAGCGTTACCCTTAACGGGCCCGACGGGGCGGCGACGCGTTTACGCTTGACCGGCATCGAGCCGCTGAGTGTGCCCGAGCAGGGCAGCGTGGTCGGCACCATACAGCAGGTGGATCTCGTCGGGTTTCTGGTTCCGCCCGGGCGAACCTGGATTGCACCCGACACGCTTGCCGAGCTGGGGCTGTCGAGTGGCGATACCGCGCAATTGGCGAACGGGCATGCGCTGCCCCCGCTGCAGTCCCTCGCGGCCGTGCCGCCGGGCATGTTACTGGTTGATATCGGCGTGGCGCAGCGGATGCTTGATCAATCTGGCCGACTCAGTCAGTTATTGGTAGAGGGCGCGTTTGCGGCGAATCAGCCGCCCTTGCCGGAGCAGGTGGCGCTGCGCTGGGACGTACGCGACGAAGGCGATCTGCAGCGTCTGACTGACAGCTTCCATATGAATCTCACCGCCCTGGGGCTGCTCGCCTTCATTGTCGGGCTTTTCATCGTGCACGCCGCGGCGGGTTTGGCCATGGAGCAACGGCGCGGCCTGTTGCAGACGCTGCGTGCCTGCGGCACCAGCTTGCGTCTGGTGGTCTGCGCGCTGTTGCTGGAGCTGCTGGTACTGGCATTGGTCGGCGGGAGTCTCGGCGTACTCAGCGGTTTTGCTCTGGCCTCCTTGCTGGTCGGTGATCTGGCCGCCAGCCTGCGTGGTTTATACGGCGCTCAGGTGGCCGGTCAACTGGTGCTCGATTCGCAGTGGTGGCTGACCGGCCTGGCAATGAGCCTTGCCGGCACCTTGCTGGCTGGCGGCAGCAGTGTATTGAAAGCCATGCGCATGCCGGTGCTGGCCTGGGCGCGACCGCAAGCCTGGCGGGATGCGCAGGCTCGCAGCATCAGGCGCCTGGCGATCATGGGCGTGCTGCTGTTGTTGGTCGCGGGCATCTTGATCTACGTCGGTGAAAGCCTATTGACGGGATTCATGCTGCTTGGCTGCTTATTGCTCGGTGCAGCCTGGTTATTGCCACTGGTGCTGAGTCTGCTGCTGCGTGGAGGCAGAAAGCTCGCGCGCAGCCCTCTCGGGCATTGGTTCTGGGCTGACAGTCAGCAGCAGCTGTCGGGTTTGAGTCTGGCACTGATGGCCTTGTTGCTGGCGCTGGCGGCGAACATTGGCGTAGGCAGCATGACCGAAGGCTTTCGCCTGACCTTCACCAGCTGGCTGGACCAGCGTCTGGCTGCCGATCTCTACCTGCGCCCCGAATCCCAGGCTCAGGCAGATAGCATTGAGCAGTGGTTAAGTCGGCAACCGAGCGTGCAGGCTCAGCTGCCTAGTTGGCAGGTGCAGAGTCGGGTCCGGGATTGGCCAACGGAAGTCAGCGGGGTTATTGATCATCCGCTCTACGCGAGGCGCTGGCCGTTGATTGAGGCCGTCCCCGGGGCCTGGGACCAACTGGCCCAGGGGCGCGGCGCAGTGATCAGCGAACAACTGGCCTACCGGCTCGACATTGAATTGGGAGATGCCATTGAGCTGGAAACCCCCGACGGTATCTGGACACTACCCGTGCTGGGACGCTACGCCGATTACGGGAATCCCAAGGGCCAGTTGCTGGTGTCGGCCGAGCAGCTCAACCAGCGCTGGCCCGGTCTGGAAGTAAGCAGTATTGGCCTGTTGGTCGACGAGGCGGCGATCAGTGATCTGGTCGCCGGCCTGCAAGACAACTTCGAACTGGGTGGCTTCAGCCTGATTGATCAGGCAGCGCTGAAACGTTATTCGCAGCAAGTCTT
The DNA here is from genome assembly GCF_008638305.1 of Pseudomonas profundi. Taxonomy (GTDB): domain Bacteria; phylum Pseudomonadota; class Gammaproteobacteria; order Pseudomonadales; family Pseudomonadaceae; genus Halopseudomonas; species Halopseudomonas profundi. The sequence goes on from NZ_VTPZ01000004.1 coordinate 109,084, forward strand.
CGAGCAGACCTTCTCCGCCACCGCCGCACTCAATACCCTGACACTGGGCGTGGCAGCCGTTGCGCTCTTTACCAGTTTGCTCAGCCTTGCCGATGCCAGACTCAGCCAGCTGGCGCCTTTGTGGGCGATGGGCTTGCGACCGTCCCGTCTGGCCTGGCTGAGTCTGGCGCAGATGCTCATGCTTGCTACCTTGACCTGCGTGCTGGCAATACCGGTCGGGCTGGCGTTGGCCTGGTGTCTGGTCGAGGTGGTCAATGTCCAGGCATTCGGCTGGCGGCTGCCCTGGCACTGGTTTCCCTTCCAATGGTTGACCCTGGCAGGCTTTGCCTTGCTGGCCGTATTGCTGGCCAGCATCAGCCCGGTGTGGCGCATCGTGCGGGTCGGCCCCACCCAGTTGCTGAGGCAGTTTGCCCATAATGCATAGATTCTCTTGCCTCTTCGTGCTGCTGGCGATGCTGGGATTGGCCGGTTGCGAACCTGAGCAGCAATCAGTGGATGCGGGATTCGCCGGCCTCGGTGAGCAGGCGGAGGGTTTCACCGAGGTTTCCCCGGATCGTCGTTTCGAATTCCCCGCTGATCATGGCGCCCACCCGGACTACCGCATCGAATGGTGGTATGTCACCGCCAACCTGACGGATGAAGATGGCCGGGAATGGGGCGCGCAATGGACCTTGTTCCGTCAGGCGCTGCAACCGCAGACGCCTCTGGAAGCGGAGGCCGGTTGGAACAGTGCCCAGGTCTGGCTGGGTCACTCTGCGGTTACCCATGCTGGTGGCCATAAATATGCTGATCGGTTGGCGCGGGGCGGCGTGGGGCAGGCGGGCGTGCGGGTGGAGCCCTTCGAGGCCTGGATAGATGACTGGTCACTCGCGCAGGCAAGAGACACACAAGGACAAGACAGTTTAAGCGCGCTGTCGGTGAAGGCAGCCGGGGAGGACTTCAGCTATCAGCTCAATCTAACCGCGGACCGACCCGTCGTGCTCCAGGGTGAACAGGGCTATAGCCGCAAATCCGAGGGCGATCAGGCGTCCTATTACTACAGTCAGCCTTTTTTCAGCGTCGAAGGTGCCATCGAATGGGAAGGTCAGCGGCATATCGTCACCGGACAAGCCTGGCTGGACCGAGAATGGAGCAGTCAGCCGCTGGCCGCCAACCAGCAGGGCTGGGACTGGTTTTCCCTGCATCTGGATGGCGGTGAAAAGCTGATGTTGTTTCGCCTGCGCAGCACCGATGGCAGCCACTATTATTCAGGCACCTGGATTCAGCCGGATGGCGAAACACAGCCATTGGCTCCCGGCGCGATAGAGCTGGAGCCGCTGGACGAGACGACCGTCGCAGGGCGCGAGGTGCCTACCCGTTGGCGCCTCAGAATACCCAGCAGGGCTTTTGATGTGACCACCGAACCACTGAACGAGCAGGCCTGGATGGGCACCACCATCCCGTACTGGGAAGGTCCGATTCGTTTCGGCGGGAGCCACACAGGGGTAGGCTACCTTGAAATGACCGGCTACTAGCTGGGAGGCGAGCTTCTGCTAAGGTGAGTCGAGATGATCTTTTCTGCGAGGCCCCCCGCATGTCTGCCAGAGCTCCGATACCCATTCCGCAAAGCATGTCGGCAATGATCCTCACCGGGCACGGCGGCCTGGACAAGCTGGAATACCGCCAGGATATCCCTGTCCCGCAGCCAAAACCGGGCGGGGTGCTGGTCAAGATCAGCGCGACGGCCAAAAACAATACCGATCGCAAGGCGCGCGAGGGGCTGTACCCGACGCGGGACAAGGCTGAAATGACCTCGTTCCAGATTGCCGGAGCGCCTACATTGACGTTCCCCCGTATTCAGGGCGCAGACGTGGTGGGCACTGTGGTGGCGGTCGGCGATGGGGTTGAGCCAGAGCGAATCGGTGAGCGGGGGCTACTGGATTTCAACCTGTACGCCGATGACCGGAGAGACATCAATCTCACCCCGGATTATTACGGACATGGTGCAGACGGCGGTTTCGCTGAGTACATCGCCGTGCCTTCGACGCAATTTCACCACATTGCCAACCCTGAACTCGCCGATGCAGAGCTCGCGGCGCTGGGTATGTGCTCTTATCAAACGGCGCTGCATATGCTCACTGCGGCTCAGGTGAAGGCTGGTGAGCGGGTGCTGGTCAGTGGCGCCAGCGGGGGCGTGGGTACGGCTCTGATCCAGCTCTGCCGTATCCTCGGTGCCATTCCCTATGCGCTCAGCCAGCAGGACAAGGCTGAAGCGCTGCGCGTGCTGGGTGCCGAAGCGGTTTTCGATCGCTCCGACATGAGCGGCTTCATCGACAGAGTGCGTGGGGTGACGGGCGGAGCGCCGATTGACGCGGTGATGGATCTGGTCGGCGGCGAGATGACCAATCGCTTCATCGATACCATGATCTTCGATATGACCCGCCGTACGACCTATCCGCGACTGAGCATTGCCGGGGCCAGCGGCAACAATGTCAGCGAGATTATGTGGACGCGCATCTATCTGTACCAGGTGCAGATATTCGGGGTGTCACACGGCACACGGGAAGAGGCCGAACAGCTGATTGCCTGGATCCGCTCCGGCCAGTTGCGGCCGGTCCTCTTTGGTGCGTTCAAGCTGTCCGAGCTGCACGCTGCGGAGGCCTTTTTCGTCCATCGCTCGAACAACTTTCTGGGCAAGATCGTCATCGTTCCCGATTCGGAATGGGCGCAGCACGGCGCGCGCTTTGCGCTGAGGGCTGACTGATGAAAGAGGAGCTTTCGCTGAAGCTGATCGACACCCATGCGGGCGGAGATGTCAGCCGTATTGTCATTGGTGGGATTGGGCCGTTGCCGGGCGACACGGTCAGACAGCAGATGCAGTATTTGAGCAACGAGGCGGATGGGCTGCGCCGTTTGCTGCTCACCGAGCCTTACGGCATACCCGAAATGTCGGTGGATCTGATCGTGCCGACGAACGATCCTGCGGCGGAGGTCGGCTACATCGTCATGGAAGTGATGGGCTATCCCATCTATTCAGGGTCCAATACCATCTGTACTGCTACGGCCGTTCTGGAATGCGGCATGGTGCAAAAACGCGAAGGCCGCCAGCGTTTCGTCATGGAATCGGCTGCCGGTCAGGTGCATATCGAGGCCGTGGTGCAGGACGGCGTAGTCGAAGCCATTACCTGCGAAGGCCTGCCAACCTACATTCACAGCTACCGGAATAGCATCCATGTGCCGGCGATTGGCGATGTGACCTACAGCGTTGCCTATAGTGGCGGCTTTTATGCGCTGGTAGACGCGCCCGCACTGGGGTTTTCGTTAGTGCGGGAAGAGGAGTTGGAGCTGGCTGCCTGCGCCCATGCCATTGTCGATGCCCTGCAGGCCGAGCGTGGTTTTTCGCATTACACGCTGGGCGAAGTCGGGCCGCTGCCGTTTCTGCATTACATGGGGCCGGTGGAGCAACTGTCCGACAGTTTTTACCGGTCACGCTCTGCCACCTATGTGCATCCGGGAGTGATTTGCCGCAGTCCTACCGGCACCGGTACTTCGGCGCGTCTGGCGCTGATGCACTACGAAGGCAGTATCAAACAGGGCGACCGGCTTGAAACCGTTTCTCTGCGTGATACCGGCTTTATCGGTGAATTCACCGGCGTGAACCAGGCCGGCGACCATCAGCTGGTAGAGAACAGCATCACCGGCAAGTGCTACATCCTGGCCCGCTCGGAGATCATCATCAATTGTGAGGATCCGATGGTGGAGTGTGGCGGTCTGCTGCATATTCTCAGCAGCCGCCAGCCGTGAAATACGCCTGTCAGGTGAGCGCGAGACCCACCCCGGCCAGCGCAATCGCAGCGCCGATAACCCGTGACAGCCAGGTTGATCTCCAGCTACCCAGTCCGGCGCCGACCAAATGCAGAACTGCAGTGCTCAGCGCAAAGCCGAGCATATACAGCGTCATCTCTGCGCCGGGCGGCATCTCACCACCGTGCGCCACCCCGTGCATCACAGCGAAAGCGGATACCAGTACTGCACCAGGCAGCAACGGCACGCGCCTGGCCCAGAGCAGCAGAAGCCCGAGCGCCAGTACCGAGCCGACTATACCCTGCTCGACGCCAGGAACTGCTATGCCGGCCATGCCCAGGCCGGCGCCGGCGAGCATGAAGGCAACGAACAATACCGGTAACAACCAGCGCGCACGTCCACCGAGCTGCGCCGCCCAAAGCCCGACCGCAACCATGGCGAGCAGATGGTCAAGCCCGCCGATGGGATGCCCAAGCCCGGCGGCCAGTCCGCCGAGCTCGGTGTGTCCGGGGTGAGCATGCGCCAGTGTCGGCAGGGCGATCAGTGCGGTCAGGGTGAAGGTACGGCTTATCAGGTGACCCATGGTCAGACTCCTTCTGCGGCAGATGCGGGTAATGGACGCAGCATGCCTTCGCGAACAATGAAGGCGATGATGTCGTCGACACCCGCGCCACTTTTCAGATTGGAAAACACAAAGGGCCGCTCGCCGCGCATCTTCTTCGCATCGCGGTCCATGACGCCGAGGTCAGCGCCAACCAGCGGTGCGAGGTCTGTCTTGTTGATGATCAGCAGGTCCGAGCGGGTAATGCCGGGGCCGCCCTTGCGCGGGATCTTGTCGCCGGCGGACACGTCGATCACGTAGAGCGTCAGATCCGACAGCTCCGGACTGAAGGTCGCCGCGAGGTTATCACCGCCGCTTTCCACCAGAATCAGTTCAACACCCGGGAAGCGTTCCTGCAGTTCCGCCACGGCGGCGAGGTTCATCGATGCATCTTCGCGGATGGCGGTGTGCGGGCAGCCGCCGGTTTCCACGCCGAGAATGCGATCAGCCGGCAGCGCCTGGTTGCGCAGCAGGAAATCGGCATCCTCGCGGGTGTAGATGTCATTGGTAATCACCGCCAGGTTGTAGTGGGGATACAGGTGCTCGCACAGCGTGCTGACCAGTGCGGTCTTGCCCGAACCGACCGGGCCGCCAATCCCCACGCGCAATGCGGGTTTGGTATTCATGTAGTGCTCCTTATGATCGAAACAGTCGTGTGTATTGGTGTTCGTGCCGGGCGCTGGCAAAGGCCAGACCGGGCAAGCCAGCGCCGAGTTCGTCGTCATGCAGCTGCGTCGCTGCGTTGACGATCACCGGCAGACGCGGCAACAGGTGGTCGAGCAGCCGTTGGGCGTCGGTCTGGCCCAGCGGAATCAGTTTGGTTGCGGCACCGGTCTGGTTTTCCAGCCAGCTCCAGAGCACGCCGAGTGCCAGCTGGTGTGCACCAGTCTGCCAATGCCAGCCGGCCATGGCGAAGGCGGTCATCAGGGCGATGGGTTCGCCCCTGGGCCAGTCCAGCGCCAGCGGAATTTCCAACGAACAGAGCAGCCGCAACAGCGCGCCGCCTTGCTGGCTGTCTTCCAGATAAAGTTCAGCCGTTTCGCGGTTGGCCAGCAGCCAGTCGTTCCATTCAGAGACGGCATCCAGGTCGCCATCATCCATGGCCACGTACTGGCGCATCAGTAGCGGAATATCCAGGTACCCCAGCGATCGCGTCGCCAGCCCGTCGAGCCATTCCACTGCCGAGTCGAGATCGGTCACCCAGCCCTGTTCCACGACATATTCCATACCCTGGGAGTAGGCATAGCCGCCGATCGGCAGCGCTGGGCTGGCCAGCTGGAGTACCCGCAACAGGGCCCTGTCGGCCTGTTCAGTGCTCGACATGCTGCTTGCCGTTCAGCCGAACAAAAGGCGCTGGCGGTGTGGCGACGCTATGCGCGTGCCCGTGGTAAGCGCCGGGCTCGGGATTGAACGGCGCAAAGATATCCTCCACCTCCAGCCGCAACCCGATGAGCATGGCCTCCAGCACATGATCGCGCAGATAGCGCAACTGCCCTGGCAGTACTTCCAGCGCAACGTGCCGGTTGCCCAGGTGGTAGGCGGCACGGGCCAGCAGCAGCGGGTCGTCACAGAGCACGCGTGATAGCGGCTCCGGCTCGGCGTGGATCATCACCACCGTATTGTCATTGGCCAGCAGACGGTCGCCTTCGCGCAAAACGCGGCCACGCGGCAAAAACAGCCCCACCTCGACGCCTGCTCGCGTGTGGGTGCGCAGCCGACTGCGGGTACGCATCTCGTAAGTCAGCTCCAGCTCATGGTGAACCGGCCCTGTGTCGTCCAGCCATTGGTGACATTCGAGCATCTAAGCCTCCTCAGAAAAGAAAGTAGCGTTGCGCCAGCGGTAGGTCTTCGGCGGGATCGCATAACAGGGCGACGCCGTCTGCCTCCACAATGTAGGTCTGCGGATCCACGCTGATCGTCGGCTGGTAGTCGTTGAGTTTCATATCCGCCTTGCTGATGGTCCGCGTGTTGCGTACGGCTTCGAGGCGCCGGGGCAACCCGAGCCGTTCCTTGATGCCGGCGTCCAGCGCCGCCTGGGAGACAAAGGTGACGCAGGTGTGGTTCATGGCCTTGCCGAGCGCACCGAACATGGGCCGATAATGCACCGGCTGGGGTGTCGGAATTGACGCGTTCGGGTCGCCCATGGGGGCGGCGGCGATGGCTCCGCCCTTGAGAATCAGGCTGGGTTTGGCACCGAAAAAGGCCGGTTTCCAGAGCACCAGATCCGCCAGCTTGCCTGGCTCCACCGAGCCAACCAGGTGCCCGATACCCATGGTGACAGCCGGGTTGATGGTGTACTTGGCAATGTAGCGGCGCGCGCGGAAGTTGTCCGACCAGTCGTTATCCTCCGGCAATGGACCGCGCTGCACCTTCATCTTGTGTGCAGTCTGCCAGGTGCGGGTGATCACCTCGCCGACCCTGCCCATCGCCTGGGAGTCCGACGAGATCATGCTGAACGCGCCGAGGTCATGCAGGATGTCCTCGGCGGCGATGGTCTCGCGGCGGATGCGCGAATCGGCGAAGGCGACGTCTTCGGCAATGGCCGGGTCCAGGTGATGGCAGACCATGAGCATGTCGAGATGCTCGTCGACGGTATTGATGGTGTAGGGGCGCGTCGGATTGGTGGAGGAGGGCAGCACGTTTGGCTCGCCACAGGCCTTGATGATGTCCGGGGCGTGACCGCCGCCCGCGCCTTCGGTGTGATAGGTATGAATCACCCGCCCCTTGATGGCTGCGAGTGTGTCCTCGACGAAGCCGGATTCATTCAGCGTATCGGTGTGAATCGCCACTTGCACATCGTAGGCATCGGCGACACTCAGACAGCAATCGATCGCCGCCGGTGTGGTGCCCCAATCCTCGTGCAGCTTCAGGCCCATGGCACCGGCTTCGATCTGTTCTTCCAGCGCATCAGGCAGGCTGGCGTTGCCCTTGCCGAGAAAACCCACATTCATCGGCAACGACTCGGCCGCCTCGAGCATCCGCGCCATATGCCAGGCGCCCGGCGTACAGGTAGTAGCGTTGGTGCCTGTAGCCGGCCCGGTCCCGCCGCCGAGCATGGTGGTGACGCCGGACATCAGCGCCTCATCGATCTGCTGCGGGCAGATGAAATGGATATGCGCATCGATGCCGCCGGCGGTAAGGATCATGCCTTCGCCGGCGATGACCTCGGTGCCCGGGCCGATGATGATGTCCACGCCGGGCTGGATGTCCGGATTGCCGGCCTTGCCCAGCTGCTGGATAAGCCCGTCCTTGATTGCGACGTCCGCCTTGAAGATGCCCGACCAGTCCAGAATCAGCGCATTGGTGATCACGGTGTCAGGCGTATCTGTGCGGCCGCGCTGGCTCTGCCCCATGCCGTCACGGATAACCTTGCCACCGCCGAACTTCACCTCCTCGCCGTAGCGGGTGTAGTCCTTCTCGACGCTGATCCACAGCTCGGTATCGCCGAGCCGCACCCTATCGCCGGTGGTAGGCCCGTACATCTCCGCATAGGCCTGCCTGCTTATTTCCATGTTGCCTCCCCGTGCGGTCCAGCCAGGTGACGGACTGCTACAAATTGATTTTCAGGCGGCATCAGAGACTGCCCATGACCTGTGCGCGAAAGCCGAACACCTTGCGCTCGCCGGATAGTGCTACCAGCTCCACCTCCCGGCTCTGGCCGGGTTCGAAACGCACCGCAGTGCCGGCGGCTATGTTGAGCCGAAAGCCCCGGGCGGCGTCGCGATCGAAACGCAGCGCCGCATTGGTTTCGGCAAAATGGTAATGCGAGCCGACCTGCACCGGCCGATCACCGGTGTTGGCCACGCTCAGGCGTAGCGTTTCGCGCCCGGCGTTCAGGGTCAGCGAGCCTTCAAGCGTCTGGATTTCTCCGGGTATCATCGGTGCGCCTCATATGATCGGATCATGAACGGTCACCAGCTTGGTGCCGTCCGGGAAAGTGGCTTCAACCTGCACTTCGCCGAGCAGTTCCGGCACGCCGGGCATGACCTGTTCGCGGCTGAGCAGCGTGCGGCCGTAGCTCATCATGTCTGCCACGCTGCGGCCGTCACGGGCGCCTTCCATAATGGCGGCGCTGATGTAAGCCATGGCTTCGGGGTAGTTCAAGGTCACGCCTCGCGCCAGACGGCGCTCGGCGACCAGTGCTGCGGTAAACAGCATGAGCTTGTCTTTCTCACGGGGCGAAAGCTCCATGGGTACACTCCGTTCAGGTATTCCAAATCCGCGGCGCGCAACCGCGCCGCCCATTGATGCGCGGCCTCAGCTGTTGCCACAGCCGCATGAAGGTAAGTCGGGCATGTTCGGCGCAGTGGCCGAGGTAGCGGCCGATAAAGAGGCCATTTCGCTGGGTAAAAACCAGTTGCGGGACGTCGGCGTACTCCTCCCGCAGCGCGTCCAGCGCGTCGCGATCCAGCGTCAGCGTGGCCAACCAGGTGCCGCTGACGAAGCAGCCACCCAGCCCCCAGCGGGCTGACAGCAGCGCGTCGTCACCCATGAAGCGATTACGCTCGATGTAGACCGGCCGGCCGTCGCGCCAGATATCCAGGTGCTGACTGACACAGCCGCTGGTGAAGCCCTCATCCGCAGCCGGCCGGCCCAGGCACAGCAAATCCCACATACACATCCGCGCATCAGCTTGCAGATCAACCCGTGTGGAGAGGCGCGCGTTGCAACCCTCGAAGGCGATCGTGTCCTGCGGCAGGTATTCAAGCGAGCCCCCCGCTTCGACGGTGAGACGGGTGAGCTGTTGTTGCAGAGTGCCGTTCTCGCGTGCGCGATAACACTTGCCTGATGACGGCGTAGTGAGCAACGCGGCTGCGTCAGCGCCGATGTGGGTGTTCAATCGCAGGGTGTCGCCACTGACCAGACCGCCTGGCGGATGCAGGATATACAAGTGCGGACAGTCCGGGCCTTCCGGATGCAGCGGACGCTGTATGCGCAGCGGGCCACGGTGGTGCAACCGGTCGATAACGGTGCGTCCTGCCCGGCGACTGACGCCAATGTCCAGGCCAGCCTGCCAGCTAATGGCGCTATCGACCTGTTCGAGATGCCAGGCTGCAGTCATCGACCTTCCTCATTCATAACATTTGGCTGAACAGTACAAGCTTCAGCGCTTTCCAGCCGCGCTCAGCGCTGCGCCAGGGCGTGAGGCAGCGAACGCAGCGGTGCAGTTACCAGACAGGCATAAACCGGGCCAAGGTTGATATCACGGCAAAACCTGCTTCAGCGGGGCACTGCGCGCGACCGCGCGGCAATGCGTGCGCTAAAATAGAGCAGTGAGTTGAGGGGCTGCACCAATGTTGTTCAATTCGGCTCTCGTCCGGAGCGGCCACGTTCGAGCGGGGCCAAACGCCGGATCGATTCGTCGATTGAGGCTCAGGCCGTGATCAAAAAAGCTGGCCAGAGAGTCAGGAACCTTTACCATGCGCCGCCATTGCGCATGGCACAGCTCATGCTTGGATCAACGGAACGGCGCCGCTCAATGGCGCAGCCCGACCCGGAGGTAAAGATGGACGAACAATGGCTGGTGGATTTACCCAAGGCTGAACTGCACCTGCATCTGGAAGGGTCGCTCGAGCCGGAGCTCCTGTTCAGGCTTGCGGAGCGCAACGCGGTCGGCTTGCCCTGGGCGAATGTCGAGATGCTGCGCCAGGCCTATGCCTTTAATAACCTCCAGGAATTTCTGGATTTGTATTACCAGGGGGCAGACGTTTTGCGCACCGAGCAGGATTTCTATGACCTCACCTGGGCGTATCTGCAGCGCTGCAAAGCCCAGGGTGTGGTGCATGTTGAGCCCTTCTACGACCCGCAAACACATACCGATCGCGGCATTCCGTTCGAGGTCGCGCTTCAAGGCATCAGCTCGGCCATGCGCGACGGGCGCGAGAAGCTGGGCATCAATGGTGGGCTGATCCTCAGCTTTCTGCGTCACTTGTCTGAGGAAGAGGCTTTCAACACGCTTGAGCAGGCGATGCCGTACCGGGATTCCTTTTTCGCCGTCGGGCTGGATAGCTCCGAGATGGGCCATCCACCCAGCAAATTCGAACGCGTCTTCGCCAAGGCGCGTGCCGAGGGCTTGCTGGCAGTGGCCCACGCAGGGGAGGAAGGCCCGCCGGAATATATCTGGCAAGCGCTGGATCTGCTCAAGGTGAGCCGCATTGACCATGGCGTGCGGGCAGCGGAGGATCCGCGGCTCATCGAACGATTGGTCGAGGAGCAGATCCCGTTGACAGTCTGCCCCTTGTCCAACATCAAACTTTGCGTTTTTGACAGTATGCGCGAGCACAACATCTTGCAGCTGCTTGAGAAGGGCGTGAAGGTCACGGTGAATTCAGACGACCCCGCGTACTTCGGTGGTTATGTACTGGAAAACTTCATGGCATTGCACGAAAGCCTGGGGATGACTGACGACCAGGCCAGGCTGCTCGCGCAGAATAGTCTCGATGCCAGGCTGGTCTGAAATCGCGCCCCTGGGCACAGGCGGGCCTCACCATCGGCGTCCACGCTCTATGCTAGGATGGCGACGGACCTGGGGGACGGCATGCGGATCGATTCAGCAGACTTCCCTTCGGGTTGATCCCGCCCGGGCGCGTACCGCACGCAAAGATAACCGGGCCAGGTATCAGTTTCTCGGCTTGTTCACCGCATGTCAGAGGAGGGGGCGTGTATTCACTCAAGCGCAAGGGCGATTACCGTCTGCAGTTGACTCGAACTCTGCGCAAGCCGGGTCGGCATAAGGTCGAGATGTACCTGTTCACCCCGCACGACAGCAATCTGTCGGTCTGGACGCTGAGCGAGCAACAATTCTTCTTCACGTCTCTGGAGCACCGCTTCGGCCTGCTGGGGCTGCCGGACAAGGACCGCGTGAGCAAGGCCGACCGTTCGTTCGTGCTCCTTTCTCCCTACTACGAGATCATGTACGGCTCCTGGCTGTTCCAGTATCGCGCGTCTATCGACCGCCTGCGCCAGCAGGTTCAGAACGCGGACGTCCTCGACGAACCGCTCAAGCGAGCACTTCGGTTAAGTCAGAATTTCGCCCAGCGAGTGCGTAAATCCAGTCCGGAGCAGAGCAACCAGCGCCGTTATTTCCGGCAGATGGATATCTATTTTTCGTGGCGTGCCGAGCAGTTTCTGCTGGAGTGCATGACCCATCCGGGCTTTGCTGAGCTGGACGAGGAGCTGAAACAAGCGGTAGCGGACTTTTTGCGGCAGGAACACAAGTATCGCAAGGAGCGCGAATACCTGAGTGACTTCCGCGGTTCGCCAACCCGGGTCTGGAACCGCATGAGTCTGTACCACCGGCTGCTCGAATATCCGGTATTGCTGCGCTCCAAAGTCACCGAGCTGGGTGCGGGCACGCGCAAGCTGGTCAAGGCAGCGTCGACCATGTTGATCATGTCGCTGTTTACCTATTTCCTGTTCAATGCGCGGGATGCCAGTGAAAAGCTTTCGCTGGCGCTGCTGTTGGGAATCGCACTGGTCTATGCCATCCGCGATCTGTTGCGTGACGATATGATTACCGGGATAACCCGGTGGCTACGCAAGGGTAAGCCGCGCTGGAAAATCCGCCTGTTCATGCCATACACCCAAAAACTACTGGCCTTGCAAAGAGTCTGGCTGGACTACCGCAGGCTGCCTGCATTGCCGCGTCAGATACTCGAGCACTCCGGGAACTGGGCATCCAACGATGAACGGCAGATCATCTGCTACCGCTCGGAGCTCAACCTGGACAAGGATGCCCTGGAGCAGGATGAGATTCAGGAACGGTTGAGCCTGGATTGCGAACAGCTCTGCGAAATGATTCAGACCAGCAAGCACCGCCTGTTCGTTCCTGCTAACGAGGCAGACCCCTTTGCTTCCATTGAGGCGCACCCTATCGAAAAGCAGCTCGACTACAATCTATTGGTGGTGCACACCGAGGCAGGTCAGCCCTTCTCCCAGGCCCAACGTTGGCGGTTGCGGCTGGGGCCGAGCGGGATAGTGAAATGCGAAAGCAAAAAGATTAACTGGCCGACGCCCGAGGAGCAGTTTGCTGCGCCCTGGTATCGGCGTTTAGGCAGTGTGTTTTACCGAAAGGATGCCAGGAAGTAGTTCGCAGCGGTGACTGATCAGCACAGGCAGTGCATCAGGTCGGAGAAAGCTGATGCCAGCCCGCCGGGCTGGCATCATCCTGGTCAGTCTTCCAGCTGGGCAGCCAGAGCCTTCACTTTGCTCAGGTCGCCATTGGCAACCTTGGTTACGCGGGTGCCATAGTCGGCATCAGCCTTGTACAGGAACGAGAGCATGATGTGCTTGCTTTCGTCATCTGTGATCGCCAGGGCCTGCCCGAAACTTTGCACCAGGTCAGACTTCTCCTGTTTGGTGTATGAGCGATACAGCTCGCCGGTCTGCTTGAAGTTCTGCTCGCGCTGGATCTTTTTCTGCTGGGTTGTGCCCTGCAATGCAGTCTCGCTGTAACGGGCACGTTCAACCTGTTCCCGCGGCGCCAGACGGCTGGGCTCGTAGTTCACCCCGGAACTGGTGTGGCCGGCATTCATCGCGCCGTCCTGGTTGCCGTTGTTCACTGCGACACGTGGCTTGTTAACCGGAAGGCTCAGGCCGTTCGCGCCGACCCGATACATCTGCGTATCTGCGTAGGCGAACAGGCGGCCTTGCAGCAGGCGGTCCTCGGAAGGCTCGATACCTGGTACCAGGTTGGCTGGCGACATGGCTACCTGTTCGGTTTCCTGGAAGAAGTTGTCGACGTTGCGGTTCAGCACCATCTGGCCGATCTTCTGTTCGGGAACATCCGGCCAGATCTTGGTGGCATCCAGCGGGTCGAAATCGAACGTGCCCAGATCTTCCGGTTCAAGCACCTGGATGTACAGATCCCACTTCGGAAAGTCGCCTTTGTTGATTGCAGAGACCAGATCATTGGTCATGTGGCTGTAATCCTTGCCCTGGACCTCTTCAACCTCATGCGGGCGCAGGTTCTTGATCCCCTGCAAGCTCTTCCAATGGAACTTCACGTAGTGAACTTCGTTATCGGCATTGACGAATTTGTAGGAATGCACGCTGTTGCCGTCCATCAGTCGATAGCTGGCCGGAGTGCCTTCGTTGGAGTACAGAAGGGTCAGCGTGCGCGTAGCTTCCGGCACATGGGAGAAGAAGTCGAAACGGCGTGAGTCATCATCCAGGTTGGAACGCGGGTCAGGCTTGAAGGCGTGGACCATATCCGGGAATTTGATTGCATCGCGGATAAAGAAGGTCGGAAAGTTGTTGCCTACCAGGTCCCAGTTACCATCAGCGGTATAGAACTTGGTAGCGAAACCCCGGGGATCACGCAGTGTTTCGGGGGAATGGTTGCCGTGTACTACCGCGGAAAAACGCACAAACACAGGCGTTTTCTCTCCCGGCGTAAAGACTTTGGCCTTGGTCAGCGCGGAAATGTCCTCTGACGCGACGAACTCGCCGTGCACGCCAGTGCCGCGGGCGTGTACAACGCGCTCAGGGATGCGCTCACGATCGAAGCGCTGGAGCTTCTGAATCAGGTGCACATCCTGCAGCACGGTTGGACCGTTGGCGCCGGCGGTTTGTGAGTTCTGGTTATCACCTACCGGTGCCCCGTTGTCCCGGGTCAAAGGCGATGCTACCGCCATGGAAATGCTCAAAAAACAGGCGGCGAATATGCTCAGCCCGCGACCTGTCCGACCTAATAACGACATTTCTATCTCCTGATAGTCCACTTGATTGGTTGCGCAAGCGACTATAGGTTGCCGGTCCGCTTGATCTAAATAGAACTTTATAATCAAGGTGATAGGCTAATATTCCACAAATACTTGAGCCAGTGTGCAGATAGATAACGCCGCGCCGCGTGCCAGGATGCAGGCGCGCACCAGCGAGACCTTTGGCTCCGCGCTGATTGCACTGGTGATCGCCGCCAGGCCTCTCACAGTCATTGGCGCCGCCCTGGGCTTCTGGACCTTCGACATCACCACCATCGTTGGCCTGGCTCCACTCGCAATCAGCAGCCCCTTCTACCAGCCGCTCACCCTTGGTGATTATCTCGGCTTGATCCCGGTATCGGCGTTAGCACTGTTTCTGGTGCCGGCGTTGTATGTGTTGCTGACGCCGGCGGGTGCGGGGAAGGCGAAAGGATTGGATTGAGTGGGGCAAGCTGACTGAGAGCAGGAAGCAATACAAGGTCTCGCCAGGCTTGCTCAGGCCGCTGCGTGAAGGGCATCAGGTCCACTATCTCGGGGAATGAACGCTTACCCTGGATCCAGGTTCTGAGGCCTCGTCCTGAATATATTTCTCGAGAGCGTCAATTGTCATCGGACGCGCAAAAAGGTAGCCCTGAAACAGATCACAGCCGCAATCTTCGAGTATCTGCCGCTGTTCCTCGGTTTCTACGCCTTCGGCGAGAATGGCCATCTCGTAGATACGGCCAATGTTGATGATGTTCTTGACCATCTTCAGAGAGGTATCGTCCGACAGAATGTTGTTGACGAAGCTCTTGTCGATCTTTAGTTCATCAATAGGTAGATCACGAAGAATGCTGAGGGAGGAGTACCCGGTTCCGAAGTCATCCAGAGCGATCCGGACGCCCGCTGAATGCAATGTCTGCAGAACGCCACGGAAGTGATCGAGATCCTCGATCAACAGATTCTCCGTGATTTCCAGACACACAGCGTGCACCGGCACGCCTGCGTTGCTGAGCTTCGCCAGAAAATCTTCCGCAAAGTCAGGCTCGGCAAACTGGCGCAGAGAGATGTTGATTGATAGCCTGAAATCCATTTTGTAGCGCTGAGAAAGGGTCTGGATCTGGTGGAGTGACTGATCAACTATATAGTTGCCGAGTTCGCCCATTCCGCCGGACTGTTCCGCTACGCCGATGAATTGATCCGGTGGGATAAGTCCCAGTTCAGGGTGGTGCCAACGAACCAGCGCTTCAACGCCATGGAGCTGGCCTGCGGCATTGATCTGGGGCTGGTAGGTCATGTAAATCTCACCGCGCTGTTCGGCGCCCCTGAGTAACTGTTCAATCTTGAGCCGTTGCAGGTAATGTTCTTCCAGGCTGGGCCTGAAAACGGCGACGCTGTTGCGTTTCTTCTTCGCCTCATACATGGCGATGTCTGAAGCCCGGAGCAGTTCGTCCAGACGGGTACCATGCTCTGGAAAATGGGCGATGCCAATGCTGCAGCCGGGAGAGAAGGTCATATCGAAGGCGCGGATGTTGTCACAGGCCTGATACACCAGGGTGGCTGCTCGTTGTTCGTTCTGGTCCCGGTCAGCGCCCGCTGTCAGAAGGACAAACTCGTCACCGCCATGGCGAACCAGTAATTCATTATGGTTGGTATTGGCGTGAAACCGTTTGGCAAGTTCAACAAGAATGCCATCACCGATGCTGTGGCCAAAGTTATCGTTGATCCCCTTGAAGCTATCCAGATCGATGAACAGAAGTGAGAAAGCTGGTTTCTCATGCATCCACTCGTCAAAGGTTGAAATCAGGTAGTTGCGGTTCGGCAGACTGGTCAAGGCATCATGGTTGGCCTGAAATATGAGCTCCCTGCGTCGGCCCTTTTCTATCCGGTCAATGTAACGGAATAGCAAATACATACTCACCGTGAACGCCAACATGACCAGCAGGTAACTGGCAAAGATATTGAGAAACTCTCGTATCAGGAAGGCATCTTCAATCTCGGAGATAAGCCAGAATTCATATCGGGGATGGTATATGGCTACGCCTCTGACCATGCCTCGCTCGGCCCCCGCATCCCAACGGAAAGCTATCGGCCCCAAACCAGATCGGCTGCTGGAGCGATCAGGCTCCGAGAAATCCTGCAATATCCCCATGAGATTTCCATAGGCCGATTGGGCCATGGGCTGCTCGTGGAAGTTTTTGACCAGCTCATCACTGGTGGCGTATTGGACGTAATGATCGCGACTGCGAAAAATGGTAATACGATGGAAGCCCCCCAGGATGTGGCCTCGCGAAAAATAGCCGTCTGCGCCCATGACGCTAAGGGCTCCAGTCATGACCCCGAGGACTTCGCCTTGGTCGTTGCGAATTGCCTTGCGTGCGGGAACAACCAGGCGGGGCGCGAAGTAGGTGCGGCCAAGGACCATCTTGTCTGTTTCCAGGGCGTAGGCGAAGGAGTCGCGCACCTCAGGCGCGCGCAAGATGTTGGTCACGTCGTTGTCGAGACTTGCCGTGCGTTCCAGCACCTCGCCCCGGGGAGAAATCACTGCGAACCCTGAGAAAAAGTCCGGGTTCAGATTCATCAATTCGTCGAGCCGGGCCTGGAGATCTTCAGGCTCATCGGTCCCTGGCTTGAGCAGATCTTCGCCCATCAGGGTGAGGATGACTTCCTGTTGTTCCAGAATCGACGAGAATGCACCGAACCACTGGGCCGCCAGCCCTTGTTGGCTGACACGGTAATATTCGGTGAGGCTGTTCCAGCGAGAAACCGAGATGCTTACCAGCAGGACCGTGCTTGAAAGTACGAGCACGAAGAACAGTAGCCATATATTTTTTCTCGGGACATCCATTGCTACTCGCTCTCCGTTTTGCTCCGGCCTGAGGTTGGCTCGCGGTTCGGCGGATCCTGTCAACACAGCATAGGCGATCGATCAGTGAATTAGAGGGCGGCCGCGCCAATTAGGGCAGCAGTCAACCTCAGTGGGCTCAGCCATTTCCGGACTAACATGCGTGCGGATCGCCTCCGGCTGAAGCTATGCAGTCGTCTGATCACAGCAGAAGACCGTTCAGTTCGTCATCTGGAAACGCGAATGCGAGCAATGGCGGAGAGGGAGCGGTGGCGTCCAGCTCGGGTAACAATGGTTACCAGGGCACGAGATCTTGCGCGACAGAAGAGAATGGTGGGCCCAGTAGGACTTGAACCTACGACCAATCGATTATGAGTCGACTGCTCTGACCAACTGAGCTATAGGCCCACTGATAGTGCAACAGCCGGGGAATTATACGGATTGACGTGGCGGGTGGCTATAGCTTGGCGCTACGACAGTTAAATACCTGTTCCACAACGGAAAACGCCCGGTGAGCCGGGCGTTTTCGTTAGTGCAGTTGCTTATTCGTCAAGGAAGCTGCGCAGGTGATCGCTGCGCGTCGGATGACGCAACTTGCGCAGGGCCTTGGCTTCGATCTGCCGGATCCGCTCGCGGGTGACGTCGAACTGCTTGCCGACCTCTTCCAGCGTATGGTCGGTATTCATGTCGATGCCGAAGCGCATGCGCAGAACCTTGGCTTCCCGTGCAGTCAGTCCGGAGAGGACGTCGCGGGTCGCTTCCTTCAGGCTCTCGACAGTCGCTGAGTCGATAGGTGATTCCATGGCACCGTCTTCGATGAAGTCGCCCAGATGGGAGTCTTCATCATCGCCGATCGGTGTTTCCATGGAGATCGGTTCTTTGGCGATCTTCAGTACCTTGCGGATCTTGTCCTCAGGCATTTCCATCCGTTCGCCCAGTTCTTCAGGCGTAGGCTCGCGGCCCATTTCCTGGAGCATCTGCCGCGAGATGCGGTTCAGCTTGTTGATGGTTTCGATCATGTGCACCGGAATACGGATGGTGCGCGCCTGGTCTGCGATAGACCGGGTGATCGCCTGACGAATCCACCAGGTGGCGTAGGTCGAGAATTTGTAACCGCGACGGTATTCGAACTTGTCCACGGCCTTCATCAGGCCGATGTTGCCTTCCTGGATGAGATCGAGGAACTGCAAGCCACGGTTGGTATATTTCTTGGCGATCGAGATAACCAGACGCAGGTTGGCCTCGACCATTTCCTTCTTGGCGCGACGAGCACGGGCTTCACCGATCGACATGCGACGGTTGATGTCCTTCACCTCGGACAGCTTCAGCTCGACTTCGTCTTCCAGCGCAGCGAGTTTCTTCTGCGTACGGATGACGTCAGGCTTGACTGCTTCGAGTGCTTCGGCATAACGCGGGCTGTCAGCCAGCAGGCTGTCGACCCACTGTTCGTTGGTCTCGTTGCCAGGGAAACTGCGCAGGAAATCTGCACGCGGCATGCGCGCATCACGCACGCAGAGCTGCATGATGGCGCGTTCCTGGGCGCGGATCTGATCCTGGGTGCCGCGGACGCGTCGAACCAGTGCTTCGTACTGCTTGGGCACCAGCTTGATCGGCATGAACAGAACGGCAAGCGCTTCCAGCTCGTCGGTAACGTCCTGGCTGCCGCGGCCGTGCTTTTTCAGCGCTTTCTTGACCTTGGCCAGCTGGTCATCGATGGCGGTGAAACGTTGACGGGCGACTTCCGGATCCGGGCCGCCATCGCCTTCTTCTTCAGCGGTGTCGTCGTCTTCGTTCTCTTCGTCGTCGTCAGACTTTTCGTCGGTCTTGGCTTTGGCGGCCGGCGCAGGCGCCTCAACGGCACCCGTCGCGGACATGCCGTCGTCGTCCGGATCGATATAGCCATTGAAGATGTCGGTCAGGCGTCCGCCTTCCTCGACTACGCGATGGTAGTCGGCAAGAATGCTGTCGACGGTGCCAGGGAACATCGAAATGGCAGCCATGACCTCGCGGATGCCTTCCTCGATGCGCTTGGCAATTTCGATTTCGCCTTCGCGGGTCAGCAGTTCCACCGTACCCATTTCACGCATGTACATGCGTACTGGATCGGTCGTTCGGCCTATATCACTCTCGACAGCGGCCAGCGCAGCGGCGGCCTCTTCGGCAGCGGCTTCGTCGGCGTCGTTATCTGCCAGGAGCAGGGCATCGGCATCGGGTGCGGCCTCGAAAACCGTGATCCCCATGTCGTTAATCATGCGAATAATGTCTTCAACCTGCTCCGGATCGGCGATATCCTCCGGTAGGTGGTCGTTGACTTCCGCATAGGTCAAATAGCCCTGCTCGCGACCGCGGGCGATGAGCTCTTTGAGACGGGATTGCTGTTGCGCTTTTCCGGACATAACAACCCTTGGATGCCTTGGTGTGCAAAAAAGTAAGCTGCGGATTATACCTTTATTTCAGTCTTCAGCGCCACTTGGCCACCTGTTACTTGGCGGTAGACGACGTTTTACGACTATTTAGAAGGTCTCGTAGCTGCTGTTTTTCCTCGGGAATGAGCGGCGAAACCGCCGACTTGTCGAGGAGCTTCTGAATCTGGCGATCGGTCTGTCGTGCCAGCAAGTTATTAATGGTGTCAAAAAACTGTTGTTCAAGGTTCGCACTGGGAATATTTAACAACCATTCCTTTTCTGCGAGCTGATTCAACTGATCCCCCATTGCCGTCCCATGCCAGCGGGCCAGCAATTGAATTGTAGTCAGCGTTGGATTTTTTTGCAGGGCATCCACCAATGCCACAAGCAAAACAGCTTCATCCTCGTCCTCGTTTGCAAACTGGCTGGCCTGATTCACCAGGCCGGCGAGATGCGGGTGATGCAATAGTGTTCTCGCTGCGTTAAGCAGCGGATTTTCAACACCATTGGACCTGGCCGCTGGTGCTGAACGCTTGCGATAGCTGCCGCGCGGTGATGAATCAGGTATCGGCTGATCTGCCCATGAGCTTGAGGGCTGCGGCTCGAATTCCTGATGGTCGGTGCCCGGCGGCGCTGCCGGCAATGCATCCAGATCCATGCCGGTTCTGGCTTCCAGGGATTGCCTGAGCAATCGCTGAAGCAGCGTGCCCGGCACCTGCTCGATAAGCGGCAAAGCCAGGCTGGCAAGATGTGCTTTGCCCTCAAGACTGTCCGGGTTGGCTTGTTCCGCCAGATGACGGAACAGATAATCCGTCAGCGTCACAGATTGCTGCGCCATGCGTGCACGAAAGCCATCCTGGCCCTCGTTGCGTACCAGGCTATCCGGATCCTGGCCCTCCGGAAGGAACATGAAGCGCACGTGCCGACCATCGTCGAGGACCGGTAAACAGCAGGTCAGGGCGCGCCAGGCTGCCTGGCGTCCGGCATTGTCGCCATCAAAACAGAACACCACGCTGTTCACGATGCGAAACAGCCGCTTGAGATGCTCCTCGCTGGTCGCGGTGCCCAGCGTCGCCACGGCATTGGAAATGCCATGTTGAGCCAGGGCGATCACGTCCATGTAGCCTTCAACCACCAGGATGTCATCGAGCTGGCGATTCTGCCGACGGGCTTCATATAACCCGTATAGCTCGCGGCCCTTGTGAAATACCGGCGTTTCAGGTGAATTCAGGTATTTGGGCTTGTCGTCACCCAATACCCGTCCGCCGAAACCGATAACCCGTCCGCGGCTGTCGCGAATAGGAAAAGTGATGCGATCGCGAAAACGGTCATAGCGTTTGCCATTCTCGTTTTCAACCACCAGTCCCGCTTCCATCAGCGCCTTCTCTTCGGTGCTGTCGGTAGCCAGATGACCCATCAGGTTATTCCAGCCGGGCGGGGCGAAGCCGATGTCGTATAGCTTGGCAATCTGCCCTGACAGCCCGCGTTTTTTCAGATAGGTCACTGCGCGTTGGCGTTGCGAATGCTGGCGCAACTGTTGCCGGTAAAAGGCCGCGGCCTGATCAAGTAAGGCGTAAAGCGGACTGTCCTGGCGTGGCGCCCGGGGCGTTTGCTGACGCCCGTTGCGCTCTTCGCGTGGCACGTCGACGCCGAGGTTTCGAGCCAGTTCCTCAACCGCCTGGGGAAAGTCCAGGCGCTCGAAGTCCATGATGAAACTGACCGCATTGCCGCCGGCGCCGCATCCGAAACAGTAATAGAACTGCTTGTCCGGGCTTACGCTGAACGAGGGCGATTTTTCGTTATGGAACGGGCAGAGCGCAGAATAATTCTTGCCGGTCTTCTTCAGCTTCAGACGTGAACCGACAACCTCGACGATATCAGACCGTCCAAGCAAATCGTCGATGAAGCCTTGAGGGATCAACCCGGCCATTCAAGCGTGCCTTGCGAGATTCTGAGTGGCTGCGCTCCGGTCGACGAGTGGTTGACCGGAGGCAAGACACTATAGCAGGGAACGCAAAAATCCAGCCAACTCCATGCTCTGGATGGCCGGACATGCGTGCTCAGCTTCTAGTGTCAGCCTGTTGAATGCTGCGCCAGATGGCGTACATTCGCTGGGCCTGTGATCAGGCCCGACAGGTCAAGCGGCTAAACTCAGTACAGACGCTCGCGACGGCGGTGCTCGCGTTGCAACTTCTTGGCGTGACGCTTGACGGCAGCTGCGGCTTTGCGCTTGCGTTCGGTAGTAGGCTTCTCATAGAACTCGCGGCGGCGGACTTCAGCCAGGACGCCAGCTTTTTCGCAGGAGCGCTTGAAACGACGCAGGGCCACGTCGAAGGGTTCGTTCTCTTTTACTTTGACGGCAGGCATTTCGTACCTTTCTAAGAAACTGTGCTGTGAGTGTCATTACAACGCTGTTGGCGGTTGCCTTCAGCGAATGCATTTCAAGGGGACCGGATGTTACCGCCTTCATTGGGGAAAAGCAAAGGGTGATTGGCTTGTTTCGCGTGGACCAGCGCCCGGCGCTTTGCATAAGGAATCTGTAGGGGGCGAGACGCTTGTATTGTATCGTCAGGCTGTACCAGAATGAAACGACCGCTGCGTATGGAAAACAGTCAGCGGAGCAAACGCAGTTATTGCTAACAATGGAGTGTTGCCATGCGTGTGGGTCTGATTGTCGATTCGGCTTGCGAATTGCCGTATTCCTTTATCAAGGAAAACAACATCTTCATTCTTCCGGTCACGGTCAAGGTCGACGGCCACACCTTCGTCGATGACCACGATCCCCAGACCACCCGGCGCTTCTATGATAGCGGCTCCATGCAGCTGGGCCACCAGGCTACGACAGAAGCCTACACCGTCGACCAGATCTACAATCTGTTCATGGGCGAAATCGTTAATCAGTACGATTTTGCATTCCTTGAAACCATTGCCGAAGACCGTAGCGAGATCTATCAGAACGCGATAGCGGCGATGCACCGGATTATCGCCAGCTATCGGCCGCACCGGCAGGCCGCTGGGCTTAGCGGCAAGTTCTCGATGCGCGTAGTTAACAGCAAAACCTTTTTTTCCGGGCAGGGATTGCTTGCGGCGCACACCGTTCATCTGATCAATCAGGGGATCGGCAAGAACCAGTTGCGTGAAGAGGTAAGTCATTTTACCCAGCACATTTTTGGCTGCGCCATTCCGCGCGATCTCGAGTACATCAGGCAGCGCGGCAGGCAGCGGGGCGATAAAAGTGTGTCTGCGCTTCAGGCTTTCCTGGCCAAGCATTTGAAGATCACACCGCTACTGTGGGGCGCGGGGTCGGGCGAGGGGGGTGGACCGGTTTATCGGGGTCGCAGCTTCGAAGCGGCGGTCGAGCGCATGATCGACTATGCCTGCGCACGCATACGACAAGGACTTTTGTCGCCCTACGTGGTGTTCAGCGCCGGAATGGAAGAGCACGAAATGTTCGCCCTGCCGGGCTTCGATCGGCTGATTCAGACATGCAAGGAGCATGACGTCACGCTGCTGGCCTCGCCAGCCAATATCACCAGCAACATCTACGTAGGGCCTGGCGGCGCGGGCCTGGCGCTGGCTGCCGAGCCGCATCGCTTCGAGGACATGCGCTGAGACAGTAAGCCCGGTTGGGCTGGAAAGGCTGGTCTGGGGCGGGCGCGGCGATTATCATGCGCGCCTGATTCTCCTCTGGCTGGGTTGTTTATGCGTGTCCTGGGTATCGAAACCTCCTGCGATGAAACCGGCATTGCGCTGTATGACAGCGAGCGTGGGCTGCTGGCTGACGCTCTGTTCAGTCAGATCGATCTGCACCGCGTATACGGTGGGGTTGTGCCGGAGCTGGCATCGCGCGACCACGTGAAGCGATTGGTGCCGCTCATGCGCGAGGTATTCGAGCGTGCCGGCATTGCCCATGGCGATGTTGACGGTGTGGCCTACACCGCTGGCCCAGGACTGGTCGGCGCTCTGTTGGTGGGTGGCGCCTGTGCCCGCGCGCTGGCCTTTGCATGGCGAGTGCCCGCGCTTGGAGTCCATCACATGGAAGGTCACCTGTTGGCTCCCATGCTGGAAGAGCATCCTCCGGCGTTTCCCTTCGTCGCTCTGCTGGTATCCGGCGGTCATACGCAGCTGGTCCGGGTGGACGGTATTGGCCAGTATCAGCTGCTGGGTGAATCCCTGGACGACGCAGCGGGTGAGGCTTTCGACAAGACCGCCAAGCTCATGGGTCTGCCGTATCCCGGCGGGCCCGAAATCGCTCGGATGGCGCAGACAGGTCAGGCCGGACGCTTTGTGTTTCCGCGCCCGATGACCGATCGGCCGGGTCTGGATTTCAGCTTCAGCGGCCTCAAGACCGCTACCTTGAATGCATGGCAGAAAGGCGTGCGCGAGGGCGACGACTCCGAGCAGACGCGCTGCGATATCGCCCTTGCCTTCGAACAGGCGGTGGTGGACACCCTGACCATCAAGTGCCGACGCGCGCTGAAGAGCACCGGGCTGAAACGTCTGGTGATAGCCGGCGGCGTCAGTGCCAATCGCCATCTGCGCGATTCCTTGCAGCACATGGCGTCTGGGCTCAAAGGTGAACTGTTCTATGCCCGTCCGGCGT
The DNA here is from genome assembly GCF_008638305.1 of Pseudomonas profundi. Taxonomy (GTDB): domain Bacteria; phylum Pseudomonadota; class Gammaproteobacteria; order Pseudomonadales; family Pseudomonadaceae; genus Halopseudomonas; species Halopseudomonas profundi. The sequence continues at coordinate 133,001 of NZ_VTPZ01000004.1, forward strand.
TCTGTACGGATAACGGCGCGATGATCGCCTATGCTGGATGGCAGCGTTTGAAGGCTGGGCAGTCTGATCAGGGCGGTATCGAGGCGCGGGCACGTTGGCCAATGGATCAGCTGCCGCCGCTTTAGGGTCTGTTCCCGTTTCATCGCGGCCCCGCCCCAAGGGTTGCGTGTCAAATGACGCCATGCGGCGTTGCGGGACTCGGTAAGGGAACAACCATTACCTGCGCCTCGCGCCTTGCGGAACGCCGCCCGGCCTGGCGCCATTTGACACAGCAACGCGGCTCGCGATGAAACGGGAACAGAGACCCTAACGCTTGAAGCGGTTCTCTGTGCCGTCGAGCAGGCGGCCAATATTGAGTCGATGACGCAGCAATATGAGACCAACCATCAAGCTGACCGGGCCGAGCAATTCTGGTGCATACCAGGCGAGCCAGGGCAGCATTCCTATGCTGGCGACCAACGAGGCAAGAGACGCCATGCGTTCTACGCTAAAGGTTATCAGCCATAATGTTGCGGCAAGTAGTGCAGCGGGCCAGGAAAGCATCAGCATCACCCCTGCGGCAGCGGCTACGCCTTTGCCGCCGCGAAACTGATGATAGAGGGGTAGAACGTGGCCGGTAACTGCTGCCAGTCCGACCAGCCCCTGGGCAAACAGCCCCAGCTCGCAGCGAGCTGCCAGCCAAACGGCAAGAGCGCCCTTGCCGATATCGCAGATCAGGGTGGCGAAGGCCAGCGGACGGTTACCCAGGCGCAGCATATTGCTCGCCCCAGGATTACCGGATCCGATATGGCGCGGATCAGGCAAATGGCCAAGGCGGCTGAACAGCACGGCGAAGGACACCGAGCCGAGCAGATAGGCAGCGATAAGTAACAATGGCAGTGCGACGGACATGGCGCTGAGTCATGACGAAAACCAGATTGTAGTCGATAGCGGAGTAATCAGTGGACCAGATATTCATCAACGGCCTGGCCGTGGACGCAGTAATCGGCGTGTACGATTGGGAGCGCGATATACGCCAGCGCCTGATTGTTGATCTGGATATGGGTTGGAATATCGCCCCTGCGGCCGCCACTGACGATTTAGGCGCCACGCTGAACTACGCCGCAGTAAGCCAGCGCATCACTGATTATGTTTCAGCCAGCAGCTTCGGTCTGGTCGAGACGCTGGCAGAACGGTTGGCAGCATTGATCATGCAGGAGTTCTCGGTACCCTGGTTGCGTTTGCGCATCAATAAACCGGGTGCTGTGCCGGGGGCGGCCGGCGGTGTTGGTGTGCTGATCGAGCGCGGAGCTCAATCTTGATGACCGCGATCTTCCTGGGCGTTGGCAGCAATCTTGACCGTGATCGTCACCTGACACGCGGTCTGGATGCGCTTGAGCAATTGCTGGGCCCCCTTGATCTGTCACCGGTTTTTGAGAGCGAAGCGGTAGGGGTGCTGGGCCGACGGTTCTTCAATATGGTGGTCGGCGCCGAGACGCGCCTGCCGCTCGCCGATCTGCAGGCCGCATTGAAAGCAATCGAGGCCGCTTGCGGTCGCCGGGAAACCAATGTCCCGGGGCGAGTAACGCTGGATATCGATATTCTGGTATACGGCAGTTTGACCGGGATACATCAGGGCATTCTGTTGCCCCGACGTGAAACTGCACGCAACGCCTTTGTGCTCTGGCCGTTGGCGCTGCTCGCCCCGCATGCGATTCTTCCCGGCACCGCTCAGCGCTACGCCGAGCTATGGGCTGGCTGGCAGGGCGATCAGTCGCTGTGGCCCGTGCCCTTTGAATGGTGCGGCCGGGCACTGACACCGGGCGAGTTGATCTCGGCGCATCGGCCCTCCCAGGCGCTCTGATCCTCTCTCCTCAGGGGTTACCGAAAGCTTCTCGATAAGCAGCCAATGCGCGGCTGCGCTCGCGATCCAGCGCTGCCCCGAGCTCTGCGCCCTGAAATCCCTGCTCGAGCAATGGCTGAATGCTGACCTGGCGTGCCGTATCGGCTGCCGAACGCAGATATTCAGCCTGTGGGTAAGACCGAGTATCGGGACTGGCTACTGCCCTGGCATCCGCTTCACCAACTAACAACAGCTGTTCGAAGCGCTCTGGCCTGCGGTAGATATCCACGGATTTGAACAGCTGCATCAACGCTTCTGGCGACAGCTCGGGACCGCTATGGATCGATGGAAGATGATCGCAGGCCAGCAGGGCTAGATCCTGGCAGTCACGGGGCGCCTTGCAGCGCTGGTTTACTCGCTTCACCAGGGCGTGCGCGCTGTCTTGCGGCGAGGCGTCTCTCCCCACATCAAGCAGCAAGCAGGCCCAGCGACCGGCGAGCGGCATATCCATATTGGCTGCAATGCGCAGCCGTTCCAACAGCCGCTTGCCCAAGCTCCCGATGGGCTCGGGGAATGGGTCGTCGAATAGCTCGCCGAGTTCAGGGAAAAGTTTTTCCAGCGCGCAGCACGCACGCAGAACCTCCACGAAGACCTCGGGATACGGTTCCATCAGGGCGCGGCTGATCTCCTTCCAGCTGCGCTCGGCGGTTAATGCTTCGAGCTCGCCGGAAGTCGCCAGCTGTCGCATCAGTTCGCGGGTTTCCTCGGCCACGGTAAACCCCAGGCCTGCGTAGCGCGCAGTGAATCGCGCGACGCGTAGCACGCGCAGAGGATCTTCGGCGAATGCCGGTGAAACGTGACGCAGGACGCGCGCCTCAAGGTCCCTTTGTCCGCCATAGGGATCGATCAATGCTCCGTCTTCAGCCTGAGCCATGGCGTTGACTGTCAGGTCGCGGCGTATGAGGTCTTCTTCGATGGTCACGTCGGGGCTGGTGTGAAAAGTGAAACCGCCATAGCCGCGGCCGCTCTTGCGTTCGGTGCGGGCAAGCGCGTATTCCTCGCCGGAGCCAGGCTCGAGGAAAACCGGGAAATCCTGCCCAACGGGCCGAAAACCAGCTTCTCGCATCATTTCCGGCGTGGCGCCCACAACAACCCAGTCGCGTTCAGTCACGGGCCTGCCGAGCAACTGGTCACGCACGGCCCCGCCCACCAGATATTTGGTGAAGTGTTTTTTCATGCGCAGACTCTAAGGCATTTTTTGCGGCCAGACCACGGGAAGGCCGTCGCCTGGGTTGGAGATTATCGCTGGCACGATTGCCCGCGGCCCGAGGCGCTCGACAGCCCCAGGAGGCAGCGGATGTCCCTGGGGGTGTAGCGCGCCTGCGTTACGCCGGGTTTGAGTTTGTCGCTGATGCAATTGCCGTCGAGTCCGATCGCGGCCCGAGGCGCTCGACAGCCCCAGAGATGCAATCAGATCGGTGGAATGTTCATATCGAAACGGGGAATCCGTTCCTCTTCCCGGGATGGGCGCGGCGGAATATGTGCTTCGCCGACCACGGTATCGCCATCGAGACTTTGCAGATGGATATCGAAACCCCACAGCCTGTGCAGATGCCGCAGCATTTCGTCGGTGGTCTCACCAAGCGGTTTGCCTTCGTGTCGCTGGTGGCGAAGGCTGAGTGAGCGGTCTCCGCGCCGGTCTACTTCCCAGACCTGGATGTTCGGCTCGCGATTGCCCAGGTTGTATTGCGCCGCGAGGTATTCGCGTACGACCCGATACCCTTCATCGTCATGGATCGCGGCAATTTCCAGATAGTCTCGCTTTTCATCATCGACGACTGCAAACAGCTTCAGATCACGGATCACCTTGGGCGACAAAAACTGCAGGATGAAGCTTTCATCCTTGAAGGTGTGCATGGCGAACTTGATGGTTTCCAGCCAATCACTGCCGGCAATGTCCGGGAACCAGCGGCGGTCTTCTTCTGTAGGGTCCTCACAGATGCGGCGAATGTCCTGCATCATGGCGAAGCCCAGGGTGTATGGGTTAATGCCGCTGTACCAGTTGCTGTCAAAGGGCGGCTGGTAGATGACACTGGTATGCGATTGCAGGAACTCGATCATGAAGCCATCGGTGACCTTGCCTTCGTCATACATATGATTGAGCAGGGTGTAGTGCCAGAAGGTGGCCCACCCTTCATTCATTACCTGGGTCTGGCGCTGGGGATAGAAGTACTGTGCGATCTTACGCACGATACGAATGACTTCACGCTGCCAGGGCTCAAGCAAGGGCGCGTTCTTTTCAATGAAATACAGCAGATTTTCCTGCGGCTCGCTGGGATAGCGTGGCTCTTCGCGCTGTTCGCTGGCATGGTTCGGATTGACCGGGATAGTCCGCCACAGATCGTTGACCTGCCGCTGCATATGCTCTTCGCGCTCAATCTGACGCCGGCGTTCTTCCTCAGCGGAGATCGGATAGGGCCGCTTGTACCGGTCAACCCCATAATTCATCAGGGCATGGCAGGAGTCGAGCAGATCTTCCACCGCGTCGATGCCGTGACGTTCTTCGCAGCGCGAAATGTACTGTTTGGCAAAGACCAGGTAGTCGACAATGGCGCTGGCATCTGTCCAGGTCTTGAACAGATAGTTGCCCTTGAAAAAGGAGTTATGACCGTAGCAGGCGTGGGCAATGACCAGCGCCTGCATGGTCATGGTGTTCTCTTCCATCAGATAGGCAATACAGGGATCGGAGTTGATCACGATCTCGTAGGCCAGGCCCATCTGGCCTCGGGTGTAGTTTTTCTCTGTGTGCAGGAAGTGCTTGCCGTAGGACCAGTGGTGGTAGCCCAGCGGCATGCCTACCGAGGCGTAGGCATCCATCATCTGCTCTGCGGTGATGACCTCGATCTGGTTCGGGTAGGTGTCCAGGCCGTAGATGTCATGCGCGATGCGGCCGATCTCCCTGTCATATTCACGGATCAGGTCGAAGGTCCATTCCGAGCCGGTTGAAATCGGTTGCCGGTTCATGAGGCCATCCTCTTCTGAAACAGATTGCGGAACACCGGATAGATATCACCGGCACCGACAATCTGTTGCTGGGCGAAGCTTTCCGAGAACTTCGCAGCGACCTGTTCGTACTCGTACCACAACGCCTGATGTTCGCGGGGGGTAATCTCTACGTAGCAGTAGTACTGCATCGCCGGCATGATCTCGTTGATCAACAGATCGCGGCAGATCGGCGAGTCGTCATTCCAGTTGTCCCCGTCAGAAGCCTGGGCACAGTAGATATTCCATTCATTCGGCGAATAGCGGTCCTGAACGATTTGTTGCATCAGGCGCAGCGCGCTGGAGACGATGGTGCCGCCGGTTTCGCGCGAGTAGAAAAACTCCTCTTCGTCGACTTCCTTGGCGCTGGTGTGGTGACGAATGAATACCACCTCAATGCGCTCGTAATTTCGCTGCAGAAACAGATATAACAGGATGTAGAAACGCTTGGCCAGGTCCTTGGTGGCCTGGGTCATGGAGCCGGAGACGTCCATCAGGCAGAACATCACAGCCTTGGAGCTGGGGTGCGGCACCTTGGTGATCAGGTTGTAGCGCAGATCGAACGTATCGAGGAATGGAATGCGCGCAACACGCCGGCGCAGCACCTGAATCTCTTCTTCCAGTGCCTTGATATCGTCAAGATTGTCCGGCTGGATAAGGCGCAACTGTTCAAGTTCCCGTACTGCCAGACGCAACCGGGAACGACTGCCGCCGCTGAGTGCGATGCGCCGGGCATGAGCTGCGCGCATGGAGCGCACGATATTGATACGCGACGGGTTGCCCTGTTGGGTGATCCCGGCGCGGACGGGTTTGAAGGTGTCGGTTCCAGCCAGATGGCGCTTGATCAGATTGGGCAGCGCCAGATCTTCGAACATGAAGTCGAGGAATTCTTCCTGGGTGATCTGAAAGACGAAATCGTCTTCGCCCTCACCGCTATTGCTGGCCTGCGAGCCACCTCCACCGCCGCCGCCTTGAGGTCGCGCGATCTGGTCGCCGGAAGTGAATTCCCGGTTGCCCGGGTGTACCCGGGTCTGGCGTCCGCCCTGGCCATGGTGAAAAATGGGTTCGTCGATATCACGGCCGGGAATGCTGATCTGTTCGCCGTGTTCCATATCGGTAATGGAGCGCCGGCCCACCGCCTGCTCAACCGCTTTCTTGATGTGCGCCTTGTAACGGCGCAGAAAACGTTGACGGTTTACCGTGCTCTTGTTCTTGCCATTCAAACGTCGGTCGATCACATAGCTCATTCAAGCCCCTCCGGGGGAGGGTCAGCTTCAAGCTGCAAGCGACTTACTTGAAGCTGACCGTGCTGCTTCGGGTACTGCTACGGTCACGCAGACTGCTTGTCGCTTGCAGCCGCAGCCCTTGTCGGGCTATTGCGCCTTGCGCACTCGCAGATACCATTCCGACAGCAGGCGAACCTGCTTCTCTGTATAGCCACGCTCTACCATGCGCGTTACAAAGTCGCTGTGCTTCTTCTGATCCTCCGTCGATGCCTTGGCGTTGAAGCTGATGACGGGCAGCAGGTCTTCGGTGTTGGAGAACATCTTCTTCTCGATAACCACCCGCAGTTTCTCGTAGGACAGCCACGACGGGTTCTTGCCGTTGTTGTGCGCCCGGGCCCGCAATACGAAGTTGACGATTTCGTTTCTGAAATCCTTCGGGTTGCTGATGCCTGCGGGTTTCTCGATCTTCTCCAGCTCCTCATTCAAGGCAGCGCGGTTGAGGATCTCGCCAGTGTCCGGATCGCGGTATTCCTGATCCTGGATCCAGAAATCGGCGTACATTACATAGCGATCGAAAATATTCTGCCCATATTCGCTGTAGGACTCGAGATAGGCGGTCTGGATTTCCTTGCCGATGAAGTCCACGTAGCGCGGTGCCAGATACTCCTTCAGGAAGCGCAGGTAGCGCTCGCTGACCTCGTTGGGGAATTGCTCCTGTTCGATCTGCTGTTCAAGCACATATAACAAGTGAACCGGGTTGGCCGCAATCTCGCTATGGTCGTAGTTGAACACCCGGGACAGGATCTTGAAGGCGAATCGGGTCGAGAGACCATTCATGCCTTCATCTACGCCCGCGGCATCGCGGTATTCCTGGATGGATTTGGCCTTGGGATCAGTATCTTTCAGGTTTTCGCCATCATAGATGCGCATCTTCGAATAGATATTCGAGTTCTCAGGTTCCTTCAGGCGCGACAGCACGGTGAACTGTGCCAGCATCTTCAGCGTGTCAGGCGCGCAATGTGCTGTATCCAGGGAGCTGTTCGAAAGCAGCTTCTGATAGATCTGGATCTCATCGCTGACGCGCAGGCAGTACGGGACCTTGACGATAAAGATCCGGTCAATGAAGGCCTCGTTATTCTTGTTGTTGCGGAAGGTGTGCCATTCCGATTCGTTGGAGTGGGCCAGCAGCACCCCGTTGAAGGGAATCGCGCCCAGGCCTTCAGTGCTGTTGTAGTTACCCTCCTGAGTGGCGGTGAGCAACGGATGCAGCACCTTGATCGGTGCCTTGAACATCTCGACGAATTCCATCAGGCCCTGGTTGGCCCGACACAGCGCGCCGGAGTAGCTGTAAGCGTCCGGATCGTTTTGCGGAAATTCTTCAAGCTTGCGGATATCCACCTTGCCCACCAGCGAGGAAATATCCTGGTTGTTCTCGTCACCCGGTTCGGTTTTCGCCACGGCGATCTGTTGCAGAATCGAAGGGTACAGCTTGACGACTCTGAACTGGCTGATATCGCCGTTGAATTCGTGCAAGCGTTTCACCGCCCAGGGCGACATGATGCTGTTGATATAGCGCCGTGGGATGCCATAGTCCTCCTCGAGAATCGCACCGTCTTCTTCGGCGCTGAACAGGCCAAGCGGCGATTCGAAGACCGGGGAGTCCTTGATGGCGTAGAAGGGCACCTGCTGGATCAGCGACTTGAGTTTTTCGGCGAGTGAAGATTTGCCGCCGCCCACCGGGCCCAGCAAGTAAAGGATCTGTTTCCTTTCTTCCAGGCCCTGGGCCGCATGCTTGAAGAACGACACGATGTGCTCGATGGCGTCTTCCATGCCGTGAAAGTCAGCGAAGGCCGGGTAGCGCTTGATCATCTTGTTGGAGAATATTCGCGACAATCGAGGGTCAAGCGACGTATCGACAAGCTCAGGTTCGCCTATCGCCATCAATAGCCGTTCTGCAGCCGAGGCGTACGCCGTGGGATCCGCTTTGCATAGATCGAGGTATTCCTGAAGGGAATACTCTTCCTGCCGGGTAGTCTCGTATCGGTTCTGAAAGTGGCTGAATATGCTCATGGCGCGACCTCGCTGTTGCCTGGATAAGGTCTGTGGCTTCCGGGCAGCTGTCCGCCTGACGCTGTACAGGGCGACGGCATTTCTTTACGCATGAATCCCCCCATACCACTTCAAAACGGACATTTGGGGATGCCGCAAGATCCGGGCGCCGCTGAGCCGGCGCCGGATCCGGCAGCTCCCTTTTTATCGGAAGCCGGCAGACCGGCCTTCACTTAATAATTCGCCTTGATTTCAGGATAGTTGTTTTATGGAAGAGTGGCAGGGGGGAAATGAAAAAAAGTTTATGGCAAGGTATTTTTTGCGCGTCAGTCGTCGTCGCGTTCGTACTGATCGGGATATTGGCGATGCCACAGTTCGAAGCCGCCGTCCAGGCTATACACCTCGGCGAAGCCGGCGCTGGCCAGGTACGCCGCAGCGGACTGGCTCGAGTTGCCGTGGTAGCAGCAGATTACCAGCGGCTTGCTGTGGTCCGTGGCGGCCAGATACTGCGGTAGATTGGTATTGTCCAGGCGGGTCGCAGACGGCATATGCCCATTGGCAAAGGATTGCTCGTCGCGGATATCTACCACGTTGGCACCCTGTTCCATGAGCCTGGCTGCGTCATCCGGGCCTATGCGTTTGAAATCAGTCATGTTCATCTCCGCAGTCACATTCGTAACGTTCGCCTGTGTTCAGGTTCATCAGCGTCATGCTGTTGCCCCATACGCACCCGCTGTCCAGTCCGTGGATGTCGGTGACGTTCACCTTGCCCTCCAGCGCCGCCCAATGTCCAAAGATCAGGCGGATCTGCGGATCAGGCCGCGGGAAGCTGAACCAGGGAGCAAAGCCGGTGGGTGCGCTGCCAATGGCTTCCTTGGACTTGAGCTCCAGGGTGCCGTCCGCTTTGCAAAACCGCATGCGCGTCAGGTAATTGGTGATCACGCGCAGCCGGTCGACTCCTTGTAGGTCTGCCGACCAGCGTACCGGCGTATTGCCGTACATCTGATCCAGAAAGCCAGGCAGTAGCGTGCCGGAGCGCAATACAGCCTCAACTTCGGCGGCGCGCTCGAGGGTCTCGGCGACTGTCCAGATAGGCGGAATCCCGGCGTGCGTCATCGCATATTTCAGCGAGTCGTCATAATAGGCCAGCGGGCGCTGCCGCAGATTACCGAGCAGGGTCGTACGGTCGGCGGCCTTGAGTATGGGCAACAGCGTATCGGATTTGCGCAAGCGGCTAGCGTCACGCGAGGCAGCCAGCAGATGCAGATCATGATTGCCCAGCACAGCAACGCAGGCATTCCCCAGGCCGTCCAGGAAACGCAAGGTATCCAGGGATTGTGGGCCGCGGTTGACCAGATCGCCAACTGACCAGAGCACGTCACGCGACGGATTGAAGTCCACTCGTTCAAGGAGACATTTCAGTTGCTTCAGGCAACCGTGGATGTCTCCGACTGCGTAGGTAGTCATGCCGTAGCCTTACGTCAATTCAAAGCGTTGGGTTGTGCCAGGCGAAATAGTGGTATCTCGGCGCGGAATTCGTGCTGATCTTCGGCGCGCATGCCGTAGCTGCCCTGCATGGTGCCAACGGGCGTGGGTAACAGGCAGCCGCTGCTGTATGTGTGGCTTGCGCCGGGCTCCAGCACCGGTTGCTCACCGACCACGCCTGGCCCTTCGACTTCCTGAACCTCGCCGTTACCGTCAGTGATAATCCATTTCCGGTCGATCAGCTGCGCCGTAACGGCGCCCTCGTTATGGATATTGACAGTGTAGGCGAAGGCATACCGGCTGGCACTGGGGTCGGACTGTTCGCGCAGATAGCGTGTTTCCACCTTGACGGTGATGGCATGGGTAGGTGAAGCGTTCATGTCAGATCCTTTTGCTGGCGTGCCAGACGATTGGCCAGTCGAACAAATCCGGCCAGGTCCACCTGCTCGGGACGGGTCGTCGGATCCAGTCCTTCTTCAGCGATGCTGTCGGCATCCAGTAGCGGTTTCAGTGTATTGCGTAGTGTTTTGCGTCGCTGGTTGAAGGCTTCGCGTACCACCAGTTCGAGCAGCTTGGGATCATCCGCCGGATGGGGCAACTGCGTATGGGGCGTCAGTCGGACGATGGCTGAATCCACTTTGGGCGCCGGGCTGAACGCGCCAGGACCAACATCAAACAGGTGTTCGACCTGGCAGTGATACTGCACCATGATGCCGAGACGGCCGTAATGGTTCATGCCGGCGCCGGCAGCCAGCCGTTGCACCACTTCCTTCTGCAGCATGAAATGCATATCAGCAATGCATTCAGACTGGCTGAGCAGGTGAAACATCAGCGGTGTGGAGATGTTGTAGGGCAAGTTGCCCACTACGCGCAGCTTTACGCCATCCGCCGTAAGCTGGCTGAAATCGAACTTCAGCGCGTCGCCCTTGTGCAGCTGGAATAACGGTTGATGACCGAAGCGGGCCTGAAGGATTGGATGCAGGTCGTGGTCCAGCTCGACGACATCCAGCCTGGCGCCACTATCGACCAGGCCTTCGGTCAGCGCGCCCTGACCCGGCCCGATTTCGACCAGGTGTTGGCCGGCACGCGGCGCGATAGCACGGTGGATACGGTTGATGACGCCCGGATCGTGCAGGAAATTCTGACCAAAGCGCTTGCGCGCCCGGTGTGGTGCGAACTGACTCATGCTTATCCTCTGGCTTCGATCATGCTGATGGCGGTGTCCAGCGCAACATGCAGGCTGCCGGGGTCGGCGCGCCCGGTGCCGGCGAGGTCAAGCGCTGTGCCATGGTCCACCGAGGTGCGAATGATAGGGAGGCCCAGGGTGATATTCACTGCCTGGCCGAATCCTTTGTGCTTGAGCACCGGCAACCCCTGGTCGTGGAACATCGACAGTACTGCATCAGCATGGTCGAGATATTTTGGTGTGAACAGCGTATCGGCGGGCAATGGGCCCTCGAGCTGAATGCCGTCTCGGCGCAGTGTATCGAGCGCCGGGATGATCACGTCGAGCTCCTCCCGGCCGAGATGGCCGCCTTCGCCAGCATGCGGATTGAGCCCGCACACCAGTATTCGTGGGTTGTCGATGCCGAACTTGTTGCGTAGATCCGCATCGAGTATGCGTATGACGCGGTCGAGCAGGGGGCCTGTTATCGCATCGGCCACGGCGCGCAGCGGCAGGTGTGTTGTCGCGAGTGCCACGCGCAGGCCCGGACAGGCCAACATCATGACCACCTGATCGGTGCCGGTCAGCTCGGCGAAAAATTCGGTATGACCCGAGAACGCCACGCCGGCTTCGTTGATCACGCCCTTGTGCACGGGAGCGGTAACGACCGCTGCAAACCGACCATCGAGACAGCCCTGGCCGGCCTGGCGCAACGTTTCCAGCACGTAAGCGCCGTTGGCCTTGTTCAGTTCTCCCGGGCGACAGGGTGCGTCAAGCGGAACCGACAGCACGCTTAGCTCTCCGGCTGCCTGGGGCCGGGCTGTCTGCGACGGATCGAAGGCACTCAAGGTAACCGTCAATCCGAGCTGTCGCGCACGTTCTTCCAGCAGCCGGGCATCGCCTATCACCACGCGTTGATGCGGGCAGGGAAGTGCGGCCAGCATCAGACATAGATCCGGCCCGATACCGGCGGGTTCGCCCGAGGTGATTGCAATGGCGTTAACCGCCACTAGATCTTTGTCTCAACGTAAGCTTCGTCGCGAATTTCGAGCAGCCAGGTCTGCAGTTCTTCCTCGAACTTGCGGTTGCGCAACATGTTCGCAGCCTGCTGCTTACGCATGTCCTGCGTCATGTCGACGCTGCGCTTGTCGAGCACTTCCAGAATATGCCAGCCGAACTGGCTCTCGAACGGCTGGGAGACCTGATTGACTGGTGTGCGGGTCATTACCTCACCGAATTCCGGCACCATGGCATCGGCGGTCACCCAGTTCAGCGAACCACCGTTGAGTGCTGATCCGGGATCTTCCGAGAAGGAGCGAGCCAGGTTGGCAAAGGATTCGCCGGCCTGGACGCGTTCGTACAGACGCTGAGCCAGTTGCGCGGCCTCGCCTTCAGTACGGATTTCGCTTGGTTTGATCAGGATATGGCGGACGTTGTATTCATCCACTACCTGGCCTTCGCCGCCGCGTTGCTCAAGCAGCTTCAGGATATGAAAGCCGCTAGGCGAGCGCAGCGGCTGTGTGATCTCGCCGACTTCCAGCTGGCCGACCGCCTGGGCAAAGGGGCGCGGTAGTTGCGCAGCCTTGCGCCAGCCAAGTTCGCCGCCTTCCAGCGCCGTGTCTCCGCCCGAGCGGCTGACCGCCAGCGTGGTGAAATCGGCACCGGCGCGCAATTCGTCATACAGCTCGTTGGCCAGTTCAGCTTTCGCCCGGACTTCCGATTCGCTGGCGGATTCAGATACCGGCAGCACGATCATCGCCAGGCGATAGTCCGCGGAGGTCTGGTACTGACCCACTTCGGAGCTGAGGAAGTTGCGCACTTCCTGATCGGACACCTGAATGCGTTCGGCCACCCGACGCTGACGCACCCGATTGATGATCATCTCCCGGCGGATCTGTTCGCGTGCCTGCTGGTAACTGATGCCGTCGCGCTCCAGCGCGGCGCGGAATTGTTCAAGCGACACGCCGTTACGCTGGGCCAGCTGCTGCATGGTCTGGTTCAGGCTGGCGTCGTCGATTCGGATACCGGCGCGCTCACCCATCTGCAGCTGGATGCTTTCGAGAATCAGTCGGTCCAGCACCTGACGCTTCAGTGTGTCTTCGGGCGGCAATTGTGCATCACGCTCGTCAAGTTGCTGACGTACCGCGCCCATCCGCTCTTCCACCTGGCTGAGCATGACGACATCGTTATCCACGATTGCTGCTACCCGGTCCAGCGGCACTACCTGTGCCGCTGCGCTCGAGCTGAAAAACAAACCGGCACACAGGCCGATTACTGCTGTGTATAACTTAAAGGGCATTATTTTCACGCTCTCTGTAACCTGGGATTCCTTCCGAGAGAAGGGTTTCTACACGGTTGCCGGTGACACTGCCAAGTCCCTTGAGGACCACTTGCAGGAAGATACCGCGATTGGGTTCGTCGTCGGCGAGCGATTCATACTCGTCGTAATCGACCCAGTAGCGGTTGACGATGCGGAGTTTCCAGCAGCAGCTGTCGTATTCCAGACCGCCCATGGCTTCGAGGGTTCGGTCTTCGACGAAATCGTGCTGCCAGCGGCCGATAACGCTCCATTGTTGACTGAGCGGCCACATGAAGGAAAGGTCTGACTGGTCGATCTTGTTATTCAGATCACTTCGATAGGCGCCGGTGCGGGTATCGAATGTGTTCAGCTCATTACGGAAACGGTAACCGACGTTGATTGCCTTGCGCGGCTCGGGCTGATAGTTGACGCGCACGTCGCCGGCATTGCTGTCGCTGTCATCCGGATCCCACAGCAGGTTGCTGCTCAGGCGCCAGTCATCATGCATCTGGTACATGAATTCCGCCGCATAGGCGGACGTGGAATTGCTGTCGCGCGGGTCGGGTTCGCCGGTCACGTCGGTTAGCTGCACCCGGCGATCATTCAGATAGAAGATCTGGCCCAGGCTGCCGCGCATGCGCTCGCGGCCAGCGTCATCGAGGAAGCGGCTGGTTGCGCCCAGTGTGACCTGATTGGCATCGCCAGTCCGGTCGCGTCCACTGAAGCGGTCATCGCGATACAGCGAGTTGTAGCTGAACGTGGTTTCGTTGGTATCGAACAGAGGCTGATCGCTCTGTTCTCTGTACGGCGCGTAAACGTAGAAGGCGCGCGGCTCCAGCGTCTGGCGCATGTCATTGCCGAACCAGCTGGTGTCGCGATCGAAATACAGGCCGGTATCGAGGCTGCTGACTGGAACGGTAGTGGAGGGCGTCCGGTCGGCGCTGGCGTAGTCGAAACCGTCGCCTGCACGCTCATCGAACTCCAGATCGTAGTGGGTCGATTCCAGCCGCGTCTTCGGAATGATGAAACCCCAGCTGTTGCGTAGCGGATAACTCAGCGCCGGGCTCACGTTAACCCGATGGCCGTTGGCCCGTTGTAAGCCGCTCAGGCCGATATCGGGCTGGCCGATGGCGAAACCGTTCTCGTCAATAACAGTGCCGGTACGCAGATCCCGATCGAAATAGCTGTACTGAGCGCTATAGTCCAGTCTCAAGCCGGTCTCACCCAGCCCGTTACCTCCGTCCAGTTGCAGCTGCGGCAAGCGTTCGTAGGGGGTGACGGCAGTAACGGTGGATAGCTCATAACCATGTACCAGCGCCTGCAGGCGCCAGGTGTCGCCGGCATAATTCATCGAGGCGCGCTGATTCACATAATCATCCGGGCGCGACTCCAGCGCCGAGGACAGATCATGGAAATAATAAGGATCGCTCATGTCCGCGGTATCGATATGGGCGGACAATCTGTCGGTCAAAGACTGGGCGTGCAGTACGTGATACATCCAGCGCTGTTCGCCGAACTCCTTGTCGTCCAGAAACGCCGCGTTGAGCTGGCTCTGGCTTACCCGGCTCATATGGCGAGCCTCGCCCTCAATCAACGCGCCGCGCTTTGACATCAGGCGTGGGTACAGGGTTGCGTCGTAGTTCGGGGCCAGGTTGAAGTAATAGGGAATGGTGACTTCGTTGCCGTTGTCGGTACTGCTTGCATAGCTGGGCGCGAGCAGGCCGGTCTTGCGGCGGTCATCCAGCGGGAAATTGAAGTAGGGCGTATAGAACACCGGCACATCCTTGACATGCAGGCGCACATGCTTGGCCTCGCCCCAGCCCTCCTCACGATCCAGTTCAATATCCTTGGCGTGCAGCGACCAGGTGTTCTCGCCGGGCTCGCAAGTGGTGTAGGTGCCGTTGGTCATGACGATGACCGCGTCGTCGCGGCGCATCACCTTGTCCCCGGTACCTCTGGCTGCGGCGTCATGTACCACATACTGCACGCGGTTGACGCGCGTCTCGCCGGTATCGACGCGCATCTGTGCTTCGTCGCCGATCATCAACACGCCCTGGTCGCGTAGCCGTACGTTGCCCTCCAGGCGCACCAGATCCTCGCCACGGTCATAGGTGGCCCTGTTGGACTGGGCTTGCAGTCGGCCCTGGCGCAGTACTACGTCGCCTTGCAGAACGCCGATCTGGCTGCTTTGTTCGAAGCGGCTGGTATCGGCGGTGGCGTGGATTGGCAAGTCCGAGAAAGGTGTTTCATCGTCTCGTCCGGCGCGTTCCGGCTCGATATAAGCGCCGCCGCAATAGGGCGCGATGGCTGCTAGCTGGGCGGCATCAAGCTGTTCGCGGGGTACCCAGTCCAGCTCGCTGAAGGGAGTGGGTTGCGCTGGCGGCGGGGGAGTTCGGGACGCTTCCCGCGGTGCAAGTGTCTCGTCGACAGGTCGGGTATCTGCTTTGACCGGTCTTGGAGGCTCGCTCCGTGCGGGGCGTGGAGGCAGCGTCGCTGGCGTGCTCAGAGGATTGCAATTCCATCCCGAACCGTCAGTGCTGGCGCGACATTCCACCTGATCGTTGGCCAGGCTCGTCATGGGCTGGGCCAACAGCAATCCGCTTGCCAGCATCATGGGAAATGAAGAACGAAACGGAGGTATGCGGTAGGCCATTGTAATTATTCCGGGCTTCCAGTCGGTGCGAGCTCGCTCTGCTTGTGCGAGAAGAATGCAACATGCATGCTGCGTTTGCGTAAAGAGATCGTGGATAATAAAGCATTGTGCGGCGCCAGAGCCAGCGCCGTCCGCTCGGGATGGGAATGATGGATTCAAGACAGACGATACTGCACCAATGGTTGCCTGCGGCGCTGGAAACAGCCTATCGCGAACAGAGTTGGGGCACTGTTCCGGTAGGTGAAATCACTACCGCGAGCGCCGACGCCAGTTTCCGCCGCTACTTCAGGTGGCGCGATGGCGTCCGCAGCCTGGTGATCATGGATGCGCCTCCGGAGCGGGAGGACTCGACGCCCTTCGTCAAGGTGGCGGATCTACTGGCCGAGGCTGGCGTACGCGTGCCACATATATATGTAGCGGATCTCCAGCAGGGTTTCTTGCTTATGGAAGATCTGGGCAGTCATACCTTCCTGGAAAGTATCCAGGCCGGGATCAGTGATGCCGAACGCCAGCGGCTGTTCAGTGCGGCAATAGCGGTGCTGGTTCGCTGGCAAGCGACCAGCCGCCCCGGCGTGCTGCCTGAGTATGACGAGGCGGTGCTGAGCCGCGAGCTGGCGCTGTTTCCGGACTGGTACGTCGGCAAGCATATCGGCCGTGCAATGACGGCGGAGGAGTCCGCGGATTGGAACGAAGTCTGCACGGTTCTGCTCGGCAGCATTCTTAATGAAGCCCGGGTATTTGTGCATCGCGATTACATGCCGCGCAATCTGATGACCGCTGCGGGCGAGCCGGGTGTGCTGGATTTTCAGGACGCGCTATACGGCCCGGTGAGCTATGACGCGACCAGCCTGTTTGCCGACGCGTTTTTCAGCTGGCCGGCTGCCGAGCGCGATGCCTGGTTGCGCGAATACTGGCAACAGGCGAAGGAGGCCGGGGTTCCGGTCCCTGACGATCCGGAGGCATTTCTTGACCAGTCGCGCTTGATGGGCGTGCAGCGGCACCTCAAGGTACTGGGCATTTTTGCACGCATTCGCTATCGCGATGGCAAGGCCCGCTATCTTGAAGATGCGCCGCGCTTTATTCGATACCTGCGTGAAGCCTGCGTGCAGGATGCCCGTCTTGCGCCTCTGGCCCGGCTGCTGGACAGTCTGGGATTGCATGCATGAAGGTGATGATCCTGGCTGCCGGGAAAGGTGAGCGGATGCGCCCGTTGACCCTGACGACCCCTAAGCCGCTGTTGCCTGTTGCCGGTAAACCATTGATCCAGTGGCATATCGAAGCGCTAGCCAAAGCCGGACTGACCCGTCTGGTAATCAATCATGCCTGGCTGGGCGAGCAACTGGAGCGAACGTTCGGCAACGGTGAGCATCTCGGCGTGCGGATCGACTGGTCAGCCGAAGGCGAACCGCTGGAAACTGCAGGCGGTATTTTCCAGGCGTTACCCTTGCTGGGTGATGCCCCGTTCCTGCTGGTGAATGGCGATATTTTTACTGATTTCGACTTTTCCGGCATGCGTGAAGACCGCGATAGTCTGGCGCATCTGGTCCTGGTGAATAACCCTGCGCACAAGGTTCAGGGCGACTTCGTTCTGGCTGATGGGCAGATCCGCAACCCCCAGACCGGCGAAGCCGCGCTGACCTATAGCGGCATTGCGGTATTGCATCCGGCATTGTTCGATGGCCTCAAGCCGGGCGCAGCGGCGCTGGCACCGCTTTTGCGCCAGGCGGCAGACCAGGGCCGGGTGACCGGGCAGTACTTCTCCGGCGTCTGGATTGATGTCGGCACGCCGGAAAGGTTGGCTGAAGCCGACCGACAGGCGCAGGCGCGCTGACCATGCTGTGGCCGGTAACGGTAGCGGGAACCTTCCTGGGCGGACTCGCAGGCGGCGCGCCGGGCTGCATTCTTGGCGCGGTGCTGGGACATGCGCTGGATCGCCATCTTGCCCTGCAAAGCTGGAGCGAGCTACCGCAGCGTCTGAGCCGAGCGGCAAGCCGTCAGCACACCTTTGAAGAGGTGTTGTTCATCAGTCTGGGCAGGCTAGCCAAGGCCGAGGGGCAGGTTCAGCCGGCGCATCTGCAGCTCGCGCGCGAAATCATGTCGCAGTTTCGGTTATCGGATGCGGGTCGCGTGCAGGCGATGAAGGCATTCAATCGGGGCAAGGATCCGCGAATCAAGATTGATCGAATGATAGAGCGCCTCTGTGAAGCCGAGCCGGCGCGCGCTGCTGATTTGATGGATTGCTGCTGGCGTATGGCACTCCTTTCCGGTTCGCTGGGGCCTGCCTCTGCCCGCTTGCTGGACGGCTGGGCGCAGCGGGCAAGGCTTAGCCGGCCAGAACAGCAGCGGATGCATCAACGCCACCGGGCTCGCAGCGGTAGCGACACCACACGGCGCGCGCCGGTCTCTACCCAACACTTGGTGAACGAGGCGGCAAGTGTGCTCGGGATCGATGCGGACGCTCGGCCTGACGCCATCAAGCGCGCCTACCGCCGGCTGATCAGCAAACACCATCCGGACAAGCTCATCGGTGCGAGCCAGCAGGAACTGGCCACCGCTGGCGAGCGCATGCATGCCATTCAGCAAGCCTACGAACGGCTTAAACGGCACCGTGATTTTCGTTGATGTGCGGCACTAGCGGCTGCACGAAATGAAAACTGACCGCAATCCTTGCGGTAGACTATGGCGGTCCCGAATTTACCGCTGAGGTCCTGTCATGTTTGAATACGCGATCGCCCCATCCATTCTGTCAGCCGATTTTGCCCGCCTGGGCGAGGAAGTCGATCGCGTACTGGCCGACGGGGCGGATATCGTCCACTTCGATGTAATGGACAACCATTACGTACCCAATCTGACCATAGGTCCGATGGTGTGCAGCGCGCTGCGCAAATACGGCATCACCGCGCCCATTGATGTGCATTTGATGGTCAAACCGGTCGACCGCATCATTGGCGATTTTCTCGACGCCGGCGCCAGCTATATCACCTTTCACCCGGAAGCCAGCGAACACATCGACCGGTCACTGCAGCTGATCAAGGAAGGGGGCGCCAAGGCCGGTCTGGTATTCAACCCGGCCACACCGCTGGATAGCCTCAAGCATGTGATGGACAAGGTCGACATGGTGCTCCTGATGAGCGTCAACCCCGGTTTCGGTGGGCAGAAGTTTATCCCCGGCACGCTCGATAAACTGCGCGAGGCGCGGGCGTTGATCGATGCCAGCGGACGTGACATCCGTCTGGAAATCGACGGTGGCGTGAACGAGGGCAACATCCGCGAAATCGCCGAAGCAGGCGCCGATACCTTTGTTGCCGGGTCGGCCATTTTCAACAAGCCGGACTACAAGGCTGTGATTGACCAGATGCGCGCCGAGCTGGCCAAGGTCCAGCGCTGAGCATGTCAGTACTGCGCCAACTCTTCGATGGCGGTTTGCCGCAACTGGTGATGTTCGATCTGGACGGCACGCTGGTTGACTCGGTGCCCGATCTGGCCGCTGCGGTAAACCATATGCTCGGTCAGCGCGGCCGTGCGCCCGCCAGTCTCGAACAGGTTGGTGATTGGGTGGGTAACGGTGCGCCGGTACTGGTGCGCCGGGCGCTGGCGGGGTCGGTGGATCACGCCGGTGTCGACGACGATGAGGCCGAGGCGGCGCTGCAGGTGTTTCTGCAGGCCTACGGTGGCGCGCACGAACTCACGACCCTGTATCCCGGCGTCGCGGAATGTCTCGATTGGCTGCAGCATCAGGGCTTGAAAATGGCGGTGGTCACCAACAAGCCGCAGCGTTTCGTTGCGCCCTTGTTGGCGGAGATGGGTATCGCAGGGTTTTTCGAGTGGTTGATAGGTGGCGACACCTTGCCAGTTAAAAAGCCCGACCCTGCCGCGCTGCTTCACGTCATGCGACTGGCGCAGGTGGAGCCAGAGCACAGCCTGTTCATCGGCGACTCGCGCAACGATGTGCTGGCGGCGCGTGCTGCCGGTGTGCGGGTGGTTGCGGTGCCTTACGGTTATAACCACGGGCGCCCCATAGCTGAGGAAAACCCCGATCTGCTGGTTGATTCACTTGACGCGCTCATATAGCCTTACGGCTTCCACCCCGTACTCCATGGATCAGCCGTGTTTGTCAGCAACCGCATACTGATGAGAATGATGAAGGCGCTCGCCCGCTGGCGTTGGCGTACCTGAAATTGTTCCGCCTGCGTATTACGCGGGCACCGGTTTGTGTCTGACAATTACCCCGCCCTGTGAGGCTGATCATGACCCGCGAAGAATTCCTCCATCTGGCCAGCCAGGACTACAACCGCATACCTGTTGTGCGTGATGTGCTGGCAGACCTGGACACCCCGCTATCAACCTATCTCAAGCTTGCCGATGGTCCGTACTCCTACCTGCTGGAATCGGTGCAGGGCGGTGAAAAATGGGGCCGTTACTCGATCATCGGCTTGCCTGCCCGGACTGTTCTGCGGGTAACCGGACATCTGTGTCAGGTGCTGGTGGACGACGTCGAGACCGAGCGCCATGAATGCGCCGATCCGCTGGCCTTCGTCGAGACCTTCAAGGCGCGCTATCGGGTCGCCGACGTTCCCGGCCTGCCGCGTTTCAATGGCGGCCTGGTTGGCTATTTTGGTTATGACTGTGTGCGTTACGTCGAGCAACGCCTGGCTCAGTGTCCGAATCCTGATCCCTTGAAAACACCTGACATCCTGCTGATGGTGTCCGAGGAAATCGTGGTGTTCGACAATCTGGCCGGCAAGCTGCACGCCATCGTAGTGGCTGATCCGGCTCGCCCCGAGGCCTATGAGGAAGCCTGCACGCGGCTCGACCTGTTGCTCGGCAAACTCCGCCAGCCATTGGCGCAGCGTTCAAACCTGAATCTGGACGTACCGCTGGACCGCGAGCTGGATTATCGCGCCACCTTTACCAGGGAGGACTATCAGCAGGCAGTCGATCGGGTGAAGGAATATATTCTTGCCGGCGATTGCATGCAGGTCGTGCCGTCCCAGCGCATGAGTATCAACTTCAAGGCAGAGCCCATCGATCTGTACCGTGCGCTGCGCAGCCAGAACCCGACGCCCTATATGTACTTCTTCAACTTCGGCGACTTTCATGTGGTGGGTAGCTCACCGGAAGTATTGGTGCGCGTCGAAGACGGCGAAGTGACGGTGCGCCCGATTGCCGGTACCCGGCCGCGCGGCGCCACCGAGGAAGCTGACCTGGCACTGGAGCAGGACCTGCTCTCGGATGACAAGGAGCTGGCAGAGCACCTGATGCTTATCGATCTGGGTCGTAACGATGTAGGCCGCGTGTCGCAGATCGGGAGGGTGCAGCTCACCGAGAAAATGGTGATCGAGCGCTATTCCAACGTCATGCATATTGTGTCGAATGTGCGGGGGCAGCTGCTTCCGGAGCTCACCGCGATGGACGCGCTGCGCGCCATACTGCCCGCAGGCACGCTGTCCGGCGCGCCGAAGATTCGCGCCATGGAAATCATCGATGAGCTGGAGCCGGTCAAGCGCGGCGTCTATGGCGGCGCGGTCGGCTACTGGGCGTGGAACGGTAATATGGATACCGCCATCGCCATTCGCACGGCAGTCATCAAGAATGGTGAACTGCATGTGCAGGCCGGCGGCGGCATCGTTGCCGATTCGGTTCCCGAGCTGGAGTGGGAAGAAACCATCAACAAGCGCCGTGCCATGTTCAGGGCTGTCGCCCTGGCTGAACAGTCCGTCGAGTGAGGATCAAGACATGCTGCTGATGATCGATAACTATGATTCCTTCACCTATAACGTGGTGCAGTACCTCGGCGAGCTTGGCGCGCAGGTCACCGTCATTCGCAATGACGAGCTGACCCTGGAGGCGATCGAAGCGCTCAAGCCCGAGCGCATCGTTGTATCGCCCGGCCCCTGCACACCGAACGAGGCTGGCGTATCGGTTCCGGTGCTCAAGCATTTCGCCGGTAAGTTGCCGATTCTGGGTATCTGTCTGGGGCACCAGAGCATTGGCCAGGCATTCGGCGGGCAAGTCATTCGCGCGCGTCAGGTCATGCATGGCAAAACCAGCCCGGTCTACCACGAGAACACAGGGGTGTTTGCCGGGCTGGAGAATCCCTTGACCGTCACACGCTATCATTCGCTGGTGGTCAGCCGCGAGCCGTTGCCTGAGTGCCTGGAAATCACCGCCTGGACTCAGCACGAAGACGGTTCGATCGATGAGATCATGGGGCTGCGCCACCGCGACTATATGATCGAAGGCGTACAGTTCCATCCGGAATCGATCCTGACCAACCAGGGCCACGAGCTGCTGGACAACTTCCTCAAACAACAGGGCGGTCTGAGAAGCTGACGAGGTTGCGTCGCGGCGCGCGACAAGACCTCGGCAGACTCTCGGGCTGATTGCACAAGGAGCACCCATGGACATCAAGGCAGCACTGGCCCGCGTGGTCGACCACATCGATCTGAGCACCGAGGAAATGCAGGCGGTGATGCGCCAGATCATGACCGGACAGTGCACTGATGCGCAGGTTGGCGGATTTCTGGTCGCCCTGCGCATGAAGAGCGAAAGCATTGACGAAATTACCGGTGCGGCCATGGTCATGCGCGAACTGGCCTCCGGCGTGGATATCCCGGGCCAGCGTCTGGTCGACACCTGCGGTACCGGCGGCGATGGGGCGAATATTTTCAACGTCTCAACGGCCGCGGCCTTTGTTGTTGCCGCAGCCGGCGCCAAGGTGGCCAAGCATGGCAATCGCGCGGTATCAGGCAAGAGCGGTAGCGCCGACCTGCTCGAAGCGGCGGGGGTCAATCTGGATCTGTCGCCGCAACAGGTCGCCCGTTGTGTCGACAGCGTGGGGGTCGGTTTCATGTTCGCGCCGGCGCATCACGGTGCAATGAAGCACGCCGTAGGGCCACGCCGCGAACTCGGATTGCGCACCCTGTTCAATATCCTCGGCCCCATGACCAACCCGGCCAATGTCGAGCATCAGGTACTCGGAGTGTTCAGCGACAAGTTGTGCCGGCCAATGGCTGAAGTGCTCAAACGTCTCGGCAGCAAGCATGTGCTGGTCGTGGCGGCCAGGGATGGGTTGGACGAGCTGAGTCTGGCGTCGGCAACCCATATCGCCGAACTGCGTAATGGCGAAATCACCGAATATGATGTCACCCCCGAGGATCTGGGTATCGAGAGCCGCAGTCTGATCGGACTGATGGTTGACGGCCCCGAAGCATCCCTCACCCTGATCCGCGACGCGCTGGGCAAGCGTCAGACCGAGGCGGGCGAGCGGGCTGCGGATATGATCATTCTGAACGCCGGCGCGGCGCTCTATGCAGCGGATCACGCTTCTACCCTGAAAGAAGGTGTCGAGCTGGCTTCCGATGCGCTCTATAGCGGTATGGCGCGGGAAAAGCTGGCGGAGCTGGTTGCCTTCACCGAGGTGTTCAGAGAGGAGGCCGCCCAGTGAGTCTGCCGACCATTTTGCAGAACATCGTTGCGCGCAAGCATGAGGAAGTAAAAGAACGTCGCGCGCAGACGCCACTTAGCGAGCTGGAACGTTTGAGCGCCGCCGCCGATGCGCCGCGTGGGTTCGCGGATGCGCTGCGCAAGCGCGCCGCCGAGCGCCAGCCGGCAGTCATTGCAGAGATCAAGAAAGCCTCGCCGAGCAAGGGCGTCATCCGCGAAAACTTTGTCCCCGCTGATATTGCTGCCAGCTATGAGCAGGGCGGGGCGGCTTGCTTATCAGTGCTGACCGATGTGGATTTTTTCCAGGGACATGACGACTACCTGCGCCAGGCACGGGCGGCCTGTAGTCTGCCGGTGATCCGTAAGGATTTCATGGTCGATCCTTATCAGGTCGTTGAAGCCCGCGCGATTGGCGCCGATTGCATCCTCCTGATTGTTGCTTCGCTTGAGGACAGCCAGATGGCGGAACTCGCCAGCGTTGCGGCGGACCACGGGCTGGATGTGTTGGTCGAGGTGCATGACGGCGCCGAGCTGGATCGGGCACTGAAGATCGACACTCCGCTGATTGGCATCAATAACCGTAATCTGCATACCTTTGATGTTAGCCTTGAGACCACTCTCGATCTGTACCCGCAGGTTCCGGCAGACCGTATGTTGATCACTGAAAGTGGCATTCTCAATCGCGCCGACGTGGAAGTGATGCTCGCCCATGACATTTACGGCTTCCTTATCGGTGAAGCATTCATGCGCGCTGAAGACCCGGGCGCCGAGCTCAAACGCTTGTTCTTCTAGTAGTTCTCTGCAGCCACCGACTCAGGATCCAAAGGACCCGGGAGTCGGTGATCGCTGAGCATCGAATTAATCGATAACTCCTACTTACATATTGCGCTTTAACTCCCACCGTTTCGATGTGAGAATCCTTGTCATCTCAACGGACGGACGGCTTCATGCACCTCAAGAATACTCCCGGTCGATATGGCGCGATTGCGGTCGCCCTTCACTGGACAGTCGCCCTGACAGTGATCGGACTGGCCATTCTGGGTCTATGGATGGTCGACCTGACCTACTACAGCGCCTACTACCGCAGCGCACCCTTCTGGCACAAGAGCATAGGGATCACCCTGGCCGCTGTGATGGTGTTGCGGCTTGTCTGGCGATTGGTGAATCCCCGTCCTGCGCCGCTCCCGAACCATCAGCCATGGGAGAAACGAATGGCCACCGTAGTGCACACGCTGCTCTACGTTCTGATTGCCGTGATTGTGATCAGTGGGTTTCTTATTTCGACCGCGAAGGGCCAGGGTGTCAGTGTGTTTGGCTGGTTCGAGATTCCCGCAGTGCTGACTGACCTGCCTCAACAGGCCGACCGGGCCGGCGCTGTGCACTACTGGGTAGCGATCAGTGTATTGGTACTGGCCGGACTGCATGCTCTGGGCGCGTTGAAACACCATTTTATCGATCGGGACGACACGCTGCGCCGCATGCTCGGCATGCGGCCACGTGCGCCTCGGCAAAGTTCATGAAAAAACAGGAGATTCAGATGAGAAAGACCTTTGCAGGCATTGCGTTGGGCGGATTGCTCGCCTTGTCCGGTTCGCTTCAGGCAGCGGACTATATTATCGACAAGGAAGGCCAGCACGCCTTCATCAACTTCAAGACGGGCCACCTCGGTTTCAGCATGCTTCATGGCCGCTTCAACGACTTCGACGGCACTTTTACCTGGGATGAGGAAAAGCCGGAAGCCAGCGAGGTGAATGTCACCATCAACACAGCAAGCGTCGATTCCAATCACTCGGAGCGAGACAAGCACCTGCGCAGCGACGATTTTCTGAACACCAGCGAGCATCCGCAGGCGACCTTCATCTCCACCGACGTTGAAATGACCGGTGAAAATACCGCCAAGGTGACCGGTGACCTGACCCTGAACGGCGTGACCAAGCCGGTGGTGCTGGATGCCCGGTTCATTGGTGAGGGAGAGGATCCCTGGGGTGGCTACCGCGCAGGTTTCGAAGGAACCACCACTATCAAAATGAAAGACTTTGACATTTCCATGGATCTCGGCCCAGCGGCGGCCGAAGTAGAGCTGGAAATGAGCATCGAAGGCATCCGTCAGTAAGCGACTGATCCCATAAAACGGCGAGCATTCAGCTCGCCGTTTTCGTTTCTGGAACTATCCGTTGTCAACCTGATGAAGCCAAGCGAAACGAATGCTGATAGGATGCAAACAAGAATTGATCGCGTTTAGGGGTTCGGTCCCTAAAACTACCTGACGCCGGCCGCGAGGGGCCAGATCTGCTCATCAACTTACACAGGATGCTATTCATGTCGTTTCGTCAAAGTCGTATTTCCGCCCGTCTTTCCGGCTGCCTTCTGGTTACTGCCATGATGTGGGGTCTGTCCAGCCCGGCATTGGCGGCAGCGGAGATCAAGGTAACGCACAACAGTGGTGAAACGCAGGTGGCGGCCAATCCTCAGAACGTGGTGGTATTGGACTGGTCGACCCTCGATACGTTGGCACAACTTGGCGTACAGGTGAATGGTATTCCCTCGTCCAACCCGCCGGAAATGCTCAAGCAGTACCGTGATGGCGATTTCGTCAGGGCAGGCTCACTCTTCGAACCGGATTTCGAAGCGCTGAAAAATGCCAAGCCCGACCTGATCATTCTCGGCCGCCGCGCCCAGGGCAAGTTCGAGGAAGTCACCAAGTTCGGTACCACCATCGACCTTACGCCGGATCCGAACGACCTGCTGGGCAGCGTCGAGCGCAACACGCTGTTGCTGGGTGAGATATTCGGCAAGCAGGACAAGGCTGCCGAACTGACGGCGGAGCTTAAGGCGTCGGTTGCCGAACTGAGAAAGCTGACCGCTGACCGCGGCGACGGCTTATTGATTTTGACCACTGGCGGCCGCATGGCAGCATTCGGGCCTGGCACTCGCTTTGGTCTAATCCACGATGTGTTCGGTGTTGAGGAAGCAGTGAAAGACCTCAAAGTCGGTCGCCATGGCCAGGCAGTGTCCTTTGAATTCCTGCTGGAAGCCGACCCGGACTGGCTGTTCGTCATGGATCGGGATGCCGCCATTGGTCGTGAAGGCACCGCCGCTGCAGAGATGATGGACAACGAACTGGTCGAAGCCACGACGGCCGGCAGCAAGGATCAGATTGTCTACCTCGATCCGGCCAGCTGGTACCTGCTGGATAACAGCGGTATCGGCGTCATGCAGAACAGCGTTGATGAACTGATCAAGGTGTTCTCCGCCGCTCGTTGAGGGACTTTGTAACGCTGCTGCGCTCGGTCAGGCTGTGCTTCGCCATGCCTGACCCGCGCGCGCTACGTTCGCAGACGTTTCTGTAGACCTGGTTCTTTTGTCGTTCAGGCAGGAAGCATGACCAATAACCTTTCTTCACCCTCCACAGGGTCGCCTTCGCGGGCGGCCCTGTGGTTGTTTCTGTTGCTGGCACTGGTCGTTGTGCTCGGGCTGTGCAGTTTGAATGTCGGCGCCAGCCGCATGAACCTGCTGAATGTCTTCGGCGCCGATCCGGATGACCGTATCTCCAAGCTGCTGTTCGTCAGCCGGCTGCCGCGCACTGTTGCGCTGATCCTTGCTGGCGCCGCATTGGCGGTAGCGGGTGCGATTTTGCAGATGATGGCGCGCAACCGGTTGGTGGATACCTCTACTACCGGGTCCATGGAAGCAGCTGCCCTGGGCATGTTGGTGCTGGCCATCCTGTTGCCGGAAGGCCTGCCATTATTGGCGCGTTTTCTTGTGGTAAGCAGCTTTGCCGCGGGCGGTATCCTGTTGTTCCTGGGCGTGCTGAAACGTATGCCGCTGCGTTCGGCGCTGATTGTTCCGCTGGTTGGGCTGGTAATCGCAGCTGTGGTACATACCGGCAGCGGCCTGCTGGCGCACCATTTCGACCTGGCGCAATCGTTGCGCGCCTGGGGCAGCGGAGATTTCTCCGCGGTGCTGCGCGGCCGTTACGAACTGCTGTGGATTGCCGCCGCACTCACCATCGCAGCGATGCTGTTGGCGGACCGGTTTACCGTGATCGGCATGGGCCGCGATTTTGCGACCAACGTCGGTGTGAACTATACGCGCCTGCTTGTTGCGGGCGTTGTGCTGGTATCGCTGATCGTCGGCAGCGTGGTGGTGACCGCGGGCGTCATTCCATTCATTGGTCTGGTGGCGCCGAACCTGGTGCGTCTGATTACTGGAGACAACCTGCGCAGGGCCGTTCCGCTGATTGCCTTGATGGGCGCGGCCTTGTTGTTGGTGGCGGATCTTCTTGGACGTCTCTTGATTCATCCCTATGAAGTGCCCTCGTCGAACCTCCTGTCGATTGCCGGCTGCCTGATATTTCTGGTCGTCCTGTTGCACGGGAGGTCCAGGTGGGCGTGAAGCAATCGCGTGATCCCGCCGCGCTTCGGCTGGCGATACTGGTGGCTCTGGCACTGCTGTGCGCGGTGGGCTACATGACCCTCAACGTGAAGAGTGACTGGGCTTTCATTCTCGAATACCGGGGCAGCCGCCTGGCAGCCATGCTGCTAGCCGCCTGCGCTATTGGTATTTCCACAGTGCTGTTTCAGACCATCACTCACAGTCGCCTGCTGACGCCGGCGTTGATGGGGTTCGATGTGTTGTACGTGCTGGTGCAGACCCTGGGCATGCTGCTGCTCGGCGGCGAACTGGCGCAATGGTCGCCTTCGCTGCGCTTCGCCGTGCAGGTGGTGATCATGGTGACGCTGGCGCTGGTGCTGTTCCGGGTGCTGTTTTCCGGATCGGTGCGTAGCCTGCACCTGATGATCCTGCTCGGTATGCTCGCGGGCATGCTGTTCCGGGAACTGTCCGAGCTGGGTGGGCGAGTGCTGGATCCCAGTGAGTTCGGTATCAGTCAGGGCGTCGCCCAGGCCAGCTTCAGCCGCATGAATACCGAGTTACTGGCTGTCGCAGTCGTGGTTCTGGTGGTGGCGTGCCTGTTGCTCATGCGCTGGCGTCGCAGTCTGGATGTGCTGGCGCTGGGGCGAGATATAGCAATCAATCTGGGCGTGGCCTATGAGCGTGTCGTGCTGGGCGTGATGGCGGTGGTCGCCATACTGGTCTCTGTCGCCACCGTGCTGGTCGGTCCGACGCTGTTCTTCGGCTTGCTGATTGCCAATCTCGCTTACTGGTTTACCGGGTCTCAGCGCCACCGTTGGACGTTGCCGGCCAGTGTGATGGCCGGTGTGATCTGTCTGGTCGGCGGCCAGTTGCTCCTGGAGCATGTTTTTGCCTCAACCTTGCCGCTGGCGCTGGTCATCGAGCTGGCCGGCGGCTTGCTGTTCATAGCGCTGCTGATGCGCGGAGTCAGACAATGATCGAAACCCATGCAGTATCCAAACGGTATGGCGACACACTGGTAGTCGACAACGTTTCTCTGAGTATTCCCCGTGGCGGCTTCACCTCCATTATCGGCCCCAACGGTGCCGGTAAGTCGACGCTGTTATCGATGATCAGCCGGCTGACGCCGATGTCGTCCGGCAGCGTCATGGTCGACGGGATGGACGTAACCCGTACGCCTGGAAACGTCCTGGCGCGGCGGCTATCGATCCTGCGCCAGGATAACCAGACCTCTCTACGCTTGACCGTGCGCGATCTGGTTGCCTTCGGCCGGTTCCCGCATTCCGGCGGACGCCTGACCGCGGAGGATCATCGCCATGTGGACGAGGCAATGGAGTACCTGCGGCTGGATGACTACCGCGATCGGCCGATCGATGAGTTATCCGGTGGGCAACGTCAGCGCGCCTATGTCGCCATGGTTATGTGCCAGGACACCGAATACGTACTGCTCGACGAGCCCTTGAACAATATCGACATGCGCTTTGCCGTAGACATGATGCAACTGTTGCGCCGTGCCGCAGACGAGAAGGGCAAGACCGTGGTCGTCGTGCTCCACGACATCAACTTTGCTTCCTGCTATTCCGACCACATCATCGCCATGCGCCATGGCAAACCGGCGTATCAGGGCACGCCCGAGGAGATTATCCGCACTGAGGTATTGCGCGACCTGTACCAAATGAATATCGGCGTGCATGACGTGGATGGGCAGCGGATCTGTGTTTATTTCCGGATGGGGTGATCAGCTGGAGTATTTCTGCTGTGTGGGTCGTCAGCGCTTGTCCAGTCCTGCAGTGAGTCCCGGCTGGTACTGCGCGGGCAGCAGTGCTTATTGGCATGTCAGGCTGGTGATAGCCACTGTTGCGTAGCAGTTGAAGCAGCTCAACACCGCAGCTGCTGCTCTGAGGAGAGCCCAGGAACAGATGTTCCTGGGCGATGATGCCTGGTACTGCTCGAACACATTCGCTTCACTACTTTCCTTGAGAGCCGAAGCCCGCTGATGAATGGCTGACGTCGGGTCTGATGTGCGCGGTTTTCAGGTCGTCGTTCGACAGTCTAGAAATAAATAAAAAACAGTTTGACTTGTTTTAAGAGCAGGGCTAGCTTGAATCCACGAGACGAGTAGCCATAGATCTGCTCGTAGAGCCCGAATACCTGATTTTTCTAACAACAAGGTAAAGGCAGTTGACCGATCCATCCATTCTCGCTCTGCTCAGGCAGGCTGAGGCCAACCATACGCTAACGGCGCTCAACGACCGGTTGATCTGCGTCATGAATCGCATGGATTGTTGTCAGACGGTCTCCTTGAGGCGCCATCGCGCCGAAATCGAGTGGGCTCCACACGAGAAGCCAATACAACCTGCCGTGGTGGTCATTACCTCGCCGACCGATGTGCTGGAACGCGGCTTTCATGTGCCTCTCAACGATTTCTACAAGTTCAAGAGCAAACTGCGTCCCGTTTCCTTACATGGTGTTTTTCATGATCATCGAGGGCTGCCAGATCTTGTGACCTGCCGGCCATCATTAGACCGATCAAGCGAGATCGAGGCGCGGCCGTACCGCGTCGCCGCCAAAAGCACGTCGCGCAGGGCTTTGCCCTCCTAACAAAAACAATCGATGCACACGCGAGGTAAACAATGGGAAGAATAGAGAACAAGGTGGCCCTGGTCACAGGTGCGGCCTCCGGGTTGGGCTACGCCGACGCTCAGCGCTTGGCCGAAGAGGGCGCCAAGGTGGTGCTCACGGACGTCAACGAAGAAATGGGGCGGGAAGTGGCCTCAACAATTCCCGGTTCGCTGTTTCTGGTGCAGGACGTAAGGGATGAACGGCGCTGGGAAGCGGTGATCGCCGAGACGATGGCTCACTTCGGCCGTCTCGACGTGCTGGTGAACAATGCCGGATTGGTACGATTCGCCGATATCGAGCAAATTGAGCTGGACGAGTTTCGTTTCCACCATGCGGTCATGACCGAGGGCACGCTGCTCGGCTGCAAGTACGCCATCCCGACGATGCGGCTGGGCGGTGGCGGTTCGATCATCAACGTTTCGTCCGTTGGCGCGGTCAAGGGCATCGGTGAAATCGTTGCGTACGCAGCGGCCAAGGGCGCCATTCTTTCAATGACCCGCAGCATTGCGGTGCACTGCCAGAACCACGGCTACGGCATTCGCTGCAATGCTATCGCGCCCGGTGCCCACGACACCCCGATGACTGCCCAGGCAATGCAGCAGGTGGACGACGACAGTAATGGGATGGAGCAGATCAAGAGTCTGGGTCAAGGTCAGCCGGTCGACGTAGCCAACCTGGTGCTGTTCCTCGCCTCCGACGAGTCACGCAATATCAACGGCGCGCAGCTGGTGATCGATAATTGCGAAACCATCAGGTAGGTCAGAGCGCCAGCGAAACGCGGACATCGCGTCTCGCCTTGGTGACGGCGTGCCGATGGAGAGAACTCAAAATGCTTCCAGACTGGGAGCGGAGGAAGCGCAATGACCGATCTGCAGCAAATGCAGGCGCAACTACAGCGCCTTACCGATCTAGAGGCGATACGCACTTTGCGGTACCGGTACGCGTACCTGGCCAATGTGGTCGACGGACAGCTCGGTGATGCCGAGGCCTTCGCTTCGCTGTTCTGCGTCGACGGTGTGCTGGATTTTGGAATGGGCCAGGCGCGCGGTCGGGAAGAGATCGCTTCGATGCTGCGCGCGGCAGCGGTCGACTGGCAGTGCGCCATGCATTACATGCTCAACCCGGTGATCGATCTGCAAGGCGACGAGGCCGAGGGGCAAGTGTCAGGGCTATTTGCCTTTACCACCCAGGCGCGGCCGCAACCGGTGTGGTTTTCCAATCTCTATGAAGATCAGTACGTGCGGACGGACGGCGACTGGCAATTCCGCATGGTCAGGGTCAGAACCACCTTTGTCGACCCGGCTGTGGTCGAGGCGTACACCGCACTCTGGGGCAATCCGGGCGATCCGGGATAACCGACAAACGTCACGGAATTGCGCTACGGCCGTCACTGTGAAGGGCGAGTTCTGGCGCTTATCCAAGCTGTCGAACCACTAACTTGACAACAACAAAAAGCAAAACAGGTGATCCGATGAACAAGAAGCTCTGCTTGACTCCGCTGTTGCTGGTGGGCATTGCCAGTGAAGGCTGGGCGGCCCCCGGCGCCGATGAAATCGCTCGGCTGGGCAATGACCTTACGCCCTGGGGGGCCATTGTGGCGGGCAATGAGGACGGCACCATTGCGCCTTACAACGGCGGGCTTGAACCGCCGTCAAGCTATGACCCAAGCCGGCCGGGCTTTCGACCGGACCCGTTCGCCGACGAGAAGCCGTTGTTCAGCGTCACCGCGGAGAACCTGGACGACCATGCTGAGCATGTGAGCGAGGGTTTCAAGGTAATGCTGCGCAAGTATCCCGGCTTTCGCATGGACGTCTATCCTTCGCACCGCACCGCCAAGTACCCCGACTATGTCATTGCTAACACGCTGAAGAACGCCGAGACCTGCCGGCTTACCGAAAACGGTCTGCAATTGGCCGGAACCTGCTATGCCGGCGTGCCGTTTCCACTTCCGGAGACCGGCTCCGAGGTGATGTGGAACCGGACCCTGAAATATGACCAGTATGCCTATGCCTCGCCAGGTCAGTACTCGGTGCTGATCGATTCCAGCGGGCGTCGCACGCTCACCGGGCAATGGTCGTTGCATCAGACCTTCCCGCCGTACGACCCGGCGCGGACAGAGCCGATCGCTGACGACGAAATCATCGAGATGCTGCGCATCAGCTACGATTCTCCGGCGCGCAAGGCCGGTGAGAAGCTCATCATCCATGACTCGGTGGATATGCAGAACGTGGGGCGTCGTGCCTGGAGCTATCTGCCCGGCCAACGTCGGGTCAAGCTGTCACCTGACATCGCCTACGACACACCAAGTCCCTCCGGCGGCGGCGTCGGAGTGGTTGACGAGACACAGGTGTTCTACGGCGCGCTCGACCGCTATGACTTCGAGCTGCTCGACAAGCGGGAGATGTACATTCCTTACAATACCTTCAGCCTGCAGGATCCAGAGCGCTGCAGCGACGACCAGTTGCTCCAGCCGAACTTCCTCAATCCCGATTGCGTGCGTTGGGAAAAACATCGGGTCTGGGTCGTAGAAGCCACCCTCAAGCAGGGCAAGCGCCACGTATATCCCCGACGCGTGTTCTATTGGGACGAAGATCTTCCCGCTGTCGGTATGGCCGACAACTATGACGATGCTGGCGACATCTATCGGGTCACTGCCACCCATTACTTCCCGTTCTATGAAACCTACGGTCACAACACCCATGAGTTCGTAACCTATGACCTGACCAAAGGTGCCTATGTGCGCCAGGACTATAACGAGGCCGGCAAGAGCATGATGATCGTGACCGATCCGGCCGACGCCAAGTCGTCGAGGTTCTATCAGCCGGGTGCATTGACAGGCAGCGGCGTGCGCTGATCTACCTCCCACAATAAATACAACTAAGAAGGACTGTGTAAATGACTCTCCAGAATCGCCAGTGGTACCTGCATAGCCGCCCCGAGGCTGTGCCGACCGAAGACAACCTCCGTCCGCGCAGCGTTCCGCTCAAGCGTCCAGGCCCCGGTCAGGTGTTGATGCAGAACCTTTACCTGTCGATGGACCCGGGGGCACGCTTCTGGATGAGCGACAAGCCCGGCTACATGGATCCGATCCCCATCGGCGGGACCATGCGCGGCTCGACCCTGGGGCGCATCGTTGAGAGCAACCACCCGAAGTTCAGCGTGGGTGACTACGCTGTGGGCATCGCCTGTAACGGCTGGGAAGATTTCAGCCTGATCGATCCCGAACAGAACTATGTGGTAAGCGCTGACGAGGGTTTCCCGGTCAATTATCACCTGAGCGTGTTCAGCGCAGTGGGGTTGACGCCGTACTTCGGCCTGCTGGAAATTGGCAAGCCGAAGCCCGGCGAAACTCTGCTGGTGAGCATCGCCGCTGGGGCGGTGGGCTCGCTGGCTGGACAAATCGGCAAGATCAAAGGCTGCCACACGGTGGGTATCGCCGGCAGTGACGAAAAGTGCCGTTGGATCGTCGAGGAGCTGGGGTTCGACGCCGCAATCAACTACAAGACCTGCGGTGACATGCAGAAGGCCATTGCCGAGGCCTGTCCGAACGGTGTGGACATCTACTTCGATAACGTCACTGGCAACATTCTCGACGCCGCACTGCTGAATATGAACAATTTCGGACGCATCGTATTCTGTGGTGCGATCGCCCAGTACAACACCGATGAGCCGGTGCCTGGCCCGTTCAACTACTGGCAGATACTCGCCCGCAGCCTCACGGTGCGTGGATACATCGCGCTGGAATTTCAGGACCGCTTTCCCGAGGCGGTCGCCGAGATGCGCGGCTGGCTGGATGCGGGCCGCCTGCAGTTTGCCGAGGAAATTGCCGAGGGCTTCGAGAATACAGTGGCCACCTTCGCACGTCTGTTCGATGGCAGTAACAAGGGAAAGTTGATGGTGAAGCTGCGCGACATCAGCGAGCCGGCGCCGACCCTTGACGAGATTCGTGCCGCCGCTGAGCCGGCCGACACCGAGGAGGCAAGAGCATGAGCGAAGAAGAGCTCCAGGCCCTGCGCGACGAAGTCGCCGACCTGACGGCACGGCGAGATATCGAAAAAGCTGCGCGAAACTACATGCGCGGTCAGGACCGCTTGCTGCCCGCACTGCACCTGAGTGCCTTTCACGACGATGCCTGGGTGGACTGCGGACTTTACGCTGGCTCGGCGGCTGGCTTCGTCGACTTCGCCCAGGGCTTTCTTGCAAACTTTGATTCCAGCCAGCATCTCATCGGCCAGATTGATATCCAGCTGAACGGCAACCGCGCCACCGGCGAGGTGTATTTCATCGCGCACCATCGCACCACCGAAAACGGTGAGAAATACGATCTGTTTGTGGCCGGCCGCTACCACGACGAATACGAGAGCCGTGGTGATGGCTGGAAGATTGCTCTGCGCAAGGAAATCGTCGACTGGGTCCGAACTGATCCCTCAGCCGATAGTTTCCTCGCCGGCCAGCCCGCGCTGCATTTGGCCGCCCGTGGCGAAAATGGCTGACGTGTAGATTTATGGCTTTTCAGCGGCCCCGTTGACAGATCGACGATACGTATCTGCTTCGGTGGTGATCCAGTCTCGAAATGCTTGAAGAGTAGCCGACTCAGCCTTGCGCTCTGGTATGACCAGGTAATACGCCTTGTCGCTTTCGAAAGTATGCGGGTTGGCGATGACCAGGCGCCGGGTTTCGAGTTCGTTGCGAATCAGAAACGGCGGGATTAACGCGACACCCATGCCCAGCATGGCGGCCTGGGCGAGCATGGAGAACAGTTCCAGACGGGTGCCGTTGAGGTCGTGTTCGACGCGCATCTCCTGCGAGGCAAACCACTGCCGCCAGGCGTAGGGGCGAGTGCTTTGTTGTAACAGCGGCATGTTTGCTATGTCAGCCGGGGCGAGTTCGGCACGATCGCCCAGCAGCGCCGGGCTGCATACAGGCACAGGATGCTCTTTCATCAGAAAATGCGCTTCGGTACCTGACCAATCCCCGTCACCGAAATAGATGGATGCATCGAATTCGGTATCAGCGAACAGGAAAGGCCGCGTGCGGTTGGTGAAGTTGACCGTCACCTGCGGGTTAGCCTGTATGAACTGCCCCAGGCGCGGCAGTAGCCATTGGGTGCCGAAGGTTGGCACCAGCGCCAGCTCCAGCGTCGCCGTGCCCTGGTTGCCCATCACCGAAAGAGTGTCGCGTTCCACGGCATCCAGGCGACTGGCTACGCGCCGGCT
Source organism: Pseudomonas profundi (assembly GCF_008638305.1). Lineage (GTDB taxonomy): Bacteria > Pseudomonadota > Gammaproteobacteria > Pseudomonadales > Pseudomonadaceae > Halopseudomonas > Halopseudomonas profundi. The sequence continues at coordinate 168,400 of NZ_VTPZ01000004.1, forward strand.
GTAGGTCTGTCCGGCCTCGGTCAGCTTTACGCCTCGGCGGGTTCGCCGGAACAACTGTACATCCAGGAATTCCTCCAGGTTGGCAATCTGTCGGCACACAGCGCTTTGCGTGAGTGACAGTTCTTCAGCCGCCTTGGTAAAGCTTTCGTGCCGGGCCGATGATTCGAAACAAATCAACGCCTGAGTCGGGGGAATCTTGCGACGCATGGAGTCTCCAATGTACAACGACGAGCTCAGGCCCGGACGGGACAAGCACCTCGGAATTCACTTTAATGACCATCAGATGAGCACCTGACGCCAAAGCCCTGGGGCTTGGTCAGTTTCGGAGTTCGAAAATAGCACAGATACCTGAAAAAAACGCGGTTGCTCATCGCCGGTGCCGCCCCTACCATCCAACGCAAACCGAGGCACTGCCCCAGTGTCTTCCCGATACAACGACATACGGAGTTCTCATGGCCGATTCGAAAGCGAGTTTCAACTGGAGTGATCCACTGTTGCTGGACCAGCAGCTGACCGAAGAAGAGCGCATGGTGCGCGACTCAGCTGCTCAGTATTGCCAGCAGAAACTGATGCCACGGGTGCTTGAGTCCTTCCGTCATGAGCAGACCGATGCATCGATATTCCGTGAAATGGGCGAGCTGGGTCTGCTGGGCGCGACCATTCCCGAGCAGTACGGCGGAAGCGGGCTGAACTATGTCTGCTACGGTTTGATCGCCCGTGAAGTCGAGCGCGTCGATTCCGGTTACCGCTCCATGATGAGTGTGCAGTCCTCGCTGGTGATGGTACCGATCAACGAGTTTGGTACCGAAGAGCAGAAACAGAAGTATCTGCCCAAGCTGGCCAGCGGTGAATTCATCGGCTGTTTTGGTCTGACCGAGCCCAACCACGGTTCTGATCCGGGTTCCATGGTAACTCGTGCTCGCAAGGTCGATGGCGGTTATCGTCTGAGCGGAGCGAAGATGTGGATCACCAACAGCCCGATCGCTGACGTATTCGTTGTCTGGGCGAAGACTGAAGACGACGTCATCCGCGGCTTTATTCTGGAGAAGGGCTGGGAAGGTCTGAGCGCTCCGGCTATCAAGGGCAAGGTCGGCCTGCGTACCTCCATCACCGGCGAAATCGTGATGGAAGATGTATTCGTGCCTGAAGAAAACCTCATGCCTGGCGTGACGGGTCTGCGTGGCCCGTTCACTTGCCTGAACTCGGCCCGTTACGGCATCGCGTGGGGCGCACTGGGCGCCGCCGAGTTCTGCTGGCACACGGCTCGTCAGTACACAATGGATCGCATGCAGTTTGGCCGCCCGCTGGCGCAAACCCAGCTGGTACAGAAGAAGCTGGCCGACATGCAGACCGAGATCACGATGGCGCTGCAAGGCTGCCTGCGTCTGGGTCGCATGAAAGACGAAGGCACTGCATCAGTTGAGATCACCTCGATCATGAAGCGCAACTCCTGCGGCAAGTCGCTGGACATAGCGCGCGTTGCCCGTGACATGCTTGGTGGTAACGGTATCTCCGACGAGTTCGGCGTGATTCGCCACGTGGTCAACCTTGAAGTGGTCAATACCTACGAAGGTACTCATGATGTGCACGCACTGATTCTGGGTCGCGCGCAGACTGGCCTGCAGGCATTCTTCTAAGGTTGCCAGGCAAACAAAACGGGGCTGAAGGAGAAATCCTTCAGCCCCGTTTTTGTTTCTGCCCGGGCGGTTGACGAGGCGCAGGGCGGTCAGGGCATCAGCAATACCGGACGATGACTGGCCCTGGCCACCGCTTCAGCTGTGCTGCCGACCAGTAGTTCGGCAATGGGTGTATTGCCGCGCTTACCGATAATCAGCAGCGCCACATGTTCCTGCTCGGCGAATGAGACCAGTTTCTCTGCAGGGTCCCCCATGATCCGTCTGGATTGAACCTTCGGATAGGTCTCAGCGAAGTGTTTCAGCACCGGCTGGACACGTTCTTCGTCGTGATCGTCATCATCGTCGGCCTTTATCCAGACGACAAATCCATGATCGATTCTGCTCAGCATCTTCTCGAAGGCGCGCTGGGCATTACGCGATGAATCAGAGCCGTCGGTCGCCAGCATCAGCGGTGAATCCGCCACGGCCTGTTCGGCATCGGCAGGAATCACGACTACCGGAACGCTGCTTACCCGCGTCAGATTCAACACCACATTGCCAAACAGCGCGGCGCGCCCCGCTGAGTGGTTGCGATTCAGTGCAATAATTCCGTCGGCATTGAGCTTGCGCGCCGCAGCCGCGAGTTCCGCAGCAGGAAAGCCATGGCGCACCACATGATCCACCTGCACATCAAGTTCGGTTTGCAGCCGTTTTTCGATCTTTTCCAGATGGTGGGCAATCGCCGAGTCGTTATCTTCCAGACGCTTGCGATTATGTGTCTCGACCACATGGGTCAGGCTCAGCCGTTCGACGCCGAGCAGTTTTATGATTCCCGGCAGGTGATCAAATATCTTGTCCCATTTCTCTGAATAATCGACGCTCAGAACGCAGTGCTTCAGCATGGTATCTCCTTGCGAATCTTGACGGCCTCTTTGAAAATCTGACCCTGCGCTGGCGGCTTAATTCCTTGCCGGTTGGGTGCGGGGGCGCGACGACGGCGGTCAAGCTGGCTCTTCTCACTCTGCCGTATTGCCCTGCGTAGCGAGCGCGCCGCAATCGGCTGCTATCCATTTCGATACTTCCGTATGCTCAATCAGCACAGGCTCGTCTTCACTGGCTGTGGCGGCGTGATTACTCTTGCCCGAAAACGACGAGCGCATCTCACGGCTGCTGATCATCTCCAGGTCGCCGCGCATGTCACCGACAAAGCCATGATCTCCGGAACAGGTGCCATGAAAAGCAAGGCGCGACTTGCCGTCCTGTTCGATCTGTAGATCACAGCCGCTCATGCTTTGCTGTGCTTCGGCCAGGAGCGCCTGCGGGTTGATCATCAGGGCGGCATCGTCGGCGGTTATGCAGTCGGTGGTGGTTCGCAGGTCTTCTTCCGACTCCAGCGTTGATTCCATCTGGGCGCGCTGCTCGGGGGGAAGTTGCGCCAACACCGCTTCCTGCTGTTTGCGGATATCAGCCTGGGCGTCCCTGCCGTCGACCAGCGTAGTCGCGTGACTGCGCCAAAGCCCTGGCTCGGGTTGTGGGGTGATGGTTTGAGCCTGCGACACAGCGGCTGCCGCTGACAGGCAAGCGCCGAATAGAAGCCGCTGGGGGTGATTCATCGAGATTTCCTCTGAATAGTATGGCTTCGCCAACTATAGATAGAGGGAGCAGTGCGGGCAAAAAAGGCGGGCAAATCTGCGAACAGACCGACGCTACATTGGGTGCAGATGGCAAATGGCCCGGCATTGCCGGGCCTTGGGTAAGCCTTATCGGTTAACGGCTGAACAGCGCTGGTTTTTCCCGCTGGGGCCGGCTTGGGCGAGGTGCACTGTCACGCTGAGACGTACTCGGCGGGACTGCCCGGTTGCCGTAGGCTTGCAAGCGTCTTTCTTCTGCTACTGCGTCACGGGGTTCGCTGATACCCGGGCGCGCCGCACGCGGCTCGCTGTTAGGACGACCACCAGTGCGTGGCTTGTCTGAACGGGGCTTGTCGGAACGTGCCTTGTCAGCGCGCGGCTTATCGTTGCGACCCGGGCTGCGAGCAGGTTTCTGAGCGCCGTTCGCTGCAGAACGACCACGGCCGCCACCTGGCGCGCCCCGCGGGCGTTCCGGACGGTCACTGTTGAGCTCGGCCTGAGCCGGCGGCTCGAAGCCCTGCAGATCGCCTTCTTCAATGCGCTGGCGGGTCATCCGTTCGATGGCCTTGAGCAACTTCTCTTCGTCGGGGCTGACCAGTGAAACCGCGCCGCCGCTGCGACCGGCACGGCCGGTACGACCGATACGGTGCACATAGTCTTCCGAGACGTTAGGCAGTTCGAAATTGATGACGTGCGGCAGCTGATCAATATCCAGGCCGCGCGCAGCAATGTCAGTCGCAACCAGAATTCGCAGCTTGTTGGCTTTGAAGTCCGCCAGGGCCTTGGTGCGGGCGCTCTGGCTCTTGTTACCGTGGATGGCTGATGCGGGCAGGCCGTTCTTGTCCAGATATTCAGCCAGACGGTTGGCGCCGTGCTTGGTACGGGTAAATACCAGCACCTGCTCCCACGCGCCCTGAGTGATCAGGTGGGCAACCAGCGCGCGCTTGTGGCCAGCAGCGACGCGGTACACGCTCTGCTGGATACGCTCGACGGTGGTATTGGGCGGGGTGACTTCGATACGTGCCGGGTTGTTCAGCAGCTTGTTGGCCAGGTCGGTAATGTCTTTGGAGAAGGTCGCCGAGAACAGTAGCGTCTGACGGGCAGAAGGCAGCTTGGCGATGACTTTCTTGACATCATGAACGAAGCCCATGTCGAGCATGCGGTCTGCTTCGTCAAGCACGAGAATTTCGACCTTGGACAGATCCACCGCGCGCTGTCCGACCAGATCCAGCAGGCGGCCGGGGCAGGCGACGAGTACGTCGAGGCCTGGAGCGATCGCTTTCATCTGCGGATTGGCACCCACGCCGCCAAAGACGCAGGCGGATTTCATGGCCAGCTCGCCGCCGTAGGTCTGGAAGCTCTGGTGAACCTGCGCCGCGAGTTCGCGGGTCGGGGTCAATACCAGTACGCGTACCTGCTTGGGCGCACGGCGAAAACTGGCGTCGGCCTGGCCGAGCGGAAACAGTTTTTCCAGGACGGGCAGGGCGAAGCCTGCGGTCTTGCCGGTGCCGGTCTGGGCAGCAACCATCAGGTCGCGGCCTTGAAGTACTGCCGGGATGGCTTGTAACTGGACGGGGGAAGGCGTGGTGTAACCGGTGGCCGCTACGGCGCGCACGAGCACGTCGGAAAGACCGAGAGAAGCAAAGGACATTCAGATAACCCTGTGATGGCCGTTTGCGGAACGATTTGTCCGTGCGGCCGATGATGAAGGAGCGCAAGTATAACAGAATCGCGCAGAATGCGTTGAGGAGAGCGACCGGCAGCCGGAGCGACCGCCTGAAATCTCGCTGGAATGAGAACCGGCTCCGGATTGCGGAGCCGGGATCAGAGCGCCGATCAGGACCGGCCCAGGTTGCGCCAGACGGCCAGACTCGGCTCGGCCTGGTTCAGGGTATAGAAGTGCAGCCCTGGCGCGCCGCCGTCCAGCAGGCGTTCACACATGTGGCTGATTACCTCGGTGCCGAAGCCGGCGATGCTGGCGCTGTCGTCGCCATAGGCTTCCAGCTGCTTGCGAATCCAGCGAGGAATCTCGGCGCCACAGGAGTCGGAGAAGCGCGCCAGTTTGGTGTAGTTGGTAATCGGCATAATGCCCGGAATGATCGGGATATCCACGCCAGCCTTGCGTACACGCTCAACGAAGTGGAAGTAGCAATCGGCATTGAAGAAGTACTGCGTGATTGCACTGTCCGCACCGGCCCTGGCCTTGCGGATGAAGTTCTCCAGATCGGCCTCGAAGTGTCGTGCCTGCGGATGGGCTTCCGGATAGGCAGCCACTTCGATGGTGAAGTGATCGCCGGTTTCGTTGCGGATGAATTCCACCAGCTCGTTGGCATAGCGCAGCTCACCCGACGCCTGGCCCATACCTGACGGCAAATCGCCGCGCAACGCAACGATGCGCTTGATACCGGCTTCACGGTACTGGTTGAGCAGGCTGCGCAAGTCTTCCTTGGCGTCGCCCACACATGACAGATGCGGCGCGGTCGGAATTTTCACTTCCTGGTCGAGCTGCAGCACGGTATTGACTGTGCGATCGCGGGTCGAGCCGCCGGCACCGTAGGTCACCGAGAAGAACTCGGGTTTCTCTGCGGCTATCACGTGGGCGGCAGCGATCAGTTTTTCATGTCCCGCATCAGTCTTGGTCGGAAAGAACTCGAAGCTGATGGGATTGTTTTGCTCTGTGGTCATGCTTTTATTCTCACGCGCGGCAGGCTGTATGCGAACCGGCGAGATGACCGTGCCTGGGCACAGACAGCTCGCGGTTGAAATGCTTCGCCTGCGGCTGGTTTTTAATAGCGGTAGGAGTCCGGCTTGAACGGACCTTCCTGGTTCACGCCAATATAGTCGGCCTGCTCAGGTGTCAGCTGCGTGACGACGCCGCCGAAACCCTTGACCATTTCCAGTGCCACTTCTTCGTCGAGCTTTTTCGGCAGAACCATGACGGTAACGTTCCTGGTCTTCTCGACGACCGGCAGATCGGCGAACTTCTCGTTGAACAGGTGGATCTGTGCCAGCACCTGGTTAGCAAAGGAGCCATCCATAATGCGGCTGGGGTGCCCGGTGGCGTTACCCAGGTTCACCAGACGGCCTTCGGCGAGCAGGATCAGGTAATCATCGTTTGCAGTGTCGACATCCTTGCCGGTGCGGTGAATCTTGTGAACCTGTGGCTTGACCTCTTCCCAGCCCCAGTTCTTGCGCATGAAGGCGGTGTCGATTTCATTGTCGAAGTGACCGATATTGCAGACCACGGCACGCTTCTTCAGCGCTTTGAGCATGGGCGCGTCGCACACATTGGCATTGCCTGTGGTGGTGACGATCAGGTCGATCTTGCCCAGCAGGTCAGCATTGACGCAGCTATCGGTGCCATCGTTGATGCCATTCTTGTACGGCGATACCAGTTCGAAACCGTCCATGCATGCCTGCATTGCGCAAATCGGATCCACTTCACTGATGCGGACAATCATGCCTTCCTGGCGCAGCGATGCAGCCGACCCTTTGCCCACATCACCGTAGCCGATGACCAGCGCCTGCTTACCCGACAACAGGTGATCGGTGGCGCGTTTGATTGCATCGTTCAGACTGTGACGGCAGCCGTACTTGTTGTCGTTCTTGCTCTTGGTGACAGAATCGTTGACGTTGATCGCAGGGATCTTCAGTGTTCCCTTTTTCAACATGTCCTGCAGGCGATGCACACCTGTGGTGGTTTCTTCGGTTACACCGTGAACGCCTTCCAGCACCTGCGGGTACTTGTCATGCAGCAGCTGGGTCAGATCGCCGCCGTCGTCCAGCACCATGTTGGCGTCCCATGGCTTGCCATCCTTGAGGATGGTCTGCTCCAGACACCACTCGTATTCTTCTTCGGTTTCGCCCTTCCAGGCGAAAACCGGAACGCCGGCGGCGGCGATGGCTGCGGCGGCCTGGTCCTGGGTGGAGAAGATGTTGCACGAGGACCAGCGCACTTCGGCACCCAGGTTGGTCAGCGTCTCGATTAGCACCGCGGTCTGGATGGTCATATGAATGCAGCCAAGGATTTTCGCGCCCTTGAGCGGCTGCTCGCCAGCGTACTTGGTGCGCAACGCCAGCAAAGCCGGCATTTCGGACTCGGCGATGATGATCTCTCGGCGGCCCCAATCGGCCAGGCTAATATCAGCTACCTTGTAGTCATTGAATTCTTTGTCGTTCATTACTGCACTCATGCGGTTACTCCATTCGTGTTCGGCGAATGGGCGCGGTTGTCGTTCGAGACACACTCCGAGCCTGACGGTCATCCGACCGCTGCAGCGCCCCTCGGAGGGTCGATTCGGTTGGCCTGGACACCTGTTGCAACAGCGTCGGCTTGGCCTGAATGGCGGGAGCGGTGATACTTGCGCCCGTCATGTAAAGTCGGAATGAAACGATGCCAGCTGTTCCAGTCTTCAAGTTGTTCGTACCTGTTGCGCTTTCCCTTGTACTTATCGGCTGTGCCGAGGAAGTCGACCCCGATTCACCCGAGGGCAAGCGTCAGGCGCTGTTCAAGCAAATGCTCCATCACAGCGAGCCCATGGGCGGCATGTTCAGCGACCGTCTGCCCTATGATGCAGAAGCCTTTGCTGAGCATGCGCGTCAGCTCGATGCCCTATCGGACGCGCCCTGGGAGCATTTTCCCGAGCCGGGCGATTCAACCCAGCCAACGGATGCCCTGCCGAAAATCTGGTCCGAGCCGCTGGCGTTCTCGCTGCGTGTCGAAGACTTCCAGAACGCCACCGCCATGCTCGCCGCAGCGGTCGAAGACGGCGCCGAAGATCCGGAAGCAGTCCGTGACCCGCTGCGTGCCGTGCAGCAATCCTGCAAGGCCTGTCACGATGATTTCCGCCGTTAGGCGCTGACCTCGGCTCGCTACGTTTTGCAGCGGCTCCCTGTCCTTTGTTTTAAAGCCCCGCTTCTGTCTTCAGTGTTTCCGCCAGATCTGTCTTCTCCCAGGGGAAGGCAGTAAAGGTGTCGCCCTTGACGGTCATTTCTATCGGCGTCCGGCCGAAGTGACCGTAGGCGGCGGTGGCACGGTACATCGGGTGCAGCAGGTCCAGCATGCGGGTAATGGCGTAGGGACGCAGGTCGAAGTGCGCGCGGACCAGCTCAACAATCTTGTCGTCGCTGATCTTGCCGGTGCCGAAGGTGTTGATCGCGACTGATGTCGGCTGCGCTACACCGATGGCGTAGGACACCTGGATTTCGCAGCGATCGGCCAGACCGGCGGCAACAATATTCTTCGCAACATAGCGGCCGGCGTACGCAGCGCTGCGGTCAACCTTGGACGGATCTTTGCCGGAAAACGCGCCGCCACCGTGACGGGCCATGCCGCCGTACGTGTCCACGATGATCTTGCGGCCGGTCAGACCGCAGTCACCCACCGGGCCGCCGATCACGAACTTGCCGGTCGGGTTGATGTGATACTGCGTGTCAGCGTGCAGTAATTCAGCCGGGATCACGTGTTTGACGATGGTTTCCATCACTGCTTCGCGCAGGTCTGCCTGTTCGATCTCCGGGTTGTGCTGGGTCGACAATACGATGGCGTCTATTCCGACAACCTTGCCGTTGTCATAGCGGCAGGTCACCTGGGATTTCGCATCGGGGCGCAACCAGTTCAGCGTGCCGTTCTTGCGTACTTCGGCCTGGCGCTCGACCAGGCGGTGAGCGAAGGTCACTGGCGCGGGCATCAGCACATCAGTCTCGTTGCTGGCGTAGCCGAACATCAGGCCCTGGTCGCCGGCGCCCTGGTCTTCAGGCTTCTGGCGGTCGACGCCCTGGGCGATATCAGGGGACTGCTTGCCAATGATGTTGATCACGCCACAGGTCTCGGCGTCATAGCCGACTTCGGAGGAGGTGTAACCGACGTCCTTGATCACGCTGCGGACCAGATCTTCCAGGTCAACCCAGGCGCTGGTGGTGATTTCGCCACCGACAATGGCCACACCGGTCTTGACCATGGTTTCGCACGCCACCCGGGCGTACTTGTCTTCGCTGATGATGGCATCCAGCACAGCGTCGGAGATCTGATCGGCCAGCTTGTCCGGATGGCCTTCTGAGACGGATTCAGAGGTGAATATCGAGTAGTCGCTCATGGCGCAGTCCTTGGGTTGACGTTATTGTTCAATGAATAGGGTTTGGCAAATTGCTGCACCTGCAGCTGAAAGCCATTGCGCAGGCCAATGTACAGATTGGCGCCTGGTTCCAGCCCGGCGTCGGCAGCCCAGCTGTTGAGGTCTTCCTGATCGAAACCGAACCACAGGTCGCCGCAGGTTTCACGCACCCAACTCTGGTCGTGCCTGCATAGCTCGGTCAGTACCAGGCTACCGCCGGGCTTGAGCAGCGCGGCGAAGCAGCGCAGTGCATCAGCCGGCGCAGGCAGGTGATGCAAGACCATATTGCTGACCAGGCAATCGGCCGGTGGCAGCTCTTGTGGCTCCAGCACATCGGCCAGCAGGCACTCGACATTATCCAGTCCTGCTTCAGCACATTGCTGCCGGGCCCGATCGAGCATCGCCGGGGCGTTATCCAGCCCGAGCACCCGCTCGAAACGACCCGACAGGTCGGGCAAGAAACCGCCTTCACCCGGGCCCACTTCGATCGTTAACGCCCGGGCTGGCAAATCCAGGCTGTCGATCAGGCTGAGTAGCGGCTCGCGGTACATACCGAAATGCGCAATCAGATCCTGCTGCGCCGGGGTGCCATCAGCAAAGCGCGCAAAGAACTGACGCGACACTTCCGCACGCTGCCGGTGCACTGCTGCGATGGCAGCGTCCAGCTGGCTATCCCGCGCCAGCGCGTCGAGCCCGCATAGCAATTGCTCATGCACGGCGCGCCACGGGCTGTCCGCCCTGGGCAGGCTGCGGCGATAAAAAATCGAATTACCCTCACGTCGGGTGCTGACCAATCCCGCGCTCGCCAGCACTTTCAGGTGATGACTCATGCCGGACTGGCGCATATCGAAAATCTGCGCCAGCTCGAGTACGCCAAAGGAGTCATTGCGCAGCACGCGAAGGATATCCAGGCGCAACACATCGCCGGTTGCCTTGCAAAAGGCGGCCAGTGATTCGGTCGGGCTGTCCGGCGCAGCGAGGCGGGCAATCTGGTTCATGGGGCGCAGTGTAGTAGCGCTTCGGAGATAGCGCAATTGCTATATCAAAAGTTTTTGATATAGGTGTTCCGGCGCCGCGGGCCAGTCGCTGCCGCTGTTTTCGGGGTTTTCGTTGTCGCCACGCGCGGTTTGCGCGAAAATGCGCGGCTCAATGACTGGTCGTGCCGTGCGGCCATCTCTTCGTTATGCAAGCCACAGGAGTTTTCCATGCCCAGCCGTCGTGAACGAGCCAATGCCATTCGTGCCCTCAGCATGGATGCTGTGCAGAAAGCCAACAGCGGCCATCCTGGTGCCCCGATGGGCATGGCGGACATAGCCGAAGTGCTATGGCGCGACTACATGAAGCACAACCCGGCCAATCCGGGCTGGGCAGACCGCGACCGCTTTGTGCTGTCCAATGGTCACGGCTCGATGTTGATCTACTCGCTGCTGCACCTGACTGGCTATGACCTGTCTATCGATGACCTGAAAAACTTCCGTCAGCTGCACAGTAGAACACCGGGCCACCCCGAATACGGTTATACGCCGGGCGTCGAAACCACTACCGGCCCGCTGGGGCAGGGTCTGGCCAACGCAGTAGGCTTTGCGCTCGCAGAGAAAATCATGGCTGCGCAGTTCAATCAGCCCGGCCACGACATCGTTGACCACAATACCTATGTATTCATGGGCGATGGCTGCCTGATGGAAGGGATCTCCCACGAGGTCTGCTCACTGGCCGGCACGCTGGGGCTGAACAAGCTGATCGGCTTCTATGACGACAACGGCATTTCCATTGACGGCGAAGTACACGGCTGGTTCACCGACGATACGCCAAAGCGTTTCGAATCCTACGGCTGGCAGGTCATCCGCAACGTCAATGGTCATGATGCAGACGAAATCCGCACGGCTATCGAAACCGCACGCAAGGGCGACAAGCCCACGCTGATCTGTTGCAAGACCATCATCGGCTTTGGCTCGCCCAACAAGCAGGGTAAGGAAGCCTCCCACGGCGCCGCGCTGGGCGATGATGAAATCGCCTTGACCCGTGAGAAGCTTGGCTGGAAACATGGCCCGTTCGACGTCCCCGACGATATCTACGCGGAATGGAATGCCCGGGACGCTGGTGCCAAGGCTGAAGCCGAGTGGGATCAGCGGTTTGCTGCCTACCAGGCGGCGTTCCCTGAACTGGCTGCCGAGTTCCTGCGCCGTATGGCTGGCGAACTGCCGGCTGATTTCGAGCAGAACGCGTCGGCATTCATCCGTGACGTGGCGACCAAGGGCGAGAACATCGCCAGCCGCAAGGCCAGTCAGAACTGCCTGAACGCCTTTGGCCCGCTATTGCCCGAGCTGCTGGGCGGCTCGGCAGATCTCGCCGGTTCCAACCTCACACTCTGGAAAGGCGCCAAACCAGTCGTGAAGGAAGACGCCTCCGGCAACTACATGTACTACGGCGTTCGTGAGTTTGGCATGAGCGCTGTCATGAACGGCGTCGCCCTGCACGGTGGTCTGGTGCCCTACGGCGCGACTTTCCTGATGTTCATGGAATATGCCCGCAACGCGGTGCGCATGTCCGCCCTGATGAAGACACGGGTCATTTATGTATTCACCCATGACTCCATCGGCCTCGGCGAAGACGGCCCGACGCATCAGCCAGTCGAGCAGCTGACCAGCCTGCGCAGCACGCCGAACCTGGATACCTGGCGCCCGGCGGATACTGTCGAGTCCGCGGTTGCCTGGAAATCCGCTGTACAGCGTAAGGATGGCCCAAGCGCGCTCATATTCTCGCGCCAGAATCTGCCGTACCACATTCGCGACAACGAGACCGAGTCTTCCATCGCCCGGGGTGGCTATATACTCAAGGGCTGCGAGGGCGAGCCGGAACTGATGCTGATCGCTACCGGCTCCGAGGTCGGTCTGGCCGTACAGGCCTATGACGAGCTCACCCAGCGCGGGCACAAGGTTCGTGTGGTCTCCATGCCTTGTACCAGCGTGTTCGACCAGCAGGATGCCGAGTACAAGCAGAAGGTGCTGCCGCTGGAAGTCGGCGCACGGATTGCCATCGAGGCCGGGCATGGCGACTTCTGGTACAAGTACGTTGGGCTGGATGGCCGGGTCATCGGCATCAATACCTTCGGCGAGTCTGCTCCGGCGGCTGCATTGTTCGAGGAGTTCGGCTTCACCGTGGAGAATATCCTGCTGGCGGCCGACGAACTGCTGGAAGACTGAAGGTCGAATCGTCAGTTGGAAGCTGGAAGTGAAAAGCGACTGATGCTGCCCGGGTTAAAGGGTTTGCTTCAAGCTTCAAGCTTATGGCTTCTAGCTTTCAACCAGCTTCCAGCTCTTTGGAGCCTTTGAATGCCGATATCTGTACCTTTTCGAGTTGCCATCAACGGCTATGGCCGTATTGGTCGCTGCGTTCTGCGTGCATTGCACGAGCGCGGCGACAACGGCATACAGATTGTTGCCCTGAACGATCTGGCCGACCAGGCCAGCATCGAATATCTCACGCGCTTCGATTCCACCCACGGCCGGTTTCCCGGCGAGGTGCGCGTTGAAGGGGATTGCCTGCATATCAATGGTCACTGTGTGAAGGTGCTCAGTGCGGCGCGCCCGGAAGATATCGACTGGGCGGCGCTGGAAATTGATCTGCTGGTGGAATGTTCCGGTCAGTACACTGAGCGCGCCGACGCCGAGCGGTTCCTGCGAGCCGGTGCGCCGCGGGTGCTGTTCTCGCAGCCGATGGCCAATGCCGAAGCAGTTGACGCAACACTGGTGTACGGGGTTAATCACGAGCAGCTGGATGGCGACATGCGGTTGGTCTCCAATGCGTCCTGCACCACCAATTGCAGTGTCCCGGTGCTCAAACTACTCAACGAGCAGATCGGCGTTGAATTCGGCTCCATTACCACCATTCATTCGGCCATGAATGATCAGCCGGTGATTGATGCGTATCACCACAACGACCTGCGTCGCACCCGTTCTGCGTTCCAGTCAATGATCCCGGTATCAACCGGGCTGGCTCGGGGTATCGAGCGACTGCTGCCGGAACTGGCCGGGCGGATGCAGGCCAAGGCGATTCGCGTCCCGACGCTCAATGTGTCGGCGCTTGATATGACGCTGGAGATGTCCCGCGATACGACTGCAGAGGAGGTCAACGGGTTGCTGCGCAGCGCAGCGGCCGGATCGCTCAAGGGATTGCTGGATTACACTGAACTGCCGCACGCCAGTTGTGATTTCAACCATGATCCGCACTCGGCGGTTGTTGACGGCAGCCAGACCCGGGTATCGGGCCCGCGGATGGTCAATCTGATGGTCTGGTTCGATAACGAATGGGGTTTTGCCAACCGCATGCTGGATGTGGCGGGGTATTGGCTAAGGACGGCTGGCGCTCCGTCACGGGTCAAGGGAACTTGAGGGCAGATTGAGGGTCCGGATACAGCGACCCGCAAAAAGCGGATTGACGCCCTATTCAGCGGTCAGCATGCCCATTCAGGGATTGCGGTTGTTCATTTATCTAACAAGGAGTCACCCATGAGCGTTTTGACCATGAGCGAGCTGGACCTGAAGGACCAGCGTGTATTGATCCGTGAAGATCTCAACGTGCCGGTCAAGGATGGTCGTATCAAGAGCGATGCGCGCATCCAGGCAGCCTTGCCAACTATCCGGCTGGCGCTGGAAAAGGGCGCGGCGGTCATGGTCTGCTCCCACCTGGGTCGCCCTGAAGAAGGTGTGTTCAGCGAAGAGAACAGTCTGGCACCCGTTGCTGAATACCTGAGCAAAGCGTTGGGCCGCGAGGTCCCGCTGGTGCGTGATTATCTGGCTGGCGTCCAGGTTGAGCCGGGCAACGTGGTGCTGCTGGAAAACGTACGCTTCAATAAGGGCGAAAAGAAAAACGATGATGAACTGGCACAGGCCTATGCGGCGCTGTGCGATGTGTTCGTGATGGATGCCTTTGGTACTGCACACCGCGCCCAGGGTTCGACCCACGGCGTCGCCAAGTTCGCTCCGGTTATTTGTGCTGGGCCGCTGCTCTCTGCTGAGCTGGATGCCCTGGCCAAGGCGCTTCTGGAGCCGAAACGCCCCATGGTTGCCATTGTCGCGGGCTCCAAGGTATCCACCAAGCTGGACGTGCTTACCGCACTTTCCGACAAGTGTGATCAGCTGATCGTTGGCGGCGGTATCGCCAATACCTTCCTGGCTGCCGCCGGATACCCGGTAGGCAAATCCTTGTACGAAGCGGATCTGATTGATACTGCCAAGGCTATCGCCGCCAAGGTCAGCGTGCCCTTGCCGGTGGATGTGGTTGTCGCCAAGGCGTTTGCCGAAGATGCCGAGGCCACTATCAAGGCGGTCGAGGATGTTGCCGAGGACGACATGATCCTGGATATCGGTCCGAAGACTGCAGCCCAGTTTGCCGAACTGCTGAAATCATCAGGCACCATCCTGTGGAACGGTCCGGTCGGCGTATTCGAATTCGATCAGTTTGGCGGAGGCACCCGTGTTCTGGCCAAGGCTATTGCTGAAAGCCCGGCATTCTCCATTGCCGGTGGCGGCGACACCCTGGCTGCGATCGACAAGTACGACGTCGCCAAGCAGATTTCCTATATCTCTACCGGTGGCGGCGCTTTCCTCGAGTTTGTCGAAGGCAAGTCCCTGCCTGCTGTTGAAATCCTCGAACAGCGCAAGGCCACGGTCTGATTGCCAGCCGCCGGGGCACGGGGCTGCAGTATTTTTTCAGCCGAACGCAGGTTCGGCACTGCTCCCGGCAACCTTTGCGCCAGTAACTTGCAGCCTGCTGTCCTCTGCGGCAGGCTAGCTACCAGAATTCTGAATATTACTTACCGGAGATAACAGATGGCTCTTATCAGCATGCGTCAGATGCTCGACCACGCCGCCGAATACGGTTACGGCGTGCCAGCATTCAACGTCAACAACCTGGAACAGATGCGCGCGATCCTGGAGGCCGCAAGCAAGACCGATTCGCCGGTTATCGTCCAGGCGTCGGCCGGTGCGCGTAAATATGCCGGTGCACCCTTCCTGCGCCACCTGATCCTCGCCGCAATCGAAGAATTTCCGCATATCCCGGTGTGTATGCACCAGGATCACGGCACCAGCCCGGCCGTATGTCAGCGTTCGATCCAGCTTGGCTTCTCCTCGGTGATGATGGACGGCTCGTTGGGCGAAGATGGCAAGACGCCCACCGATTACGACTACAACGTCAACGTCACGCGCCACACTGTCGACATGGCCCACTCCTGTGGTGTCTCCGTTGAAGGCGAGCTGGGCTGCCTGGGCAGTCTGGAAACCGGGCAGGCAGGCGAGGAAGACGGCATTGGCGCCGAAGGCATTCTCGATCATGCGCAGATGCTCACCGATCCGGAAGAGGCTGCCGATTTCGTCAACAAGACTCACGTGGATGCGCTGGCCATCGCCATCGGCACCAGCCACGGTGCTTACAAGTTCACCCGCCCACCGACAGGCGATATTCTCGCAATCGACCGCATCAAAGCGATCCATGCGCGTATCCCTGACACGCACCTGGTAATGCATGGTTCGTCTTCGGTCCCGCAGGAATGGTTGCAGATCATCAACGAGCACGGCGGCAATATTTCCGAGACCTACGGTGTCCCGGTTGAAGAAATCGTCGAAGGCATCCGTTACGGTGTGCGCAAGGTGAACATCGATACCGATTTGCGCCTGGCATCAACCGGTGCGATCCGCCGCTTTCTGGCAGAAAATCCCAGCGAGTTCGATCCGCGTAAATATCTGGCCAAGACCGTCGAAGCGATGCGCGACATCTGTATCGATCGCTATGAGGCTTTCGGCACTGCCGGTAATGCATCGAAGATCAAGCCGATCTCCCTGGACGACATGCATCAGCGCTACCTCAGCGGTGAGCTGGATCCGAAGATCAACTAACGCCCGTAAGGGGGCGCCCCGGCGCTCCCGACACGCTGTGGAGATTGTCCATGGACCACATTAATGACGACAGTCTCGATGACGATAGCGATGAAGCGATCGCACGTGCGGGCCTGCGGGAAGCTATCGAGAATCAGCTGGCCGACAACAAGCCTGAGGCGGCTCAGGCTACCTTGAACAAGCTGATGCTTGTCGGGTATAGCCGTGAGGACAGTATCGATCTCATGGCCCATGTGCTGGCCTTCCAGATTGGCGAAATGTTTATCGACGATACACCT
This sequence comes from Pseudomonas profundi, assembly GCF_008638305.1. Taxonomy (GTDB): domain Bacteria; phylum Pseudomonadota; class Gammaproteobacteria; order Pseudomonadales; family Pseudomonadaceae; genus Halopseudomonas; species Halopseudomonas profundi. The sequence continues at coordinate 184,934 of NZ_VTPZ01000004.1, forward strand.
TTTGATAACGAGGCTTATGAACAGGCCTTGCGGAATCTGCCGGATCTACCCTAACCATCGACGGACCGGCATGTGCCGTCCACTGCCACACGGGCGTGACGGTTATAGACAGGAAGGAATGCATGTCACTGATTTCGGTATTGCGGGTCATTCTGTTTTTTGTTCTGGCGGTAGTGGTAGCAGTGGTGTTGGCTACCCTTGTGCAGACACAGTTCAATCTTTATGAATTGCAGAAGCTGGGCGTGGAGATCCTGCCCGCCGATCGCATCGATTCAAACCTCAAGGATCTGGTCAACTTCACCCCCCTGATGGCAATAATCGTACTGGCGACCTTTATTTGCGCGTTGCCCGTGGCGGAGGGTGTGGCCCGCATCCTCAAGCCCTGGCGGTTGGTGGTGTATTTCCTCGCCGGCGCGGTAGGTCTATGGGTCGCCTTCCAGGCCGTCAACTGGTACGCACCACCCCCTGTATTTATCGCAGCCAACCGCGAATTACCCGGCACATTGTCGATGATGGCAGCGGTCGGTGTCGGCAGCGCCCTGTTCGGCCGATTGGTGCGCCCACGCACGCGCCGGGGCCTCCGGGTACTAGGCTAGTAGTGAGAATCCACGGAGAGCGATGCGATGATCAATAAGCACAAGTATCTGCTAGCAGCTGTTGCAATGGCCGCTTCCCTTGGCGCCCAGGCTGAGGAATATCAGGTTGAGATTGTTGCACGGAATCTCGAGCACCCCTGGTCGCTGGCGTTTCTGCCCGATGGCCGCATGCTGGTAACGGAGCGGGCGGGTCGGCTGCGAGTGATCGAGGCCGATGGTTCCCTGCGTGAGGAGCCGGTTGCCGGTGTCCCCGAGGTTTTTGTGCAAAGCCAGGCAGGTCTGTTCGAAGTCGCCCTGGATCCGGAATATGCGTCCAATGGGCGTTTGTTCCTCAGCTACGCCTGCGGCACCGAAGCGGCCAACAACACCTGTCTCGCGAGTGCGCAATTGCAGGACAACCGCCTGGTCGAGGTAGACGAAATCTTCAGAGCTCAGCCGGCCAAGCGCGGCGGTGCGCACTACGGCGGCCGTCTCGCCTTTCTGCCTGATAACACCCTGGTGCTGGGGCTCGGCGATGCGTTCATTCACCGCGAAGAGGCGCAGAATCCGGCGAATCATCTTGGCTCAACCATCCGGATCAACCGTGATGGGACAGTGCCCGGTAACAACCCCTTCGTGGATTCGCCCGATGCGGCACCCGAGTTGTATACCCTGGGTAACCGCAACGTGCAGGGTATGGTGTACGACACGGCCAACCAGAGATTGATCAGCCATGAGCACGGCGCGAAGGGAGGTGACGAGATCAACCTGCTGGAACCGGGCAATAACTACGGCTGGCCAAAAATCACCTACGGCGTGGATTACAGCGGTGCGGTCATAAGTCCGCATACTGAAGCCGAAGGTCTCGAACAGCCGATACTGCATTGGACCCCATCGATAGCGCCCGCTGGCATGACGCTATATGACGGCGATATGTTCCCGGAATGGAAAGGCAGTTTCCTGGTGTCCGCCCTCGCTGCCAAGCAAGTACGCAGAGTGGTGTTGGATGGGACGGAAGAGGTGGCTCAGGAGCCTTTGTTCATGGAGCTGAACGAACGCATGCGGGATGTTCGAACTGCACCGGACGGTTCCATCTACCTGCTGACAGATGACCCGGAAGGCAAGGTGCTGCGAATCTATCGCGACTAGATCTGGTCTGGCGCAGCGACCTCGCTGCACCCTGATGCGCTACTGCGCTGAGCTTTTTGCCAGTGCGACCACCGAAGGTTGCAGCGTCAGTTGTCCCGGGTGTGCCTTCATCTGGGCCAACTCGGCCGTTTGCTCGATGACTTGATCACGTAAGGCGGCCTCGTTCTGTTGCAGCGTTTCGATCAGTTCGCGCATGGTGCTCAACGCAGATACGGCAGAACTCTGGTTCCGCATGTTCTGATGCTTGAGCCGCATGCAAAGCCAGCCAAGCCCCACCGCAAGCAGAGTGAGACCTACGCTGATCAGTAGAAACGGGTTGCCCAGCTGTACGAATTCAGCCGGCGAAGGATTGGCTATGGGATTGGCTATGGGATCGGCATTGGCAGCTGCCGGCAGGCAGGAAAGGAGCAGCGTAAAAGATATCCAGCTAAGCGGTTTGTTGTTCTCCATAGCGATTCCTTATTCTTCCCTGGCTTGTATTGCTTGAGCTCTGCCTTGAACTATATGGACATTGTGATATCACTTCAACAGCTGAAATGCTTCTGTTTTGCAACCCAGGCGCTTGGCCCTGGGGGTGTAGCGCGCCTGCGCTACGCCAGCATCTCAACCAAAGCCCGCCGGCGGACGACGCCATCGACGCTCTGCTTTGTACAGTGAGTCAGCTTACGCGAGGCAACAGGACCGCGCTGACACGCTGCAAATACGTCCCTGTAAGCTCGGCGATGACGTCCCTGTCATCGAACGATCATTGCAACCCTGTCGCCTCGCTCCGCAATAGAGATTTGTGTTACCGGAGGCGAATTCAGATGGCCGCCTGAGCCGTCTGGGGGTGTAGCGCGCCTGCGCTACGCCAAGCTCCAACCGCACCAAAGCCTGCCGGCGGACGACGCCAACAGCGCTCCGGCGTTCTAAACCCTTCCTCACGCCGACCCGAGATCAAGCCCGCCGGCTGCTAGGGTGAAGCAAGTGTTGAAAACAGGAATGTTTTCACCAAGCCCCCATGGATGGGTTCACGGCGTCTTGCGGAATCCTGGTTGCTGGGGGGCGACTGGCTTAAAACCGGCCATGATTTTTGCAGCGGTCAATCCCCCCTAACCCTCTTTTGCCAAGGGGGGAATCAATCCGCGACTCCTGATTGTTTTGATTGTCTCGGCCGTACCGGTGCGCACATACACACCATAAAATCTCAGTGGATATTTTTGGCAACAAGCTCTAACCCATTAACTCCCCGCACAGCTGCTAGGCTCAATCGTCACGCATGCTTGCTCAGGAGACACGAATGAAAGCGATACAGTTAAAAGCCCCCGGTGGTCCTGACCAGTTACAGCTGGTTGAGCTGGACGATCCGGGTCAACCGGGTCGGGGCGAGATTCGGGTACGTATCCACGCCAGCTCGTTGAACTTTCATGATTATCTGGTGGTGGCAGGCAAGATTCCCAACGATGACAAACGGATTCCCATGGCTGACGCGGCCGGCGTGGTCGAAGCGGTCGGGGAGGGCGTTGAAGAATTCAAAACCGGAGACAGGGTGATCTCGTGTTTCTTTCCCTGGTGGCAGGAAGGCGGACCGGTGGAAGGGTTCGCCAGGGGGGTGCCCGGTGATGGAATGGATGGCTACGCGCGGGAAGTCGCGGTCACACCTGCCACCTGGTTTACCCATGCGCCGACTGGATACAGCCACAGCGAAGCTGCCACGTTACCCACCGCAGGGTTGACTGCGTGGCGGGCGCTGGTGGTGGATGGTGACATCAAGGCTGGCGATACCGTCCTGGTAATGGGTACCGGTGGCGTTTCAATCTGTGCCTTGCAAATGGCCAGGGCGATGGGCGCGCAGGTTATCGCTACGTCCTCGTCCGAGGAAAAAATGCAGCGACTCAAAGCCATGGGTGCGGCGCATGTGCTCAATTACAGGGCCGAGCAGAACTGGGGCGAACAGGTCCGGGAGGTTACTGGCGGACGCGGTGTGGACATCGTTGTCGAGATTGGCGGCCCAGGCTCGCTGCCGCAGTCGATCAAGGCCGTGCGGGTGGGTGGGCACATCGCGCTTATCGGCGTGTTGACCGGTATGGCGGGCGACGTGCCTACCGCCGAACTGATGTATCGGCAGGCACGTATCCAGGGGATTACAGTGGGGAGTCGTCGTCATCAGCTGGACATGGTCCGCGCGCTCGAAAGCATCGAAATGCGCCCGGTAATTGACCGCAGTTTTACGCTGGGTGAGATTGCTGACGCATTCCGTCATCAGGAAAGCGGCAAGCATTTCGGCAAGATTTGCCTCGAATACTGATCGGGCAGGTCTTGAAGCGTCTGACCCGCTCGGCCTCGAGAGCTGGTCAGACAGGGCGGTCAAAGCGGCCAGACGACCAGCAGCATCGGCACGCTGATCAGCACAACGAGTATTTCGAGCGGTAATCCCATCCGCCAGTAATCACCAAAGCGGAAGCCACCCGGCCCCAGAATCAGTGTGTTGTTCTGATGGCCTATCGGCGTTACAAAGGCGCAGGAAGCGCCAATCGCCACGGCCATCAGCAGGCTGTCAGGGTTGACCTGCAATTGCTGGGCGATACTCAGAGAGATGGGACACATCACCGCGGCGGTAGCGGCGTTGTTCATGAAGCCGGACAGCGTCATGGTGATGACCAGAATAAGCGTCAACGCGGCGACGGAATTGCCCTGCGCCAGATAGTCGAGCATGGTCTTGGCCAGAAGATCAGCCGCGCCGGTTTCGGCCATGGCGCCAGCCAGCGGAAACAGCGCCCCCAGCAATACGATGATGGGCCAGTCCACGGCATCATAGATGCGCTTAAGCGGAACAACCTTGGTCAGCATGTAGCCCAGCACGCCGGCAGCAAAGGCGATCTCCGCCGGCAGGATGCCGAACGCAGCCAGAAGCACCGACCCCACCATCAGCCCGATTGCGGTATACGCCTTGCGCGTATTGGGAATGAGAATTTCCCGCTGGGCCAAGGGTATGCAGTGATGCTCGGTGGCGAAGCTGCGCGTTGATTCTGGGCGACCTTGCATCAGGAGCACATCGCCGGCCTCGAGCATGGTCGAGCGCAAGCGGCGAATTGATCGGTGACCCTTTCGCGAGATGGCAAGCAGATTGATGCTGTATCGGCTGCGGATCTGCATGTCCGAAGCGCTGTGTCCGATCAGCGGCGAGCCTGGCTGAATCACCAGCTCCTGCAGGGCAATCTCGTCGCTATGGCTGCGAGGCTTGGTATCTTCGCTGTTCTGCTCGCCAGCATCCGGGTCGACCTCGTCAGTGTTGGAGGCAATAGCGGGTGTAACAGCCGCGACAGGAGGGGGGCTGGTTACTGGAGCCTCATCAGCCCGGTCATCTGCTTCGGTGGCTTCATTTTCGGAGGCTTCGGCAGCGGTGGGCACTTCTTCCTCAAGCTTCAAGCCAAGGCGCGTGAGCGTGGCTCCGAGCTCTTCCGGCTCCGCTTCGATGACGAGAATGTCACCAGCGCGCAGCATGCGACCGGGGTAGGGTGCAGTCACGCGGTAATCGTCTCGCACCAGGCCAACGATCTGAGCGTCGAACTCATCCAGACGCGCTTCGATGTCGCGGATGGTTCGTCCTACAGCTTTGGCGTCTGCACTGATCTTCACTTCTGTCAGATAGGTGCCGGTATCGAAGCCTTGTTCGTTGGCTTGCGTGCGAGCAGGCACCAGCCATCGTGCAGCCAGAACGGAAAATATCACCCCGCACAGTGCGACCGTAACGCCAACGGGTGCGAAGTCGAACATGGCGAAGCTACTATTGTCAGTGGACTCGCGAAAGCCGGCCACAATCAGGTTGGGGGGCGTTCCTATCAGCGTGGTCATGCCGCCGAGGATGGTTCCGAAAGCCAGCGGCATGAGGATTTTGCCGGGTGCTATATTCTGCCGGGCAGCCAGCTGAATGGCGATTGGCATGGTCAGCGCCATCGCCCCGACATTATTCATGAAAGCGGAAAGCGAAGCGCCAAGCAGGACCAGTGCGGCCTGGCTGACCAGCGGGTTTCCCCGTTTAGGCAGGATCCGCTGCGCCATGGCCTCAACCGCGCCGGTGCTTTGCAAGCCATAGCTGAGCACCAGTACCGCTGCGACGGTGATCACAGCCGGATTGCCAAAGCCACTGAAGGCCCCTGCGCTGGGCGTCAGCCCGGTGATAACGCAGGCCAGTAATGCTGCCAGAGCGACGACGTCATGGCGCCAGCGACCCCAGATGAACAGGCAAATGGTGATGCCAAGGATCGCGAAAATCAGCGCCTGATCTGTGGTCACTTATATTTCCCGCTCAAGTTGAGAATAATCAGAACAGCCGCACCTTGAACCGTCGTCCTTTGATTTTGCCTTCCTCCAGACGCTCCAAGGCCGTTTTGGCCAGATCCCAGCGGATCGCTACCAGCGCTTGAAAATCACTGATGCTGATCTTGCCGATAGCGTCGGCGGGCAAACCGGCTTCTCCAGTGAGTGCGCCGAGAAGATCGCCCGGGCGCAGCTTGTCCTTTCTACCGCCCGCAACAGCCACGGTGCGCATTGGCGGCAATAAGGGGCGGTCCAGTCGCTCGGGAAGCTTGTCCAACGAATGCCAGGCCAGCGGTTCACCGATGTTGTTCTCGATGGAGCGGGCGCGTCCCTGTTCCGCAGGGGCCACCAGACTAAGGGCCAGGCCTGACTGACCGGCACGGCCGCTGCGGCCGATGCGGTGGGTATGCACCGCCGGATCGGGGGACAACTCGACATTGATGACGGCCGCCACGCCTTCGATATCGATACCTCGTGCGGCAACATCCGTTGCAACCAGCACGCTGCAGCTTTGATTGGCGAACAGGGCCAGTACCTGATCCCGTTCGCGCTGCTCCATATCGCCGTGCAGAGCCTGCGCGCTGACGCCATTGGAGGAGAGTATCTGCTGCAGCTCCTGGCATTGCTGACGGGTGTGGCAGAAAGCAATGCACGGCTGTGGACGATCCTGCGCGAGCAGACGCAGCACTGCCTGTAGGCGATCCTGCGGCTGGACCTCGTAGAAGCGCTGGACAATCGGGTTTGCCGGATTCGCGTCTTCGATGGTTACGGTTTCTGGATCCCGCATAAAGCGCCCGGCCAGCGCTTCGATCCCGGGTGGGTAGGTAGCAGAAAACAGCAATGTCTGTCGACGCTGCGGCGTCTTGTTGATGATCTCGCTGATTGGCTCGAGAAAGCCCATATCCAGCATGCGGTCGGCTTCATCGAGTACCAGGCAGTTCAGATCGTCGAGGGTCAGCGTACCGCGGTCCAGATGATCCTTGATTCGTCCCGGTGTGCCCACTATGACGTGCGCACCCTGCTCCAGTGACGCGGCTTGCGGGCCGAACGGCGTACCGCCACAGAGAGTGATTATCTTGATATTGGACAAGCCGCGCGCAAGCGTGCGCAGCGCGGTGGCGGTCTGGCCTGCCAACTCACGAGTCGGACACAGAACCAGCGCCTGGCAGCCAAAGAATGCGGGATTCAGAGGCGTCAGCAGGCCGATTCCGAAGGCAGCGGTCTTGCCGCTACCGGTTCTCGAACGCGCAATAAGATCTCTGCCGGACAAGATGATTGGCAAAGCTTGTTGCTGAACGGGTGTCATGTGCTCGTAGCCGAGGTGGTCGAGCGTCGCGAGCAGGGCAGGGGGGAGAGACAGCGTGGAAAAGGAACTGGAGTTCACGGATCAATGACCTGCTGGAAAAGGCAGGTCAGTGTAGCAGACCCCGGGTCGGCAAACCGAACAGGCTTAGCGCCGGATCCGTGACTTCCGAAAGCCGCCATGCGTTAGGAATGAGCCGGTATCGCCAACCAGCCAGAATCGCGTTGCCCGGTAGAACGCCTGCATTGCTGAAACGTGGTAGCCGCGGGCTTTGTGATACGCCCATTTCCAGCCGTGTCGTGAACTGTCCATAGTAATGTCGCTCTTTCAGGTTGGTACTGTCGATCCATTGACAGTAATGATGCTCTGAAGTTTACATGGGCTGTATTTTTGACGTAATAGCCAGAGGCCGCTATCTACCAAAATTTTGAGGCAGGTCTCAAATTCTGGTACTAACGGTGGACCGATGTCCTGTTGCGCCCCCCTTCCTTGGAGCGATAAAGGGCTTTGTCAGCGCGCTCAATCAGCTGAGTATGCTTCTGGAGGTCCGGCTCGATACAGGCAACACCGAGGCTTACGGTAAAGGAGAGCGCGGTGCCTTCATGAGCGATTTGCAGGCGTTCGATCCCCTGGCGGAGCCGCTCGGCAAACTGGGCAGCGCCGTCCAGGCTGGTGTCCGGTAACAGGACTACGAATTCCTCACCACCATAGCGGCCGGCAAAATCCGTCTCTCGAGCCAGCTGGTGGGTAATCCGTGCGACTTCGCGGATCACCTCATCACCAAGCTGATGGCCATAGGTGTCATTGACCGCCTTGAAATGGTCGATATCAAACATCACCAGGCTGACCGGCGATTGGTAGCGCAGGTGTCTTGCAAATTCATGCTCCAGGCATTGCTCCCAGTGGCGACGGTTGAGCAATCCGGTGAGACCGTCGCGCAACGCCAGTTCCTGCAGCTGATTATTGGCAGACTCGAGCTGGCGCTTGTTCACCGCAACATTGGTCACATCGTAGATGATCAGGCAGACGTGGTCGATTTCACTGTTGGGGCTGCGCAACGGCAGAATGGTCACGTTCTGGTACATCTCGTCCGCCAGGCCGGTGATCGGCTGGTAACTCTTGAACCGGAACAGGTTGGGCCGTTGTTCCCAGATGGTGAAGGCTCTGGTGCCCAGCATAACGGCCGTTTCAACCTTGCGGGTAAACCACTCCTGCTCAATTTCCGGAAACAGGCCGAACAGCGATTGATGCGAAACCGTCTCTGCGCTCATGCCCGAGTGGTTTTCCATGAAGCTGTTCCATACCTCGATACGGTATTGGCGGTCCAGCACCACCACACCAACGTCGATGCTCTGAACGATATCCAGCAGCCAGTGGAGTTCGTCAATATCAAATTGAGCGGGCATTGGCTCGTCCTTGTCCTGAGGGTTACCCATCAATCAAGAAATCCAGCTGTTTCTGTAGCCGCGGAACCGAATCTTCAGTGAACAACAGCATCAGATCGAAATGGATATCAAGATCCTCGAGGCCGTAGCTTATTTCTACCGCGAGGGTGCGTTTCCAGCGCCGCTGGTTGATGCGGATGAGCTCCTCGATCGGACAATGCTGGCCGAGCACCAGCGGGTGGCCCTGGGACAGATTAATCATGAGTTGCTCGGAGAGGCCATTCAGACAAGCGCCAATGATAATGCTCGCCAGGTCCAGCAGCATTTCCAGCCTGGCGCTCTCGTCGAGGTGCGTTTTGAGCAGATTGGCGACGCTGTCAATTTCCGCGTCATGAAATATCAGCAGCGCCTCGCCAGCCACACCACCGCCAATATAGCCCTGGCAAATCGCGGTGAGACGTTCGCCACGCTGGGCATCGGCGAGCGCCATATGCAGCTCACCCACTTCGAGGATATTGACGTTCGGGATCGGCAGTTTGATGAAGACGTCAAGCACACGGCCAAGGAGCTCGGCGGCGCGACCCATCGCAACGTTGGCAACCTCGCGAAACGCATCGCGGAACGGAACACCAGGAAGACAGGCAGCATGTTGGGATGACGATTGCCTGACCGAACATACCGGAATAGTGATATCCAGCGCGCCCAGGGCTGCGCTCAACTGGAGCGGATCGGCAGGCTTCTTGATGAAGGCGCTTGCACCGAGCGCCTTGGCCCGACGTATCGCTTCAGCCTGTACGTCACCCGACACCACGACTACGTGGCACTGCAGTCTTTCCTCCTGAAGCTGAGCCAGCACACCAAAGCCGTCCAGTTCCGGCATCGTCAGATCCAGCAGAACAACGTCGCCTTGCCCGTTGCGTATCGCTTCCAACCCCTCAAGGCCGTTCGTCGCCTGGGTGATCTGAAACAGACCGTCAGCGGGTAGGGCTCGAATCAGCTGCTTGCGAGCCATGGCGGAGTCGTCGCACACGAGCAGTTGTAGAGGGCGGGCGCTCACGCTGATCCTGCGGGCAGGTCGGACTGGGTTATGTGCATTGTTTCATCCATGGGTAATGCAGTGAGTCAAATGGCCATCATGGCGTGTTCGTATACTAGCAATCAAAACAACATAACGCAGCAGTACATTGAGCTAGTTTTATCTCAGCCATGAGCACAGCGAAACAGCGAATGTATCCTCTCTGACCAATGGCGGGACGGCCGTGCCTGCGAGGCGCGGGTTGCCAGGCCCGTCAGGGCTGGGTACGGTAGTTCGTGGTCACCAACAGGGCGCAACGGGTAGTAAAAAATCAAGGGCATGTTTCGCCCGTAGGCATTATGAAGCGCAGCTATCCGCGGCTGGCTCAGTCATGCTCACCCGAAAAGGGGATTGCTGCGAAAATCCAGGGTTACTACTGTGCCCGCTGACCTTCATACGGCCCGACAGGTGTCCAGAGGCAGAATAATAATGAACCGGCTTGACCTGTCCATTGCGAAAAAACCGTTTGATGATGCGTCGGCAGTTGCCTCCGCTGTGCCACTGGCGTGCAGGATCATGCTGGCCGCGTTGTCCGGTGCGCTGCTGTGTATTCCCTGGCTGATACCCCATCTTTACTGGACTGCCTGGCTCGGCTGGGTGCCTTTGCTGTTTGCGCTGGACGGTACGCGACTGCCGACAGCGACGATGCTTGGCTGGGTCGCCGGTACGGTGTGCTTCGCCGGTGCCAGTAACTGGATGGTCGAGTTTGCTATCAATCTGAAGGCGCTTTCGTTCCCGCTTAGTCTCGGCCTGGCGACTATCTTCTGGTTGTACGCTGGTTTATCGGTGGGCCTGGCCTGTCTGGTATATCGATGGCTTGCTCGCGCGCTGCCGGGGTTTGAGGTGCTGACCTTCACCTTCAGTATTCTCGCAATCATGGCATTCTATCCACTGTTGTTCGAAGCGCGTTTTGCTGAGGCGCAGACGCAGTTCCTGCCTGGATTGCAGGGCGTTGACCTGGTCGGTGCGCAAGGAATGGATGCGATCATGCTCATGGTCAGTGGATTGGTGTTCCATGTATTGCGGCGGAGCCCGATTCGGAGCGCGGGTAATCGAGCAGTCAATATAGGCGCGGCTATATCGGTGTTCGTCTGGTTCATATACGGATTCGCCAGTCTGCAGGCATGGGATGAGCGTACTGCCGAATGGGAAACGCGTCGGGTAGGGCTGGTACAGCCCAATGACGCAGTCACGCTGGACCTGCCGAAGCCGGCGCCCGGTTTCAGTCTTGAGTCTCCGGAGGAAATGCTGGCGACCGAGCGGCTGATAAAAGGCGGTGCTACCTGGGTTGCCTGGCCTGAAGCGCGTTATAAAGGCTATTTCGAGAATTACAGCGTTCGATACGGTTACGCTCAACGATTAAGCGAGTCCGGTGTTCCGCTGGTTTTCCATGACGTTGAGAATCGCTGGATCGACGGTGAAAGGCAAAGCTTCAACTCGGTGGCCTTCCTTGGTCAGGACGGCGAGTTGGCCGATACCTACCGCAAGGTTCAGCGTATGCCGTTCGGCGAGTACTTGCCGGCGTTTTTCCACCTGCCCGGCCTGAGAACCATAAGCAATCTGTTTCTTGGCGAGTTTCTCCGTGAATTGTCTGCCGGGGATAGACATGCCTATTTCAACGTGGGAGGCATGCAGGTAGTGCCAAAAGTGTGTTTCGAAACGGCATTCCCGGAATTTGTGGCTGATTCGGTCGGAGCCGATGGAGAAGGCAAGGTGCTGTTGTTTCTTTCACAGGACAACTGGTTTGGCGAGACGACCCAGCCGTTCCAGCACCGCGCCATGTCGATTGTACGTGGAGTGGAGAACCGGGTTCCGATGATTCATCTCATCAACAACGGGCCCTCCGTCGTATCGAGTCCCAACGGTCGGATTATCGCGAGCTCGCGCGCGTTTTCCCGGGCGGAAATGCTGGTCGATATACCCTTCTCGACCGAGTCCGGCGGAAGCTTCTACAGCCGTCACCCGCATTTGTTTGGCACCTTGGTGTACGTCGTGCTCGGTTTGCTGGTTACCGCGGTGTTAGCGATCCGGCGCCGACGTTACACCACGAGCCCGGCGCTATAGCCGGATGACCAGGCCCACTGAAAATTGAATCCGCCCAGGTGTCCGGTTACGTCAAGCACCTCACCAATAAAGAACAGTCCTGGCTGCTGTTTCGCTTCCATGGTTTTTGAGCTGATCGCGTCGGTATCTACCCCGCCAAGGGTCACTTCAGCGGTGCGATAACCTTCGCTCGCCGAGGGTTTGAGCCGCCAGCCGTTGAGCTGTTCTCCTATGCGACTCAGTTGCTTGTCGCTGAACTCCGCCAGTGCGGTATCGTCGTGCTCGGGCCACCATTTCTGCTGCAGTTCTGCGATCAATCCCTTTGCCAGGTGCTGTCCGAGGATCGTGCGGAGGCGACTTTTTCCGTTGGATTGCTTTGATTCCAGTAGCCACTTCGGCGCATCGATGCCGGGTAGCAAGTCGATCGAGATATCATCACCCGGGTACCAGTAGTTGGAAATCTGCAGTACCGCCGGTCCACTGATTCCACGGTGAGTGAAGAGCATATTCTCGGTGAATGACTGGCCGTTACAGCTGATGGTTACTTCAACAGCCAGACCGGAGAGGCGTTCGCAGAGCTGTTTCATCGTGTCACTGAACATCAGCGGCACCAGTCCGGCACGGCGTTCAGTCAAGGGAAGACCGAACTGCCGCGCGATTTCATAACCCAGCCCGCTGCCCCCCAGCGTGGGGATCGACAGTGCACCGGTCGCCACAACCAGTGATTCACACTCCAGGGTGCGGACGATGGCAGCCTGCTGCAGGCCCACGCGATAGCGTGATTTGCCGGTGGTGATAGCCTCGATCCGGTTGATCTCGCAGTGACTACGGATTTGCGCGCCGGCCCACTCGCATTCGGCGAGCAGCATGGCGACGATCTCCTTCGCCGACTCCTTGCAGAACAGCTGACTGTGTTTGCGTTCTTCGTAGCTGATGCCATGTCGCTCGACCAGCTCGATGAAGTCCCATTGGGTATAGCGTCTGAGAGCTGACTTGCAGAAATGCGGGTTGGCAGAGATGAAATTGTCCGGTTCGACCAACTGATTGGTGAAGTTGCAGCGGCCGCCGCCGGACATCAGGATCTTCTTGCCTATCTTGTTGGCCCGCTCGAGAACCAGCACACGGCGTCCGCGCTGTGCAGCGGTAAAGGCACAGAGCAATCCGGATGCTCCGGCGCCGAGAATGATTACGTCAAAATGCTCGCTTTTGGCCGACACGGGTAAATCCATCAGAACGGGGCGCAGCAGTGTATCAAACAGGCGGGAAGGGTAGGTGACTGCTAATCAATGGCGGCTGGCCGGTTAACCCGGACCCGGTTGTTGGTGTCGCGGCTTTCGCGGATCAAGGCATCGTTTCCCATGCCCGCCGAGGATTTGGCGAGGCGGTCGTACAGCAGCACATTGACCGTGGCAGCGAGATTCATGCATCCAACAGTCGAGACATAAACCACGTGATCCGCCCGATCAACCAATGCCTGGCTGAGACTGCCGTCCTCTGGTCCGAACACATACAGCGCTTGCTCGGGGTGCCTGAATGCAGGCAGTGCAGTAGCGCCTTCGACCAGTTCCACGCACACCACGCTGGTGCCCGCCGGCAAATCGTCAAGTACGTCGTTCACACTGATCAACGGAATGCGTTGGCTGACGCCCTGGGTATCGGTATGAAATCGCGCCGCTCTCGCATAACGCATGCCGGTGTAACGGACAGAGTCAACGCGGTAGCATCCCGCAGCGCGCATCACAGCTCCAACGTTGCTCGGGCTCTTCGGATCGATCAGGCCAATGCTGGCGCAAGGTTGGGGCATGTGAAATCGACTATGCTTGGCAATGAAGGTTTTGCCCGTTAGGGGTATAGTGCGGGCTGAATTCTACCATGGGAATACGATGAAAATTCTTGTTCGCAATCTTGCTCGCAACACCACCGAAGCGGAACTGCGCAATCTGTTCGAGGCGCACGGAATCGTGACGGCCTGTGATCTGGTCCTTGATCAGCAAACCGGCAAGTCGAAGGGCTTCGGCTTTGTCGAAATGCCACACCCGTCAGATGCCAAGGTTGCCATCAAAAGTTTGAACGGCATGGATGTAGCGGGAAGCCGTATCCGCGTAAAACTGGATGAATCGACCAGTGCCTGACCAGACAAGTAACGATCCATTGCATGGCGTGACGCTGAAACAGGTGCTGACCTCATTGGTCGACACCTACGGTTGGGAAGAGTTGGGAAGCCGCATCCCGATCCGTTGTTTCCAGGTCGATCCAAGCGTGAATTCCAGCCTGAAATTCTTGCGGATGACCCCTTGGGCCCGCCAGAAAGTCGAGGCGTTATATCTGGCTTCCCGGCGCTGAAGGGCCCCGCTGAAAACGTCTCAATGCCGTTATTCCGTCAGCTCAGGGGTAACGGATGAATATATATTCATTTCATATAACCCTCTCTGGAACGGGCGTTTGATCCACCCGATCTGTTAACTCTGTCACGTTCAACAGTTTCCTCGTTCCGCCACAATGCTTGTCCTATAACAAGATGGTGGGCCTTGCATTGAACACCTTTGATAAACCTTTGCAGGTACTTGATTGCCGCTGGTTGTTGGCACTTTACGCGATCGTTCCTGTTTCGCTTGCCCTGGTGCTGATTGATAGCCTCGCCCTGGATGGTCGCCTGCTGCGCCAGCATATTCCGGTAGATCCGATGCATTGGCCGTTCTGGACTGTGATATTCGGGCTGCCGCATATCGTGGCGAGCCTTCTGACAATGGCCGATTCGGAATATATCTCCCATTACAGGCGCAGCCTGCTGTTACCCTTCGTCGGGTTTGCGGGGCTGACGAGTCTGGCGATATTCGGGCCGCAACCGCTGGGCGAGCAGTCCATGTTCATTTTTCTGGCGTTTTACACCATTTATCATGTACTCGCGCAGCAACTCGGCCTGACATTGATGATGATGGGGGTGCCACCGTCCGGGGTATTCAAGACCTGGAAGTGGTTGTCGATCCTGTGCGGGTTCGTTATCTATGTGACCGTCTATACAGCCAGCTTGCTCGGCTATGAACTCTTTGCCGGCGTCAGCGCTTTTGAGTTCTTGATGGCGATAGCCGGCCTGATGTGTGCGGCCGTCATCGTGCTGGCGTTCAAATTGACCAAGACCTCGCGTAACCGGATCGGCGTCTGGTACCTGTGGGGTAATGTCGCCATGCTGACCTCTGTGTTGTTGATCCATGAAATCGGCTACACGCTGTTTGTGATCCTTATTCCGCGTGTCATTCATGACATCACAGCGTTCATGATCTACATCACCCACGACACCAATCGTAATCGTGCTGCGCCTGTGAACCTGATCTATCGTCTGACACACTTCAGCAGGCTGCCGCCCATAATCGTGCTGCCGGCGGCCTCTGTTGCAATTGCCTATGTTTTGACCAGCCTGCAGGATGATTATCGGCTGGCGGTGGTATTCGCTCTCACCATCACGCTGGTGCACTACTACTTCGAAGGGTTCATCTGGCGTGGCGGCAATCCGCACCGCCAGCATATTGAATTCAGGCGTTGATCAATCCAGCGCTGGATCCTGAACGGGGCGATCCGGCGCTATATCGGTAACCAATGCCTGCACAAAGGATTGTGCTTCAAGCGAGTAGTCCCATCGCTCGACAGTGCAGCGATGTCGACCGGCCTCGTATTCATGCTGGATGAGATTGACCGAATTGGGCACCTCACCGCGCGTACGACTGGAAATGGCGGTGCCGGCCTGGACAGTCCAGGCTTTGCGACCTGTTTCTCCGTCATGGCCATAGACCGGCCACACGTACGGAAGATGAATGTGTCCTCCAAGCAGCAGGTCCATGCCCGCATCGACCCACGCCGGAACCGCCCGTTCCCGCCCGATCAACAGATTGGCTGTATCCGATTCGGCGACCGCTCGTACCGGATGATGCTGCATGACGATGCGTAGCTGACCGGGTTCAGCCTGACGCAGCCGTTCGATGATTCGTGCCGTCTGTGAAGCTGACACTTCGCCGTCCTTGTGGCGGGATGCGCGGGTGGTGTTGACCCCGAGAACAAGCACATCCGGATTAGAAAACTCAGGTTCCAGCTGTTTTCCGAATGCGCGCTGGAAATTACCGTACGGATTGATAAAGCGTGCAAACAGGTTGAACAGCGGAATGTCGTGGTTGCCCGGAATGGCCAGAACCGGACAGCGTACCCGGTCCAGAAAGCGCTGCGCGGCGTCGAATTGATGGCGACGCGCCCGTTGGGTAATGTCGCCGCTCAGTAACAACACATCCGGCGCGCAGTTGTCGATGAACCGATGCAGGGCATCCACTACATGTGGCTGCTCGGTGCCGAAATGCGGATCCGAGAGTTGAAGAACGCGGGTCATGGGTTCGCCTCCACGGCCACGCGCGGCACCAGCAGCGGAAGTTTTTCCTTTGCGACCCGAAACGTCAATGGCGCATACATTCGAGTGATTTCGCCGTCCAGAGCCACCTTTACTTTACGACGACCGCGGCCGGGTCGTACCACCATGGAGTCGAATGCAAAGGAGATGACATTCTCCGCGTCGCCCAGGCGGCTCACCAGGCCGCGTAGTAACAGCCAGTAGAGCGACAGGGTACCCACTGGTCGTGATGTCATCAGCACAAGCCTGTTGCGTTCCGACGCCTCTGCCTCTTCGATTCCGATATGTTCCATCTGCAGTCGATTGTTGCCCACAACAATGGTCGGTGTGCGCAGTGAGTGTGTAGCGCCATCATATTCGAGTTGGACATCCAGTTGCCGGTGCGCATGAGCCAGGGTCGCCAGAGCCGACCAGAGTGCAACCAGGCGGCTGCGGCCATAGCGTCGTTTATAACGCTCACGGTCCTGCAGCAGCCTCGGGTACAGGCCCAGGCTCGCGTTGATCAGAAACAGCTGGTCGTTGAGCAGGCCAACACTGATCGGGCGCACCCGGGCATCCAGCAAACACTGCACTGCCGCCTCGGTGTCCTGAGGGATGCCATGGCAGCGCCCGAAATAGTTGAATGTCCCCTGCGGGAGAATACCGAACGGAACGCCGGAACCCAGCACGACCCGGGCAACAGCATTCAGCGTACCGTCGCCGCCAATCGCAACCACTATGCCGTTCTGTTCGCGGGCCTTTGTCAGTGCTTTCTGCGCAGCGGGGCCGAGCTGCGGTCCGCTGTCTACAGATATCAGTTCGTAGCGGCGCCCGGCTGCGGACAGCAGCGCCTCAATGGTTTTACTTATCTGCTCGGCATTGCCTTTGCCTGAGCGGCTATTCATCACCATGAAAAACGGCTCATGCCCCGTCAAGGTTGGGCAGGGCGAAGGTTGAACGGGTTCGGTGCGCAGGGTTGGGTCGGTCATGCCGCTGAGCATAGACCATATTAGCGAAACCGTAGCGGTTGGATTTGTTCAGACGCAGAGGAGAAAAGCCGACACGAACCCGGCTTGCAGGGATGGGATAGTACGTCAATAGATGGAAGCTTAACGTAGCTGGCTGTCCTTGCTGCCACGACGGTTGTATCCGCCATGGCGCTGGTTCTCATTATCCTGAGCGGTCTGGCAGGCGATACACAGGCGCACGCCGGGTAGCGCCTTGCGGCGGGCCTCGGGGATGGGCTCGTCGCACTCTTCGCAATGCGTCAGGCTTTCGCCGCGAGGTAATTTGCTGCGGGCACGCTGCACCGCTTCGTCGACAGTGTCGTCGATCTGATCCTGGACAGCGCCGTCCTGTGCCCAACCGGTAGCCATGGGATCTCCGCTTCGTCGCAATGCGCGCGACCCGACGTCGCGCTCACTATTCAAGTATGGAATCTATCCGCGGATAGGCAAATCCGTCGAGCTGTATTAAACAGGGCTGGCCCGAAACGGGCGGCGCCCTGCACAAACCTGCCTCAACTGCCTACGGCGGCGTTGTACAACTGCTCATAGTACTCCTGCGCCATGCGGTTGGAATCAAAACCCGGCACCACGTCGCGCATCCCTTGTTTTGCGATTTCGAGCCAGCCTTGCGGGTCGTCGTAGTAGCGAGCGATTATTTCGTGCTCAAGAATGCGCATCAGGTGCTGATAGTCGGCCTCATCCTGCTCATGTTCGGGTAACGTCGGGTCGGCAACGGGAATGATGAAGCTGTTCTCTCCGTGGCGGGCGAACTCCGGAATCCAACCATCGTTAACGGAGAAATTCACCGCGCCATTCATCGCCGCGGTCATCCCGCTGGTTCCGGACGCTTCGCGTGGACGCCGCGGGGTATTCAGCCAGACATCCGCGCCCTGCTTGAGCAAGCGGGACAGCTCGATTTCATACCCGGTGAGCACTGCGAAGTTGGCTGCCTTGTAGGAGAACCGCACCAGTCTGTCGAACATCTCGATGGCGCCATTGTCGGTGGGGAAGGGCTTGCCAGCCCAGATAACCTGCACCGGCCGGTCGCTTCGCTCGATCAGTTGGGTGAAACGGTAAATATCGCGAACCAGCAGGTCGGCACGCTTATAGGCAGCGAAACGGCGGGCCCAGACCACCGTCAGGGTGTCCCGGTCAAAGAGTTTGCCGGTCTGGTCGGCCACCACTTTGAACAGCTCGTCTTTCATCTGTTTTTTGCGCTCGACCAGTCGCGCGTCGTCACCCTCATCGAGCGCCGCACGTAACGTGCGATCCTGCCAGAAGGTGGTGTTCTGAGCGTTGGTAATTGCCTTGATCCGGCAGATGTTCGGATTGCTGTCCCACATCTCGTTGGACACCACGCCGTGCAGGCGCGAAACGGCGTTGGCTACACGCGCGACACGCAGCGCGGCGAGGGTGTGGCTGAACATGTGACCATCCATGCCGGTCATGCGCACCACTGTTTCGTGGGACAGGCCGTTGAAGTAGCCCATGTCCCGGAGAAACGCGGTTTCATGCTCCTGGTTGCCGGCCAGCTCCGGCGTGTGAGTGGTCAGCACCACGCGGTTGCGGACTTCATCGAGATCGCCGAATTGCTCCATCAGCTGAAAAGCCATTGGCATCGCATGGGCTTCGTTCATGTGATAAAGATCGGCTCCACCCAGCGCCTCGACCAGCTTGGCCCCGCCGATACCGAGCACAATGCTTTGTGCCACCCGCGCAGCATGTTCCCCATCGTACAGACGGTGGGTAATGGTCTGGGCAAGATAGTCGTTTTCCGGTATGTCAGTGGTGAGCAGGTAAATCGGCGCGGTGTTGAATATTTCCGGCGCAAGGTACAGAGCCTTTACGTATACCGGATGGCTGTTGACCGTGACTTTCACAGTGATGCCACTGTCCCGCAGGAAGGGGTAGTACTTGCGCTGCAGCTGCACGCGCATTGTCTGATCCTCGTTGCGCTCCTGATCGTAATAGCCGAACTTCCACAACATTCCGATACCGATCAGGTTCTGGTTCAGCTCATAGGCGCTGCGCATGTGCGAGCCGGCCAGAAAGCCGAGGCCGCCCGAGTAGATCTTGAGTGGCTGGGCTATCGCAAATTCCATGGAGAAGTACGCGACCCGCTTGCTGTATCGCGGGTCGACGGGATAGGGATGACTCCATTGGTCATATGTATTCATGGTCAGGTCCAGTTCTCATCAAATAGGGCGAGCAGAGGTCGCAGTCGGTTATGGGGTCGAGTCCATTTACCCTTGCCGTACTGCTTGAAGGCGAGATTACTTTCAGTGTCAGGCAGGGAAGGAGGTTCGGCAAGGCCAAGGCCGCACCGCCTGTCGCTCCGTGGGCTTCACTCATGGCGCGATGGGCTCCTGTACGCCGCGGCGTACTTCGGAAGCTCATCGTCGATATCCCACCAACCGGCTTTGGAGGCGACATAAAAGTGTACGCAGGGGCGCGCATCGAGGGGTTCAGCCAGCAAGCCGGCCCGTATTCGAATGGTCTCGGGATCTGAGTCGCGTTGACTGAACAAGGGCGACCCGCAACGGCTGCAAAAGACACGTTGCTTGCCGGGAGACGACTCGAAAGAGGCCAGCAGGTCTGTACCGCTGATGACCTTCACCGCGGCGCGCCGCACGGGGATGTTCGTCGCGAAGGGACCACCCTGCGCCTTGCGACATTGCGAGCAGTGGCACACCTGGATGGGTTCCAAGGGGCCTTCGATCTGAATGGTTACTCCGCCGCATAGGCAGTTACCTGTTGTCATGAGTACTCCTCGCTCTGCTCTGGACCCGACCGCAAAGACTGCGGGTTCGGGAATCTTTTGTTCGGGGAATCGTCAACTGCATAACACCAGAAGGAGAAAAGATAATGAAAACGCGCGATGAAAAGCGAGACCCGGACCGCACCACCGACCAGATCGCAGTGGACGAAGACGTCGACGAAGTGTCCATTCCCGAAGATGAACCCATGGGTCCGATTGGCAAGGTGCCTACCGAAGACGAAGCCATAGACCGCGCGGCAGAGGCCGGTTTGACCGAAGCATCGCAGCCGGGCGAAGGTCCGACCATGGACGATGCGACGCCGGAGACCCTGATGCCGGAGGACGGTTCGCGATCGCCATTGGAAGCCGGGGACGGCGGGGGGCCGACCGACCAGGACTTTTCCGTGGTGGATGAAGATGATATCGGAGCCGGCGGTGGGCTGGATGAAGCGGAACTTGGGCGGGTCAAGCCGTTGGACGGCAAGCCCTGGGACGGGGAAGAGAAGTGACGCTCCAGCATTGGTGATCCGCAGCTGACCCGGCACAGGCTGTGATTGCGCGGTGCCGGGTAGTTTGCAGGTCAGGGTGCTCATTGGCGTGGGGCCTATGAGAGCCTGCGCGAGCAGCTCATCTTGCTGCCACCGGTTCCGCTGCGGTTGCCCAGCGCTGGCACCTGGAATGCTCATCCAGGTCGCCCCAGGCTTGTTCGATGGGTGAATCGATGCGTTGTAGCAGTTCGTGCGCTTTGCTCTTGTCCTCGGCGGAGCAGGAAATACGCGCGAAATTGTTGATGTTCCACTGATCCGGATACCGCTCGAGCACGTCATCTATGCCCTTCTTCATAACGGTCCAGTTGATGCGGGAATCCTTGGTGAGCCTGTCGTCGAATTGTATCTGCGCCGCATGCCAGTACAGCCGCGCGTATAGGCCGCTGCCTTCGCTATCCCGGGTGCGTTGCATGGCATCCATGGCGAACCGCTCGATGGCGTCCGCGCTGCCGTTCCATTTCGGTGAGTAATAATCAACCGCGGCGTAATAGATCGGGTAGTAGTCGGGGTACCGGGTCAGCGCCTCGTCGAGCATTTCCTTGAACCGCTCGTCCGGCCAGTACTGGCTCTTGGCAACAACTGCCATGGTCACATACCACTGTGGATCACGCGCTGCGAACTGCTTCGACTGCTCCAGGGCCACGCGGGCGCGCTCGATATGTTCATTGAATGGCTGCCAGTCTTCTTCCTTGACCGACTCTGTCGGACCGGTGCCACGATAACTCCATGCTTGATGGATCAACATGCTGGCACGCGCCAGGTGCGCGGTGGGTGACTTCGGGTACTGTTTCAACCAGTCGCCGATGTAGTCGTCCAGATAGGCCCAATAGGCAGGGTCACGAATGGCTGGATCGAACATCGAGCGTACGCCTGCATCCAGTGCGCTGAGTTTCCATACCCCGCTGGGTGAGCGCTCCTGGTTCGCACGATATTGCTCTGCAAGCGCTTCCAGGTGAGCGAAGTCGGCGTTCTGCAGATCCCGTGTCACGGTGTCGTAGATCGCTCTGCGCTCACCAAGTTCGTCTGCCGAGGCAGTCACCGGTGCAAGCAGGCTGCTGCAGACGAGGCAAAGGTAGCAAAGCTGCTTAATGATGGCGTTCATGAATCCCTCCAGTTCTGACAGATAAGCTTCCGTACTCCGAGCGAGCGGAGCCGTCCCGACAATCAATGCAGGCGACGCGATATGGCAACCTCGGTCAGGACTGGCAAGGGTCTGTTGCTGTTCGTCGCGGCGGCGATGAAACGGGCAACAGACCTGGACACTACCGTTGCGCGCTGAATCGGTGCGGATCAGGGCGATCCGCAGCTTGTTGGAATTCGGTCGATCCAGGCGGGGCCATTGTGCGGCAACTGCAATGGTGCGCCATCGCGCACGATGAACCAACCCCACCAGGCGGACCTGATTCACAGACCTGGAACTTGCCGGGTTCCGGGAAGCGATGGTTAACCGGAGCGTGCGGAAACACTCACGGATTCGCCTGGCTGCAGCACGCATTGGCCGTTGGCATGAAATATCTGTACCGACTCGGGGTTGCTGTCCCGCGAGAGCAGACTAACTTCGTCGTCATGCAGCGTGATCCGCAAGCGCAAGCCCCGGTAGCAAAAATCCAGGCTCACCCGGTCGAGGTCAGTCGGCACAGAGGGAAGGAGATGCAGCCCGTCCGGCTGTGGCTGAACCCCCAGATAATGCCGCTGCAACACATCCAGCGAGCCGGCCATGGCGCCAAGGTGAACGCCTTCCAGCGTACCGCGGTTGGGATCATCGGTCAGATCGACGTTCAATGCCTGCATGAAATATTCCCAGGACTCCTCGGGGCGGTGATACGCCAGCGCTCCGGCACAGACCACCTTGGACAAGCTGGATTCATGGGTGATGTGGCGGAGTTGATAATCCAGAGTACGTTGCAGCACGCCATCGTCCGCAGAATATCCGAGCCGCTCCAGCAGCCCCTTGAGAGCGGGGGGTGAAAACAGATACAGCAGCATCAGGGTGTCGGCCTGCTTGCTCAGCTGATAGCGCTCGGTAGTATCACCGCGGCCTTCGAGCATCCAGTCCAGGCGCGGATGGTTGCCGGTCAACCACTCTTCGGGCGGTGTGCGCAGCTGCTCGAAACCTTCGAAGGGGCTTAGCGCGCCTTCGTCGTTGAAGTGCAGGTACATGCGCCGGCTGACATGCTCCCAGTGCGCCAGTTCGGCCGCGCTCAGGTCGGTACGCTGGCGTAGCGCTGCGGCCTGCTCGGCCGGCAACATGTTTACCAGTTGTAGCCCGCAGGTCAGGGTCCAGGTTGCCATGATATTGGTGTAGCTGTTGTTATCCAGACCGGGCTCGGAGCTGTCGGGATAGCGGTTGTGATATTCGTCGGGGCCGACGACACCGCGAATGCAGAAGCGTCCATGGCCTTCTTCATAGTGCGCGCGGCTGGCCCAGAAGCGCGCTATCTCCACAATCATTTCGCCGCCGAAGCCGGCCAGCATTGCCATATCACCTGTTGCCAGATAGAGCGTCCAGACATCGTAGGCCACCGCTGCGCCGATATGACGCTGCAGGAAGGTGTAGTCCGGTACCCAGCTTCCCGACGGCGGATAACACTGGAAGGGCGGGGTTTCGTCTTCGCCGCTGCGGGCACTCCGCCAGGGATACATGGCGCCACTCAGGCCGAGGCGGCGTGCGCGCTGGCGGGCTGTATCCAGCCGGCGGTAGCGGTAGTCGAGCAACTCCAGCCCGAGTTCGGGGAAGTGCGTGGAGATGAACGGAAAGGCAAAGATCTCGTCCCAGAATACCTGGCCGTAATAGCCTTCATGCCAGCCGCGCGGTGGACAGCCCAGATTATGGCCGATGGAATGGGGCGACACCGTTTGCGCCAGATGATAGGCATGCAGGCGCAGCGTCAGTTGCGTGCCCGCCTGGGCTGCACGCATCGGCATGCGCGCCCATAATCTGCGCCAGGCTTTTCGGTGATGCCGCAGCAACAGGTCGAACGGCTCTGCTGGAAGCGCGTCGATAACCAGGCTGCGGGCAAGGCGGGAGTCGCTGGGCAAATCATCATCGACGCGAACCACGACCCGCTTTTCAAGGGTAAGCTGCCGGGCTCCGGACAGCTCGATGGTGGCGTGTTGAAGCAGCCGCCCATCGTGCTCCTCGTTGTGCCAGACAAGCGGCTTGTCGCCGAACGTTCTCACCGCCATGGCCAGGTGGCGATCGGGTGTGTGCAACGATGCACTCACCGCGGCAAGGCCGGTCGGGTTGCACTGGTAGCAGACATTGCGCAACCGCGGACCTTCGTAGGCCTGGTTACGCGGGATCAGACTGTTGGTAACGGCGCCGTCCAGCGTGGCGCGAAGATGCAGGCGCTGCAGGCCTTCCGGTAACGTCAGCTCCCAGCGCAGCAGCGCCAGCTCCGGCGATGCCATGCTCAGCAGCCGCGTCTCGCGTAGTCGTACGGTTTGACCCTGCAGTTCAAAGCAGATGTCCCGCTGCGCCAGGCCGTTGCGCACATCCAGACTTTGCCGATAGTCGCGCACCTGGTTTGCGTCCGCCCCGAACCAGCATTCGCCATCAAGGCTGATGCTCAGGCCGAATGGATCAGGCAGATTGACCAGCGAGCCCAGAGTCACCTGTTTGCCGTTGACCTCGCGCGGGGCTTCGTCATACCAACCGGCGCGATAGAATCCTGCATAGCGCGTCTGCTGCCAGTCATGCCGGGGCAGCAGAGCGGCCGCCTCGGGGGCGCTGGTGCGACAGGACAGCAAGCCATTGCCCAGCGCCAGCAAGGCCTCGCGGCGGAGCTCATCCTCCGGGTCGTAGTGGTCGAACTCAACACGCCAGCCGGCGCGCAGCACATCAGACATGCAATACCCTCGCATCTTGCGACAGCCTGGCGGCCATCTGGACTATCTCTTCCCGGTCTGCATAGGCGGGTTGCGACCCGTAACCGGTTACCGCCAAGTTGGCCGAAGCTACGCCCCAGGCAGCCGCATCCAGAGCGGACATTCCCTCAAGTAATGCAACGGAAAACACGCCAGTGAACGCGTCCCCTGCACCGGTGGAATCCACCGGGTCTATCTCGCCTGCCGGTATGTGTATCAGCTCGCTGCCCGCTGCCAGTACACAGCCACCGTCGCCCAGTTTGATGCACACCAGCTCGACGCCTTCGTTGCGCAATTGCCGGGCCGCGCCGGCGGCGTCGCTGACAGTTTTGAGGTCGCGTCCGACCAGGCCGCCTGCTTCGCTGATGTTCGGCGTGATGGCGTGCAGTCTGTTGAGTACCGCGGGTTCCACGCGGTCGACAAAGGAAGGATCGAGAATCACCGGGATATCCGAGGCAGCGGCTTTCTGTATTGCGCGCCGCACTACCCAGGCAGGTATCTCGCAGTCAAGGACCAGACAAGCCGGCGGGTTAGCGTCCCCGATGGCTGCTTCGACCTTCACGGCCGCCGCGTCATCCCAGCAATCATTGGCATTGGGCGCGAGAACTATATGCTTCTTGGCATCCGGCGGAACCATGATCATCGAGACCCCGGTGGGCTGTCCGGTCACCCGATTTACGCCGTCCAGGTCAACGCCTGCTGCCGCCAGCGATCCCAGCGCCTGCTGCGCCAGGTCATCATCCCCTACGCATCCGAGCAATCGGCTGGTGTGGCCGAAGCGAGCGGCGAGAAATGCAGTGTTGGCGGCTTTCCCACCCGACAACCGGCAGAAGTCATGTGCCGGGAGCATGTCATTGCTGCCTATGGCAGCGTTTACGCGTACCTGGAAATCAGCGTTGATGCTGCCCAGCGAAAGCATTGTTCGAGACTTCATATTGCTGTCCTTCGATCGAAAAGACTTACCAGAGCTGACCGACACAATGATGTCGGGTTCAGCGTTACCTGGTGCGTCTGATGACCTTCGGTGGATACGCCAGCCGCGCAACGCTGTTGGCGAATCAGAACGGCGGCCATCTGCTAGGCTCAGGACTAGCTCATTCGTTTTCAACCGAAGGGCCAGTGCCATGCTCCGTCCCGGAACAGTTCAATTGCGCGCTTCCCTTGCCTGGCTCTGGGCCGGTTTGTTGCTGCTCGGGGTGTTGAGCTATGCCGCTTCTTTCAGCCACAGCCTGGTGGCGCAGGAGGGCGAAGCGGCTTCCGCTGGGCTGGTACTCTCGGTCGACGGGCCCATAGGCCCCGCCACCATGGATTATCTGGTGCGGGGGATCGAGCGGGCCGAAGCTGAACAGGCGCGCATCGTGGTGATCGAAATGGATACCCCGGGCGGGCTGATGGAGTCGATGCGGCTGATCATCCGGGAGATTCTGCGCTCACCGGTACCGGTCGTAACCTATGTCACGCCAGCCGGGGCCCGTGCAGCCAGCGCCGGGACCTATATCCTGTATGCCAGTCATATAGCGGCGATGGCGCCGTCTACGCACCTGGGCTCGGCAACGCCGGTACAGATGGGCGGTATGCCAGGCAGCCCTGACCCAGCAGCCGAGCCGGGCGGGACAGACGGGGAGAACGACGCCAACGAAGATCGGGAGCCGAGGCGTGGGGGCAGCGCCATGGAGCGCAAGGTCCTGGAAGACTCCGTCGCTTATATAAGAGGCCTTGCCGAGCGCCATGACCGCAACGCTGACTGGGCCGAGCAGGCCGTGCGCGAAGCGGTCAACCTGGGCGCCACTGAGGCACTGGAGCGTAACGTCATCGACGTCGTAGCGCCGAGCCTGGACGATCTATTGCTGCAGATTGATGGTCGTAGCGTGCGTATGGCCGAAGGTGAAAGAACCTTGCATACGGCCAATCTGACGTTGACACGGGTTGATCCGAACTGGCGTACCCGATTGCTTAGTGTGATAACCAACCCCAATATCGCTTATTTCCTGATGTTGATCGGCTTCTACGGGATCATTTTCGAGCTGTCCAATCCGGGTAGCCTCTATCCCGGCGTAATTGGCGGTATCTGCCTGATCCTGGCGCTGTTTTCCTTCCAGGTGCTTACGGTCAACTATGCGGGGCTGGCGCTGATTCTGCTGGGGTTGTTGCTGATTGTCGCGGAGGCGTTCCTGCCCAGTTTCGGCATCTTGGGCATCGGCGGCATCGTCGCTTTTGTCATCGGTTCGGTGATTCTCATGGACGGCAGTCACCAACCTGTCTCGCTGCCCCTGATCGGCGGAATGGCCGCCCTATTTGCCGGCCTGTTGTTATGGACGGTCACGCGGGTGCTCAGCCTGCGAAGGCGACCGGCGGTCAGTGGCACCGATCGGCTGATCAATGAGACCGGCGTGGCGCTGAATGATTTCTCGCGCGAAGGCCAAAACTATTGCGGATATATACGGGCTGGCGGGGAACGCTGGAAAGCCGTTTCTACACTGCCGGTACAGGCTGGTCAGACTGTGACGATTGCACGCGTAGAGGGCCTGACCCTTCACCTTGAACCCACAATGCAGGCGCGGGTGCCCGAGCGATAGCATCGTCTCGGCACGCGCCGCGAGGAGGAAACATGACATTCGATATGATCTCCTATCTGGCTCCGCTGGTTTTCCTGCTATTGCTGCTGGGGTCGGCTATCCGCATTCTTCCGGAATATCAACGGGGCGTCGTATTCTTCCTTGGACGTTTTCAGGGAGTGAAAGGGCCCGGTCTGGTGATCGTGATTCCGGGCCTTCAGCAAATGGCACGGGTCGACCTGCGGGTGGTTGCGCTGGATATTCCGAGTCAGGACGTCATTTCCCGTGACAACGTCACGGTGCGCGTTAATGCGGTGCTGTACTACCGTGTGGTTGACCCCGAGAAGGCCATCATCCAGGTCGAGAATTTCAGCGAAGCGACCAGCCAGCTGGCGCAGACCACGCTGCGCTCGGTGCTTGGCAAGCATGACCTTGATGAAATGCTTTCAGAGCGCGACAAACTCAACGCGGATATCCAGGAGATCTTGGATCTCCAGACGGAAGACTGGGGCATCAAGGTGGCGAATGTTGAAATCAAGCACGTCGATCTCAACGAATCGATGATTCGCGCAATTGCCCGGCAGGCTGAGGCGGAGCGTGAGCGGCGCGCCAAGGTGATCCATGCCGAAGGGGAGCTGCAGGCTTCAGAGAAGCTGGTGGAGGCAGCTCGGGTAATGTCCAGCGAGCCGGGCGCGATGCAGTTGCGCTACTTGCAGACGCTGGCGGACATGAGCGGCGATAACACCTCGACGATCGTCTTTCCGCTGCCCATCGACCTGATACAGAACCTGGTTCGTTCCGGTCAGCAGCAGGGTGGGGCGGGTAAAGATGTATGACCTGGCCCGAATTACCGGGCCAGCC
The DNA here is from genome assembly GCF_008638305.1 of Pseudomonas profundi. Taxonomy (GTDB): domain Bacteria; phylum Pseudomonadota; class Gammaproteobacteria; order Pseudomonadales; family Pseudomonadaceae; genus Halopseudomonas; species Halopseudomonas profundi. The sequence goes on from NZ_VTPZ01000004.1 coordinate 212,728, forward strand.
ATGCCTCTGCTTCAGCCGTCTCATCCAGCGCGAAGGCCTGCAGGTTCAAGCCGGGAATCAGTGCGCCTTCGACAGTACCCATCTTGCGCACCCAGGACTGTCCGGCGATGACAGCCACGCGGTCAAATTGCCGGATGAAACGAAACAGTTGCGGCAGCCGGGACATTTCCACGCCCATTGCGCCGAGGGTCGGTAGTTCGAACTCGCCCACTTTCACGAGCATTGCTCCGTCGGTAATGCCGTGCGCCTGCTGAATCATCTCATCGAGCGCAACCTTCATGGATGCGCTGTCGAGCTTGCCGCTGAATACCACATCCAGCCGGTGGTCATTTACTCTGGTGGTCTGGAACATGGCCGCGCCTCGAATTGGAGTTGTTCGCAGCAGTCAGTCTAGTTGATAACCGTGATATGAAAAAAAGTTCATTTTTTTGTGTTGCGAGACGTTTTTCCGAGAAACTCCCGGGAACCCGGCCTGTCCAATTCGCTGCGGAGCAAGCTCTCTACCATGCAATTCCGCGTAATATGACAAGAACTGGAACGCGCCATTCAGCAGAGCGGAATGCGGTCAAAACGTTCAGCTATACGGCGGCCGTCGTGAGGCTACCAGGGAATGTCGGAAAGCTCGAGAAATAGAACATATCTCCACTTTTCGCACGATAAGGATTGGTTATGACGGAGTTCACGCCTGTGGACGCTCAGGTGGTTTCGCGCTTGGCGTCTGAGATCGAATCAAACGGATATGCGGTTTTTGAAAACTTCTTCACGCCGGAACAGTTGGAGCAGGCGCGGGAATACATAAGGGCACAGACCAGCAAGCATAATCAGGAATATTTCTCGATTCATGGAATCGAGGCGATGGAAGGCAGCGTGTTGGCGAGTCTCGGTGGGTCTACCACGTTCAAGCAATTTCTCTCTGATATGTATGAACAGGTCACCGGGTTCCAGCCACCTGTCGCCGAGCGGATCTTCCCGGTCATCCGCTGCCTGCAAGGCAAGAGTGGCCTCAAGGAATCACATTTCTACCATTTCGATGCGACCGCCGTGACAGCACTTGCCCCGGTATTCATTCCGACAGAAGGCCAGCATTGTGGCGATCTCATCATCTTTCCCAACGTGCGCCCGGTGCGTTCGAGCGCCGTATTGAATATTGCCGAAAAAGCCGTAATGCACAATAAGCTGAGCCAGAAGTTGACTGCCATTGCAGTAAAACGTGGTTTGCTCAAGCCGATCACCGTGAAGCTTGTGCCCGGCAACCTCTATTTGTTCTGGGGCTACCGCAGCCTGCACTCCAACGATCAATGTGATCCCGAGAACCTGCGTGCGACCGGCTTGTACCACTTTGGTAATCCGCACCGTGAGAGCTCGCTGGCGCGGATATTTCTCGGCAAGAACAAGCGCAAGGCCAAGCTCGATCACGATGGGCTGCGCCCCCAGACCTGACAGGCGGCCCCTCCGGTAATCAGTCAACTGCCGGAGTAGGCCGTACCAGGATCTCGTTAACGTCGACATGGGCCGGCTGCGACAGGGCATACAGTACGGCCCGACCGATATCTTCGGGCAGCAGACTATTACTCGGCGGTTGATCGAAAAATGGCGTATCGACCATGCCCGGTTCGATCAGCGTGACGCGGATGCCGCTGCCTCGTATTTCCTCCCGCAATCCGTAACCAATAGCCGTGACGGCCCATTTGGTGGCGCTGTACATTGAGCCCGGAAGGGTTGCACGCCCGGCAGCTGAGCTGGTCAGCAGGATGTGCCCGCGGCTCTTGCGCAGGGCAGGTAAACAGCATTGCACCGTCAGGCCAACACCGTAGATATTGGTCAGGATCATGTCTTTCCATATCTCTGGGTCGGCTTTGCTGAAGCCGCCCGGCTCACCGCCGCGGCCGGCATTGGCGAGCACGGCATCCAGCTGACCAAAGGTATCCAGTGTCGCCTGAACCATGCGTTGCTGGTCCGCAAGTTCCTGGACATCGCAGGCGACGGTCAGCACCTGTTCCGGTCCGCCCAGTTCGTTTTGCAACGCCTCGAGCTTGTCTTTTGAGCGGGCCGCCAGAACCAGCCGGTAGCCGTTGGCAGCGGCTTCCCGGGCGGTCGCTTCACCTATGCCGGACGAGCCTCCGGTAATCAACAGAACTGGATCAGTCATAACGCTATCTCCTGGTGACAGTGATAAAACCTCAGTCTAGTCAACGCCGGGACCAGCGGTTCGGGTCAGGCCTGCTGCGCGCCTTTCGCCGTCTCCGCCTCGGCGCGGGCTTGCAGCACCCTGTCCGCATCATCCCGTAGCTGAGCAGCCAGATTGCATGCCAGGTCAAGCCGTCGCACTATCCATGGCGACAGGTCATAACCAAACGGATCAGTCTGCGGCAGGTCGGTCGGCCAGTTTGTTATCGAGGGCGCGTTGGCAGGTGATTGCGGCTCGCTGGCGGTCAGCAGACTTTCGATAATGGCCGATGCGCGTTGCAGCGGCTCGCGCGTAGGTTCCTGATCCATATTGCGCCGCCGCATCAGCATGGTCTTGACCACGGCAAGCTGCGCCAGCAGGTTGTGACCATGGATCAGCAGGCTTTCCAGTGCTTCAAGCGGAGGACGCACTGCGCGGGGCTCCGACAGAGAGCGTCGCGTAGCCTGCGCCAGCGCTGACAAACTGTCATAGGCTTCGCGCCGGGCGAGGCGCCATTCGAGCTCGGGTTCGTCGTCCACCGCCTCCAGCTGCCCCAGGTTCAGCGCTGTCCGGGCATGCCGCGCCTGCGCGGCCATGGTTCGGGCTACCAGCGCCGGTATCTGGTTGCGCTCCCAGGAGGGCAATACGTAACTGAATGCCCAGGCGATGCCGGTTCCGATCAGGGTGTCGGCCAGACGTTCGAAAACGTTGATTGCAGGTGCCATGCCGCCGCTGAGCAGATGCGCCTGAACCAGGCTCAACACCGTGGCCGAGACCGCGGTAATCAGGTAACGCTTTATCGCAAAGGAATGCGAGATCGCCTGCGCGACAGGGACGATGACCAGCAGCAATAACGCTGGCGCCTGGGTCGAGAGGATCAGAGCGGCCAGTACGCAGCCCAACGCGGTGCCGGCTACCCGGCTATTTCGTCTTTCAAGCGTGTGCGCGAGACTGCCGCGCAATACCACGACCACCGCCAGCAGTATCCAGTAATCGTGCGTAGCCCAGGGCAGCGCCAGGGCGATCAGATAGGCCGTGCCCACTGCCAGTGCGGCGCGAATGGCATGGCGTAGCGGCGGCGCGTCCCAATGCCAGAGCATGGTGAAGGGTTTCCACGACCAGGAGGTCGGGCTGACGAAGAGTTGCCAGGCGGTGCGTACTACGGTCAGGTCGGGCGCCGTTTCGCCACGGGTCAGCCCGTTCAGGTGTAACACTTCATCGCTTATATTGCCGATACGGTTGCCGATCGCACGCGACATCGCTGTTGCCGGAGGCATAGGGCCTGGCGCCATTTCTTCTTCCAGTTCACCGCCGAGTCTGGCCAATTGCGGGCGTTGATCCGCGAACCGGCGCGGTTGGCGACCGGTCAGCAGCGCGTCGGCAATGGCTTCCACCGCTTGCGCCTGTTCCATCAACAGCTCGCGAAGCTGATGAAAGACCGGGGCATGCCCGGGCACTGACCGCAGCGTGTCCAGATCCAGTTCGCTGGCAAGTAGATGATCACGTATTTCCAGCGAGCGCAGCAGCATTGCCGCGAGTTGCTGCCGGCGCGGGGTACGCGGTGATTCCAGGATAAGGTCCCGTGCAGCCTGCAGCTGATCAGCCAGGGCAGCCTGTTGCTGCATCAATTGTCCCGGCAACACCGGTAGTTGACCCAGCGCATCTGCCGGCACGAAACGCCGGGCCTGCGTGTGCATCATGGTGCTGAGTGAAAGCAGCGCCTCGGCGAGAATCTGCGCGCGATATCGGCTATTGAGCCCTATGTTGGCTAGCGTCGAATAGACGATGTAAAGGGCGGAGCCCAGGGCGAAATACAAGCAGGTCGACAAAAACCCGGCACTCTGTGGATGCGCGGCCACCGCCATTGAGAAAATCATTGAGAACATGATCGAAATGACAATGGGCAGGCCGCGCTTGCCCCAGGCGCCGGCCAGAAAAGCGCAAAAGGTCGCGGGCACCAGTAACAGACCAAGCCACAACGGATCATCCTGCACTGCCTGCATGCTGGCGAACAGCGGTAGGCCAATCAAGGCGGTGGGTAAAAGCGTCAGGAATTTACCCCGGCGGGGCGCCGCGTGGTCGGTTGGGATACATACGATCGCCCCGACTGCAGCGACGGAGCCAGCGTAGGGGCCGATCAGCAGATAAGCGCTTCCGGCGATCAGCATCAGGCCGAAGCCGGCGGAAACGCCAGTCAATACGTAGGAGCTGAGGATGGTACGCAGGATAGCCCTTGGAAGTTCCCGGACGGGTGCGATGCGCGGCACTGGTTCGCCTTGTAATGCTGGGTGATGGTGTTCAGTGTAGACGACCGATCGGGCATTCGGTCACATGCTGCGGGCGGGGCTTGAGCGCCTGGCCAGAGAGCTGGATGGGTCGTCGGGGCGTCCAAACAGGCCTGGTCAGCTCGCGCCGGACATTAGTCTTCGTCAGACTTTTGCCGGCTCTTGGCAGTGTAATCATGCTCTGCGAATACCTCGGCGAGTATCGCCTGCTCGATGAAGCTGCGCTCGCCGGACCGGGCAGGAATGCGCACTATCAGATGCAGTTCGCTGGCGGTGGGGAGTTGTATCGACACGCGCGGATCCACCGTAGGGACATCGAGCCCACGGTGTTCGGTCAACCGCTTCATGTGCCGGCGTGCCTTGTCCAGGTAGGGTTGGCAATGTTTGTCGGCACAAGCCCGCAGCGCCTGCTGAGCCTCGCGCCAGTTGTCCTCCCGCTTGAAGGGCACGGTGAACACATGAATGACGAAATCGTGGGTGTAACTTTCATTGATGACCGGCTCGGAGACGAACAGCGCATTGGGAATTACTGCCATCCGGCCGGTACGCTGGTGGGTGAGCCGTCCCGGTCCTACCTCAAGGATGGTGGTGGCCAGCAGGTTCTGGTCGATGACGTCACCGCGGAAATCCTTGACCTGGATACGGTCGCCAATCTGAAAGGAGCGTGCGCCGGACTTCAGCAATGAGCCGGTAAAACACAGAATAAGTTCCTTGGTAGCGACCACAAAGGCCACTGCGATCGCGACAATGGACAGCGCCAGCGTGCGCAACTCCTCGCCCCAGATCATGACCAGTCCCATCAGCATCAACAGGATCAGTCCGTTGCGCGTCTGCACTATCCATTTGCGACGCAGTTCGGGGGCAAGTACGGCGCGACGGATGAACCGCGCCGAGATGGCGCGTAGAACAACTATGCTCACCAGCAGGATGCCGGTGCTGATCAGCAGGCTCAAAAAGCTGTCGGTAACCCGGATGCTGGTCAGGTATAAACCGATTTGTTCGATCATTCAGTGATTCTTCCGTGAGAATAGAGAGCGCGAGATTATCAGATAGCGTTCAACGACGGCCCGATCAGTTCTTCGAGCTGTCGGTAGACGCCCGGGCACGCGACCAGGTAGGAATTGCCCTCAAGCAGACCTTCGCCCCTGAAGAAATCGTTGCGCAGGCCACCCGCTTCGCGAACCAGCACCAGACCCGCCAGGCAATCCCAGCTTTTCAGGCGTGTTTCGTAATACCCGATCAGGCGGCCGGCGGCCACGTAAGCAGTCATCAGCGCGCCTGAGCCATTGCGGTAGAACACACCGCCCTGTTCCAGCAGGCCGGCGAGAAACGGCAGAAAGTGTTCCTTGCCTTGCTGGTAAAAGGTTCCGACGCCCATCAGGCCTTCGCGCACGTGGCCGGCATCGCTTACCTGCAAGGGGGTATCGTTGACGAAAGCGCCCCGGCCCAGACAACCATGAAATAATTCGTCGTGATTCGGATCGGCGATCGCGCCCAGATAAGGCTCGCCATCAATCATCAGCCCGACCGATACGCACCAGGTATGCAGACCATTGACGAAACAGGCTGTGCCGTCAATCGGGTCGATTACCCATACGCAGCGGGCGTTGAGCGACGCCGAGCCGCTCTCTTCGCCGAGAAAGCCATCCTCGGGAAACGCTGCTTTCAGCTCGCCGCGAATGAAGTCCTCCAACTCACGGTCCGCCACGCTGACGACGTTCTGCCTGTCGCCCTCCTTGGTATCCACGACCAGGCTGCCGCGTTGGGCGTAGTATTTGACGCCCTGTTGTGCGGCTTGCTGTGCCAGTCGACGCGCAAGCGCATAACGCCCTTCAATATCGAGGCCGCTGGTGTCGGGGGTGGGCAGGTTCGGGTTCATGGCGTGCGTTCCTGAAGCGGTCGGAGCAGCAAGGGTACTGAAAAACGATGGGAAATATAACGGCGCGTTCGCCCATGGCTAGCCGTTTCAGGAGGGATCTGTTGCCGGAGCGTTCTTTTTAGTCCCGCGCAGGTTCATCAGGAACAGGCCGAGCTGCAGAATGATCAGCGCATATGCCTGAGCGTGCCAGCCCCAGGCGATCCATAGGGCATTACTCAGGATGAAGCAGAGAAAGCCCCAGTTGCGCTTTTTGCGCGATTGCGAACCGACCAGGTAGGCCGCGACCAGCGTCGCGAGCATCGCCGGCCATTGCAGAGAATCGATAAATGCATTGATATCCATGACTTGTCTGACCGGGCCGCAAGCGAGACGTTCCGACCCAAGCGCCAACTATGCCATGACCCCGAGCTATGGCGCGTCGCGTTCCATCTCGACCAGCCGTGTCGCAGGCGAGAGCCATGGCCGCGATGGCACCTGGCCCTCCATGGATCCCCAGGATTGGAACTTACTCCCGGTGCTCCTGCTTTTTCGCCTGGAGCTTTTTCTTCTCGGTATTGGGGCCTGTCAGGCTCAGCACTTTCCAGTCTTGTTCGGGTAGCAGGGCACTGTGCTCTGTCAGCACTTCTATGCGTCCCTTGGGTGAAATCGCAAACAGCGGAATGATGTCGCTGTGCGCGTGGAGCAGATCGTCGTAGCCGAACTCGTCAGTGAGTCGGGTCTCCCGAATCTGCCAACCCTTGCTCAGCAAGCTGGCGAATTTGCTGTAGCTCATGTCCTCGGTGAACAGGGTGTGGCCACGCTGTTTCGAACCCAGCTGATGTTTTTCCGCCGTCTCGGTTTGCGAGGCGGCCAGCAGCGTATAGATATTCCGGTCACCAAATTCGGTGCGGTACCGCATGCCGGCCACAACATTCATCGCCGGGTCAGGGGAGAGTGCGAGCAGCTTGCCCACGCCCACCAGATCCAGATGATGGTCTGCGTAACTGGAGACTGGATTGGCAAAAAACGTAGGCAACCCGGCCATGCGCGCTTCGCGAATGTGCTCCCATTGCGAACCGGTCAGCATGACGCGAAACCCCTGCTGTTGCAGGGCCGCGCCAACAGCCCGGGCGACCGGATTGGCGCCGACGATCAGAAAGCCGCTCGGCGCTGGCTCGGCAACTTTAAGCAGCCTGGCGAGCCCGCGGGAGGTCGCGCTCTGCAATACCACGGTGCCAATAATGACAACGAATGTCAGCGGTACGAGAATTTCGGCACCCTCGTGCCCGGCTTCTTCCAGCCTGATGGCGAACAGCGCCGATACCGCTGCGGCGACAATGCCGCGCGGTGCAATCCAGGACAACAGCGTCTTCTCGCGCCAGTTCAGGGTGGAGCCTATCGAGGACAGCCAGACCGATGCCGGGCGTGCAATAAACTGCATGATCAGCAACAGGATAATCGCCGCCCAGCCCAGCGAAGTGATGTCATCAAGGGTCAGTCTCGCGGCGAGCAGGATAAACAGGCCCGAAATCAGGACGACACTGAGATTTTCCTTGAAGTGCAGGATGTCATCGATATGCACATCCTTCTTGTTGGCCAGCCACATGCCCATCAGCGTAACGGCCAGCAGCCCGGATTCGTGGGCGAAGGTGTCCGACACGCTGAACACTGTGGTGACCAGCGCCAGTGTTGCGAGGTTCTTCAGGTAGTCGGGTACCCACCCGCGTTGCAGAACCCAGCCCATGAACCAGCCGCCGAGCAGACCCAGAACAGTGCCGATCGCGATGGTCTGGAGAAAGGTAACAAACCCGTGCGCGATGCCGGATGCCTGACTTTGCGCCACGATAAATTCGTAAACCACGACCACCAGCAGCGCGCCGATCGGGTCGATAAGGATTCCTTCCCAACGCAGGATATTGGAGATATTAGCGTTGGGGCGCACCGTTCGAAGCATTGGCACTATCACCGTCGGGCCGGTAACCACGGTCAGCGCGCCGAACAGCACGCTCAGTTCCCAGCCAAGACCGAACAGAAAGTGTGCGGCCACCGCCACAATCGCCCAGGTCACGCCGGCACCAATCACCAACAATCGCCGAACCACCATCCGCTGCGTTCTGATTTCGCTCAGATCAAGCGTGAGGCTGCCCTCGAACAGGATCACCGCCACCGCCAGACTGATCAGCGGAAACAGCAGATCGCCGAGCAGTTCGTCTGGAGAGACCAGAGAGGTAAATGGACCAAGCACGATGCCGGCGGCAAGCAGGAACAGGATGGCTGGAAGCTTGACGCGCCAGGCAAACCACTGGCAGCCAAAAGCGATCAAGGCGATAAGCGCGAATGACAGGGTCGCGTTTGTCAAAGGGGTATCCTTGCTGTTGATTATTTGATGCTGCCCCCGAGCGGGCCGGCGTTTCGATAGACCTGTCGAGTGGCGAAGTGCCCAGCAAGTTTCAATCTGATAATCAGTTTTTTGGCGTGGCCGGTCCCGCGGCCGTTATGAGATACACCCGCGCTAGTAGAACCAGCCGGTTCTGAACGAAACGCCAACGACTACAAACAGCACCCCGATAAAGGTGACCGGGATGATGTGCCAGGCCATGGACACCAGCTTTCCTTCATTCAGGTTGGGGATGACCCGCAGTCGCGCATCCAATGCGAACGCGGCGGTCGTTGCCAGCAATAGCAATTTGACGCCGACCAGCCGTCCGGCGACATCTCCCGGGTCGATCCAACGAGCCGGATCCGGCACCAGTCGGTAAGCCAGCATCAGCCCGGTAATGATCTGGATGATCAGCGCGGGCAGGCCGATCCGCTCATACGCCGACTCGAAGCGCATTAGCTCGGCGGGGCTCCGTTCGCGTAATACCCTTGGAAGTATGGTGAACGCCAGGATCAGATGCCCGCCGGTCCAGACTGTTGCGCCAAGAATATGCAGAAGTATCAGAATGCCGTACATGTCATCAGAATCCAGGTTGATGTCGTTTGAGGCGCACAACGTGCATTATCCGGCGCTTCCGGGGCTGGGCTTGCACGGGCGCGTGTGAGCACTACAGGTAACTCGTCGGGCAAGCGGTCTACTTCGCGGGTTCCAGCTAGTGATATCCATATCCTGATCTAGAGTGGTGGTTAGGGAACAGACCCTGATGCAGTCCTCATAGAAGATATCGGATGTCTTGATCATGATGGCCAACAATAACAATATCCAAAGCATTGTGCCGAAAGTGAATGCCTCGCGGTTGATCCTGATCTCCTCCGGCGCGCTGCTTGGTAATACCATCAAGCACTACCTGCAGGGCGAGGGGTATTGCACGCTGGTTCAGCAACCCGAGCAGGTCCGGCGATGTCGATGTGACCTGGTGTTGCTGGATGCCGGTAGCTATTCCCGCGAGCGATGCCTTGCGGTCTTTCCGCTGGTAGACGCGACGCCTGTTGCACTCATCAATACGCATGAAACGCTGGCCAGCGACCTGCTCAAGCTACATCCGCACATCCGGGGCGTGTTTTACCCCGGCAGCAATCGTGAACAGATCCTCAGGGGCACGCAGGCGATCCTCGGCGGTGGTGACTGGCTGCCCCGAAACCTGATGCAGCAATTGGTCGATTGCTACCGACAGCTGAATCACTCTTCGACAGCAATCGCTTCGCTCAGTGCACGCGAGATTCAGGTACTGGCCCTGGCCGGGCGTGGACTATCCAACGCGGATATCGCCGACCAGGTAAACCTCAGCGTCCATACGATCAAGAGTCATATCCACCACGCATTGCAAAAGCTGGATGCCAGTAATCGTGCGCAGGGCGCAGCGCTGGTGCTGGGGCATATCGAAGGTGGCTCCCGATGAAAGCACTGACCCTGGTATTGGCCCTGTGTTGCGCCTTGTCTGCGCATGCCGATGAGGCGGAGCTGAGTGGCTTCATCATTGACCACACGATTTCGCGTACCGGCCAGGAGTTCTACCGGTACTTTTCCGAGCGGATCACTGATATCGGCGATCCTGATTTCAATCTGGTGGTGAAAGAGCGTCCGTCCGCCCGGTGGGGCGTCCTCATCTGGGTAGAGCAGGACGGGACATTGCTGTACCGACAGTTCATGCAACCGAGCCTGTCGGACGTCCGCGACACAGCTTACGCCGCAGCCGACTTTGTCGTTGATTCGATCAACCGCAGAAAGATCGAAGCCATGTTTACCGATCCTATCGATCTCGCCGAGGACGAACTATGAAGAGCTCACGTTCCATTGTCAGCATGACCCTGGCATGCACGCTGGGAATCGCTGTCCCCACCGGGGCAAGCGCCACCGAGCTGGTTTACACACCGGTTAATCCGTCGTTCGGCGGGAGCCCGTTGAACGGCGCCTGGCTGCTCGGCAGAGCCCAGGCGCAGAACGATTACAAGGATCCGGATGCCCTGGACCGATCGTCGCTGGGCGGCGGCTCGGCGCTGGAACGTTTTACCAACCAACTGGAGGGTCGCTTGCTGTCCCAGTTGCTGGCAGACGTTAACGACGGCAATGCCGGTTCGCTGACCACGGACGACTTCATCGTCAATATCATCAATGACTCCGGCAACCTGAATATTCACATTACCGATCTGCTGACCGGGGAAGTGTCCGAAATCGAAGTGAACGGCTACGGCGCAAACTGACCTCGGGAGCATCACAGGGATGAAACACCTACTTCCTTTATATGTGATCCTGGTTTTGCTCCAGGGCTGTTCACTGCGAGAACCCATGCCTGCCGAACCGCAGGAACCCACACTGACCCCGCGCGCCTCCACCTATCAGGATCTGCTGGATCTGCCCAAGCCGCGCGGCCGGCTGGTGGCTGCGGTCTATGGCTTTCGCGATCAGACCGGTCAATACAAACCCAACCCGGCCAGCTCCTTCTCCACCGCCGTGACCCAGGGTGCGGCCAGCATGCTGGTTGATGCAATGCAGGCCAGCGGGTGGTTCGTGGTGCTGGAACGTGAGGGACTGCAGAACGTGCTCAACGAGCGCAAGATCATCCGTGCTTCCCAGGCCCAGCCTGATGTGCCGGCCAATATCGCCAGCGGCTTGCCCTCGTTGCTGGCGGCCAATCTGTTGATGGAAGGCGCGATTGTCGCCTACGAGACCAATGTGCGCAGTGGCGGCCTCGGGGCGCGCTATCTGGGTATTGGCGTCTCGCAGGAATATCGGGTAGATCAGGTCACGGTCAATCTCAGGGCGGTGGATGTGCGCAGCGGCCAGGTGTTGTCGAATGTGATGACCACCAAGACCATCTATTCGGTCGGTCGCAGCGCCAACGTATACAAGTTCATCGAGTTCAAGGAGTTGCTCGAAGCCGAAGCCGGTTACACCACCAACGAGCCGGCGCAGTTATGCGTGCTGTCGGCGATTGAGGCGGCGGTTGCACATTTGATCAACCAGGGCATCGAGCGCCGGCTGTGGCAGACGGCGGTGGCTGACCGAGGGGCAGTCCCAGCGAGCTCAGGCGTAACAGGGAGCGCAAGCCCCCAGTGAATATTCAACCGTTCGATGGATGTGCAGGGCGGCTGGCGGGCGCAGGATAGACGCTCTAATCACGTTTCCGAGCATATAGAACATGACTTCGATGAAACGGAACATAGCGTTGGCTTTCGCTGCGTTATTGGCCGGTTTTGGCAGCGCTGGCCTCGTGCTGGCGGATCCAGGCCAGGGTTCTCCTGACCTGGCTCCGGCGGAAATCACACTGGGGCCGGCGCCCACCCGGCTTGTGGACGCAGCTGCTCTGGCCGCAGCGCAGAACCGCATCGCCGCTGTTCAACAAGCTGGTGAAGGTCTTACCGCTCACATCCGTCAGGATGGCGCAGCGCTGGAGGCGCGCATTCTGCAGACCGGTTTTGATCACACGGCGAGCATTACTCAGCAGGGCTCCAGTAGCGAGGCGCTGATTATCCAGTCCGGCTCACGCCACCAGGCAGATATCACCCAGTTCGGCGCGGCTAACCTCGCGCTGATTGAACAGGCAGGCTCGGACAAGCGCAGCAGTATTGTTCAGCATGGCCAAAGCACTACCGTTCTGGTGCATCAGTACTGAAGCAGTCCACAAGGATTTGTCTGCGAAAGTGGCGACCGTTACGCAACTGGGCGTTGCCAATTTCGCGACCATTACCCAGCAGTAAGTTGAAAGCGCCGTTCAGGCAGAGAGTCGAGCGAGCAGTAGAAAGTAATCCTAACCAGGTTGAACGTACTCGGGAGAATTCTATGTACAGGTTATCAGGCGTTGTCGCTGCCGGGCTGATGCTGGCTGTTTCGCAGGTCTATGCCGACAACAATCAGGCGACTATCTATCAGGATGGTACCAATCACAACGGCACGATCGCGCAGGATGGCGATGCCAACGAAGCAGAGCTCCAGCAGCGGGGGTTCATTAACGCTGTCGGGACGATTAGGCAGACTGGTTCTCAAAACATCGCTACTACCGACATCTATGGGGACAGCCTTGCCGAGACCGTTCAGGAGGGCAGGGGTAACCAGGCATTGATCAGGCACGAGGGTGACCTGTTCAACACCACCGTTACCCAGGTAGGCGATCTGAATACCGCGAACGTGGTGCAGAGTTATCGGACCAGCACCGTTGAAGTGGCCCAGACAGGTGAAGGTCACTTCGCCGATATTTACCAGGAGGGCAGGGCCCACTACGCATCCACCCGGCAGGATGGTATGAACAACAGCGTCACTATTGATCAGGGCGAGTATTACGCTGGCAAATGGGCTTTGGTGGACCAGTCGGGCAACGACCACGTCGCCGCGGTATATCAGACCAGTGGCGGAGAGAACAGCACCACCATCATGCAGCTTGGCTCATCGCACAACGCAGAGGTACACCAGGAGATCTACGGAATACTGGATGGTGACAATGTCGCTATGGTCAATCAGGCGGGGCTGGATCACACCGCCTGGGTGAGCCAGGAACGTGCCAACAATACTGCCGAAATTGATCAGCTGGGCGAGGGACACAACGCAAGCATCACCCAGCAGGGCGAATTTAATACCTCGACGATGACTCAGCAGGGCATGTTTAACACTGCCGTCAGCTCTCAGTTCGGCGACGACAATAGCGTGGTCATAGGGCAGAACGGCGAGCGGAATCTCGCTGAGATCTCCCAGATAGGTGCAGGCCTCGAAGCGACTATCAACCAGACCGGAACGGACCATCAGGCCTTCATAACGCAGGGATTGTCCGGCAACCAGGCGACCATCACCCAGCTGGGCGCGGCCAATTTGGCCACCATTAGTCAGTAAGTGATAAATCAGTGAAAACCGGCTTCGGGATAGCCGTACGAGGCCGGTTACTCAATGTCCTCGAGCAAGGCGGACATGATGTCGTCCATGGCCACAAAACCGAGCAGCTGATTGTCGTCCAGGACCAGGACGCGCTTGACCCGGTGCTGGGTCATCAAGCTGGCCACATGTTTGACGGAAAGACTTTTGCCCACCGAAAGAGCCGGCTTGGCGCAGACGTCATAGACGTTCAGCAGGTCGATATCGCCGCCCTCCGCAATCACCGTCTTGAGGATATTGGTGTAGGTAATCAGCCCCCAGGCATCGTGCGGACTCTGTTGATCCACCACCAGAGACTTGAGGTTGTGCCGCTTCATCAGGCTTAACGCTTCGCGAAGTTTGGCGAAGGGCGATACGGTGACAACGTCGGTCACCATCACATCTTTGACCAGTAGCATGCCTGCTCACTCCAAATCGGATTCTTTGAGATGTTGCTCGAATTTTTCGAACTGGGACAGATCAATGCCACCGAGATGGTCCAGCGGCACAGTGAACACCAGGCCTTGCGAGTCGTCCTGGCTGGGCATCAGGATTTTCTGGATCGCCTTGAGCACCTCCAGCGACAAGCCCTTCTCCAGCACCATCAGCAGAACGCTCTGACTGCCATCGTAGGTCAGTCCGAAAAAGGTCTTACGCGTGTTGTTGCTGATGCCCCGGGCAGACATGACGGTAATCCCGCCGGCGCCCAGCTCCCGTGCGCAGTCAATGCACTGCTGCTCCAGGTCTTCGGGAGCAATGGTGATGAGTGCAGAGAATTTCATCGGTCAACCTCTTTGGCAGTATGACGGTCAGAGACCCATTGGCTGATGATGGCGTAGGACATCACCGTAACGATAGGGAAAATGGAGGCGAACGCAATGAGGCCGAAGCCATCCATCAGTACGTTACGGCCTTCGATATGGGTGGCCAGGCCGATACCCAGCGCTGTAACAAGGGGAACGGTGACCTCGGAGGTGGTGACGCCGCCGAGGTCGTAGGCGAGCGCAACGATATAGCGGGGTGCCAGGGCTGTCAGGATGATCACCAGCGTATAGCCGCCGATGATGTAGTAGTGCATGGAGCCGCCGACAATGATCCGATGGACGCCGATGGTTATGCCCACGGCGACCCCGACCGCCACCAGTATGCGGATGGCATTGCCATTGATCTGGCTGGACGCGGCTTCTTCCGCCTGTTTGCCGATCGCAATCAGCGCCGGCTCCGCCATGGTAGTGGCAAAGCCGATCATGAACGCAAACAGGTAGACATAGACGAAGCCATCCAGCCCGATCAACTGCTCCGCCATGGAGGTGCCGATCGGGAAGAGCCCCATCTTCAGGCCCACGACAAAGGCATACAGGCCGAGGATTACCAGCAAGAAGCCGAACAGGATCCTGGCCGGGTTGGCCAGCGCCTTGCGCAACACCACATACTGGAAAAACACAATGGTCAGGATGATTGGTAGCACGTCACGTAACATACCGCCCAGGTCCAGCAGCATTTTCAATGGGCCGGAAAGCGCGACCTTGTCAGCGGCGATTACGGGCACCACATCGGCCGCAGCCTGTGCGCTGCTGAATACGTAAATGCCGTACAGCTGCACAGTGATCATTGGCACCATCACAGCCAGAGCCACCAGCCCGAAACCATCCATCAGCGGATTGCGCCCGCGAATTGACGCAGCAAGCCCGATACCCAGGGCGGCGATCAAAGGCACCGTGACGATGTTGGTGGTAACGCCGCCGGAGTCATAGGCGAGCCCGACAATTTCCGGCGGAGCGAACCAGGTGACCGCGACGACGGTGACATAGCCGGCAATCATGAACCAGTGCAGGGGATAGCCGAACAGGGTGCGGAATACGCCCAGTGCGATCACCAGGCCAACCGAGACCGCCACCAGTAGCCTGAGCGTTAGCGCGTCAATCCGGCCCTCGCTGATTTCCTGAGCCTGCTGGGCCACGGCAATCAATGCAGGCTCTGCAACCACGGCCGAGAATCCGATAGCGAACCCGAACGCAAGCAGTATGGGGACAGACCCTTTGCGGGCGAACTGATTGGAGAGGCTTTTGCCGACCGGAAAAATACTCAGCTCCAGCCCCTGAAGAAACAGCGCGACACCCACCGCCACGATACCGAGGCCGATCACCATGCTCAGGGTGTTATCCGGCAACTGCTGCAGAATGGCCAGCTGGAAGAATGCCACCACCACAACGATGGGCAGCAGATTCTTGAAGGCATGCAGGAGCGCGTGGGAAAACGCTTTAAGGTAGACCACTCTGTCCTTAACTTTTCTGGTGGGGAAGGCATCGATTCTGACGCAAACCCCGAGCTGCCAGCAAGGCGGGCAGCGCCGCGTACCGAATCCCTTCTGCGTACAAAGGCGGCGGCCGGCCGGTCGGTGTTGCCTGGCTGTTTCCAAACAGCATCGCAACTGCCACCATTACAGCTGACGACTGTCGAGACAACAATTCCCGGAGCCTCTCATGAATACGCTGCATATCGATATCGTTTCGGATATCGCCTGTCCCTGGTGCGCCATCGGCTACGCACGGCTGGAGCGTGCAATGGCTGGCCTGGAAGGCGAGCTGGCGTTCAGCATCGAGTGGCATGCTTTTGAATTGAACCCGGACGCTTCTGATGAAGGCGAGCCGATATTGCAGGCGCTAAGCCGAAAATATGGACGTAGCGAGAGCGAGATGGAGGCCGCCCAGGCGAACATGGTCAGCATCGCTACCGGGTTGGGGCTGAATTTCGAGAAGATGCAGCAGCGCCGCACCGCCAATACCTTTGATGCGCATCGGCTGGTCAAGTGGGCCGGTGAGCAGGGCCGTCAGACGCAAATGAAACAGGCGTTTTTTGACGCGTATTTTGGTCGCGCCGAAAACGTCGGTGATCAGCAGGTGTTGCTGCGTTGCGTCGAAACCATTGGCCTGGATACTGCTGATGCGCAGGCAGTGCTCGCATCGGAGCGGTACGCCGAAGCAGTACGTGCTGACGAGGAGCGCTATCGTCAGGCCGGCGTCACCGGGGTGCCGGCATTCATCATCAACGGGCAATACATGATTGCCGGTGCGCAGGAGCCCGAGACGCTGATGACGGCGTTGCGCGACATCGCTTCCGGCAATCCCGATGTTTGAACTGCAGCAGATCGACCCCGAGGCGTACCGGCGCCAGACGCGGCGTAGCACCTTGATTGTGGCGGTCCTGTTTGCGGCGATCGCCATGGCATCGGCAACGCTGACCGTTGCGCTCTTTGGCGAGCCCGGCGGGAACAATTTCATCTGGAATCTGGCGGGTGTGCTTGCGGGCCTGTTTATCAGCAGCGCTATCGTGCGGGCATTGCTCTGGGACAAGCCCTTCATGGCGCAGGCGCGTTACGGCTGGCAGCTCAAGCGCAGCCTGATGAGCGTTACCAATGTCATGCATCACGTAGAAGCCGGCGTGGCGGCCAATGATCCGGAGGCGATGAAGCTGTTGCGTTTTTACCACCAGGGGCTGACACAGATGCACCAGCTTGAGGGCCATACCAGCGCGCTGGAAGAGCTTCGTAGCGAGAGCGAAGCGCATCGCCAGCGGCTCGAAGCAATGGGCATCCCGGCTGATCAGCCGCGACTCGATCCGCACTGGCTGGAGGCCGTCAAGCGCTACGGAAAGAAGGCCAGATAAGGGAAACGCCCCACGGTGTGGGGCGTATGGGCTTGCTGCTGATGGCTTACTGGAGATAGTCCCGGAACTGCACCGAGATCGACCGCACTTCACTTGAAGGCCAGTTGGGCACGTTGATCTGTTGTGTCGCACCTCC
Organism: Pseudomonas profundi; assembly: GCF_008638305.1. GTDB lineage: Bacteria > Pseudomonadota > Gammaproteobacteria > Pseudomonadales > Pseudomonadaceae > Halopseudomonas > Halopseudomonas profundi. The sequence continues at coordinate 230,119 of NZ_VTPZ01000004.1, forward strand.
GCCCCCACGGGGGGTCAGCTCAATGGCGATGACATCGCTCGGTGGTGAACTGGCAGGCAGATACATGTCCAGCCCGGATATGAACGGAACCACATGAAAGTCCGGGTCCGGTGTCTCGAGTGAGCTTTGCTTGTCCGCTCCCTTGTCATGCAGGAACAGGCTGCTGAGGCGTTTCTCCAGCGGGGCTACCTCGGCCGTTATCACATTCGTCCCGTTCACCGTCAGCACGTCGTTGCTGTCCCCCTGGTCGCCCCATAATTCCTTGTCACGACCGATATTCAGGTTCGAGTGCCGCGGGTCGCGCGCAAGCCTGGCGCCGAGTCCGGTGCCGGGAGCCGAGGTGTTCAGCCGTACAAAATAGCTGTCCTGCGCATAGTGAGATCACCATCGGCGTCCAGTGATTGCAGAAAGCGGGACATATTCAATACCGCCGGATCACCGACGTGTTCGGCATCGGACACGATATCTTTCGGAGTCAGGACGGCTTGGCCTGCAGCGGCGCCTAGCTCAATGCCCGCCAGTGAAAAACTGACTGTTTCACCGTCCTGATATCTGAACACACCGGCCTCAGTAGTGGTGCCGCTTTGGCTCGCTGTTTCATAAGTGATGCCTGCCACCGGACTATCAAGGAAAACGCCCTCCGATACATCGACCGGGTCTGGATCGGGGTCTGGCTTCGGATGGTGAGGGTGGTCATCATCCGAGTCAGAACCTGAACTGCACCCGGCCAGCAGCAGGGAGAGAAAAAGTGGTATCGCTGCGCATCGGGTGCCCGTGCGCGGTCCGTAACTGTTCATGCCGCATCCTCTTTTGTTATTGGAAAGCGATGTCTGCGCCGGCATTGCTGTAACGACACACAAAAGACAATCGGACAAAGAGTAGGACAGTTTTCAATTCTGTTCCGTGAGCGGGACCCTAGGGCTGGCGAAAGTCCATCTTTCGATGGATGCCGCTCAGGATCGAAAGGGAGAGGATAGAGCCAACAGCGGATTGATTGGCTCGATGAAAAGATCCGCATGAACATGGGAGAAGGCGACATGATCATGCAAAGATTGAATCAGACAACTGCAATCATCGCATTGGCGACGGCTTTTGCCTCGGCGCATGCTGATGATTTCAATCAGGCACATATTCATCAGGACGGCGAGCAGCAACACGCAAGCGTCTGGCAAACAGGCATGGGCAACCGTTCGTCGACGGCGCAGACCGAGAGCGTGCTGACCGAGGCTTTCACGCGGCAGGACGGCAGCTATAACGAAGCGGATATCAACCAACGCGGGGTGTCGCTCAGTACAGCGGTCGATCAGATCGGCGAATTGAATCAGGTGGACGTATGGCAGTATGAATCAGCCCAGGACATTTCGCTGGCGGTCTCTCAGACCGGTTCCGGACATCTTGCGCTCGTTAGCCAGATGCACGTTGAGCAAACTGCGCTGATCGATCAGGCGGGGAGCGGGCATAGGGTCGACCTGAGCCAGTTTGGCGAAGGGAACGTGGCTACCATTCTCCAGTCGGGTGAGGGTCATAGTGCGTTGGTCAGGCAGACGGGCACACAGGAATTTTCCACCGTCTATTCCTATTATGGGCAGGCTCGGATTGAGCAGAGTGGTATCCAGCAAGGCGCTTCGCTGAATCTGGGGGGCTGGTGGAATCAGGTACAGCTTGTTCAGGGCGGGCAGGATAACCGGGCCACCGTGCACCAGCACGGGTCAGATCTGATAATTGATGTAGTGCAGCAGGGCCAGGGCAATGAGGTGGAGATGTATGGATCGAGCCCCGGCAATGCCATAACCATCGATCAGAACGGCAACGATAATTGGACCCAGACGTCTCATCCGGGGAGTTTCGGCGGCTACGAAGCCAGTCTGGCAGTCAGCCAGACCGGCAATTCCAACTGGGCGCAGGTCACTCAGGATTCAGCGATGGCTCAAGCCGATGTCATTCAGTCCGGCTCCGGTAACTTCGCCAGGGTCGAGCAGTATTGACCTAGGGCGCCGGTCAGTAGGTTGAGCAACTGACCGGCGCCCTATTGCGCATGGCCAGATCGCTGGCGCCTGTGTGCAAACCGCTTGCCGGCTTGTTTCGGTGCTAGGCTGGTCTATCCTTCCTTTGCCGGTAAACTCATCTGCAACAGGCGTTTCAGAGCGGTTGCGACTGATTGAACAAAGATCAATGCAACTCAGGGGCTGCCTGCTAATCCAACCATTAAACCGACGTCCTCTGGAGGCAGTTGTGAGCCAGGTCAGCACCCCGAAATTTGATAACAGTTACGTGCGATTGCCGGAACGTTTCTACACGCGGCAGGCACCTGAGCCGGTCAGGGCGCCGGGGATGATTCGCATCAACGAAGCCCTGGCCAGGCAGTTGGGGATATCGCTTGAGTGGCTGAATTCTGCCGAGGGTCTGCAGGTGCTTGCCGGCAATCAGCTGGCGCCCGGGTCCGAGCCGATTGCCACCGTCTATGCGGCCCACCAGTTCGGCGGTTGGAATCCGCGGCTGGGTGATGGTCGCGCGGTGCTGCTTGGCGAGGTGGTCGATTCGAGAGGGCGGCGTTTCGATGTTCAGCTCAAGGGTTCCGGGCGCACGCCCTATTCGCGAGGCGGTGATGGGCGTTCGCCGCTTGGCCCGGTGCTGCGTGAATACATTGTCAGCGAGGCGATGGCCGCGCTTGGCGTGCCCACATCCCGCAGCCTGGCGGCGGTTACTACCGGCGAAAAGGTACGACGCGAGCGAAGCCTGCCGGGCGCCATTCTCACGCGTGTGTCGTCCAGCCATATACGCATCGGTACCTTTCAGTATTTTGCCAGCCGGGACGACCAGGAGGCTGTGCATATTCTCGCTGATCATGTGATCAAGCGGCATTACCCCGCAGCAGCCAAAGCCGAGCGGCCCTATGTTGCGTTGCTGCAGGCGGTCATTGCGCGGCAGGCCAATCTTGTCGCTGACTGGCAGCAGTTGGGCTTCATTCATGGCGTCATGAATACGGATAACATGCTGGTCTCCGGCGACACCGTGGACTACGGCCCCTGCGCGTTTATGGACGCTTACCATCCCGACAAGGTCTTCAGCTCCATCGATGAGGGCGGACGCTACGCCTACTCCAATCAACCGGGTATCGCCCAGTGGAATCTCGCCTGGCTGGCGCGAGCACTGCTGCCGTTGCTCGATGAGGATGAAGATGCTGCGGTGCAGGCCGGGCAGCAGGCGATTGACGCCTATGAAAAGCAGTATCTGGATGCCTACAACGATCTGATGCGGCGCAAACTCGGGCTGGCACGAACCAATGAAAAGAGCATAACCCTGGTGACAGAGCTGCTGCAGGCCATGCACGAGGCGGGCGCCGACTACACGCTGACGTTCCGCCGCCTGGCCGAGCTGGCCGGACCGACACCGGGGCCTGAGCAGGCCAGTATCGCTGGTATCTTCGAACTGCCTGATACGCTGCAGCCATGGCTGGAAAAATGGCGTGCCCAGCTTGCGGCGGAGGCAGGTCCGGCGGCTGAACGGCAACGACAGATGCTGGCTCTGAACCCCGTGTTCATTCCGCGTAACCATCTGGTTGAAGAGGTCATACGTGCGGCTACCGACAAGGACGATTTCGAGCCGTTTCACCAGTTAGTCGAACGGCTTGCCATGCCCTGCCGCTATGATGAAAAGGATGCGCGCTACGCTACGCCGCCGCGGCCGGAACAGATGGTGGCGCGTACGTTTTGCGGAACCTGATCTGACAAGGAAAGCGTGAATGCTCAAGCCAGCAGGCGGACACCTCAAGGCCAGGCTGTTCCAGATTATCTTCGAGTCCGATTCGCGTCTGGCCAAGGGGTTCGACATTGCTCTGGCTGCGCTGATACTGCTCAGCGTCGCCGTGGTGCTGCTCGACAGTGTCGCGTCCTTCCATGAGCGCTTCGGTGTGCTGTTCTATCGGCTGGAGTGGGTGGTAACCGTACTCTTCACAATCGAACTGGCCCTGCGCATCTATTGCCTGGAGAAACCCTGGCTGTATCTGCGAAGTTTCTACGGCGTGATCGATATGCTGGCAGTGCTGCCCACATGGTTGGCGCTTATCGCGCCTGGCGCGCAAACGCTGGTGGTCATCCGTTTGCTGCGTACCCTGCGTCTGTTCCGCGTTCTGGAAATGATGACGCTGGTCGGGCAGGGACGGTTGTTGCTGGACGCCCTGGCGCGTAGCCGCGGACAGATAACGCTGTTCCTGTTCTCGGTCCTGATGCTGGTAACCATATTTTCCTCGTTGTTGTATCTGATCGAGCCGCCCGAATCCGGCTTCACCAGTATCCCCATGGCGATCTACTGGGGCGTGGTCACGCTGACGACAGTAGGCTACGGCGACATCACACCCATCACCCCCCTCGGGCAGTTCATATCGATGGTGATCATGCTGACAGGCTATTCGATCATCGCGTTGCCGATCGGCGTGTTCTCGGTCGAGGTGATCAACGCCTTGCGTCAGGAGCGCTATTCAGACGAGGCGTGCCCGGGTTGCGGTCGCAGCGAGCACGAGCGCAATGCGCGTTACTGCAAATATTGCGGCACCTGGCTGGATGAAGAGACCAGAGATCCCAACAGACCCTAGCGGGCGGGAACAGGCAATTCGACAATGCGGGCGGAGAGCTCTTCGCCAGCGATGGTCAGCTCGGCGACGGCAATGGGCAGTTTGAACCGGCGACGCCCCGCACTGCCGGGGTTGATATACAGCATGCCGTCACGCTCGGTTATCGAGGGCTTGTGCGAATGGCCAGAGATGACCACCCGTGCACCGACTTCGGCAGGATCGATAGTCAGCTCCGCCAGGTCATGAATAACGTAGATCCCTGTCGCTTCCAGCGTGAGATACGCCGTCTCAGGCAGGCTCAGTCCCCATTCGCTGCGATCGTTGTTGCCGCGCACGACGGTTACCGGTGCCAGCGTTTCGAGCGACTGGATGATGCTCTCATCCATGATATCGCCGGCATGGATGATGTGGTCGCTTCCCCTCAGGAAAGCAACGGCTTCGTCGCGAAGCAGATTGTGCGTATCGGCGATCAGCCCGACTCTCAACATAAGACGCCCGGACAGTTGCGGCGGAGCCTGTGGTCCGCCGGCAACCGCCTTCCTGTTCAGTTTTGCAGGATGGACTCACAGCGTTTTGAAGCGTCAATCAGCCGCTGGCGCGTTTCCTGGTCGATTTCCTGCTGGCTGCCCATCTCTTCCAGCTCAGCGGTGCTGAACTCGCTGCTGACTTCGCCGGCCGCACATTCGCAGAAGGCCTTGGCTTTCGCGGCGCTATGTTCGGCCTGCGCGCCTTCGACGCATTCGGCGACAAAGGGTGCCTGGGCGCCCTCGGGCCATTCGGCGCTGGCGGGCAGGGCGACGGCCAGTGGAAACAACAAGGCAATCAGATGACGGTACTTCATGCGGTACTCCTGTTCGTGCGCTGTCAGGCAGGAATGCCTGGTTCTTCATCTGAGGCGGACGAGCGGAGCGAGTTCCCCCGATCGGCATCCATACGCGCCTCGAAGCTGTCATCATGTCGCCAGTTCTTCAGGAGAGAGGTCGATGGGCATCAACGTATCATCCGAAAATACCCGGGGCGTGGCATTCGGGGTCGCTGCCTATGCCATGTGGGGATGCTTTCCGCTGTTTTTTGCGCTGTTCGAGGGCGTGCCCGCCTATGAGGTGTTGGTGCACCGTATTCTCTGGTCCTGCGTCTTTCTGACCCTGGTGATCAGTTTACTGCGGCGTTGGCAGCCGGTAACCGGGGCGCTGGCCAACCCGCGGGGCCTGGGGCGGGTGGCAACCTGCGCTGTGCTGATTGCGATCAACTGGGGTTTATACATATATGCGGTCGAAACCAACCATGTGTTGCAGGCCAGCCTGGGGTATTTCCTCACGCCCCTGATTAACGTTGCGTTAGGCGTACTGATCCTGCGCGAGCGCATGGCGCGCCTGCAGGTGGCCTCGGTGTTGTTGGCCGCGGTCGCGATCATGATTCAGGTCGTGATGCTCGCCAGCGTGCCCTGGATCAGCCTTATTCTGGCAGTATCCTTTGGCTGCTATGGGCTGGTGCGTAAGCAGATCGCCCTGGATGGGCTGTCCGGCCTGTTCGTCGAGACGCTGATTTTACTGCCGATTGCCATGCTGGCGCTTGGCTGGCTGACGGCATCCGGTATGTCGAACTTCCTGGTAAAAGGCAACACCCTGTTGTTGATCGCCTGCGGAGCAGTGACCGCGGTGCCGTTGCTGGCCTTCGCCGGTGCAGCGCGACGCTTGCGTCTGTCCACGGTGGGCTTTCTGATGTATCTGAACCCGACGCTGCAGTTTCTCATAGCGCTATATGTGTTCAACGAGCCGCTGGAGCGGGTTCAGCTGATCAGCTTCATCACCATCTGGATCGCGCTTGCGCTCTATTCATGGTCCGCCTGGCGTGAGAGTCGGGCAATCGAACAACACGGCTGAGCTGACATGCAAAGACCCATTACCGGTTATCACCTCGACGAAGAGGATCATTGGGTGGCAGAACTTTCGTGTGGTCATTTTCAGCATGTCAGGCATAACCCACCCTGGCAGGAACGCTACTGGGTTATTACCGAAGCGGGCCGCAACAGCCGCTTGGGCGTCCTACTCAACTGCAAAAAGTGCGAGGCAGGCGCGCCCCCTGACATAGCCGAATGACCCCGCTGCAATCACCCATCGGGTCTACCTGTTCCCGCGTGTGATAGTGGTCTTTCGGTTTTTCTGCCAAATGGCGCTTTCGCTCCTTTTTGATGGCACTTTTTCGTCTTCCTGTGTTCGGACATCACAGGGGTAGAACGCAGCGTTCCATTTCCAGGGATTACATGGTTCGGTGTCTGCTGCTTTGTGCCGCCGCTACGCCGGTACGCAATAGAGCCAGGTTGACCCTCGCCAGTGGTCTGGTTTTGCTCCCCACAGATTTAACGCCATTCCATCGTTGGATTGATGAACAGCGACCATCCGAGGTGCATGATTATCATGATCCCTCGTATTGAGTGGTGTGGCTTGGAAAGTTGGATTGGGCGCTGTGGAGGCACCCACCAGGCCGAATACCCGGAATTCAAAAAAGAGCTCAAATGACCATTAGTCCGCCTTAGATAACCGCTGAAATTTTTGATATCGCTTCCGCTACCGGCGCTGTCCGGTCGGCGCAATTCAGTGTTGAGGATTATCTAGTGCATTTTCGCGGAGATATTAATGGCCTTCGCGCCATAGCAGTCATTGCAGTGATGCTTTTCCACTTTGGCGTAGTGGGTGGCCAGGGCGGCTTCGTCGGGGTGGATGTATTCTTTGTGATATCCGGCTTTCTCATGACCGGGATAATTTTCTCTCGGATGGAAAGCGGGCGATTCTCCGTATGGGATTTTTATAAAGCACGGGCGAAAAGAATCGTTCCGGCTTTGGCCTTTCTGTGTCTGTGTCTCTTCGCCACCGGCTGGGTATTGTTGCTCCCTTCAGCCTATGAACAGCTTGGCAAGCATGTTCTTGGGAGCCTGGGCTTCATTTCAAACATGATGTACTGGAAAGAGGCGGGATACTTCGAGCAGGTATCTCACGATAACTGGCTTCTTCACACCTGGTCTCTCTCCGTCGAATGGCAGTTCTATCTGGTTTACCCGATTGTCATCGTGGCGTTGCGTAAGATGGTCTCCCTGCAGCAAACGCGCTGGCTGCTGATACTGCTTGCGCTGGGCTCTTTTGCCTTATCGGTATACGCTTCGTCTCGCTGGCCGACCTCTTCGTTCTTTCTGCTTCCTACGCGGATGTGGGAGATGATAGCGGGCGGGCTTGTGTATCTGTTTCCGCTTACCTTTGCCCAGCGCAGTAGCCGCTTTCTGGAACTGTCAGGTATTTTGCTGATTGTTGCATCGGTGCTTGCGTTTACCCCTGACGCAGTCTGGCCGGGCTGGCTGGCTATTATCCCGGTGATGGGTACGGTGATGGTTATCTATTCGGCCCGTTATGAGTCGGTGATAACCGGCAACGCTGTGTCGCAGTTTATGGGGCGTATTTCTTATTCCGTGTATTTATGGCACTGGCCCATCGCTGTCTGGATATATTATTTCGCGCTCGAGGGCGAGCCCTTATGGATTATTACTGGCATGGCAGCTTCGATCCTGACCGGCTGGTTGTCCTATCACTACATCGAAAACAGGGTGCGGTATAAGAGTGATTCGCCAGGGTTGTTGCAGCCTGGAGTGGGTGCCGCCGGGGCGGTCCTTCTGGCGTGTTCCCTTGCCACAGTGACCCTCGCTGCGCAAGGCTATCCTTCACGCGTGAGTGATGAGTTCCACCAGGCAACGGCTGATCTGATACTGCCCCGAAGATCCAATGGATGGTGTTTCCACAACGTTGAAACAAGCGGGTCCGGTGAGGTCAATCCGGTCGGCCAGGAGGGACTGGAATGCTTGCTCGGCGCGGCGGATGGCCAATTACAGGCCTTGCTATTCGGTGACTCCTTTGCCGGACACTACGGCCCCTTCTGGCACGATCTGGGAAAGGAGCACTCGATATCCATCAACTCTGTCTCTACCAACTGGTGCTACCCGAGCCTTGCGAAAGGTTTCACGGGGAACGTAACCGGACCGGGTTATCAACAATGCCTGATCAACCGAGGCTATCTCGGAGCTGAAGCAGGCAATTACGACCTGATAATCCTGGCTGGCCAGTGGGGAGCTGTGCAGGAGCACGACGATATGCGCGATGTATTCGAGGCTATCGATTATCTTGCTGAACGCACTGGACTGGTGATCTTGATGGCCTCGCCGACTACTTTTGATGTGAACGTGGCGGAGATGTATAAACGCAGTCTGCGCTTTGGTAGCGAGTTTGATATCACCCGGTTCCGCAAGACGCGCGATGCGCCTGCCAAGGAGGCTAACCGCCTGCTCGCAGACTATGCGAGCCGTCACGCGAATGTGATATTCATCGATCGGCACTCGATGTTCCACGTAAATGGCGTCCGCTCTGACGTCACCGCCGAGAACGTGCCATTCGGGCTGGACCCGTCCGGTCATATCAGCTTGTACGGCTCTCGAATGGCCGCGAAAGCGTTCAGGGAGTCCGCCATCTATAAGGCTTTTCTCGAGGGCATCCGTGCGCCTGGCTTTCGCTCGCTGGGAATGTTCAGCCAGGGCCCGCGTTAGGGGCCTGAGTGCAACAAAGGACGAGCCAGGCACAGCTGGTCGTCAAAGTATTTCCCGTGCCACATCCAGCACCCGGCCATCCACGGTGCGCTGGAGCTTGTCCTCGATCTCGCTACAGATGGACTCGACCTTTTGCGCCGAGGTCGCTGCGACCACGAATGACCATTCGCTGGAATCCAGCCGGTCCAGGTCTGCGCTTTCGCAAACGGCGACCGCTGGGTTACGACCGAAGCGTTCGTGTAGACCGCCCATACGCTGGCGCTTTTCCTTGAGTGAACCGCAGCCGGGTAGCGATATCTTGAATGTCAGTACGCCTATATTCATGGAGCGTTCCTGTTCAGCTGAGGCGAATCGGTAGAGCCCTCGCGCCAGTCCTCGGCAACCTGGGTGCCGCGCGCCTCATTGACTGGAAGTACAGTGAAGATAGCCACGCCAAACAGCGCCATGCAAAACAGAATGGCATCGGCCAGGCCGAACGCCCACTGAACCAGTCCCAGCCCGAGTATCCCGAACACCGCTGCGAGCTTGGACGCTGTGCCCCACAGACCAAAGAATTCGGCGGATTTGCCGAGCGGCGTCAATACCCCCACCAGCGCACGGCCGGCAGATTGCGAGGCGCCGAGGCTGGTCCCGGCTAGCGCGCCGGCAAACAGGAACACATGCTGGGGCTCCCAATCCACTCCAAACCACACGCGAAGCAGGCCGGTCAGACCAGGGGTTTGCCAGATCGCCAGAATCGCCACCAGCCACAGCAGTAGGGTAAGAATATAGGTCAGACGCGCACCGAGCCGGCTCTGTAATGCACCAAACGCAAAGGCGCCGAGTGCTGCGGTGATCTGCACTGTAATGAACATGAAGGCGCGGATTTCCTCGCTCCAACCGATGACTTGCGCGCCATAGATGAAAGAGAAGGCGATGATGATGTAGATGCCGGCCATCGAGAAGAAGATGGAAATAAGCAGCGAACGCAGATCCCGAAACTGATGTATGTCCCGAAAGGTGGTGCCCACGCGCAGCATGCCGACGCTGAACAGCGACTGGCCGGCGGGCGTGTCGCGTTTGCTGCCGCGTTCCTTGAGCCAGATGAACGTGGGGATCGCCGCCACAAGAAAGAACCCGGCGGCGAAGGGGCCGACCCAGCGGATGACGTCGTAGTTCTCCGCCGACACATCGCCGAGGAAGAACAGCGTAAAGGCCGTCGCCACAAGACCGCCTATATAACCGACGCCCCAACCGAGTCCGGATATCCAGCCCAGCGCCTGACGTGGGCCAAGGTCCGGCAGAAAACTGGCAACGAAACCTTCGCCCATCGAATAAGCAAAGTTGGACAGGATGATGAGCAGCATCGCCGGCACTATCCAGCCAGGCTCGACGAAGTACAGCAGCGCAGTGGCCAGCACCGTCAGCAGATAGCTACCAAGCAGAAAACGCTTTCGGCTGCGCGAATAATCCATGATCGCACCGCATACCGGATTGGCCACCACCACCATCAGATAACTGACAGCCAGCGCCAGGCTCCACAGCAGATTGCCCGTCCGGTAATCCGGCGCATCGCCGACAATCACCCGGGTGAAGAGATCCCCGAAAATCACCGTGATGATCAGTAGTGTGTAGCCCTGGTTGGCGAAATCGAACATAGCCCAGCCAAATATTTCCCGCTTGGGCGCAAGTTCGGTGCGGTTCATGAAGACTCCTGACTAACGAATCGGACAAACAGAGCCGCCACATTACCACTCAGGCATGACACTGCGTATTCATCAAGGCACTGGTTGCTAGCGGAAGAATATGGATAATGCGCGTCACATTTCCTTGCCTGTCTCACGGACCGGTGCGGATTCTGCCTAATAACACTAAGCCTAGAGCGACCAAGATGTCTGATTACAAAGCGCGTTTTATCTTGTCAGGATTGCTGGCTTCGGCCCCTTCCTTTGCCGCAGACCAGGCTGATGCCCGAGGCTTCGTCGAGGGCAGCAGCATGGATGTGTTTCTGCGCAACGGCTTTATCAGTCGCGATTACAAGCAGGGCAGTCAGGACAAGGCCGAATGGGGGCAGGGCGCTGTCGCCTCGTTCAGTTCGGGCTTTACCGCAGGAACGGTTGGTTTTGGTGTGGATGCCTTTGGCCTGTACGGCGTGCGGCTGGATAGCGGCAATGGCCGCGCGGGTGCGCCCGGTATCGACTTTTTCATGGTCGACGACAACGGTGATATCGAGCATGACGTTGCCCAGGCGGGTGCTGCGCTCAAGGCGCGCTTCTCCAACACGCTGATTACTTACGGTAATCAGCGCCCGACATTGCCTGTGCTGAGCCATGACAACTCGCGTCTGTTGCCGGAAACATTCACCGGTACCCTGATCACTTCCAGCGAAATCGACGGATTGGTTCTGCATGCGGGACGCTTTACGGCTCAATCGCGCAAGAGCGACGAGGGACGTGACAGCGCAGAGTTGAAGGCCATCGATGTGCTCGGCGGCAGCTATCAATTGAATGACAATATCAGTGCTGCGCTCTATGCCTCGGATGTTGAAGATGTCCTGAAGCGCCAGTACGTCAACCTGAACTATGTGCGCCCGCTGGGCGAGCGTGATGCGCTGACGCTGGACTTCGGCGGTTACCGAACCAATCAGGAGGAGCAATTCGATCCCGCAGAGCGCAAGAACCGCATCTGGAGTCTGGCAGCCACGTACGTCACCGGACCGCACGATTTCACCCTGGCCTACCAGCGCAGCAGCGGGGATGTCGGCTACAACTATGGTTTCTATCAGAGCGAAGGCTGGGTAGGTGACGGCGGCACCAGCATCTGGCTGGCCAACTCCTACTGGTCCGACTTCAACAACGAAGACGAACGCTCCTGGCAGGTGGCCTACGGTGTGGACTTCGCCGCCTACGGTGTGCCGGGTCTGAGCTACAAGGTGGCTTATGTGCGCGGTACCGATATCAATCTGGGCGGGGATGGACGCGGGACCGAACGTGAGATCTTCAACCAGTTCCAGTACGTAGTGCAGAGCGGTGCGGCCAAGGACCTGAGCGTACGTCTGCGCAGCTCGGCGCTGCGGGTATCCGCTAATGCGCAGAATGCGATCAGCGAAGGCAACGAAGTTCGCGTCTTTGTCGATTTCCCGGTGGATATCCTTTGAGCTGGTTCGACGGTTCGCAAAGAACCGTCGATTTATCCGGGCTCGGGATTAACGACGCTCCCAGACCTCGATATGGTTTCGACGAGCAACGCTGTAGCCACGCTTACCCGGCAACGCTTTGTCCAGTCCGAAGCGTTGCAGGTAGGCCTGCACCTTGCTGCGGTCCGCGTCGCCGGCCTGCTCCAGTAGCTGATCCGCTCGCCGCAGGATGTACATCGAGTAGGGCGCAACGCCGGAGGTGATCGGCGCGCCGCGAAAGCGGGTTTCAACCTGTCCGACATGGCGCTGGTGGGCTTTGTCTGCAACCGGTTGCCCGTCTTCTGGCTGAAGTTTGTCTATCAGCGCATCCATGCATTCGAACTTGGTGGTCAGCTCCGGAAAGATCTCCTCGGCGACCTGCTTGAGCAGCGGTTCCAGGGTGGAAGGAATAGCATCCTCTGTGATGAAGTCAGTGCCGTAACCGGGGAAGTCCGGCGTATCCAGGCCGGGCGCCGTCATCCGCTCTACCCAGCGGAACACGTTGGGCGAGCGGCGCTTCATCAGATCGGACGGCACGGGGTCGCGACCCAGGTGCGCGAACATCGGACCGATGAGGCCGTAATCCGCCACGCTTGGCCGGCCACCGAACAGGAAGGGGTGCTGCGCAAAATGCGCCTCGAGAATATCCAGCAAGTTTTCGAAGGACTGTTCGATCAAGGGAATCGTCTCGGCGTTTACGCCAAGCGCCGGCAGATAGGATTGCATCCGCGCCATGATCGTTTCGGCCCGCGCGGCATCGCTGCCGGCAGCGAAGGCGTGGCGCAGAAAGGTTTCCTGCGGTTCGAGATAGGACCAGCGATAGTGCATGGCGTGACGCAGCATCGCCTGGCATCCGTAGTACTGCAGAATGATTGCCAGTACTGTCTGCAAGGGCCCTTCCGGGTAGGCCGGGTACGGCACGCCCTGGCGCTCGAAATGGTCAATGATGTCCAGGCTGTCCTGAATGATCTCGCCGTCCGGCGTTTCCAGCACAGGAACAATGCTGCGTTGGATGGTCGGCAGAATCCGCTCGACGAAATCAGCATGCGCTGGTGGCAATTCCAGGTAGGCGATGCCCTGCGTGCGCAGGTAGCTGCGGGCTATACCGGTATAAAGCGAGTGGGGCAGTCCGTAAAGCACGTTGACAGCGGAACTGACGGGCATCGATATCTCCTTGTGAGTTGGAAAAACGTTGTGAGCGATTGTGCCAGCTTTGCTGGGCGTCGCCTGCAGCCAGCAGCAAACGGATAGCAATATGTGAACGGCGTCAAATGCTGTCCGCCATTTTCAAGCCAATGATTCCCATCAATATGAGAGCAAGGCTGACAAGCCGCCCGAGGGGCATCGGCTCAGCGAAGAGAAACACTCCGAGCAGGGCGGAGCCAATGACACCGATCCCGACCCACACGGCGTAGGCGGTCCCCAGCGGCAGGGTCTTCATCGCCACAGCCAGTAAGCCGAAGCTGACAATCATGGCGAGCAGCGTTCCGATGCTCGGCCATAGCCGGGTAAAACCCTCGGTGTATTTCAACCCCACCGCCCACACGACTTCCAGCAGACCGGCCAGAAAGAGAAGAATCCAGTTCATTGTCTTACCAAACGAACATCGGGGTCGTCCCCAACTTATGGTCGCTGCAACGGGGTCGTCCCCGCTGCAGACGGGTCTGACAGAATAATATCAGAACGGATGGGTGGACTTTCAGGCGGCAGGTGAGTGGCGCCGGCAATGGTCATTCGGAACCGGGTCAGAACATCGGTAGTTGAGGTGTGCCTGCTTCGGCTTTCAACAATCTTTCTGTCAGCGCCTCCCGCAGGAGAAAAGCGATAGGGGCGGCGAGAACACGACGGAGAAAATCTGCATTCTGGGTTTTGCTATGCCAATAGCGGAAAATCTCCTCCACGGTGGGGTACGAGTCATCTGCAGCAGTAATATGTAGCATCTCACCCGGACTTAACGAGCCGGGTTGCAATACTCTGGCGTAGGCTCCACAGCGCCCCGCGTGGACGAATTGCTTGACGAAAGCCGGGCTGCCTACCCGCGCAGCCAGTACTGCGCAAGGCACCCTGGGTGCGGTTATTTCCATCCTCAATTCACCTACCTGCAGAATGTCGCCTACTCGTACGGACGGCCACCAGTGAGTAATCGTAAGATTCTCGCCGAAAAAGCCCGGATCTATATCGCGCTGTAATTGCTGCTTCCACCAGTCGATGTCCTCCTGGCTGTAGAGATAAACAGCCTGATCCGGGCCGCCATGAAAACGTCTGTTGACGATGTCGTCCCCAGGCAAACCCGTTGCGTCGATGAGCTGCGGACCCTGCACGGGCTGTTTGAACAGCCCGGTTTGTTTCAGCCTGCTGCCTACCTGCAGGTTCCGTAATTTGCCCACATTAAGAGAGAGGACGCGTGGAGAATAAGGCATGACAAAACCTGGTGAGCGAGTACGTGAAGGATAGGTGGGAATTCTATGCCGAACGGTAGCGGCTGTACCACGTCGCTCAGGCTCGCCGAACCCGCGGACATGCTGCAGGGCGCTCCGATCAGCCTGGTGATGACGTCCATGTCATCAATGCTCAGCGCAACCCTGCAGCCTCGCTGCGCAGCCCGGGATTGCACGACTCCCGAAACGCTACAAGCGTCCTGGGGCGACGAAATGGCTCACTGATTTGCATCGCCCGCGCCGGCCGCATCAAGTTTATCCTGGGTGCGGTTATCGAAATCGCTGGCGTCATGGCGTTCCGGAAGCTGCTCTTCAGGTTCACCCCAGGTGCGGTTCACCATCCGGCCGCGCTGAACGGCGGGTCTTTCTTCAATGGCCTTGGCCCAGCGCAGCACATTGGCATAGGAACCAGCCTCGAGAAACTCCGCCGCCTCGTACACCTTGTTCATCACCAGTGCGCCATACCAGGGCCAGATTGCCATATCGGCAATGCTGTACTCGTCTCCGGCGATATATTGCCGCTCCGCCAGCTGGCGGTCGAGCACGTCCAGTTGCCGTTTCACTTCCATGGTGTAGCGGTTGATCGGGTACTCGTATTTCTCCGGCGCGTAGGCATAGAAGTGACCAAAGCCGCCGCCCAACAGTGGGCCGGCGCCCATTTGCCAGAACAGCCACGACAGGCATTCGGTTCGCCCGGCCAGATCCTGTGGAATGAAGGCGCCGAATTTTTCTGCCAGGTACAACAGGATCGACCCTGATTCGAAGATGCGCAGCGGCGGGGTGATGCTGGTATCCAGCATGGCCGGGATCTTCGAGTTGGGATTGATGCTGACGAATCCGCTGCCGAACTGGTCGCCCTCGGTAATTCTGATGAGATGAGCGTCATATTCAGCCTGCTCATGTCCCGCGGCCAATAGCTCCTCAAGGAGAATGGTGACTTTCATACCGTTCGGCGTGGCCAGGGAGTAGAGCTGCAGCGGATGCTTGCCGACCGGCAGCTCCTGTTCATGCGTCGGCCCGGCAGTCGGGCGATTGATGCTGGCAAATTTGCCACCGTTCTCCGCGTCCCATTTCCAGACTTTGGGCGGTATGTAGGTTGCGTCAGTCATGTGCGATGCCTCTGGTTCGGGATTTGAGGGTTTGATCTGATCAGGGTGAAGGATATCCAGACTAGTTCAGATTGACCATTTCAGCAGAACCGCCGTTCCGCTGTACGCAACGATGCGTACAGATCGCAAATAAGAGTTACTGCTAAATGAGAATGATTATATTATTCGTGGCGATCAGAAACCGCGGTTCGGCCGGCTCAGGCCGTTATGAAAACCACAGTGACATCCCCAAGGAGCTTTTCTTAATATGGTTAAATTCAATCGACACCGGTTGGGGTGCAGTCTGGCTGTGGCAACTTCGATGGGATCCTTTGCCCACGCGCAAGACGCGGTCGAGCTGCAACCAACTACTGTAATAAGTGCTGCGGGATATGAACAGAACATTGCAAACGCCCCTGCGAGTATTTCCGTGATCACTCGCGAGCAGCTTGAAAAGCAGTCGTACACCGATGTCGTTGATGCCATGAAGAACATCCCGGGAGTGTATGTCACCGGAGGCGGCAACATGCAGGATGTCAGCATCCGCGGTATGTCTTCCTCCTACACCCTGTATCTGGTCGATGGTCGGCCCGTTTCCGCAGGCCGCTCGGTCAACACCAATGGCAGTGACGGTGGCAAGCAGATCGGTTTGCCGCCACTGTCGATGATCGAACGTATCGAAGTGGTACGTGGCCCGATGTCGTCGCTGTATGGGTCCGAAGCCATGGGTGGCGTCATCAACATTATTACCCGCAAAGGTGGTGATACCTGGGCCGGTACCGTAGCGGCCGAGTACACCCTCGCAAAAAATGATCTCAGTGAAGATGCCTGGTTGGGCAACTTCTATGCTGGCGGTGCGCTGATTCCCGGTTTGTTGGGTGCCAAGGTCCATGGCTCGCAGTCGGTAACCGATGAGAGCGAGTATCAGGGGCTGGATGACAGCGCGGCCAGCACGCCGGATGGCAAGCGTCGTCAGGCCGGGGTCGAGTTGTACCTGACGCCCGATGAACAGAACCGTTTCTCGGCCAGCTATCAGGCTGCACGCCTTGATGAAACGCATCATCCGGGCCTCAGCATCGCAGCGGACGCGACGGAGAACTCCACCGAGTTCGACAAGGACATCTACGTGCTGGCCCATGACGGGCACTACGGCAATTTCCGCACCAACACCTATCTTCAGCACGACGTGTCCGAACGCGTGCAGGACGCTACCAAGAAGGAGGAAGTCAGTACTTTCAATACCCAGGCAAACTACTTTCTTGGCTCGCATGTACTGACCTTTGGGGCCCAGTACAAGTACGAAGACTTTGTCGATGAAACCAACGGGCTACTGACCTCCGGGGTGCCTGGTGCCGTCAAGAGCGTGGATCGCTGGCTCGCTGCGTTGTTCGCAGAAGTCGAGTGGGGTGTGACCGACGATCTGGCGGTTACCACCGGCCTGCGCTACAACGATGACGAGCTATTCGGCGGTTACCTGTCGCCGCGTGTATACGCGGTTTACCAGTCAACCCCGAATCTGACCCTGAAGGGCGGGGTTTCCACGGGCTACAAACAACCGGGCCTTGCGGACGCTACCGAAGGCTTCGGGCGTGGCACCGGGGGCGGCGGCTCCCCGGCACCCCATCCGCGTGCGTTGATCATCGGTAACCCGGAGCTGGACCCGGAAAGCAGCACCAACTATGAGGTGGGGTTCAACTATGACAATGTCGAGCTGGGCTTCAACACCAGCCTCATGGTCTTCCACACCCAGTACAAGGACAAGATTGCAGAAGATCGCTTCTGCGTGACGGATGCCGACGGTTCGGGTGACAACCGTAACAACGTGGCGGCCTGGTCCTGTGGTTTCGCTGGTACCGACTATTACTTCCTGAGTACCCGTACCAACGTTGATGAAGCGATCATGCAGGGTGTCGAGTTGACTCTGGACTACGCGCTGCATTCCTCGCTCTGGTTAAGCGGAAGCTACACCTACACCGAATCCGAGCAGAAAACCGGCGAGTTCAAGGGAGATCCTTTGAACAAACAGCCCAAGCACATGGCCAATGCCTTGCTCGACTGGACAATAACGCCCAGATGGAATGCCTGGCTGCAGGGCAACTACCGGAGCGAGACCTCGGAATATCTGAGCCGCACCAGCATGTCAGATGGCACGCCGGGATACGGCTTCTTCGACGCCGGTGTGGTGTACAAGGCAACGGATAGCCTGGACGTCAAGGCAGGCCTGTACAACATCGCCAACAAGGAAGTTACCAGCGAGGAGTATGGCGCGGTGCTGGATGGCCGCCGTATGGTTGTTGGTTTGACCATGGATTTCTGATCCTCGGTTAGTCAAGGTGCGGCCTGTAAACCTTCAGGCCGCTGCTTGATCTGCTCAGTCAATGCTGTTTCTTGTAACGTTCTGCCGCCCCCTGCGTTTGAATGCCCCCTCCCGCCTGCTCAGCTAAGCCAATCTGAAAGCCACTGCCGTCCTGGCTGCGTTGCGTGCCTACTTATCATTTTTCAGCTTGATCCTGTTTGGTCGACCCAATTTGTGAAGGCGTCCCGCTATGAACAAGGGATATCACCGATAATTCGGTGAACGACCATTCGCAAGGCTGTCTGCGTTCCGTCGGTGTTGCTCTGTCCCGGCGCAGCAATCAGTAAAAGGCTGAACATATGAAACCGATCTATCCGGCGCTGGCGTTTGGTACCATTTTTCTGGGGGCTGTTTTCTGGGCGTCGCAGTCGAGTGAGGCGCCGGTGGAAGAGCAGGCTGTTGAGCAGGCGTCGGCCTCAACTGACTCGGTATCCACAGGCGGCGCGGTCAACTCTGAACAGGTGCGTTCGGAAGAACAGCGCTCGCCGGCTGCTGAAAAACGTGGCGATCCGGATGCTGCACAAAGCGCTGTTACCGATGCAGACCTGTTGCAGGAGCCCCAGCTGGCCGAGCTGAATCCCGATTACCCGACCATGGCGATGCGTTTGCATGAAATGACTGCACGCCGTGATGGGCAGGCTTTTGACCCGACCAAGGTGCGGGATGCGCTTGCCGCGGCGTCTGCCTGGGAACCCAGTGATGATGCTGGCGCCGGGCTTGATTTGACCGAAGAAGAACGCAACGACGGGCGTGAATTCATTGAATTCAGCCGCATGAAGCTGGAGAGCCTGGTCGCCGGGGACACGCTTGAATTGCCTGTCAGCCAGAGCGGCCAAAACTATCAGGCAGAAATCACCCAGGCTGTCGCCAACAATGACGGCACCGTCACCTGGCACGGCAAGCTGGTCGATGAGTTGGGCGCTGTGACCGACGAGTCCGGTTCGGCGTACGACGTTACCTTTACTTCCGGCCAACGGATGGCCTCAGGCGGTATGTTTACGCCAGAAGGCCATTTCGTCATAGAAGCGGTAGGCGAACAAGGCTGGATTGCCAACGCATCCACGCTGTTCAAGTTCGACGAGAACGAGCCGGATTTCATCATCCCGGACGAGCTCTGAATCCTCCCTTCCAATCTCTTGCTGGAAACAAACACCCATGATCAAACGTCTCGGGCTTTACCTCAAACTTGGCGCTACCGCTCTGGTCGTCAGTGGCGCGACCCACACTGCTCACGCAGCGCAAATCGATCTCCTCGTACTCTATGACGATTACAGCGCCTCCCGGATGCAGGGCGAACCGGCAGTTGTCCTCAAGTCCTGGCAGGATCAGATTAATACCATGTACCGCAACAGCCAGGTCGATCTGCAGCTGCGTATCGTTGGCGTGGAACGCAATGACTTCGCCTCCAGCGATATGAGTCAGGCATTGGTGAATGTGGCGCGGTCTTCCTCGGTCGCACAAATTCGTGATCGCGTCGGTGCAGACTTTGTCACCCAGCTCCATCAGTCCGGCAACTGTGGGGTCGGTTATCTCGCGGTTCACGCCAGTTATGCCTTCAACGTTCTCGGCGCTGGTTGTGGTCCCGCCGCACTGGCCCATGAACTCGGCCATAACATGGGCCTCAACCACTCCAGAGCGCAGGGCGATACCGCCGGCTCAGAATACCGCTACGCGCTCGGGCATGGCGTCAACGGCGCATTCGGTACCCTGATGACCTACGAATGGTATTACCGGGCCGCCAAGATGTCGGTGTTTTCCAATCCGCGAATCCAGTGCCGCGGATACCCTTGTGGTGTCGAGGAAGGCGCACAGGGCGAGGCGGATGCAGCCAAGGCAATAAACAACGTGAAGGACCGCGTGGCGGTCTTCCGTCCCACCAAGGTTGGCGGCGGGCCCGTGCCGAACCCTGATCCGACGGAACCGGAAGAGCCCACGGAACCTAACGAGCCGAACGAACCCACGGAACCCACCGATCCAGAGGGTACCGTGCAAAACGGGAATTACCTGATCAAAGTCGCAGCTAATGGTCGCTGCCTGAACGTCAACAATTCCCGATGGGGCATGAGCGATGTGGTGCAGTGGTCATGTACCCAGGCGCCCAATCAGCAATGGACACTGACGCGTCAGGAAGGTGATGTCGTGAAGCTGGCCAGCACTGGCACGCAGGGTTGTCTGAATGTGGTTGCGAGCAGCAGACGCGCAGGTGCGAATGTCATTGCATACAGGTGTTCGGAGCGGGAGAGCCAGCAATGGCAGCTCAAACAGGTTGAGGAGGGCAAGTTTCAGGTGACAGCGCGACACAGCGGTCTTTGCCTGGATGCCGGGAGTAATGCCAATGGCAGCAGCCTGACCCAGGCCACCTGTAGCGGATCTGACAGTCAGCGGTTCAGTTTTACCGGGTTGTAAGGTTTCAAGCATGCGCAATCAAGCCTCACCATCGGTGGGGCTTTTTTTCGCCTGGCAAAACCCACGCGCAGGCACCTGAGCAGGCTCTGTGCGATCGAAGCCGTATATTCTGGTGTGGCTTCGTTCAGGTTCAGTTAAGCACGGGCTCTTATTCTGTGAACGTCAAAACCAACCACAGGAACTGAACCCATGAAAACACTGACTACGCTGATCCTTGCCGCTTCCCTGACGCTGGGTGCGAACCTGGCGCTGGCCAAGGACGTTGGCCCGGATGAAGCATTGAAACTGCGTGACGCAGGCACCATCCAATCCTTTGAAAAGCTCAACGAGGCAGCTCTGGCCAAGCACCCTGGCGCCCAGATCGAGGACACTGAGCTTGATGAAGAAAATGGCCGGTATTTCTATGAAGTTGAACTGCGCGATGAAAAAGGTGTGCAATGGGATCTCGAGCTCGACGCCAAGACCGGCGAAGTGCTGAAGGACCATCAGGACGACTAAATGCGGCTTACCACTCTTTCAATGCTCCCCTTGGCCATGTTGCTTGCCGCCACGCCAGCGGCAAGCCGTGATCTTGATCAGGATGAAGCCCTGCAGTTACGCCGTGAGGGCTTGATTCTGCCGCTGGAGAGCATATTGCAGCGCGTTTCGGAGTCGCATCCTGGCGCGCGCTTGCTTGAAGCAGAGCTGGAAGAGGATGACGGCGTTTATATCTATGAAATCGAATTGCTCACGGCCGACGGCGTCGCCCGTGAGCTGGAAATCAACGCCCGGGACGGTCGCGTGCTTCAGGACGAGGAAGATTGATGCGGCTGTTATTGGTCGAAGACAACGTGCCGCTGGCCGACGAGCTAGTGACCAGTCTCAGTCGCCAGGGCTATGCCACGGACTGGCTGACCGATGGCCGTGACGCGGATTACCAGGGTAGCAGTGAGCCTTATGACCTCATCATTCTCGACCTCGGCTTGCCAGGCAAACCGGGGCTTGAGGTATTGCGTGACTGGCGCGCGCGTGGTTTGGCAACGCCGGTACTGATCCTTACCGCGCGTGGTTCCTGGGCAGAGCGAATTGAGGGTCTGAAGGCCGGCGCGGACGATTATCTGACCAAGCCCTTCCATCCCGAGGAACTGCTGTTGCGCATTCAGGGATTGTTGCGGCGCGCCCATGGACTGGCCAACCAGCCATTATTACAGGCTGGCGGGCTGGAACTGGATGAATCACGGCAGCTGTGCCGCAAGCAGGATCAGGAGATCGAATTGACTGCGGGCGAGTTCCGTCTGCTGCGCTACTTCATGCTGCATCCGGGGCAGCTGCTGTCGAAATCGCAGTTGGCCGAGCACCTCTATGATGGTGAGACTGAGCGCGACTCCAACGTCATCGAAGTCCATATTAACCGCCTGCGCGGCAAGCTTGGCCGTGAGCTGTTCGAAACCCGTCGCGGGCAGGGTTATCGGTTCGGCGGCGCCTCTTGAGATCCATACAGCGAAGCCTGAGCCTCGGGCTGGTAGCGGTTCTGGTCATTCTGAGTCTGCTTTTGCTGCAAACCAGCCTCTGGCTGTTCGAGGCGGGTCTGCGTCGCACTCTGGAAGCCGACCTGCGCGATGAAACCGAGGGGCTGCTCATAGCGCTGGTACCAGGCGCAGATGGCGTGCAGCTCGATGCCCGGCGCATCAATCCACGTTACCAGCGTGCCTTCTCGGGCCATTACTTCCGTATCGATGTGGCTGGACGCACCTGGCGTTCCCGCTCCTTGTGGGACGCCGATCCTGAATGGCCAGGCAGCGCGGGGCTGAGTGATGGGCTTATTGATGGTCCGCAGGATCAACGTTTGATGGCGTATCGCGGGCAGTATCAGCGTGATGGCGAGACCATCCATATCAGCGCGGCACAGGATTACACTCCGGTACTCGACAGCTTCGCCCAGGTACGTCTGGGCGGCTTTGGGCTGGTCATGTTGTTTGTGTTGATCCTGGTGTTGCTCCAGCGTTATGCGGTGAAGACTGCCCTGCGGCCGCTGGAACAGGCGCGTCAGCAGGTCGCCCAATTGCAGCAGGGCCAGCGTCAGCAACTGGAGGTCAGGGCACCGGTTGAGCTGCAACCGCTGATTGAGCAGATCAACCACTTGCTGTCGCACACCGACAATACTCTGAAGCGATCACGCCACGCGCTGGGCAACCTCGGTCACGCGCTGAAGACGCCACTTGCGGTGCTGGGCAGCCTGATCACGCGCGAGGAACTCTCAGCCCACCCGGCATTGCGCGCCAGTCTGGAGGAGCAACTGAGCCAGATTCAACATAGGGTCAGCCGTGAATTGAACCGGGCGCGCCTGGCCGGTGATGTATTGCCAGGCGCCCATTTCGACTGTGCAGCGGAGCTGCCCTCGCTGCTTGATACCCTGCGCATGATCCATCAGCGAGACATTACGCTGCGCTGGTCGGCGCCACCGGCGTGCCGGCTGCCTTGGGACCGTGAGGATATGCTGGAATTGCTTGGTAATCTGCTGGATAACGCCTGCAAATGGGCGCGCTCGGCAGTCATGCTGACGATCGTAGAGGATGTGGACGCTTACCGTATTCTGATCGAAGACGATGGTCCGGGGATCGAACGCGCCGAGCGAGCCCGGGTGTTGGATCGTGGAACCCGCCTGGATCAGCATGTCGATGGCCAGGGATTGGGGTTGGGTATTGTGCGAGACATTCTTGCCGCCTGGCAGGGCGAGCTGATATTCGACACTAGCGCTTTGGGCGGCTTGTCTGTTTGCATCCAGCTGCCGCGCAGCAAGCCGCCGCTGGAATAAAATCCGAATACAGGCATTTCGAGCGCCCATAAAAAATCCCGGCACCAAGGCCGGGATTTTTGTACTACCGGAAGCTGATCAGCAGCCGTACTTCGCCTTGAACTCGCGGCGACGTCGGTGCAGGACCGGCTCGGTGTAGCCGTTCGGCTGCTTGGTGCCCTCGATGCACAGCTCGACGGCAGCCTGGAAGGCAACGCTGTTATCGAAATCAGGCGCCATTGCCTTGTATGCCGGGTCACTGTCGTTCTGACGATCAACGACGGCGGCCATGCGCTTCATGGTTTCCAGCACCTGCTCTTCGGTGCAGATGCCATGACGCAGCCAGTTGGCAATGTGCTGGCTGGAGATACGCAGGGTAGCGCGGTCTTCCATCAGCCCGACGTCATTGATATCCGGGACCTTGGAGCAACCGACACCCTGATCAATCCAGCGTACAACGTAGCCGAGGATCCCCTGGGCGTTGTTGTCCAGTTCCTGCTGGATTTCTTCAGCTGACCAGTCGGTGTTGGTGGCCAGAGGCAGGGTCAGAATGTCGTCGATTGACGCCGGCGTGCGGCTGGCCAGCTCGGCCTGACGCTCCGCCACGTTGACCTTGTGGTAATGCAAAGCGTGCAGGGTAGCCGCAGTCGGGGAGGGTACCCACGCGGTATTCGCGCCCGCCATCGGATGGCCGATTTTCTGCTCAAGCATTGCCGCCATCAGGTCAGGCATGGCCCACATGCCCTTGCCGATTTGCGCGCGGCCCTTGAGGCCGGTTGCCAGGCCGATGTCGACGTTGTTGTTCTCGTAGGCACCGATCCACTTGGCGGCCTTCATTTCACCCTTGCGTACCATCGCGCCGGCTTCCATGGAGGTATGGATTTCGTCACCGGTACGGTCGAGGAAGCCGGTGTTGATGAAGGCAACGCGCTCGCTGGCGGCCTTGATGCAGGCTTTCAGGTTCAGCGATGTACGGCGCTCCTCGTCCATGATGCCGACTTTCAACGTGTTGCGCTTCAGGCCGAGCAGGTCTTCGACGCGGCTGAACAGCTCAGTGGCGAAGGCGACTTCTTCCGGGCCATGCATCTTGGGTTTGACGATGTATACAGAGCCGGTACGGGTGTTGCGGCGCGCGGTATTGCCGTTGAGGTTGTGCATGGCGATCAGGCTGGTGATTGCGGCGTCCATGAGGCCCTCGGGTACTTCGTTGCCATCCTTGTCGAGGATGGCATCGTTGGTCATCAGGTGGCCAACGTTACGCACGAACAGCAGGGAACGACCGTGCAACGTCAGGCTTGAGCCGTCTGCAGCAGTGTATTCGCGGTCCGGATTCATGGTGCGGGTGAAGGAGCTGCCGCCCTTGGCCACGCTCTCGGCCAGATCGCCCTTCATCAGGCCCAGCCAGTTACGGTAGACCAGAGTCTTGTCTTCGGCATCAACAGCGGCGATGGAATCTTCGCAATCCATGATGGTAGTCAGCGCAGCTTCCATGAGTACGTCTTTTACGCCGGCGGCATCAGTCTGGCCAACATTGCTGGTGGGATCGATCTGAATCTCGAAATGCAGACCGTTGTGCTTGCACAACACCCCTTTGGGGGATTCAGCGTCACCCTGGAAGCCGACAAACTGTGCTGCATCCTTGAGACCGGTCTGGCTGCCATTCTTCAGCTTGACGACCAGTTGGCCGTCCTTGACGAGGTATTCGATGGAGTCGACGTGGGAACCTTCGGCCAGCGGGGCTGCCTCATCGAGGAACGCGCGGGCGTAGGCAATGACCTTGTTGCCCCGGATTTCGTTGTAGCCCGGACCTTTGGTGGCGCCATCTTCCTCGGAAATCGCATCGGTACCGTACAGCGCATCGTACAGTGAACCCCAGCGGGCGTTCGCCGCGTTCAGGGCAAAGCGGGCGTTGGTGACCGGAACGACCAGTTGTGGGCCAGCCAGGCGGGCAATTTCTTCGTCGACGTTTTCGGTCGTCGCACTGAAATCGTCAGGTTCGGGTAACAGGTAACCGATTTCCTGCAGGAACGCCTTGTAGGCGACCGGGTCGTGCGCTTGACCGGTGCGCTGGTTGTGCCAGGCATCGATCTGGTTCTGGAAATCATCGCGTTTGGCGAGTAGGGCCTTGTTGATTGGCGCCAGGTCTGTGATCAGCTTCTCAACACCAGACCAGAAAGCGTCGGCATCGACACCGGTACCGGGGATGGCCTGCTGATTGACGAAGTCGTGGAGTATTTTGGCAACCTGTAAGCTGCCGACTTGGACGCGTTCAGTCATGGAAAACCCTCACTCTGCAGACAACCTGCGCGAACGCGCAGGACGTGGAATTTGGAGAGGCAGCATGTTACACGATGACAGGTTGCAAATCATGCCCGGCACGTGGAATTCTAAAGCGCTAGCCACAGAGCCCAGGCGTATAATGACGGAATGTTAATGGATCAGGCTTTTCTGGATTTGCTGATCGAAGGCCTGCCGGAGCTGGAGCCGGGAAGGCCTTCGGATGCGGCTGCGCTGAAATATGCCAATTATTACGGCATCGATTTCAGCCGGCATGTCGAGCAGCATCTCGGAAAAGTGCACGCCGACGGGTTTGATCTCGCCGTCCAGCTATGGCGCCCATCGCGGCCCAAGGGCACGCTGGTTATCCTGCACGGTTATTACGATCATATGGGGCTGTATCGGCACCTGATTCGCTGGGCGCTGGGGCATAAGCTGGCAGTGCTCGCCTTCGATCTTCCCGGACATGGCCTGTCCAGCGGTGACAGGGCAAGCATTGATTGTTTCCTGCGCTATCAGAAGGCGCTCGATGGCGTACTGCAAAGCGCCGTGGACTGGAATCTTCCCGGACCCTGGCATTTTCTCGGACAAAGCACCGGCGGCGCGATACTGATCGACCGCCTGCTGCACGGTGAGATGCCGACCGAGACGGGCGAAAATATTCTGATGGCGCCGCTGGTCCGGCCTCGGCAGTGGGGGATGTCGCAGATGAGCCTCAAGTTGCTTGGCGGCTTCATCCAGCAGCTTGGCAGACGTTTTACCGATAATTCCAATGACCCCGATTTCCTCGCTTTCATCAGGGAGCGTGATCCGCTTCAGGCGCAGATACTGCCGGTTGCCTGGGTTCAGGCGCTGGAAAAGTGGATCCCCCGCATCGAGTCGGCCGCACCTGCGTCGCACCGGCCGTTGATCATTCAGGGCCAGGCGGATGGCACTGTTGATTGGCAGCACAATATCAAGGTTCTGCAGGAGAAATTCGACGCGCCCGAGCTGCTCTATCTACCCAAGGCGCGTCACCACCTGGCCAACGAAGGCAAGGCGCTGCGCAAAGAGTATCTGGACTGGTTGAGCGACAAGCTGGGCTTCTGAGTGAGGCGCTAGCCGTCCTGGCTTGAGCCTGTACTCAGGGATTCAGCGCGTCGCGAACGGCCAGTTCCACCGCCGCGTAAAACAGCTTTCCATGTTCCGATTCGCTCCATTTGATCAGGCCAGCCAGCTCGTCATCGCTGAGGTCGCGGTAAACATGCGCCAGTGTCGCCGGTAGGTTAGGCTGCATTTGATTGCGCAGATCGCCGCGACGGCCGGTTACCACGGATTCGGGGATCTGCATCAGCCCGCCCAGAAAACTGTTCGCGCTGGCGGCAGCCAGACTGGCCAGTGACAACGAGACTTCGACGCCGATATCCAGCGCTGGCAAGAGCTCGCTCAGTCGCTCGATTTGTGCGCGTCGCTCCGGGGTCAGCTCGGGTTCCGGCAAGCCGCGTTGCATGGCCACAATAGCGGCAGGGGACGTGGCGCGGGTTTCGGCGCCAACCACCTTGCGGCCCAAGGGACTGTCGTAAAAGGCAAGTGCCTGGCGCTGGTCTTCATCCTGAAGCGTCAGCGCAAGCCGCGCCAGCGCACGATCATGCATTTCTTTCGGGGCGAAACGCAGGTTGCTCTGGGTGACGAGCGTTTCATAAATGCTTGCTGGTAGCTGCTTCGCATAGCGTTGTTGCGCAGCCTTCAGGGCGAACTGAAAATGTTCCTGGTGTTGATTCATTCCCGACGCCTGATAGAGCGCCGCGGTTGATCCCGGCGCAGCCTGTGCGGCGAAGCTGTGAAGTAACAGTGTGGTCAGAAGCGTCAGTATCAGGGTGTGCAGTGCAGTCAGGCGCATTGATGCCTCTAATGTGGGGATGGCGGGGAGTAGTGTCTGCTGGACCGGAGGGCTTGTCGAGTTTCTGGTTGCTGGCCTGCTCGGGCTCATAGTGAAATAGCAACTGATTCCGGTGAGCAGGCTACAATAAATCCGGTCCCGCTCCGGATCGATTCTGTCCAGCCGGCTGGCTGACTTCAAGGTTCCTTTTTTGAGCGAAACATCGATGTCCGAGTTCCCTGTTGCGCAAGTGTCCAGTTGCTTTGAGCAGGTGGCCGATGATCTGGCGGTGAAAGGCTGGTCAGTTCAAGCCAAGGTTTTTTCCCCGTCACTGATCGCAGCATTGGCGCAGGCCTGTCGCCATATGTGGCAAAACGATGCGCTGACTCCGGCCGCAATTGGTCACGGCTCGGACCTGGCGGTGGTTCCGGAGATCCGCGGGGACTACACCCGGTGGCTGGACGATTGTTCGCCGCGGGCCTGTCAGGACGAGTACTTGCAGATACTCGAGGCGTTGCGTGAGACCCTTAATCGGTCGTTGTATCTTGGACTCGACAGCTTCGAAACGCATTTTGCTCTGTATCCGCCCGGTTCCGGTTACAGCAAGCATCTGGACCGCTTCAAGAATAATCCGCTGCGTATGGTTTCGGTTGTGGCTTATCTCAATCAGAGCTGGCAGCCTGGTGATGGTGGGGAGTTGCGGTTGCACCTCAAGGAGGGTGCGGTGGACGTGGCTCCCACCGCTGGCACCCTGGTGGTGTTCATGAGTGACAGCATTTTGCATGAAGTCCTTCAGGCGCATAAGGAACGGGCCAGTCTGGTTGGCTGGTTTCGTCGCCGCCCGCTCAACCCGTTATTGCGCTAGAGCTGATGGAAAAGCTCCTTGTCAGCAGTTGCCTGCTCGGCCAGCCGGTACGTTACGACGGCACTGCAGGCGGACCCCATGGCCTGCTGCAGCGTTGGCAGGCTGAGGGCCGCGTTATCCCGATTTGTCCGGAAGTAGCTGGCGGATTACCGACTCCACGTCCGCCTGCGGAGATACCTGGAGGGCAGGGCGCAGCCGTGCTGGCAGGTCAACTGAAAGTCAGAACGGTGAGCGGGGATGACGTGACCTTCGAGTTTCTGAGTGGTGCGCAACTCGCATTACAACTGGTGAAGCAGCACGGCATTCGATTCGCCGTACTCAAGGCGCGCAGTCCATCCTGCGGTAATAACGAGAATTACGACGGTACCTTCACCGGGACCAGGGTGGCGGGTGAAGGCGTGACAGCGGCGGCATTGAAGCAGGCGGGTGTTCAGGTATTCAACGAGGAAGAGCTGGACAAGCTGGCGCTGGTGCTGGACGGATCAAAAGGCTGAACCGGCAGTGCGAGACCAAACCCGCGGAGGTTTCGGCGCGGCCGCACCGAAACCTCCGCAGAGCCGGGACTATCAGAACAATACGCGGCTGCGAATAGTGCCTTTGACCTGCAGGATTTTTTCCAGGGCCAGATCGGAATAGGCTGCATCGACGTCAATCACGACGTAACCAACCTTCTCATTGGTCTGCAGGAACTGGCCGCAGATGTTGATGCCGTTTTCTGCAAACACCTGGTTGATCTCGCTCATCACGCCGGGCACGTTCTTGTGAATGTGCAGCAAACGGTGTTTGCCGGGGTGCGACGGCAGTGCGACTTCGGGGAAGTTGACCGAGGTGATGGAAGTGCCGTTGTCACTGTAGCGCACCAGCTTCTCGGCGACTTCCAGACCGATGTTGGCCTGCGCTTCCATGGTTGAACCGCCCACGTGTGGCGTCAACAGGCAATTATCGAACTCGCGCAATGGCGAGATAAACTCGTCATTGTTGGAGCGTGGCTCGACCGGAAATACGTCGATGGCGGCGCCGTTTAGATGCTTGTCAGCCAGCGCAGCCGCCAGGGCTTCGATGTCAACGACAGTGCCGCGCGCAGCATTGATCAGGATGCCGCCTTTCTTCATTGCACGGATTTCCTTCTCGCCGATCATCCACTTGGTGGCGGCGGTTTCCGGTACGTGCAGGGTGACGATATCGGCTTCGCCAAGCAATTCGGTTAACGAACCAACCTGGGCGGCATTGCCCAATGGCAGCTTGGTCACCACGTCATAGAAGATCACCTGCATGCCCAGCCCTTCAGCAAGGACTGACAGCTGAGTACCAATC
The DNA here is from genome assembly GCF_008638305.1 of Pseudomonas profundi. Lineage (GTDB taxonomy): Bacteria > Pseudomonadota > Gammaproteobacteria > Pseudomonadales > Pseudomonadaceae > Halopseudomonas > Halopseudomonas profundi. The sequence continues at coordinate 259,803 of NZ_VTPZ01000004.1, forward strand.
GAGCCGTAGCCGACGATGCCGAGCTTCTTGCCACGGATTTCGAAGGAATTGGTCGCGCTCTTCAGCCAGCCGCCGCGGTGGGCTACGGCGTTCTTTTCCGGAATGCCGCGCAGCAACAGAATGGCCTCGGCGAGCACCAGCTCGGCCACGGAGCGGGTGTTGGAATAGGGCGCATTGAACACGGCGATGCCGCGCTCACGGGCGGCGTCGAGATCGACCTGGTTGGTGCCGATGCAAAAACACCCGACGGCGATCAGTTTATTGGCATGACGGAACACATCTTCGGTCAGCTGGCTGCGTGAACGGATGCCGACAAAGTGCGCATCGGCAATCGCTTCCTTGAGCTGCTCATCAGGCAGCGAGCCAGCGTGATAGTCGATGTTGGTGTAACCGGCTGCCTTTAGCGTGTCGACGGCAGTCTGGTGCACACCCTCGAGGAGCAGAAACTTGATCTTGCTTTTGTCCAGCGAGGTGATGGCCATGTGTCAATTTTCCCGTAGTACTGATGAAATGAGCCGGGAGCGCTTTGCGGCTCAGTGGCCGACAGAAGTGTCCTGTGTTGGAAGCCGCGTATGCTAGCATAATCTCCCTTTTTTGATGCCTGTCGCTGCGTGAAATCTATTCCTGCGCAGCATGAATTTCGTTTGAGAGCAGCCATGACCCCTGAAGCCGTGATCGAAACCCTGAAGACCCTGGTCGAGCCTGACAAGGTGCGCGTTGATGCCGAATCCCTGAATAACTGGGGCAAGGATTGGACCAAGCATTTCGAGCCGGCTCCGCTGGCTGTAGTGTTTCCCAGAACGGTCGAACAGGTTCAGGCGCTGGTGCGTTTCGCCAATGAGCAGAAGCTGGCACTGGTACCGTCGGGTGGACGTACCGGGCTGTCCGCAGCGGCGGTAGCGGCCAATGGCGAGATCGTAGTGTCCTTCGATTACATGAACCAGATTCTCGACTTCAATGAATTTGACCGCTCGGTGGTATGTCAGCCGGGCGTAGTAACCGCGCAGCTGCAGCAATTCGCTGAAGACAAGGGATTGTATTATCCGGTTGATTTCGCCTCGGCCGGGTCAAGCCAGATCGGCGGCAATATCGGCACCAATGCCGGCGGTATCAAGGTGATCCGCTATGGCATGACGCGCAATTGGGTAGCCGGCCTCAAGGTCGTGACAGGTACCGGCGAGTTGCTCGAATTGAACAAGGATCTGATCAAGAACGCCACGGGTTACGACCTGCGTCAGCTGTTTATCGGGGCCGAAGGCACGCTGGGCTTCGTGGTTGAGGCGACCATGCGCCTGGAGCGCGCGCCGCGCAATCTGACGGCGATGGTGCTGGGTACGCCGGATTTCGATTCGATCATGCCCGTATTGCATGCCTTTCAGGGCAAGCTGGATCTCACTGCGTTCGAGTTCTTCTCCGACAAGGCGATGGCCAAGGTGCTTGGGCGCGGTGATGTGCCAGCTCCCTTTGAGACTGACTGCCCTTTCTATGCGCTGCTTGAGTTCGAGGCAATCAGCGAAGACATTGCCACCCAGGCGCTGGAAACCTTCGAGCATTGCGTTGAGCAGGGCTGGGTGCTCGATGGAGTGATGAGCCAGAGCGAGCAACAGCTGCAGAACCTGTGGAAGCTCCGCGAGTTCATTTCCGAAACCATTGCCCACTGGACGCCATACAAGAACGATATTTCGGTCACTGTCGGCCAGGTCCCGGCGTTTCTGCACGATATCGACAGTATCGTCGGTGAGCACTATCCTGACTTCGAGATCGTCTGGTTCGGCCATATCGGTGACGGCAACCTGCACCTGAACATTCTCAAGCCTGAAGCGTTGCCCAAGGATGACTTCTTTGCCCGCTGCGCAACGGTGAATAAATGGGTGTTTGAAATCGTGCAGAAATACAACGGCTCGATTTCCGCCGAGCACGGCGTCGGCATGACCAAACGCGATTATCTGACCTACAGCCGCAGTGAAGCGGAGATTGCGGTGATGAAATCGATCAAGGCGGTGTTCGACCCTAACGGCATCATGAATCCAGGCAAGATATTTGCCGTCTGAGCCGTCCCGTTTACGGCCTGCTGAACCCGTAGCAGGCCGGCCTTTACCAGGAACCTCTCATGCCATATCAGCACACCTATCTTGACGGAACGCCACTCGACTTGCCGGTAGGCAAGGTGGTGTGCGTCGGTCGCAACTATGCCGAACATGCCCGCGAATTGAACAATCCGGTCCCCACCGAGCCTTTGTTATTCATCAAGCCGGCTACTGCGGTGGTGTCATTGACCAACGATATTGTGCTTTCTCCGCGACGTGGCCCGGTGCATTACGAGACCGAAATAGCGTTGTTGATCAGCGAAACCCTCAACGGCGATGTGACCGAAAGCCAGGCTGAGGCGGCCATCGGCGGTGTTGGTCTGGCGCTCGACCTGACCCTGCGCGAACTGCAGGATCAGCTCAAGGCCAAATCCCATCCCTGGGAGCGCGCCAAGGCGTTCGACGGGGCTTGCCCCTTGTCCGGCTTTGTTGCACCTGCGGCACTGACCCTGACCGACATTTCGCTGCAGCTGAAGATCAACGGCGAAGTACGCCAGCAGGGCAGCAGCGCCGATATGATCACGCCAATACTCACTCTGTTGCGGCAGATCGCAGACGTATTCACCCTGCAGCCCGGCGACGTGGTTATCACCGGTACGCCCGCGGGTGTCGGCGTTCTGAAATCGGGTGATGGGCTGGAGCTGTCCATTCCGGGTGTGCTTGAGCAGGTGACGCGGGTTGTCGATTCGCACAACTGAGGCTTTTTGCGGTCCCATTTGTCTCGCGCGGCGGATGTCACACGCTCGTCATCTGCTGATGGTTGTATGGCCGTTTTGCTGGAGGCTTCGCATTGAAGCGCTTGCTCATAGTCCTGGTTCTGGCAGTTGTCGCTGCGTTTGTTTATATCCGGGTCAATGAGCTCGATGTGCTCCTCTGGCAATCCTGGAAGCTCAACCGCCAACCATTGCCCGAGCGTGCGCTGGACCTCGGCCGTTATCGTGTCGATATTGAAGCGGCACCCATTCCCCAGCTGGAAGACGACCTTTCAGCCCTGACCTATAACCATGAAAGCGACACGCTGTTCGGGGTGCTCAACGGCAGGCCATTGCTGGTGGAGATCAGCCTCGAAGGTGAACTGCTGCGCCAGGTTACGGTGCATGGTGTTGATGATATGGAAGGCCTGGCGCATATCAGCGGGGACCGCTTTGTGCTTGCAGAAGAACGTGCGCACAGGCTGATACTTACTGATATTCCGCGCGATGCCACTGAAATCAATGTCGAAGGCATGCGCAGTCTGACCATTGGGCTGGACCGAGACGGTAATGTGGGTTTCGAGGGTCTGACCTGGGATCATATAAAAGGCGAGCTACTGGTTGTGAAAGAGCGCGATCCGTTGCGCTTGTTAAGGGTCCAAGGGTTTGTCGATGCGCTGGAATCAGGCAGCGTCTCCATTACCGAAATCAAGCGCTCGGATTCCGATCAATTGTTCATGGCGGATCTGTCTGCTTTGAGCCTGGATGAAAACAGCGGTCACCTGTTGCTGTTGAGCGACGAGTCACATATGGCGGTGGAATACGATCAGGACAGTCAGGCCGTCAGTGTGTTGGGCCTGTGGCGGGGTATGAGTGGGCTGGGCGCTACAGTGCCCCAGGCGGAGGGTATCGCTATAGATGCGCAGAAACGCATCTATATCGTCAGCGAGCCGAACCTTTTCTATCGTTTCGTTCGGGAAGACTGAACGGGGCCGGGCTGCTGCCTGTCAGGCTTTTTTGAGCGTTCTGACGCCTTCGCTGGTACCCAGCAACAGGACATCGGCAGGGCGTGCGGCAAACAGACCATTGCACACCACCCCTACGATCGCGTTGAGCTTTTCTTCGAGGCCGCGTGGATCGACGATCTGCATGTTGTGCACGTCGAGTATGACGTTGCCGTTATCAGTGGTTACGCCTTCACGGTAGACGGGATCGCCGCCCAGCTTGACGATTTCCCGGGCGACGTGGCTGCGCGCCATCGGGATAACTTCCACCGGTAACGGGAATGCGCCCAGAGTGGTGACCAGCTTGCTGTCATCCGCTATGCAAACAAAAGTGCGCGCCACTGCCGCGACGATTTTTTCGCGGGTCAGTGCCGCGCCGCCGCCCTTGATCAATTCCAGATGCTTGTTGGCTTCGTCTGCGCCGTCCACGTAATAATCCAGACTGGCGACGCTGTTGAGGTCATACACCGGAATGCCATGGCTTTTCAGGCGCTCGGCGGTGGCCTCGGAGCTGGCAACGGCGCCATCGAAGTAGGCCTTGTGTTTGGCCAGCGCATCGATGAAGTGGTTGGCGGTGGAGCCGGTGCCGACGCCGATGACGCTCTTGTCTTCGAGGTTGGGCCGCAGCAAATCCACCGCTGCCTGGGCAACCGCTTGTTTGAGTTCGTCCTGGGTCATGCCGGGTTCTCCGATTCAGCGAATAGGCCGTCGATTATACGGACTCCTGGTTGCCGCCGTGTAGGGGCACATGAGGCATTCGCTGCAATCGCGCGCGATGCACCGCCGCACGCCGCTTGCGACCAGCCCTCGTCAGCCCCTAAACTGCCCGATTCCATTTCAACCCTACAAGCTGAAGGTCAATGCTGGAATCCTACGTCAAGAAAATCCTCTGCTCGCGCGTCTATGACGTGGCGGTCGAGACACCTATTCACGCCGCGCCCTTTCTCTCCGAGCGGCTGGGCAACACGGTGTTGCTCAAGCGCGAGGATTTACAGCCGGTTTTTTCCTTCAAGATTCGCGGGGCGTACAACAAGCTTGCGCAATTGACCGATGAGCAGCGCGCCTGTGGCGTGGTTACAGCTTCAGCTGGCAATCATGCGCAGGGCCTGGCGCTGGCTGCCCGTCACATGGGCGTGAAGGCGACCATTGTGATGCCGCGTACTACGCCGGAGATCAAGGTGAAGGCTGTGCGTGCCCGGGGCGCACGAGTGGTGCTGCACGGTGATGCCTTCGATGAGGCACTGGCTTATTCGCAGAAGCTGGTCGATGAAAAAGGCTTGGTGTATATCCATCCCTATGATGATCCCGACACCATTGCCGGCCAAGGCACTGTCGCCATGGAAATCCTGCGTCAGCATCACGGTAATCTGGACGCCATCTTCGTTCCGGTCGGTGGCGGCGGATTGATCGCCGGGATCGCCGCCTATGTGAAATACCTGCGCCCGGACATCAAGGTGATTGGTGTGGAGCCTGATGAGTCGAATTGTCTGCAGGCCGCGCTTGAAGCGGGCGAGCGGGTGACCCTGAGTCAGGTTGGCCTGTTTGCAGATGGCGTGGCGGTGGCCCAGATCGGCAAGCACACCTTCGAAGTGTGCCGGCACTTTGTCGACGAGGTCATCACGGTCTCGACTGACGAGATGTGTGCCGCCATCAAGGATATCTACGACGATACGCGTTCGATCTGCGAGCCCGCCGGATGCCTGGGCGTTGCAGGGATCAAGAAATACGTCGAGCGTGAAGGCTGCACGGGTAAGGTGATGATCGCCATTGATTCCGGTGCCAACGTCAACTTCGACCGGCTGCGACACGTGGCTGAACGGGCTGAGATCGGTGAGAAACGTGAAGCGCTGTTGGCGGTGACCATTCCTGAAAAGCCGGGTAGCTTCAAGGCGTTTTGTCAGGCGATTGGCAAGCGCGCGATCACTGAATTCAATTACCGGTTCCACACCAATGCCGAGGCGCATATTTTCGTCGGTGTGCAAACGCATCCCGAGCATGATCCGCGCGATGCCCTGGTGGCTCGCCTGCAGGAAGATTTTCCGGTACTGGATCTGACCGATAACGAGCTGGCCAAGCTGCATATCCGGCATATGGTGGGCGGGCATGCGGACAAGGTTACCGACGAAGTGGTGTACCGTTTCGAATTTCCGGAGCGTCCGGGTGCCTTGTTCAACTTTCTCAACAAGCTGGGCGGACGCTGGAATATCTCCATGTTCCACTACCGCAATCATGGCGCTGCCTATGGACGCGTAGTGGTGGGCCTGCAGGTACCGGTGGCTGATCGAGCCAAAGTGCCGGAGGCGCTGGACTCGATTGGCTACGCCTATTGGGACGAGACGGATAATCCCGCGTACAACTTGTATCTGGGGTGAGGTGCCAGGACCCGGCGTAGCGCAGGCGCGCTACACCCCCAGGCGGCACCGCGCGCCGACACGGCGATTCTTCTTGGGTTGGGCAGCGCGATTTAACCTGCCCTGGCCGCGCTCAACAATATCTCCCATTGCTCGGCAGTGACCGGCATCACTGACAGGCGGCTTGCGCGCTGCAGCAAGGGTAACCCTTCGAGCCCGGTCAGAGTTTTGATCGTTTCCAGGCTCAGTAGCCTTGCAAAGCATTCTCGATAACACACATCGACAGCCTTCCACGGCAGCTTCTCGGCTGTTGCCTTGGGGTCGTGGTACGGGCTGCCGGGATCGAGTGCTGCGCGGTCCGGGTAGGGCGCGCTGACGATCTCGCCGATACCCGCCAGACCGGGCGGTTTGCAGCTCGAATGGTAAAACAGGAACAGGTCGCCGGGCTGCATCTGCGCGATGTGATTGCGCGCCTGGTAATTGCGTACGCCGTCCCAGGGTGCGCGGTCTGCATTGCTCAGGTCATCAATGGAGAAAACGTCCGGCTCCGACTTCATCAGCCAATAGTGCATATTTTTTGACGCCAATTTGACATTAGGAAAAAAACACCTTAAATAAGCTGCTGCGTGCAAGTGTGAATGCCTTGCCGCAGGTGCGCGTATACGTTAGACGCGTCAGGGATAACAACAACAAGGAGATTGTTATGCGTCGCAAGCCCGATTGGCTTTGGGTCATTGTCATCATGTTCGGTCTGGGAGTTGTCACGACGGGCTACACGCAGGGCTTCGTTGAGCATGCGCCCAGGCCTGAAATCATACGGATGGTGCCCTGAACAGCAGAACCTCCCGGTCGCTGACGATACCATCGAGGGGGATGTCCCACGAAGCTACCGGCAGCGCCTCGACTTTCTGGCAATCGTGAGCCAGCCCGAGTAAGCGCGCGCCGGTCCAGTTGGGTCGCCATCTTCGATAGGCGAAAGTGCGGTCATAGAAGCCGCCACCCATGCCAAGGCGATTGCCCTGTTCATCGAATCCCACCAATGGCATCAGCACCAGATCCAGCCGCCAGGGACGAGCCTGAAGTCCGCGTTTGATCACTGGTTCAAGAATACCAAAACGGTTTTTCACCCAGCGCTGATCACCGGTTATCTTCTGAAAATGCATCCGGTCCATTGGCCAGCCAGTGATAACGGGCAGGTAGCATTGCTTGCCCAGGCGTCGGGCATGGGTCATCAGCAGAGCAGGGTCGATTTCCCCGTCGTTGGCCAGATAAAAGGCGATGTGCTGACTGCGAATGAACAGCGGATGTTGGGCAAGCTGACGGAAAAGTCGTTGGCTGGCCTGGTGTTGCTGTGCGCGGGAGAGGTTGCGCCGGGTCTGACGCAAACGGCGACGCAGAGCGCTGCGTGATTCACCGTTCATGGATTGGGTCCCCAGAGTGCCGCTGCCGGGTTAGCCCTTGAACCCGACAGTTCAAGGTGGTGGACACGGCGCTGTCGAAGGCTTTCCGTCATGCGGACATGCACACTGACAGCAACGCGTGGCCTCCTTTTACAGGAGTATCGGCTCAGGGACATCTCCGGCTGGCGAACACCCCAGGGATGTCTCGGACTATACACAACTCTCTCCGGGATTTCATGCCGTTGATCAGTTCTGGTGGCGGGCGAGGGCCTGATCCAGACGGGCAACGAGGTCAGTGATCTGACGCTGCTGATCTTCAAACGCGGCGTTTTTGTGTGTCGTGCCGGTAAGCATTTCATGGCTGATATTCAGGGCAGCCATGACCGCAATGCGGTCCACGCCGATGACCTTGCCGCTATTGCGGATATCGCGCATTTTGGTGTCCAGATGACGGGCCGCCAACTCCAGGTTGTTGCGCTCCTCGGGTGGACAGCTGATGCGGTATTCCTTGTCGAGGATGTGCAAGATGACGGTTAGGGGTTCGCTCATGAATCATGCTCCAGGGATTTGAGACGCAATATCATGGCTTCGACCTTGTGGCGTGCCAGATCGTTCTTTTCGATCAGCTGCATCCGTTCCTCGCGCCAGTTGCGCTCCTGTGAAAGCAGGTGCTGGTTTTGCTGCTGGAGTCGTTCGCAGACAGCGATCAACTGTGCAACCTTGTCTGTCAGGGTATCGATATCGGGTTCGTCCATTTGCGCCATTCTGCCATCCCGGTTTCGCCAACTATAGAAGGGGCCCGCAGGCGGGTCAAACTGACCGCCGTTACGGTATCAGGGTGTGCGAAAAGCCGTTCGCTGCTGCGCTGCGGCCACTACCACGTCACCAGACTGGACCCTTTACCTCTTGCGCAGTAGATTACCCTAAGTCTGGTCGGCAGATGACTAATATCCGCTGCCGCTCCGCAAATCTTCCAGTCTTTTGTTTCCCGCGAGGCCCCTTCCTTATGGCTTTGATGCCAGACGTATTCGATTATGACCGCTATGCCCAGTTATTCAGTGACCACGGCGCCGCCGGTAACCCCTCCGAGCTGCATGGCCATCTGATCGGTCGCCTCTCTGCCGGTAGCCGGCTCGATCATGGCGCCTGGCTGAGTATCGCCACAGAAGTCATTGACGGAACCTCCACGCCGGCGGAGGCGGGCAAGGTCCTGTTGTTGCAGTTGCATGATGCAAGCCTGGCTCAGCTGTCTGGCAGTGGTTTCGAGCTTACCTTGCTGATTCCCGACGACAGCGCGACCATTGACCACCGCACCCGGGCGCTTGGTCAGTGGTGTGAAGGCTTTCTCGGTGGTTTCGGTCTGGTCGAACGTGGGCAGGAACTGAGCGAGGAGGTCGACAGCGTTCTCAAGGATTTCGCGGCCATTGCCCAGGTGCAGACCGACCTTGAGGAGTCCGAAGCCAACGAAGTGGATTTCATGGAAGTCATGGAATATGTGCGCATGGCGGTACTGATGGTATTCAGTGAATGTCAGCCAGCAGAAGCGCAGGATCAACCGCCCGCATCCCTGCATTGATAGAGGTACCTATGCGAATCAGCAAGTCGGAATATGCCCGCCGCCGCAAGGCATTGATGGAACAGATGGAGCCGAACAGCATTGCCGTGCTGCCGGCAGCCCAGGTGTATATCCGTAACCGTGACGTCGAGCATAACTACCGCCAGGACAGCGATTTTCAATACCTCACCGGATTTCCCGAGCCTGAAGCCGTAGCAGTACTGATCCCCGGTCGCGAGCATGGTGAGTACGTATTGTTCTGCCGCGAGAAGGACAAGGAGCGCGAACTCTGGGATGGCTATCGCGCCGGACAGGAAGGCGCTATCAGCGAGTACGGTGCCGATGATGCGTTCCCGATCAGCGACGTCGACGATATTTTGCCGGGGCTGATCGAAGGCCGTGAACGCGTGTATTACGCCATGGGTGCCAATCAGGAGTTCGATCTGCGCCTGACCAACTGGATCAAGACCATTCGCAGCAAGGCGCGCCTGGGGGCCCAGCCGCCGAACGAGTTTGTCGCGCTCGATCACCTGCTGCACGACATGCGGCTGTACAAGAGCGCGGCCGAGATCAAGGTGATGCAGGCCGCGGCGGAAATCTCCGCCCAGGCACACGCGCGTGCCATGCAGAGCTGCGAACCTGGCCAGTATGAATACCAGCTGGAAGCGGAGCTGCAGCATAGTTTTATGCGCAACGGCAGCCGTTCGCCGGCCTATGCGTCGATTGTCGCGGCGGGGCGTAACGCCTGCATTCTGCATTACACCGAAAACACCAGCCAGATCCGCGACGGCGATCTGGTGCTTATCGATGCAGGCTGCGAACTGGACTGCTACGCCAGTGACATTACCCGCACATTCCCCGCCAACGGGCGGTTTTCCGCCGAGCAACGCGCCATTTACGACATCGTGCTGGCGGCGCAGGCCGCTGCGATTGAAGTGATAGCGCCCGGCAGGCACTGGAACGAGTCCCACGAAGCGACGGTTCGCGTGATCACCGAAGGCTTGCGTAATCTGGGCCTGCTCCAGGGTGATGTGGATGAGCTGATTGCCAGCGAAGCCTACCGTCCGTTCTATATGCACCGCGCCGGCCATTGGCTGGGCATGGATGTGCATGACGTGGGCGATTACCGCATCGGGGGAGAATGGCGCGTACTGGAGCCGGGGATGGTCATGACGGTCGAGCCGGGCATTTATATTTCCCCGGACAATACCAACGTGCCGAAGAAATGGCGCGGCATAGGCGTGCGGATTGAGGACGATGTCGTGGTCACACGTACGGGCTGCGATGTGCTTTCAGCCAGCGTGCCGAAGGATGCCGATGCTATCGAAGCCTTGATGGCCGAGGCGCGTGAAACCAGCGGAGCGGCCGCGTGAGCACGACCATCAGTATCGTCGGCGGCGGAATGGTGGGCGCCAGTCTGGCGCTGGCACTGCAGGATTGTGCGCGCAAGGCGGGCTGGACGATACGCCTGATCGAGGCGCATCCGCCGAACCGGGCGGGCTTTACCCAGCCCAGTTACGACGCCCGTTCCACCGCGTTGTCCCAGGGCAGCCGGAAGATCTACGAACGCCTGGGTATCTGGTCGAAGCTGGCGCAGCGCGTCGAACCGATCAGACAGATTCATGTATCGGATCGCGGCAATCCGGGGTCGGCGCGCATCAACGCAGCGCAGGAGCGGGTGCCTGCTCTGGGTTATGTGGTCGAAAACGCCTGGTTGGGGGAGGTTCTGATCGGCGCGCTGGATCATGACGTCGTGGAGTGGATCGCTCCGGGTCGGGTGGTCCGGGCCATCCCCGGGCCTGACGGCTACGGTATCGAAGTGGACTCGCCGACGGGTGAGCAAAGTCTGCACACTGATCTGCTGGTGATCGCCGATGGCGGGCGTTCGAGTCTGCTTGCGCAGCTCGGTGTGCACCGCGAGGTTTCGCCCTACGGCCAGGTGGCGCTGGTCACCAACGTCACCAGTGCCGAGGGGCATGACGGGGTGGCCTACGAACGTTTCACCGATTCCGGTCCCCTGGCGCTATTACCAATGTCTGCAAGCCGAAGCGCACTGGTGTGGACACTGCCGGAGGATCAGTCGGCTGAAATCGCATCATTGCCCGATGCAGCCTTTTTGCAGCGTCTGCAGGACGCTTTCGGTTATCACATGGGCGCACTGGTGAAAGTGGGCGAGCGCAACTGCTATCCGCTTAGCCTGATTGAAGCTGAGGAGCAGGTCCGCTCGCATCTGGTGATCCTGGGCAACGCTGCACACAGTCTGCATCCGATTGCTGGTCAGGGCTTCAACCTGTCGCTGCGCGATACGCTGGCATTGGCCAACACACTGGTCCGCGCCCAGCAACAGCACAAGTCACCGGGCGAACTTGCCGTGTTGATGCGTTATCTCGAATGTCAGCGCAGCGATCAGCTGATGACAGTGGCTTTCAGTGACCGCCTGACGCGGCTGTTCAGTAACAGGCAGCCACTCCTCGCCGCCGGGCGCAACCTTGGTCTGCTCGGGATTGATATTCTGCCGCCAGCCAAGCGCTTGTTCGCACGCCAGGCGATGGGGCTCTGATTCAGGCTGTGATTTCAGCTTTACCTACCGGAGGCGCATATGGCGCAGTTTGATCTGATTATCGTGGGTGCCGGTATGGTTGGCGCCACGCTTGCGCGCGCCTTGGCCGATACCGAGCTCAAGGTGGCGCTGATCGACGCGATGCCGCTTGATGAACCGATTCCCTTTCAGCTCACTGGATCGGGGTACGACCCGCGAGTGAGCGCACTGAGCGCTGCATCCGAGCATATCCTTGCCAACCTCGGCGTCTGGCAACGGATTCCCGCGTCGGCATGCTGCGCCTATCAGCACATGCACGTATGGGACGCAGAGGGCACCGGCGAGGTCAGCTTTGATGCGGCGTCGCTTAGCGAAGTGCGGCTTGGCCACATTGTCGAGAACTATCGTATCCAGCAGGCGTTATTGGACAGTCTTGCTGATACCGAGGTGGCACTGTTCGGCGGTCAGCGTGTGGACGGCCTGGTTCAGGAAGACGACGGTTGGCGCTTGATGCTGGCCAGCGGGGAACGGTTGTCAGCGCCGCTGATCGTGGCGGCCGACGGCGCGCGGTCCCAGGTGCGCGAGCTGTATGGATTCGATATGCGCGAATGGAATTATCTGCATGACGCAATCGTGACCACGGTGCGCACCGAAAAACCCCACGATGATACTGCCTGGCAGCGCTTTCTGCCGAGCGGGCCGCTGGCATTGCTGCCGCTTCCGGATCGTGACGGCGAACACTTCTGCTCAATTGTCTGGTCGCTCAAGCCTGATCGGGCCGCCGATATCATGGCGTTGGACGATGAGACCTTCATGCGTGAGTTGGGGGAAGCCTTCGAAGGGCGGCTTGGCGAGATTCTGGCGGCCGATCCGAGACGTCGGATTCCCCTGCGCCAGCGCCACGCCAAGCGCTACGCAGTCACCGGACTGGTGCTGATTGGTGACGCGGCCCATAGTATCCATCCGCTGGCCGGACAGGGTGTCAATCTGGGCCTGCTGGACGCCGCCGAGCTCTATGATGTGCTGGTTGCCGCACTGGAAAGAGGCGAGGACATCGCTTCACTGCAGGTGCTGCAACGTTACGAACGCAGGCGCATGGGAGCCAATCTGGGGATGATGGCTGCGATGGAAGGTTTTGAGCGACTGTTTGATGCTGATGCCTTGCCATTGCGCTGGATTCGAAATACCGGCATGCGTCTGCTGGACGGGCAAGAGCTGATCAAGGGCGGGATTATCCGGCGCGCCATGGGCCTGACCGGGGACTTGCCTGAGCTCGCGCGTGATCCGCAGTTGCGCGAACAGCGCTGAGTTGTTTATTGCGGCATGGAACGGAAATCATTATCATCTGGCCTCTGATTCCTAACGAGAGGCTCTTTCATGTCTGCCAAGCGTTCCATTGTCGCCGCAAGTCTCGCGCTGACCGCCTTCACTGGTCTGGCCCAAGCCAAAGAGCTGGTTGTTTACTCCTCCCGTCAGGAGCATCTGATCGAGCCGGCGTTCGAGTTGTACACCAAGAACACCGGCGTCGACATCAAGTTCATCACCGATCGCGAAGGCCCCTTGATGGCGCGTTTGCGCGCCGAAGGTGCCAACACCCCGGCGGATATATTCATGACCGTGGACGCCGGCAACCTTTGGCAGGCCGAGCAACAAGGCCTGTTTCAGCCGATGGAATCTAAGGTGATCGAAGACAACATTCCTTCACAGTATCGCGCTGAGAGCGGACAGTGGACTGGCCTTTCGCTGCGTGCGCGTACTATCGCCTATTCAACCGAGCGCGTTGATCCGAAGGAGCTGAGCACCTACGAAGCACTGGCTGATGACAGCTGGAAGGGCCGCATGTGTCTGCGCACTTCAAAAAAGGTGTATAACCAGTCACTGGTTGCCACCATGCTCGAGTCCATCGGCGCGGAGAAAACCAGCGAAGTCATCAAGGGTTGGGTGGCAAATCTGGCCGCTCCGGTCTTCTCCGATGACACCTCTCTGCTCAAGGCGATTGACGCTGGCCAGTGCGACGTCGGTATCGTCAACAGCTATTACTTCGGCCGTCTCAGCAAGGAAGAGCCGGGCGTTAAAGTCGCGCTGTTCTGGCCGAACCAGGAAGGCCGCGGCGTTCACGTGAATATCTCCGGTGCCGGCGTAACCAAGCACGCTGACCAGCCAGAAGAAGCGCTCAAGCTGATCGAGTGGTTGACCACCGAAGAAGCGCAGCGCGTATTTGTCGATATCAACATGGAATTCCCTGCCAACGATTCGATAGAGCCGTCCAAGGAAGTAGCAGCCTGGGGCGATTTCAAGGCGGACAATATCAATGTTGAGGTGGCGGGCCGTCGCCAGCCTGAAGCCATCATGCTGATGGACCGTCTGGGCTGGAATTAAGCCAGAGGGTCAGCCACGTTCAGTAGCGGCTGCGAGTGCTGCCGGTATTTGCCACGGCAGCGCGGTTCGCTACGACGCAGCAGCAGACCCTACCGGAAAGCCACCGATAGGTTTTCCCGATATACTGCACGCCCGGTCAAATGACCGGGCGTTTTTGTTTCGCACATCTCCTGGAGTGGCTGTGCCCCATCGTTCGATTTCCAATATGCCCCGCTGGCGGCTGATCGCCTATGTGTCCGCCGCGCTGGTCATGATGCCCTTGCTGGTTCTGGTGCTCAGCTGGCAATCCGTTGATCCGGCAATCTGGGGGCACCTGTTGCAGACCCAGATGTTACGTCTGATCACCAATACGCTGATACTGGTGCTGGGTGTCGGAGTCGGAGTGATTGCTCTGGGGGTGAGTCTGGCCTGGCTGACCAGTCTGTGCGACTTTCCTGGCAGGCGTCTGTTCGACTGGGCGCTGATGCTGCCCTTTGCCATTCCTGCTTATGTACTGGCGTTCGTCAGTGTGGGGCTGTTCGATTTTTCGGGCCCTTTCCAGACCCTGCTGCGGGACTGGTTGGGTAACGATTTCCGTTTGTTCTTTTCCATCCGTTCCACAACCGGGGTGGTGCTGGTTCTTACGCTAGTGTTCTATCCCTACGTCTACATGCTGGCGCGCGGGGCATTCCTGGCGCAGGGGAAGGGGCTCATGGAAGCCTCACGCATCCTCGGCCATACGCCGTGGCAAGGATTCTGGCGAGTAGCGATACCCATGGCGCGCCCGGCTATTGGCGCGGGCGCAGCGCTGGCAATCATGGAAACCCTGGCGGACTTCGGCGCAGTGTCGGTGTTCAACTATGACACCTTCACCACGGCAATCTACAAGACCTGGTATGGCTTTTTCAGTCTGCAGTCAGCTACTCAACTGGCGAGCCTGCTATTGCTCTTTGTGTTCATGGCGTTGTTTCTCGAGCGTCGGGCGCAGGGCAGCAGGCGCTTTCCCGGCGTCGACCGGCCAAGGCAGGGCGCGCTGTATCACCTGAAAGGCTATCGGGCCTGGCTGGCCACCGGTTTTTGTCTGTTGGTGCTGGCACTGGCATTCGTGATCCCGGTTGGCCAGCTGATCTATTGGCTGGTGAATAGCGGCATCCATGATCTGGATAGCCGCTATTGGGGCGTGATCCGCAATACCCTGATGCTGGGTGCAATGGCGGCGGTAATGACCGTGACGCTGGCTACACTGGTTGTGCTGGCCAGACGGTTGCAACCGATACGGCGGGTACGCAGTGCCGTCGCGCTGGCCAACCTCGGCTATGCCTTGCCGGGTTCGGTTCTGGCTGTCGGAATCATGTTTGCCTTCAGTTTCCTTGATAACAGACTGATCATTCCGGTCAGTCACGCGCTGGGGGTGGAGAATCCATCACAGTTGCTGCTCGGCAGCGTATTTGCTCTGCTGCTGGCCTATCTGATTCGCTTCATGGCCGTTGCGCATGGGCCTCTGGATACCTCGTTGGCGCGTATTCGCCCATCGCTGCCGGAGGCGGCACAGAGCCTGGGTCAGACCGGCTGGGCGGTATTCTGGCGTGTCTATCTGCCGCTGCTTCTACCTGGTGCGCTGAGTGCCGCGCTGTTGGTATTTGTGGATGTGCTCAAGGAGATGCCCGCTACGCTGCTGATGCGGCCATTCGGTTGGGACACCCTGGCGGTACGGATTTATGGTCTCACCGCTGAAGGTGACTGGCAGCGCGCTTCGCTCCCGGCGCTGACCCTGGTACTGGCCGGCTTGCTGCCGGTGATTGTGCTGATACGTCGGTCCGGCCGTCGATAGACGCCGCCGTTGCGTAGCGGCTTGTGCCTGCCGGGTGGGATCGCCAGGCAATGGCGACAGACCGCGGCGCATCCAGAGTCTGATGTATGCGGCTTCGCCGCGCCGCGGCGCGCGATCTCCGCCACGCTGTTGATCGGCGGTGCCGGTCAAGGGCTGCACAGGATGCCCGATTGTGGCTACAATCGCCCCCACTGAACCACCCTTGATTTAAGGAAGACTGAATGGGCTCGCGCACTCCCCTGTATGATCAGCATGTCGCCGCCGGTGCCAAGATGGTCGACTTTGGTGGCTGGGACATGCCATTGCACTATGGCTCCCAGATCGAAGAACACCATTACGTCCGCCGCGATGTGGGTATGTTCGATGTCTCGCACATGACCGTGGTTGATGTGACCGGGACCGAGGCGAAGGGCTACCTTCAGTATCTTCTGGCGAATGATGTCGGCCGCCTGTCGCTGGCCGGCAAGGCGCTTTACACCGCCATGCTGAATGAGCAGGGCGGTGTCATTGACGACCTGATTGTCTATCTCATGCAGGACGGTTATCGCCTGGTGGTCAATGCGGCGACACGTGAAAAAGACCTGGCTTGGATGCACAGCCAGGCCGAGGAATTTGCGGTCACGCTGACCGAGCGTTCTGATCTGGCAATGCTGGCTGTGCAAGGCCCACGGGCCCGTGAAGTGGCGGCCAGCGTGGTCAGCGACACCCGCGGCGCACTGATCAACGACATCAAACCCTTTCAGGGGCTGGTCGACGGCGACTGGTTTATTGCCCGCACTGGCTACACCGGCGAAGACGGCCTCGAAATCGTATTGCCTGCTGAGCAGATTGCCGAGTTTTGGGAAGCCCTGGTAGCCGCTGGTAGCAAACCATGCGGTCTGGGCGCGCGGGACACGCTGCGTCTGGAAGCCGGGCTCAATCTGTATGGCTCCGATATGGACGAGAGCGTATCGCCCCTGGCCGCCAACATGACCTGGACTGTTGCCTGGGAACCTGCCGAGCGCGAGTTTATCGGCCGTGAGGCGCTGGAAGCTCAGCGTGATGCGGGTGATTTGCCGAAACTGGTCGGTCTGGTGTTATCCGAGCGTGCTGTGCTGCGTAGCCATCAGAAGGTGATTGTGAATGGCATTGGTGAAGGCGAGATTACCAGCGGCAGCTTCTCCCCTACGCTGGGTGTGTCGATCGCGCTGGCTCGCGTGCCGCGCGCCACAGGCGAGCATGCGAAGGTCGAAATCCGCGGCAAGCAGCTTGCCGTACGGGTGATCAAGCCGGGCTTCGTACGTAACGGCAAGCCATTATTCGAATAAGTTTCACTTTTCTAGAGGACAGCCCGATGAGCAATATCCCCGCCGAACTGCGTTACGCTGCAAGCCACGAATGGTCCCGCCTGGAAGAAGACGGCACCATCACAGTCGGTATTACCGATCATGCTCAGGACCTGTTGGGTGACGTGGTCTTTGTCGAACTGCCTGAAGTTGGCCGCACGGTTACCGCTGGCGAAGAATGCGCAGTGGTCGAATCAGTAAAGGCCGCGTCGGACATCTACGCGCCTGTCAGCGGTCAAATTATCGCTTTCAACGAAGCGCTGGGCGATACGCCGGAGCTGGTCAACAGCGAGCCTTACGCTGGCGCATGGTTCTTCAGGATCAAGCCGACTGACACCAGCGAGCTCGATAATCTGATGGACGCAGAGGCGTACGGCGCTTCCATCTGAATTGGTTGATGCGGCCAGACCGGTATCGGGACTACAAGCAGGTTCCGAATATCGGCTGGCTGCGTTGGGTAGCGCTTCAGCCGGGCAATTGCCGGGCTGAAGCGCTGACTGATCGCATGGAGCAGGCTTGATTGACCAGGCCGGCCAGCAAGATTCCAGTGTTCAGCAGATGCGACTCGGCGCAATCGCCCCGCAGTTTCGCGCAATTCTGCGGGTGACAGCTCCAGGCCCCTCTGCCACCAACGCGTTTCCCGTGCGTGGTCCCATTCCCTATGCACGACCGTTTCCTATCTTCAACAGGTAACCCCATGAGCAATGCACCAAGCCTTACCGATCTGGAACAGACAGACGACTTCATCCGCCGCCATATTGGCCCTGATGCGGCTGAACAGCAGGCGATGCTGGAGACGCTGGACGTCGCGTCACTGGACGAGCTGATTAGCCAGACGGTACCTGGAAGCATTTTGCGGAAAGAGCCGTTGGATATGGCGGGCCCGCGTAGCGAGGCCGAAGTGCTGACTTACCTGAAAGGTGTGGCCAGCCGCAACGAGGTGTTCACCTCGTGTATTGGCATGGGGTATCACGGGACACTGCTACCCAATGTGATCCTGCGCAACGTGCTGGAAAATCCCGGCTGGTATACCGCCTACACACCCTACCAGCCCGAAATCGCCCAGGGTCGTCTGGAAGCCCTGTTGAACTTCCAGCAATTGACTATAGATCTGACCGGTATGGAACTGGCCAGTGCGTCGCTGCTGGATGAAGCCACCGCTGCGGCCGAAGCCATGGCGCTGGCCAAGCGGGTTGCCAAGAACAAGAGCAACCTGTTCTTCGTTGATCATGACTGCCACCCGCAGGTTATCTCCGTGGTGCGCACCCGTGCCGAAGCATTCGGCTTCGAGCTGGCGGTGGATGACGTCGCCAATCTCGATCAGTACGAAGTGTTCGGCGCGCTGTTCCAGTACCCCAATACCTGGGGCGAGATCAATGACCTCAAGCCGCTGATTGATGCCGTGCATGCTCAAAAGGCATTGGCCTGCGTCTCAGCCGACCTGCTCAGTCTGGTATTGCTGACGCCTCCCGGAGAGCTTGGCGCTGACGTTGTGTTCGGCTCGGCCCAGCGTTTCGGCGTGCCCATGGGGTATGGCGGACCGCACGCCGCCTTCTTTGCCACGCGTGATACGTTCAAACGCGCAATGCCTGGCCGGATTATCGGCGTTTCGGTCGATACCCGTGGCAACCGGGCGTTGCGCATGGCGTTGCAGACGCGCGAGCAGCATATCCGCCGCGAGAAGGCCAACTCCAATATCTGTACCGCGCAGGTTCTGCTGGCCAACATCGCCAGCTTCTATGCGGTTTACCACGGCCCGGAGGGGCTCAAGACCATTGCCGAGCGGGTTCAGCGCCTCACTGCCATTCTTGCAACCGGTCTGGAAGCCAAGGGCATCCAGCGCGCCAATTCGCATTTCTTCGACACGCTGACGCTCAAGGTGCCTGGCAAGGCCAGGGAAATTGTCGAGCGTGCTCGCCAGGCGCGCATCAATCTGCGGATGATCGACGCCGATTCGCTGGGCGTCAGCCTGGACGAATCCAGCACCCGGCAAACGGTTGAGAAACTGCTGGCGGTGTTCGCCAGTGACGGTGAGGCAGTTGATGTCGCCGCGCTGGATGCCCAGGTAATAAACAGCGAGGTGGGCATTCCGGCGGCGTTGCGCAGGCAGTCAGCCTTCCTCACGCATCCGGTGTTCAACAGCTACCACTCCGAAACGGAAATGCTGCGCTACATCAAGTCGCTGGAGAACAGGGACCTGGCGCTGAATCACTCAATGATTCCGTTGGGTTCATGCACCATGAAACTCAACGCTACGGCGGAGATGATCCCGATCACCTGGCCCGAGTTTGCTCAGTTGCATCCCTTCGCTCCGTTGGCGCAGGCCGAAGGCTACCGGGTGATGCTCGACGAGCTGGAAGAAATGCTGCGCGCGATCACCGGGTTCGATGCAATCAGCATGCAGCCCAATTCCGGGGCTCAGGGCGAATACGCCGGCCTGCTGGCGATCCGCAAGTTCCATGAAGCCAACGGCGAAGAACACCGCAACATCTGTCTGATTCCGACATCCGCCCACGGTACCAATCCGGCATCGGCAATGATGGCGAGCATGCGCGTGGTGCTGGTCGCCTGCGATGACCAGGGCAATGTCGACATCGAAGACCTGCGGCAGAAGGCTGCGGATAATGCCGACAATCTGTCCTGTCTGATGATTACCTATCCATCTACCCATGGGGTCTATGAAGAAGGCATCGGCGAGATATGCCGGATCATCCACAAGCATGGCGGCCAGGTATATATGGACGGCGCCAACCTGAATGCTCAGGTCGGCCTGACGCGGCCGGCGGATATCGGTGCAGACGTATCGCATATGAACCTGCACAAGACCTTCTGCATTCCCCACGGTGGCGGCGGGCCCGGCATGGGGCCGATCGGCGTGAAGGCGCACCTGGCACCCTACGTAGCGAACCATCCCGTCGTGCCATTGGAAGGGCCCGATCCGAGCAATGGCGCAGTGAGTGCGGCACCCTGGGGCAGCGCAAGCATCCTGCCGATCAGCTGGACCTACATCGCGCTGATGGGTGCGCAGGGATTGCGTAGCGCGACCCAGACGGCGATTCTCAATGCCAATTATCTGGCCAAGCGCCTGGGCGAAGCCTATCCGGTGCTTTACAGCGGTCGTAACGGGCGCGTTGCGCATGAATGCATCATCGACATTCGCCCGCTCAAGGCGGCTTCCGGTATCACCGAGGAAGACGTTGCCAAGCGCTTGATGGATTTCGGCTTTCATGCGCCGACCATGTCCTTCCCGGTAGCGGGCACGCTGATGATCGAGCCGACCGAAAGTGAGTCCAAGGCCGAGCTGGATCGTTTCATCGATGCAATGCTGACCATTCGCAGTGAGATCAGCCGCGTGGAAAAGGGCGAGTGGAGTGCCGAAGATAATCCGCTGCACAACGCACCGCACACGCTGGCGGACATCACCGGCACATGGGAGCGAAGCTATTCAGTTGAACAGGCTGTGTTCCCGCGGCCCTGGGTGGCGGCGAACAAGTTCTGGCCCAGCGTGAATCGTATCGACAACGTATACGGTGATCGCAATCTGTTCTGCGCCTGCCCGCCGATCGAGGCCTACGAAGACTGAACCCATTCTTCCCGCGGCTAGCGCGCGGGAATGTTGGTCTTCCCCGGGGTGGCGTGCGGCTCGGGCCGCGTTCGGACGCGCCGACAGGCCTGGCCGTCGAAAGCTTGGCGTAGAGCGGGCGCTCTACACCCCTAGGTAGCGAGCTTGCATCAGCAATTGCAGCCGCTGCGACCGCCGGTTGGCATGGTATTGTTGTGCTTCCGCCGTTCCATGTATGACTCGAGCTCCGCTGCCATGACCGAAACGCCGCCTGAAATTACCCCGACCGAGTTTGATGGCATCTACACCGCTCTGGCCGAAGGCAAGCGCAAGAAGCTGCGTAAGCTGCTGCGTGATATTCATCCGGCCAAGATCGCCAGTCTGCTCGAAGTGCTTCCGCCAGCTGATCGGCACGCGGTGTGGCAGCAGGTCTCGGATGAAAACGAGGCAGCCATTCTTGGTCACCTCGGGCCGCAGCTCGCATTGGAGCTGCAGCGTGAACCGCATTTTGATGAGCTCGAGCAGGTGCTGCAACAGGACAAGGTCGAGTCCACCCAGATAGGCCGCGTGCGGGAAGCGCTGGAAGCCGGCAAATTCAAGCGCGTCGGCAAAGTCTTTCGTGATATGCATCCGGCCAAGGCCGCTGGCCTGTTGGAGGCGCTGCCACCGCCGGAACGTAGTGCCGTCTGGGAAATGCTGGATAGTGAGCGCGCCGGCAAGATCCTGGTCCAGCTGCATGAGGAAGTACGCGCCAGGCTGGCGCTGGAAATGGGCGAGGACGAGCTGATTGCGTCCGTTCGCAAGCTCGACCTGGATGACCTGGTGGACCTGATCCAGGCGCTACCGCATGGCCGTGGCCGCCGCCTGCTGTTGTCGATGGACGAGCGCAAGCGCAAACAGCTGGTATCGATGTTGTCCTATCCGGAGGAGTCGGCCGGCGGTCTGATGAACATCGACCATATCGCCGTGCGCGCCGATGTACAGATCAGCTCGATCCAGCGTTATCTGCGCCTGCTCGAGGATCTGCCGGACCATACCGACAAGTTGATGGTCGTCGATCGTAACAATCACTATCTCGGCGTACTGCGCCTGAGCCGTCTGGTCACCAGTGCGCCGGAGGCCAAGGTTCGCGAAGTCATGGACGAAGATTTCGAAGCGCTGAATGTGCAGATGTCGAGCCAGGACGTTGCGCGGCGATTCGAGGACCTGGACATGCTCTCGGTGGCCGTCGTGGACGAACAGGGCAGCCTGCTCGGGCGCATCACCGTGGATGACGTGATGGACATCATCCGCGAGCACTCTGAGCGAGCATTGATGAACATGGCAGGTCTGAATGACGAGACCGATATGTTCGCCCCGGTGCTGACCAGTACCCGCCGGCGCTCCGTGTGGCTGGCAATCAATCTGGCAACCGCCTTCCTTGCGGCCTGGGTGATTGGACAGTTTCAGGGCACGCTTGAACAGATCGTCGCATTGGCAGTGTTGATGCCGATCGTCGCCAGTATGGGCGGGATTGCCGGCAGCCAGACGCTGACGCTGGTGATTCGCGGCCTGGCGCTGGGGCAAGTGGAGGGCGGCAATGCCAAGGTGCTACTTGGCAAGGAAATGGGCATCGGCCTGCTTAACGGTCTGATCTGGGCGGTGGTGGTCGCCGCGTTGGCTTATGTCTGGTTTGGCAGTCTGCAGATTGGCGGCATTATCGGTGCGGCGGTCCTGCTCAACCTGCTCTGCGCAGCGCTGGCTGGGCTCGCTATTCCGCTGATTCTGCAGCGCTTCGGTATCGATCCGGCGCTGGCCGGCAGCGTTATTCTCACCACGGTGACTGATGTTGTCGGCTTCTTTGCCTTTCTCGGTCTGGCCACGCTGCTGTTGCTGTAACCCAACTGTTTGTCGATGGCCGTCAGGGCCTCCTGTAAGATCGAACGATCCCACAATCGGAGGCCCTCATGTCTGAACTACCTGCCTTGAATGACGATCTGCTCCCACCACCCGACACTGACCGGCTTGGCGGCCCCCTGCAGACCGACGCTCCCCCACGAATCCTGTTGCTGTACGGCTCCACCCGGGAGCGCTCCTTCAGCCGATTGCTGGTCCTTGAGGCTGAACGGCTGCTCCAGCGACTCGGGGCCGATACCCGGGTCTTCGATCCGTCCGGCCTGCCACTGCCAGATGATGCGCCTGTAGACCATCCCAAGGTGCAGGAACTGCGCGATCTGATGCAATGGTCCGAAGGACAGGTGTGGTGCTCACCTGAACGCCACGGGGCCATGACGGCGGTGTTCAAGGCGCAGATCGACTGGGTTCCGCTGTCTCTCGGCGCAGTGCGACCGACGCAGGGCAAGACGCTGGCTGTGATGCAGGTCAGTGGTGGTTCGCAATCTTTCAATGCAGTGAATCAGATGCGTGTGCTTGGGCGCTGGATGCGCATGGTGGTCATCCCCAATCAGTCCTCGGTGCCCAAGGCCTTCATGGAATTTGACGAGGCGGATCGTATGCAGCCTTCGGCCTATTATGATCGAGTGGTGGATGTCATGGAGGAACTGATGAAGTTCACACTGTTGCTCCGCGGCAAGAGCGACTTCCTGGTGGACCGCTATTCCGAGCGCAAGGAGTCGGCCGAAGAACTTTCCCGACGGGTAAATCAACGTAATATCTGACCCGGTCCATACTTGCTGATGAGGCCCGCCGCCTGGTGGGCCGACTGAATCTTTTTCAGGGGGCAAGTATGACCATCAAGGTAGGCATAAACGGTTTCGGCCGTATCGGCAAACTGGCGGTTCGTGTTGCATGGGACTGGCCGGATGTTGAGTTTGTGCAGATCAACGATCCGTCCGGCGACGCTGCGACCCACGCTCATCTGCTCAATTTTGATTCCATACATGGCCGCTGGCAGCATGAAGCCGGAGCGCAGGCCGCTGGCCTGGCTATTGGTGGCAGGGAAGTAAGGCTGACCGCCAACCGCGCGATTGCGGATACCGACTGGTCCGGCTGCGATGTGGTGATCGAATCCAGCGGTGTGAACAAGAAAATGTCAGCGTTGCAGGGCTATCTGGAGCAGGGCGTCAGGCGCGTCGTCGTCAGCGCGCCGGTGAAGGATGAAGGGGCCTTGAACATCGTCCTGGGTGTAAACGAGCATCTTTTTGACCCCGCGCAGCACCGCGTGGTGAGTGCAGCTTCCTGCACTACCAATTGCCTGGCGCCGGTGGTCAAGGTTTTGCACGAGCAGCTCGGCATACGCCACGGCTCGATCACCACCATTCACGGGCCGACCAATAGTCAGGGTGTGCTCGACAGGCCGCACAAGGACATACGCCGGGCCCGCGCGGCCGGCTTGAGCCTGATACCGACGAGTACCGGGTCGGCAGCGGCCATCGCTGAGATATTTCCCGAGCTGAAGGGCAAGCTCAACGGTCAGGCCGTACGCGTGCCAATCGCCAATGCATCGCTTACCGACTGTGTGTTCGAGATGGAAGGGTCCACCACCGTCGAGCAGGTGAATGGCTGGTTCAAAGAGGCTGCCGCGGGTGAGCTGAAAGGGATTCTCGGTTATGAAGAGCGCCCGCTGGTCTCCATCGACTACCGGACCGACCCGCGTTCCTCGATCGTCGATGCGCTGTCGACCATGGTGATCAACGGCACCCAGGTGAAAGTCTATGCCTGGTATGACAATGAGTGGGGCTATGCCAACCGCACCATGGAGCTGGCACGGCTGGTCGGCAGTGCAGACTGATTGGTTTTATTGCAGCCTGGCCGGGGGGGTGGGCAGGACGCTCAACCCGCGGGCTGGCTCGTTGTAGCCCCGCTCGATTGTTGCAGCCGATAGGCGCTGGCCAGCCCGACCATTGCGACCAGCACGCCAGCCAGGCCGATCATGGGCAGTGAGAACATCTGGGTCACCTGCGCGCCGAGGGCTGCGCCAGCGCCCTGGCCGAGAAACATCATCGAGCCGTTGAGCGCCATCACCACCTGTCTGGCTTCAGGCGCGGCCTCCATCAGCTGCGCCTGGACCAGCGGGCTCAGGGTGAACAGCGCGCACGAGCCCAGCAATACCGCCGATCCCATGCCGAGCCAGCTGAACAGGCCGAGCCCGGTGAGCCACAGCATCGAGCAGAGATAGAGCAGCTGGGTCAGCGCGATAATCACGAAGATGAGCCTGAGTAGCTGGCCGGCGCGATCCGGCGACGCGAACCTGCCCGCGATGCTGATGCCGCATATCGCCCCGACGCCAACCAACATCTGTGACAAGGCCACCTTGTCGGTGCTGCCGATGATGGTTTCCATCACCGGCGCGATATAAGGGATCACACAGAAGGTCGCGCTGAATGCGGTCAGCGTCATCAACAGTAGCCGCCGCACTGAGGGTTGCCAGCCCTTTAACAATAGCGCCCAACCGGTTTGATCCTGGCTGACGATGCGCGGCAAGGTGAATCGGATGGCCGCCGCGGAGGTAAAGCACAGCGCCGCCGCGAGCAGGAAGGTTGAGCGCCAGCCGAAATGCCCGCCAATCAGGCTCCCGGCGGGCATGCCGAACAGGAACGCAATGACCATGCCGCCCATGACTGTCGCCAGGGCCGAAGCGCGCCTTTCCGGCGGAAACAGGCTGGCCACGACCGCCGGCACCACGGGGATGACCAGGGTGGCCGCCAGCCCGGCAAGGATACGCAGGCCGATCAGCTGGCTGAAGGTTCCAGCCAGCGAGGCGAGCAGATTGATACATCCAAGCACGGCAAGTGCCGTCCAGAGCAGACGCCGTCGCTCCAGCTGACCGGTTCGCAGGGCAATGAAGGGCGCTGTGATGGCGTACGTCAAGGCGTAGGCCGCGGCCAGATAACCGCCAGTCGTGGCGCTGATGCCGAAGTCGGCCGCCAGTTCTATCAGCAGCCCAGCGAACACGAATGTCTGGGTGCCTATTGCACAGGTGGCTGTAGTGAGTGCAAGAAGATTACGGTTCAATACGGTTGCCTCAACGTTGGAAGCCGACATCAGTCCAGCTTTGAGGATACCGCAAGGGTCCCGCCCAAGGCGCATGTAACAAGGTATTCAGGCCATCTATCCAGGCGACCGGCAAAGCTGTGCGCGGCTCGACTAAAAGTCAGCTGATTTTGAACTTTCTCGACAAGGCCACTTCGAAATGTTTCATTGTCGGTCCGGCACGTTATTGTTCAAGGAGACACCCATGACCTGCTTATCGCCTTCCATGGTTGTTACCGGCAGATGGATCCCTGCGTTCTTCATCAGCCTGCTGTTATCTCTCCCTCTGCTAGTCGCCGACCCGGCGCAGGCAGAGGAAGCCACAATGCGCGGCAAGGTCGCGATCATCACCGGTTCCAGCCATGGTCTGGGCCGCGAACTCGCCTTGTTGGGAGCCAAGGAAGGCATGCGCCTGGTACTGGTCGATATGCGCCCGGCATCGTCCGAGCAGCTGGCCGAGCAGATCCGTACTCAGGGTGGCGAAGCAGTTGTAGTGGACGCCGACCTGGCAGACCCGGAGCAGCGCCCACGGGTGATCGAGGCGGCGATGGAGCACTACGGACGCATCGACTATCTGTTCAATAACGCCGGCTATTCCTATCTCGCGACGCTTGAACAAATGGACATTGGCCAGGCCAAGCATATGTTTGAGGTCAATTACTGGGCTTATGCAGATCTCACCCAGCGGGTGATTCCGATCATGCGTAAACAGGGCGGCGGAACCATTCTCAATGTTTCGTCGATTCTCGGCATGCGCGCTGCGCCCTCGGGGCTTGGTCACTACGCAGGCAGCAAGCACGCCATCCATGGCCTGTTCCAGAGCGTTGCTGTGGAGCTCAAGGAAGATAATATCAAGGTGTTTGTCGCCGCACCGGGCGGCATGCGTACCCAGATCAGCAAGCACTCGGTAGGCCCCCTGGCCTCTAAAGAGAATCGCGCTGCGGACTGGGAAGACCCGGCGATCCCGGCCCGGGATATCTTCGAGTTGATCAAGGGTGACGAGGTCATCTTCAACCCCGGCTACATCGGACGTTGACTGGCCTGCCTGGCCATCCTGCTGCGCCCTGGAAGTTTCGTATGCGGCACTAACCTGGCGTTTGGCAGTCTGAGGGTGACCAAGACCAACAGAAAACAGGGGGGACACATGTCCAACGAAGGCTACCACGAGCCCATAGCAGAGCTGACCGATAAGACCCGCGATATGCATCGTGCGCTGGTATCGCTGATGGAGGAACTCGAAGCCGTCGACTGGTACAACCAGCGAATGGACGCCTGCAAGGACGACGAATTACGCGGGTTGCTGGAGCACAATCGCGACGAGGAGAAGGAGCACGCGGCGATGGTGCTCGAATGGATTCGCCGGCGTGATCCCGCCTTTGATGAGCAGCTGCGCAAGTATCTGTTCAAGAGTGACGCCTCGCTCGAGCACGATTGAGCAGGCGCCGGCCCGGTACTCAGAGGTCGGTCAGCTCAACCATCAGATCGTCAGCCAGGTTTTCCAGATCGTTGCGCAGTGCAACCAGATCTGTCTGGGGATACACGCCGAGGCGAGCCTCGGCCTTGAACAGCACGTCTGCACTCATGGGTGCAGGCGCGCACTCGGTGATCAGTTCTTCGACATTGACGCCATGTCGCGCCAGTACTCCTGAAACCTCACGCACTATTCCCGGCCGGTCATTGCCCACCAGGTTCAGCTTTAAACCCTGCTGTTCGGGCTGCTCAGCCTGGCCGCTGATTGCCACCTGCACATTGATGCCCAGGCTGGTCAGGCCTTCCAGGTCAACCCGCAGGGGTTCAACCCTGTCTTCAGCAATATCCACCAGCAATATCCCGGCGAACTGACCGGCCATGCGTGACATGCGGCTCTCCAGCCAGTTGCCGCCGTGCTGGTTGATGGTCTGAGCCACGCTTTCCACCAGGCCGGGTTTGTCGGCGGATATGACTGTCAGTACGAGCGGAGTGTTCATGGTCGGGCTCCTGTTACGTGCATGATGTAGGTAGCGGTTGGGCGTCAGGCACCGGGTGTGCCAAGCTGATCCGGGGTCTGAACAGCATAATCGCACCGGCTGCGATATTCGAGGCGCTGGGTGCCGGCTCGTTCCGTCTGATCACCCGGATCGCTGGCAACAGCCTCGCATACATCTCCAGACAATTGCAGGCCCGCCATCTGTATAATGCGGCCCCGACAGAATGTTCTGCCGATCCATCATCCAGGAGTCCGCAATGAATCTCCCCAGTCTGCGTCTGAAATCCAACAGTGATCGCCGTATAAAAGGCGGACACCTCTGGGTGTTCAGTAATGAGGTAGATACAGCCCAGACTCCTCTCACGATGCTTGAGTCGGGACAGGAAGTTCGCATTGAAACCAGTACGGGCAAGTTTCTGGGGCTGGCTACCGTCAGCCCGAACAATCTGATCTGTGCCCGACTGCACAGCCGTGACGCCGGCGCACCGCTGGACAAGTCGCTGCTGGTCCATCGATTCAAGATCGCGCTGAGCCTGCGTGAAAAGCTCTTCGACAAGCCATTTTATCGTCTGGTGTACGGCGACTCCGACCTGTTGCCGGGCCTGGTGGTTGACCGGTTTGCCGACTATCTCGTGGTACAGATTGCTACACCGGGTATGGAGCGGGTGCGCGAGGCCATCATCGAGGCGCTGGCGCAGGTCTTCAAGCCGGCCGGTATTCTGTTCAAGAACGACGGTGCTGCACGTGCTGCGGAAGGTTTACCTTCAGTGGTCGAGGCGGTGCATGGTGAAGTGCCGGAGCGAGTGGCGCTGGAGGAGAACGGCGTGCATTTCGAAGCGCCGGTATGGACAGGGCAGAAAACTGGTTGGTTCTATGATCACCGTATGAATCGCGCTCGTTTGCAGCCCTATGTTGCCGGTAAGCGCGTGCTGGATCTGTACAGCTATATCGGTGGCTGGGGCGTGCAGGCAGCGGCGTTCGGTGCCAGCGAGGTGATGTGCGTGGACAGCTCAGCACCGGCGCTGGATCTGGTCGAACATAACGCCTCGCTGAACGGCGTGGCGGACAGGATGGCGGTGGTTGAAGGTGACGTGATGGACGCCTTGCGCGAACTGAAATCAGGCGGTGAAAAGTTTGACGTAGTGATTGCTGATCCGCCGGCCTTCATCAAGAAGCGCAAGGATATCCGTAATGGCGAAGCGGCTTATCGCCGGCTGAACGAGCAAGCCATGCGCTTGCTGAACAAGGACGGTATTCTGGTTTCGGCGTCCTGCTCGATGCACCTGGCCGAAGACCGGCTGCGCGACACCTTGCTCGCCGGCAGCCGCCACCTGGATCGGCATCTGATCATCACTGAGCGCGGCTTTCAGGGTCCGGACCATCCACTGCATCCGGCGATACCCGAAACAGGCTATATCAAGGCGTTTTTCTGCCGGGTGCTGCCGGCCTGATCCAGCGTTTTTGGCAGATAGGCGAGTGATGTCGGGACGTCGAACTGCGCTTCGGCGTCCCGATTGCCTTCCACGCTATGCTGCGCGACTCGCTGCTCATTGTAGGAGGGCCGACCCGGCGCGATGGCGGCCGCAGGACGCCCCGTCCTTCTGTTGATAACAGCAGTACTCAGTCACGCAGACTGATTATCTCCCAGCCCCGATCCTTCGCATGGGCACGCAGTTTCTCGTCCGGATCAACCGCCACGGGGCGATCAACCATGCCCAGCAGCGGCAGGTCGTTGTACGAGTCGCTGTAAAAGCACGCCCCGTCCAGGCTTTCATCATTCTCCCCAAGCCAGCGCTCCAGACGCGTGACCTTGCCTTCCCGGAAACAGGGTATATCGGTCGTTTTGCCGGTGTAACGTCCGTCGATGCGCTCGCATTCGGTGGCGAGCAGAATGTCGATGCCGAGCCTGGCAGCGATCGGGCCGGTGACGAAACGGTTGGTGGCGGTAATGATCATCAGCGTGTCCCCCGCCTGACGGTGCTGTTCGATCAGCTCGATGGCCCTCGGCAGCATAATCGGATCGATTACGTCCTTCATGAATTGCTGGTGCCAGGTATCCAGTTGCTCCTCCGGATGTTCGGCGAGCATCTGCAGGCAGAAGTTCAGGTACACCTCTATATCCAGCCGCCCGGCCAGATAATCGTTGAAAAACTGATCATTGCGCTCCTGATAGATCGCGGCATCAACAATGTTCTGAGCGACGACGAACTCGCCCCAGGCGTGATCGCTGTCACCACCGAGCAGTGTGTTGTCGAGGTCGAAAATGGCCAGTGGCACGGGGCACTCCTGTAAGGTTGGGATGAAGGCCACAAGGATAATCCAGGCGCACGGCAAATGCTTGAGCTGCAGACCATTTATGCAATTGCTGCGCTGCGCGTCTTTGTGGAACAATGCGGTGACACCCGAGCAAGGATCAAGGCTGTGATTGACCCCGATGGTTTCCGTCCAAATGTAGGCATTATCCTGACCAATGGGTTGGGGCAGGTGCTATGGGCGCGAAGAATCGGTCAGGACGCCTGGCAGTTTCCCCAGGGCGGGATTCAACGCAACGAGAGTCCGGAACAGGCCCTCTATCGCGAGCTGCACGAGGAGGTCGGGCTGATGCCCGAGGACGTCGAGATCCTGGCCTGTACCCGCGGCTGGCTGCGCTACCGTCTGCCGCAGCGGCTTATCCGCAGTCATTCGCAACCCATTTGCGTGGGTCAGAAACAGAAGTGGTTCCTGTTGCGGCTCAAGACCGATGAGGCGCGCGTCTGCATGACTAAAACCCCCAAACCTGAATTCGACGGTTGGCGCTGGGTCAGCTACTGGTATCCGCTAGGGCAGGTGGTGGCCTTCAAACGGGATGTCTACCGCCGCGCCATGAAAGAACTGGCGCCGCGACTACCCATTGGTGAGCTGACGGAATGTTGAGCATGCTGACCACGCTGCGGCGCATCGTTCAGGAGGTCAACTCGGCAAAAGACTTGTCGACAGCCCTGAACATCATCGTTGCGCAGGTCCGCGAAACCATGGGCACTGAAGTGTGCTCTGTCTATCTTTTCGAGCCTGGTGCCGGACGATACGTCCTGATGGCAACCAAAGGCCTCAACCAGGACGCTGTGGGCCGGGTCAGCCTGGCCAGCAATGAAGGCCTGGTTGGTCACGTGGGCAATCGCGAAGAGCCGGTCAACCTCGAAGACGCGGCCTCCCATCCCAAATACCGCTATTTTGCCGAAACCGGCGAAGAGCGCTTCGCCTCCTTCTTGGGTGTGCCCATCCTCCATCACCGTCGGGTGATGGGCGTATTGGTGGTGCAGCAGAAAGAGCGTAGGCAGTTTGATGAGAGCGAAGAATCCTTCCTGGTGACCATGAGCGCCCAGCTCGCCGGGGTGATTGCCCATGCCGAAGCGACCGGTTCGATTCGTGGGCTCGGCTGGGGTGGCGAAGCCGTTCAGGATACCCGTTTCGTAGCGGTGCCCGGCGCACCCGGCGTCGCCATCGGCCAGGCCGTGGTGGTATTGCCGCCGGCGGATCTGGGCTCGGTTCCAGACAAGCCCGTTGCCGACCTGGATGCGGAGCTGGCGTTGCTCAAGCGCGCCCTCGAGGCGGTGCGCCAGGATATGCAGGCGCTATCGCGCAGATTGTCGTCACAGTTGCGTCCTGAAGAGCTGGCGCTGTTTGATGTATATCAGATGATGCTGGACGACTCCGCCCTGGGTAACGAGATTTCAACCGGCATTCGCAACGGTCAATGGGCACAGGGCGCGCTGCGCGATGTAGTGAATGCCCACGTCAATCGTTTCGAAATGATGGACGATCCCTACCTGCGCGAGCGGGCTTCGGACGTCAAGGATCTGGGGCGCCGGATTCTTGCGTACCTGCAGGAAGCCGGCAAGCGGGAGCTGGTATTCCCCGACAACACTATTCTTGTCAGTGAAGAACTGTCCCCGGTGATGCTGGGCGAAGTGCCGAAGGAAAAACTGGTCGGACTGGTCTCGGTACTCGGCTCGGGTAGCTCGCACGTTGCGATTCTGGCCCGCGCAATGGGAATCCCCACGGTGATGGGTGCAGTAGATCTGCCCTATACCCGGGTTGACGGCATGGAGCTGATCGTCGACGGCAACCATGGTGAGGTCTATTCCAACCCGTCTCC
Organism: Pseudomonas profundi; assembly: GCF_008638305.1. GTDB lineage: Bacteria > Pseudomonadota > Gammaproteobacteria > Pseudomonadales > Pseudomonadaceae > Halopseudomonas > Halopseudomonas profundi. The sequence goes on from NZ_VTPZ01000004.1 coordinate 291,579, forward strand.
GGAGTTGCGTCGCCACTACTATGAACTGGTGCGTGAAGAGCGGGAGCTGATCCAGGGGCTTGAGAAGCTCAACGAGGCGCCTTGTGTCACACTCGACGGGCACCGCATGCCGCTGTGGGTGAACACCGGTTTGCTGGCCGATGTGGCCAGATCGCTTGATCGCGGCGCAGAAGGGGTAGGGCTGTATCGCACTGAAGTGCCCTTCATGATTCAGGATCGTTTCCCCAGCGAGAAGGAGCAGCAGGCGACCTATCGCGGGCAGCTGGAAGCATTTCACCCGTTGCCCGTGACCATGCGCAGCCTGGACATTGGCGGCGACAAGGCGCTGACGTATTTCCCGATCAAGGAAGACAACCCGTTCCTTGGCTGGCGTGGTATCCGGGTGACGCTCGATCATCCCGAGATATTCCTGGTTCAGACGCGCGCCATGCTCAAGGCCAGCGAAGGGTTGAACAATCTGCGCATCATGCTGCCGATGATCAGCAGTGTGTACGAGGTGGAAGAAGCACTGCACCTGATCCACCGTGCCTACAGCGAAGTCTGCGATGAAGGGGTGAAGGTGCATATGCCCCCAGTCGGTGTGATGATCGAAGTACCCGCAGCGGTGTACCAGGCCCGCGAACTGGTGCAGATGGTCGACTTCCTGTCAGTTGGTACCAATGACCTGACGCAATACCTGTTGGCGGTGGATCGCAACAACCCGCGGGTCGCCGATCTGTACCATTCGCTGCATCCCGCTGTGCTCCAGGCGCTGGTCAAGATTGCATCAGCCTGTCGCATCGCCGGCAAGCCGATGAGTGTGTGCGGTGAGATGGCCGGTGATCCGGCAGCGGCGGTTCTGTTAATGGCAATGGGCTGCGATGTACTGTCGATGAACGCCACCAACCTGCCCAAGGTCAAGTGGTTGCTACGCCAGATCCGTCTCAGTGATGCCAAGGCTTTACTCGACGAGGTTATCGAGCTGGATAATCCCTATCTGGTACAGAGCACCCTGCACCTGGCGCTACGCAATATGGGATTGGGCAAGGTGCTTACCCAGGCACGCTGAGCCTGCTTGCCATTATTCCAACCAGCCTGAATCGCCGAGCCTGGCTCCCATAGGTCCAAAGCGGCGTTCCCTGAATTCAATTCCACCGTCCTGTTCAATGCGCAAAAGCGTGCTGGCACGGGTGCCGTAGGTGTCGCCGACAATAAACGCGGCAGACAGGGCGCGCTCCCAGTCAGGGTCTATACCCGTGTGTGGTAGCTGGTCGTCAGGGTATCGCTGGCTGTCTGCCAACAGCTCCAGGAGTCGCTCGGCGTCAGCGTTTGCAGGGGCGCTGGCAAGTCGGGTGCGTAAGGCTTCAAGCTTCGGCCAGGCTGAATCGAGCGAATCATTGGATAATCCGTAAACGCCAGGTTGCAATGCAGTGGAACGGCCTTCACGGCTGTTGAGGTGCCACAGCTGCTCACGGTCGCCGACCAGCAGGTTGAAGCCGGCGTAGTCGTCCAGTTGCTCTTTTAGCTGAGCAAGAAACGCCTCGGGGTGCTGATCGTCAGCAAGATAGCGGGTCACCAGTTCACCGCGTGAGCGGGGGCCCTGACGCGCGCCCGGGGAACGGATATTGGTGAGCGCCGCAAAGCGCCCTGCGCGGGTAACGCCCATCCAGGTTCCGCCGGCTTCGAGATCCTTGCCGGCGAGCAGATCAGGCTGACCTTCCTCGTCCCAGAAGGCAGCCGCGCGGGTAGGGCGGGCATGGAATTCGTCACGGTTGGCTAGCATTACTAACGGCTGTCCAGCGGTCTGCCAGGCAAAAGCAATCAGGCACATAGATCGTCTCCAATGTGTAGGGTCTGTTGCCGTTTCATCGTGAGCCGCGTTGCTGTGTCAAATGGCGCCAGGCCGGGCGGCGATCCGCAAGGCGCGGGACGCAGGTAATGGTTGTTCCCTTGCCAAATCCCGCAACGCCGCATGGCGTCATTTGCCACGCAACCTAGGCGGCCCCACCCGAAGGGACGGGGTCCGTTTAGCGCAGCCCTGCGTTACTCGTCGCTTATTTGGAATAACCACAAAAACGCCTGGAGCGTTTTTGTGCGCAAGCCCCGCAGGGGTGAAGTACATGGATGTGTTGAACAAACTTCACTCCTCGCGCCTTGTTCTGCACTAAACGGACCTCCGTCGCGGCCGCGATGAAACGGCAACAGACCCTAGGGCAGTGTAGCCCGGGCAATGCGGGGAGGGGAAACGCGGCCATTTTCAAGTACACTAGCCGGCTTGTGAGCGGTGCCCGGTGGCGCGGCTTTTAGTGAAAATCAGGAGCGGTAAAAACGGTGGAATTTCTGATTTATCTTGTGCTGGGCGGCTTTGCCGGCACCCTGGCGGGCCTGTTTGGTGTCGGCGGCGGCATGATCATCGTGCCGGTGCTGGTCTACAGTTTCACTGTCCAGGGCTTTTCACCCGAGGTGCTTACGCATATGGCGGTAGGTACCTCGCTGGCGACCATTGCGTTCACCTCGATCAATGCCATCCGCGCACATCACCTCAAGGGGGCGGTGCGCTGGTCATTGTTCGCCTGGATGGCCGTGGGGATCGTGTTCGGTACTATTCTGGGCGCCTTTACCGCTGCGCTGCTGGCCGGTCCCTTGCTACAGAAAATCATCGGTGTATTTGCCCTGACCATCGCCGTTCAGATGTTTTTCGAACTGAAGCCCAGGGCCAGCACGGACGTGCCGGGCAAACCTGGTCTGACTGCGGCTGGCGGTGTGATCGGTTGGGCCTCGGCGATCTTCGGTATTGGCGGTGGATCGCTCACCGTGCCTTTCCTGGTCTGGCGAAGCGTGCCCATGCAACAGGCCGTGGCGACGTCCTCCGCCTGCGGCCTGCCGATTGCTGTAGCCGGCGCTATCAGTTTCATCTGGACTGGCTGGAGCGCCGAGCCATTGCCGGAGTGGTCGGTTGGCTATGTCTATCTCCCGGCGGTAGTAGGTATTGCCGCGACCAGCATGCTGTTCGCCGGGTTCGGTGCCCGTCTTGCCCATAAGCTGTCCCAGCGGTTGCTGAAGCGCCTGTTTGCGCTGCTGCTGGTGTGTGTCGGCATCAATTTTTTAATCTAGGGAATTCCAATGTTGACTTACCCGCAAATCGATCCGGTTGCGCTGTCGATCGGCCCGTTACAGATCCATTGGTATGGCCTGATGTACCTCGTCGGTATTGGCGGCGCCTGGTGGCTGGCCGGTCGGCGCCTCGATAGCTTCGCGCCCGACTGGTCCCGCGAGAAACTCTCTGACCTGGTGTTCTGGGTAGCCCTGGGGGTGATTGCCGGAGGCCGGCTCGGCTATATCCTGTTCTACGATCTGGCCTCCTATATCCGGGATCCGACACTCATGGTGCAGATCTGGAAGGGCGGCATGTCCTTCCACGGCGGTCTGATCGGGGTATTGCTGGCGGTCTGGTGGTTCGGCCGCCGCAACAACAAGCGCTTCTTCGAACTGATGGATTTCATCGCACCGCTGGTGCCTATCGGGCTGGGAGCAGGTCGCATCGGCAACTTCATCAATGCCGAGTTGTGGGGCAAGCCTAGTGACGTGCCCTGGGCGATGGTGTTCCCCACCGACCCGCTGCAGCTGGCGCGGCATCCTTCGCAGCTCTATCAGTTCGCGCTGGAGGGCGTGGCCTTGTTTGCCATCCTCTGGATCTATTCGCGCAAGCCGCGCCCTACCATGGCGGTGAGCGGACTATTTGGTATCTGCTATGGCGTGTTCCGCTTTATCGTGGAATTCTTCCGCGAGCCGGACGCGCACCTGGGCTACCTTGCCTTCGGCTGGCTGACCATGGGTCAGCTGCTGTGTATTCCAATGATCCTGATCGGCGCTGCAATGATGTGGTGGGCCTACAGCAAAGGGGATGTAAAGCATGAAACAGTATCTTGACCTGATGCGCCTGGTCCGCGAACACGGGACCTTCAAGAGCGACCGTACCGGGACCGGCACTTACAGTGTGTTCGGCCATCAGATGCGCTTTGACCTGGCCGAGGGTTTCCCGCTGGTCACCACCAAGAAGTGCCACCTGAAGTCTATTATCCATGAGCTGCTGTGGTTCCTGCAGGGCGACACCAATATCGCTTATCTGAAGCGCAACGGCGTTTCGATTTGGGATGACTGGGCCGATGAAAACGGTGATCTCGGGCCGGTATACGGTTATCAATGGCGTTCCTGGCCATCGCCGAACGGTGAGTCGATTGATCAGATCAGCAAGCTGCTCGATATGATCCGCAGCAACCCCGACTCCCGACGCCTGATCGTCTCGGCCTGGAACCCCGCGCTGGTTGACGATATGGCGCTGCCGCCCTGTCACGCGTTGTTCCAGTTCTATGTGGCTGACGGCAAGCTGAGCTGCCAGTTGTATCAGCGCTCAGCGGATATCTTCCTTTTATCGCCCCAGAAAGAGTCTGCACAGTACGTGATGATTGCGTAAACTGTTTACCTTCACGGAGCAATTTATTGTGACCTGCAATAAATGCACTGTTTGCACATCTTGTGCTGAGGGTAATTTTGATGAAAGTGGTGTCGGCTAGAGGCGCGGTTCTAGATCTGAGGATGTCCTTACTTAATGAGGATGGGCCCCTTGTGTCGGGTCACGTGTCCGTTACGGGGGGGGCGGTCTTTGATGAGAACGAACGGTTATTACCGCTGTGCTCCGGCTTCCTCACTCAACACGCCAAAGAAGGATCGCTGTCAACGCAGTCGGTAGAAACCTACGGCAAGAACCTTGCCTATGCTCTGCAATACTTGAAGGGCCGCCGTGAGTTCGCGACGACACTCTCCGATGAAGCTTTTCTGGAGGTGAGTAAAGGCCAGCTCGCTGAATACTTTGCTCACCTTCGGGAGAGCGAAAACCTTGCTTCGAAAACCGTTCGAAATCGAGATGCCGCTTTGTTGTCTTTCATCAGCGGCTATCTCTGCGAACCAACCGAGTACAGGCCAGCCCTGCGTGCCGATAACCCTTACAAGAAAGGGCTAATATCCCACAGTCCCAAGCATAACCTGGTCGTCCCGTGCAGCCTAAGCGAGCTATATGCGCTGCTCAGATGTAGCGGATGCGAGCGCGAGCGCTGCGTTCTCCAGTTCATGTTTGACGCTGGCATCAGGCGTTCTGAGCTCCCCCGAGTAACGCTGCGAGCGGTCAAGGAAGCTCTGGACTTCCAGCGGATTCAGCTCACAACCAGTGGTGATGCGCCACCGATTCACACGGACTATTGCCCAATAAAGATTGCAGGCAGCAAAGGGCGGTCAGACCAAGAAAAGCCACGCTACAGCATTGTCAGTCGGGCAACGTTGTTGCGGGTCCAGCGCTATCACGCATCTTCTCTGTACAAGAAACACGCCCGTAAATTCAGAAGCGACGAGAGCACGCCTGCATTCCTGAACGCCCATGGCGGCACCTTTACAGCGAACTCTGTGAGCAAGCTCCTTGAGCGCTTGAGTAAGCGGGCAATCCGAGAATGCAAGATCCAGAAGCCAATCTCTCCTCACAAGCTCAGACATGGTTATGCCTATGCCATCCTGAAGAGCCCTGATCTTGGAGCGGACTTTCCGGAACGCCTTGCTATAGCCCAGAGAAGCCTAGGTCATGCAGACATGTCGACCACTCAGATCTACACGATGATACCGTTCGACATCTACAGCCGTATGTCACCGCCGGAGTAATACTGACCCACCAGCGTCGACTTA
>NZ_VTPZ01000040.1 GCF_008638305.1 Pseudomonas profundi
GCCGGTATGGTGGCGGCGCGGACTTCGCCGTCGTTGTCGGTGCAGGCGGAGGCGGTTGAGGTGAACGGGGTGACCGTGGCGTGTATTCAGGTGCCCAAAGCGCACGGTGAAGTGGCGACCACTAGCGGCGTTTACCTACGCCGCCGCGTGAAGCACGACGGTACGCCCGAGTGCGTAGCCATGTTGCCGCATGAGCGGGCCAGCCGCGCCTCCAGCTTCGGCCTGATCGACGTGTCGGCTCAGCCGGTGGCCGGCGCCACTGTGGCAGACCTTGACCCGTTGGAGCGCGAACGCCTGCGCCAGGCTGTACAGCAGTTTGGCGGTGACCGCGTGTTACTGGAACTGGACGACGAAGCCCTCGACGGCGCGCTGATGCTTACCGCACGCCAGCCGGATGGCTCGCGCGTACCGACGCTCACCGGCTTGCTACTTGTAGGCAGGGAAACCTCCCTACGCCAGTTGGTGCCTACCCACGAATTCGCCTTCCAGGTGCTGGCCCAGCAGGCAGTACGTTTTAATGAGTTCCGTCGCTTCCCTCTGCTCAAGGCGCTGGATTGGCTGGAAACCAACTTCCGCCCCTATAACCCGGAGGAAGAACTGCAAGTCGGCCTGTTCCGCGTGCCGGTGCCTAAGGTCGATATGGGCGCTTACCGCGAAGCGGTGGCCAACGCGCTGATCCACCGCGACTATCACCGTCTCGGCGCCGTGCATGTGCGTCTTGAGGACGAGGCGCTGGTGGTCAGCAACCCCGGCGGGCTGGTAGATGGTGTGACCCTGGCCAACCTGCTGGTCACCGAACCGCGCCCGCGCAACCCGGCTTTGGCGGACGCCATGAAGCGCATCGGCGTGGTTGAACGCTCCGGGCGCGGTGTGGACAAGATCTTTCGCGGCATGCTCAAGTTTGGCCGACCCGCACCGGATTACAGTTACACCACAGCACAGAGTGTGGTGTTGCGCCTGCCGACCACCGAGGCCGATCTGGAATTTCGCCGCCTGGTGGTGGAGCACGAACGGGCCACCAACAACGAGCTACCCATTGACAGCCTGATTGCGCTGGCGGCGCTGCGCTCGACCAAGCGGGTGACTGCCGATGAGTTGGCCACACAGATACAGCGCGACACTGCCAGCGCCAAGCGCACCCTGGAAGCCTTGACTGAAGCCGGTCTGGTGGAAGCGCACGGCTCAACGCGGGCGCGTAGTTATACGCTGTCGGCCAGTTTGTATCAGGCTTCGGGTGACAAGGCCGCCTACACGCGTCAAGCTGGGTTCACACCCATTCAAAATGAGCAGATGGTGCTGAACTATGTGCAGCAGCATGGACAG
>NZ_VTPZ01000041.1 GCF_008638305.1 Pseudomonas profundi
ACCCTCGACACCGCCATCCGCGAAACCGAGGCGCTGATCGGCAAGCTCAAGGCCGTCAAGCAGGGCCTGCTGCACGACCTGCTGACCCGTGGCATCGACGCCAACGGCCAACTGCGACCGCCGCAGAGCAAAGCGCCGCAGCTCTACAAGGAGTCGCCGTTGGGGTGGATTCCGAGTGAGTGGGAGGCGCTGCCGCTTGATACTGTTGCGGTGCGAGGCAGCGGCCACACACCAAGTAAAAATGTCTCTTCCTACTGGAATGGCGGCATCAAGTGGGTTTCCCTGGCCGACTCGCATCGTCTCGACAGGATCTATATCTACGAGACGGACAAAGAAATCAGCGAACTTGGTATAGCCAACTCATCGGCTGTTCTTCATCCCGAGGGAACCGTCATCTTGTCCCGCGATGCTGGGATCGGAAAAAGTGCCATCCTGGACTGCGACATGGCGGTGAGCCAGCACTTCATAGCGTGGCGTTGCGGAGAAAAGCTGAACAACCTTTTCCTGTACTTCTACCTACAGCGAGAAAAGCCCAAGTTCGAGGCTATTGCGATAGGAAGCACGATCAAAACCATCGGACTGCCATTCTTCAGGAGCTACGAAATTGCAGTGCCTCAACGCTGGGAGCAAGATCAAGCGGCTGCCATCCTTATGGAAACTGAGCAGGATCTGGCAGCCCATGATGCCGAACTGGAAAAGCTCCGCCAGCAGAAGGTTGGCCTGATGGACGACCTCCTAACTGGCCGCGTCCGCGTCACCCCGCTGCTGGAATCTGTGCAGCAACCTGCTGCACAAACGGGAGCCTGACATGACCCGGCGCCTGCCGCCCCGCGAAACCCTTACCGTCGAGTTCAAGAGCGACCTGAAGAAGCTCCCCGACCGCGAGCTGATCGAGGCGCTGGTCTGTCTGGCCAACGCCGAAGGCGGCGAGCTGTGGCTGGGCGTCGAGGATGATGCCACGCCCACCGGCCTGCATGCCGAACATCGCATGCTGGAAGGGTTGGCCGGTATGGTGGCGGCGCGGACTTCGCCGTCGTTGTCGGT
>NZ_VTPZ01000042.1 GCF_008638305.1 Pseudomonas profundi
ACCCTCGACACCGCCATCCGCGAAACCGAGGCGCTGATCGGTAAGCTAAAGGTCGTCAAGCAGGGCCTGCTGCACGACCTGCTGACCCGCGGCATCGACGCTAACGGTCAACTGCGCCCGCCACAGAGTGAGGCGCCACAGCTCTACAAGGAATCGCCGTTGGGGTGGATTCCGAGAGAGTGGGATGTCCAGTCGCTGGACAAAATAACAGCAACACCGATCTGTTATGGCATCGTCCAAGTGCTTGATTACGTGTCTTCTGGCGTACCTGTGCTGGCTATCAGGGACCTGCTCGGTGACTACGCAACGGGCATTCATAGAACGGCCAGCAGCATCGATTTAGCCTACCCTAGAAGCCGTGTCAAGCCGGGTGACGTCCTCCTGTCGATCAAAGGTACGATAGGACGGATTGGCATGGTTCCTCCGCACTTCCTTGGCAATATAAGCCGAGACATCGCGCTTATCAGACCGACCAGCGGTATTCGTTCTCAGTTTCTTGCTCAGATGCTTCGGTCGCCGATTGGCCAAACCATAATCAAACAGGCACAGGTGGGTACTACCCGCGCCGAAATCTCGATAGCCCCTTTGCGCAAACTGGAAATTGCCTTCCCTGATGTGAAGGAGCAGGTTCGTACTGAAGAAATTCTAGAGTCAGCTGATATTCGTCTTGAGGAGGAGCAAGCAAAACTCAATAAGCTAAAGTCACAAAAAATCGGCCTGATGAATGATCTGCTGACCGGTCGCGTTCGCGTCACCCCCGCTGTTGCACAAACGGAAGCCTGACATGCCCCCGCGCTTGCCGCCCCGCGAAACCCTCACAGTCGAGTTCAAGAGTGACCGCAAGAAGCTGTCCGATACCGACCTGATCGAAGCGCTGATCTGTCTGGCCAATGCAGAAGGCGGCGAGCTGTGGCTGGGTGTCGAGGACAATGGCACGGCCACTGGTCTGCATCCTGAGCATAGTCTGCTGAGTGGACTCGCCGGTATGGTGGCGGCGCGGACTTCGCCGTCGTTGTCGGT
>NZ_VTPZ01000043.1 GCF_008638305.1 Pseudomonas profundi
GAACAGGGCAATGGCATGGTGGCGGATGAACCGGTTATCAAACGCTTCGCCCTGCGCCTGGAAACCCGTCCCAGCCGCGTGACCCGCCGTGATTACGATTTCGAAAAGCCACGTCTGCAACTGGAAAGCGCGTCCCGGGGCGCAGCCGTCCCGGATCTGGAAGATTATGACTACCCCGGCCGCTTCACCGACCGCGAACGGGGCAAGCATCTGGCCCAGCGCAGTCTTGAACGCCACCGCAGCGACTACCGCCTGGCGGAAGGTTCCAGCGACCAACCCTTGTTAATCAGCGGGCATTTCCTTCCCTTAGCCAACCACAGCCGTAGCAGCTGGAATGACCTCTGGCTACTCACTGAAATCCATCACCAAGGCAAGCAGCCGCAGGTGCTGGAGGAATCGGTCACCAGCGACGTAACTGTTGCCGATGGGGTTACGCAGGGCTACCGCAACCGCTTCACCGCCACGCCCTGGGATGTGCCGTACCGTCCACAGCTAGAACACACAAAATCACAAGTTCTCGGCAACCAGACCGCGGTAGTGACTGGCCCACAAGGCGAAGAGATCCATTGCGATCAATACGGCCGCATCAAAGTTCAGTTTCACTGGGACCGTCACGGCCAGGGTAATGACAAGAGCAGCTGCTGGTTGCGCGTTGCCAGCAGCTGGGCCGGCGACCGCTACGGTGGTATCGCCATTCCACGCGTCGGAATGGAAGTGCTCGTCTCCTTCCTCGAAGGCGATCCCGATCAGCCGTTGGTAACCGGCTGCCTGTATCACAAGGAACACCCGGTCCCCTATGACCTGCCAGCCAACAAGACTCGCAGCGTATTCAAGACCCTGAGCAGCCCCGGCGGCGACGGCTTCAACGAACTGCGCATTGAAGACAAAAAGAACGAAGAACAGATCTTCATCCATGCCCAGCGCGACTGGGA
>NZ_VTPZ01000044.1 GCF_008638305.1 Pseudomonas profundi
TCTGCAGCTGACGGCCCGATGCCACAGACTCGCGAGCACATCCTGCTGTCCCGTCAGGTAGGTGTCCCGTACATCGTCGTGTTCCTGAACAAGGCTGACATGGTTGATGACGAAGAGCTGCTGGAGCTGGTCGAAATGGAAGTTCGCGATCTGCTGAGCGCGTACGACTTCCCTGGCGACGACACGCCGATCATCATCGGTTCCGCGCTGATGGCGCTGAATGGCGAAGACGGCAACGAAATGGGTACTTCTGCCGTACGTAAGCTGGTCGAGACTCTGGATGCCTACATCCCTGAGCCTGAGCGTGCCATCGACAAGCCGTTCCTGATGCCGATCGAAGACGTGTTCTCTATTTCCGGTCGCGGTACTGTTGTGACGGGTCGTGTCGAGCGTGGCATCATCAAGGTCCAGGAAGAAGTGGAGATTGTAGGTATCAAGGATACCGTCAAGACCACCTGTACTGGCGTCGAGATGTTCCGCAAGCTGCTGGACGAAGGCCGTGCCGGTGAGAACGTTGGTGTTCTGTTGCGTGGTACCAAGCGTGAAGACGTTGAGCGTGGTCAGGTACTGGCCAAGCCGGGCACCATCAAGCCGCACACCCAGTTCGAAGCTGAAGTGTATGTGCTGGGCAAGGATGAAGGCGGCCGTCACACTCCGTTCTTCAAGGGCTACCGTCCGCAGTTCTACTTCCGTACAACTGACGTGACTGGTTCCTGTGAGCTGCCGGAAGGTGTGGAAATGGTAATGCCGGGTGACAACGTGAAGTTGGTTGTTACTCTGATCGCTCCGATCGCCATGGAAGACGGCCTGCGCTTCGCTATTCGCGAAGGCGGACGTACCGTTGGTGCCGGTGTGGTTGCCAAGATTAT
>NZ_VTPZ01000045.1 GCF_008638305.1 Pseudomonas profundi
CCAATGGCTTTGGCAGCCGCCACGGTGTTCAGGGTCGAGGCAGTCAGCTCGGCGTTGTTGTGTTCAGCAATAACCAAAATTGTCATTTAGATCACCTTGGCTTCGTTCTTGAGTTTGTCGACCAGCTCGTCTACCGACTTGACCATGATGCCGGCGCTGCGCGCGGCCGGTGCTTCAACCTTCACAGTGGACAGGGTCGAAGCGATGCTGACGCCCAGATCTTCCGGCTTGAGGGTTTCAAGCGGCTTCTTCTTGGCTTTCATGATGTTGGGCAGCGAGGCGTAACGCGGCTCGTTCAGACGCAGGTCAGTGGTGACGATGGCCGGCAGCTTCAGATCAACGGTCTGGGCGCCACCGTCGATTTCACGGGTAACCTTGACGCTTTCGCCTTCGACGTTGACTGCCGAAGCGAAGGTGCCCTGGCCGTAGCCGGACAGCGCAGCCAGCATCTGGCCGGTCTGGTTGTTGTCGGAGTCGATGGCCTGCTTGCCAAGAATGACCAGCTGCGGCTGTTCCTTGTCGACCACACCCTTGAGCAGCTTGGCGATGGACAGCGAGCTCAGCTCTTCAGTGGACTCAACCAGAATGGCGCGATCGGCACCCAGTGCCAGAGCGGTACGCAGCTGCTCCTGGGCAGCAGTCGGGCCGACAGACACAGCGACGATTTCAGTCGCCACGCCTTTTTCTTTCAGGCGCACGGCCTCTTCCACAGCAATTTCGCAGAAGGGGTTCATCGACATCTTGACGTTGGCGAGATCGACACCGGAATTGTCCGCTTTGACGCGAACCTTGACGTTGTA
>NZ_VTPZ01000046.1 GCF_008638305.1 Pseudomonas profundi
GTTGTCGTAGCTGTCTCCTTTGCTACCAACAGAGGGCTCTATTCCAGCCTCAGCGAGACGCTCCGTATAACGAATAGAGACGTACTGACTACCCCTATCGCTATGGTGGATCAGACCGTCCGTGTGGCCTGGCTGCCGAGCGTAGAGTGCTTGCTCCAGAGCATCGAGCACGAAGTCCGTTTTCATGCTGTTGCTCACACGCCAGCCGACGATACGTCGCGCAAAGACATCGATAACGAAGGCTACGTAGAGCCAACCCTGCCACGTTGATACGTATGTAAAGTCTGAAACCCATAACTGATTGGGACGGTCAGCTTTGAACTGGCGTTGAACCTTGTCGAGAGGACAGACGGCGTTGCCATCAGGCACCGTGGTACGAACTACCTGGCCGCGCCGAACACCCTGCAACCCCAAGTGGCGCATCAGTCGCGCAACGGTACAACGGGCAACGTGCACCTTGTCGCGCCTGAGTTGCTTCCAGACCTTCACGACGCCATAGCAGCGCATGTTGTCCTCCCATACACGCTTGATGTCCTCACACAGCAACTCATCCTGTTGGGCGCGAGTGCTTCGCCGTTCAGGCTGTCGGGCACGTGCTGCATGCAGGTAGTAACCGGACGGAGCGATCTGCACCACGCGGCAGATCGACTCGACCCCGTAACGGTCACGGTACTCGTCAACGAAGGCGTTCAGGGTTTGTTGCGGCGGTCGAGCTCCGCCTGGGCAA
>NZ_VTPZ01000047.1 GCF_008638305.1 Pseudomonas profundi
CCACCTGGATCGAAGATTGCCCTGGAGGCGACCGGTATCTATCACCGCCAGCTTGCCAGGTTGGCGCACGAAGCAGGCTTTGAGCTCTATCTGCTGGACGGATACAAGCTCAACCATTACCGCAGTGGCGTCGGCACCCGGGCAAAGACTGATGCGTCAGATGCCAAGCTCATTCTCCGCTATCTCACCAAGGAAATGGACAGCCTTAAACCGTGGATACCTGCACATGATGCCTTCTATCGCGTCCAAGGGCTGATGCGCCGCCGGGCGTCGCTGGTTCATACCAGAGTAGCCCTGAGTCAAAGTCTGCAGGACATACCGGAGTTGAAGCAGGCCGCCAAACAGCTAGATGCGCATATTCGCCGAGTAGAGCTGCTAATCGTTCAGCGATTAAAACAAGCTATGGCAGATGTCGGCTGGTGGCTCGATGCCAAGCGCTGCAAGGCCATCGAAGGCATCGGCGACCTGACGGCCATGGCGCTGGCCAACACCTTCCATCGCGGCCCCTTCAAAACCAGTGACGCCTTCATTGCGTTCCTGGGCATGGATGTCAGAGTCAGAGACTCGGGCAAACAAATAGGTCGACGCAAGCTCACCAAGAAAGGCGATCCTGAGCTGCGCCGACTGC
>NZ_VTPZ01000048.1 GCF_008638305.1 Pseudomonas profundi
CCGATCAGCGCCTCGGTTTCGCGGATGGCGGTGTCGAGGGTGTCGAGAACCCTGGCGATCAAGTGCTGCTCGTGGACTGGCGGTAGCCGTAAGGGAGCATCCAACAGGACTTCGTTGGCGAAGTTTACCTGCGACTCTGCCATTCCGGTCGTGCGGTCATGGATGTACTTTTGCGGCTCCTTTGTTCCTAGAAAGCCTGCCAAGAACCGTGCATCAACCACTTCCGTCTTAGGCCGGAGTCCGATCATCTTTCCGGAAACAACCAGCCGGCTATGAGTGCTCGGAACATGGCAGACAACACCTACTCGATGTCGCGGACCTGCCTTCGTAACCAGCACATCACCTTCATGAACCTCAATTTGGGACTGCTCCCAAAATGCTTTTGGCAAGACCTTATGAGCAGCATCGTTCCATCCGGCCCATGTGATCGCTGTGGTTTTCAGAACGCCCCATTCTTCGGGTGCGAAAATTTGCCGCTCCTCACAGTCAGGGCTTGGGCCACAAAAGTGACGCTCGATAACATCTCTGACAGTGCAGGCTTCCCAGGTGGTTCTCTCAGACATACCCCAACCCCTTCAAGAACCCCTGCA
>NZ_VTPZ01000049.1 GCF_008638305.1 Pseudomonas profundi
TCGAAATCGCTGTTGCGCAGGCGCACATCGCCGAAGTGGGTGATGAGCTGGCGTAGCTTCTGGTCAGGAATCTTGCTCTGGCCGACCTTGCGGGTGAAGTCGATGTGCTCCAACACGCCTTCCAGGGACGCATTGCTTTCCTCGATCCCGGCCAACGCCTTATTCAGCAGGTCGCCGACGTTGAGGTGCGCTTCGTTGACCAGGTGGCTGAAGCGTGATTGTTGAGGAACCCAAAAACCGCCGTCGCGCTTGTACCAGCGTGGGCTTGCTGCCGAGACATAGGCGTCAGCCCGACTCTTTCCAGCCTTCAGTTCTTGGTCAACCACTTGCTCGTAGCGCTCCTCGAATACGTCGGAGCAGCGCTTCAGAAACAGCATCCCGAAGATGTATTCCTTGAACTCCGAGGCATCCATTTTGCCGCGCAGAATATCGGCGGCCTTGAACAGGTGGCGTTCCAGTTGTTGCAGCGTGAGGGGCATTGCGAAATCCCTATGGGCACCCGTCGTGGGGGCCTGTCCTGATGGCGTAAATGCCAGAGATTCTACCCCACATTCACGGACAGGATGCTCGATAGGCTGCTGATTC